>NZ_CP012983.1:0-600000 GCF_001411495.1 Burkholderia cepacia ATCC 25416 | reverse complement strand
AGTGCGGTCGCCGAGATGCCGCTGCCGAGCGCGAGATTGCCGAGCGCGACCGCAAACTGCTGCGTCGCGGTCGACTGCACACCCATCGCGATCGAACTGACGCCCGACGCATTTGCGCTCAGCCCGTACGCCATTGCCTGATCGGCACCGGCCGTCGTCTTCGAACCCAGCGCGATCGAACTCACGCCAAGCGACTGCGTGCCCGAGCCCGGTACGCCGGCCGTCCCGCCCCAGCCGATCGCGATCGATGTTGCGCCCTTCGCGCCGCTGTTGACGCCCATCGAGATCGCGGAATTGCCTGACGTCAACGCACCGCTGCCCACCGCCACGCCGGCTGCGCCGGAACTCGTCGACTGGTTGCCGAGCGCAATCGCGCCCTGATTGGTCGCCTGCGACGAATAGCCGAGTGCAACGCCGCCGATGCCCGACGAAACCGCACCGAGTCCAAGCGCAACCGCATACTGACCAGATGCCGTTGCATTGTTCCCGAGTCCGACGGCGGACGTGCCGTTCGCGGTCGCGCCACTGCCGATCGCGACCGTGCCGGTCTGCGTCGCCTGCGCTGAATTACCGACCGCAACCGAATATGCGCCCGAACCGATCGCCTGCACGCCGAGCGATGCACTGTTGACGCCGGTCGCCTGCGCGTTGATGCCGACGGCCGTCGAACCGTCTGCCATCGCATGCGCGCCCGGCCCCAGCGCCGTGGCGGAAACGCCTGCTGCCGTCGACAGGTTGCCCAGCGCGGTCGAGTTCTGCTGCGCGGCACTCGACCCGACGCCGATCGAGATCGACGTCACGCCGCCGGTCGCGGAACCGCCGTCCGGCGCGTATTGCGCGTGCGCCCCCGCATGGAACAACGCAAGATACGTGGACGCCATCAGCACGGCCAGCCGTCGCGGCGACGGCGCCGAAAGCAGGCCCGCGCGTTGCGCGGCGCCCTCGTTCGCCGCATGCTCGCGCGGGCCGCTCGCCGACGCGACACGCTTGCCACGCGCACGGTCAAGCTCGGAAGCCGCAACCCAGGCCCCCAGTGCTTCGTTCCAGATCGACTTGAACGACTTGTTCATCTTGTGTTCCCTCGGTTCTCATGTGCTGGATGACGCGGCAGCAAACGCGACGGCAGGCGATGACGCATCGGCCTGCCCCCTCGTCCGTGCCGCGACGCTTCGCGCTTCAATTTGGATGGCTAACTAAACGATCGAACAACACTGCTCGGTAATCGCGATCGCGCGGGCGATCGCACGACTGCACGCCGCACGCGTGCATCGGCACGCGGCGCGGCTGCACTCGCCGGTTATCGGTTCATCGAAGCCGATGTCGCGCGAAAGACGGCAACGCGCGACCCCGCGCATCCGCATGCGCGCGCCGTCGCGCCGAGCCGGCGGCGACCTCGAATTTCATGGGAAGGCGTCGTTCAGACGCCGGATGGACGGATGCCGACCCGAACCCCGGGGCGGCCCGTCACGATTCATTCAGGAGGAGGATGACGCCGAGTAGTCCCCGGGTATGAAGCATGCGCACCCGGTTCGCTCGAACCGGTGCGTTGACCTGCCATGCCTGTCGCGTTCATGTTTTTCGTGCCCGCCTGATTCGAGAACGCGCTGCGCGATCGCACCCGGACGGATCAGACCACCGGGCTGCGCGCGCAGCCGCTCACCTTCTCCGCCGGCAGTCAAACGCTTTTCCGGATTTCCGGAAATAGCGCCTGACTTGCCGAACGCCCCCGCATCGATTTAATCGGTCGAATTTTCTTGACGATTTTTTTGGTCGATGCGTCACACCCTGACCAACCTCACAATCTTTCCGCTTATCTTGTATACGCACTCATTCGGAAAATTATGAAATTTGTATTACCCTCGTGCCAATTTTCTTGTCCGTCATCGCATTCCCACATCCTGAGAATTGCCATCATTCGATGTCACATTGAATATCGCGTCATCTGAATAGGGCAGCGGCAGGAATCCTTGCAAAACCGTTCCCCTCGAAGAACCGATTCCAGCCGCGCCGGGGCTAGTGTGCGGTCATCCGTTCAAACGCATCTTTTCTGGAGCGGAAAAAAACTTTTCCCGAGCGGACGGCATTTACATTCATACATTCCCGCTCGAAATCCGGTTTTCATCCGGATAAATCTTGACCGTCCCGCAAAAAGAAATTAATCAGGCGAGCGTCGATTCAGCGCATCAACTTCACACTGGAAGGCATCGTCTCTCGACATAACTCGCTCGAATTCATTCTGCGGGCCAATTCGATTCATCAACCGATAAAATCCGGAAATAAAGACCGATATTAAAAATGCACTTCGGCATGTTTTTCCACTCCGATTCCATTCGGCGGAACGCCAGTGTCGAAACCGCGCGGCGCCCCGCCGAATATGCCCACACGGGCCGCACGGAATCCTCACAATCGGTACTGTTGTCGACATATAATTTTTCGCAACAATCGCGCTGAAAGCGAAGCTTTCAATCCGACCGACCACCCTTCCACCGCGTCCGCCACCATGTCATCCCGCTCGTCCAGCCCGGCGTCGCTTCGCTCCACGCCGGATCTCGCCGACGCCCATATTCTTGTCGTCGACGATCGCCCGAACGACCTGCGGCTCCTGACCGAAATCCTGCGGGCCGCGCGGTGCCGGATCAGCGTCGCGTTCGACGGGCTGCAGGCGTATCACCGCGCCCAGGCGATCGCGCCCGACCTGATCCTGATGGATGTCCGCATGCCGCGCATGGACGGCTTCGCCGCGTGCCGGCTGCTGGCGTCGACGCCGTCGACGCAGTCCATCCCGGTCATCATCCTCACGGCCGCGGGCGATCTCGAGGATCGCATCGCGGGGCTCGAAACCGGCGCGATCGACTACATCGTCAAGCCGTTCGAGCCGACCGAAGTGCTGGCCCGGATCCGCAACCACCTGAAGCGCGCGCGGCGCAGCCAGCCGTTCGCGCACCTGCCCGAGATGCCCGACAACCCGGAGGCGGCCCTCGTGCGCGCGGCGGCCGAGGTCCTGCTGCGCGACCTGCGCCATCCGCCGGCGCTCGAGGATCTCGCCCGGCAGGTCGGCACCCACGAAAAACGGCTGTCGCGCGTGTTCCGCGACCAGCTCGGCCTGACCGTGTTCGAGTACCTGCGCGACACGCGCCTGCGCGCCGCGATGCATTTCCTCGCGGAGACGTCGATGGGGATCGGCGACATCGCCGAGGAAATCGGCTTTTCCACGCCCGGCAATTTCGCGACGGCGTTCCGCGAACGCTTCGGCATCACGCCGTCCGACTGGCGGCGCCAGCGCCATGCGGTCAACGCGCCGCCCACACCCGGCGGGCATCATCCCGATGTGTAGTCGCGACGCGGCTTGGGCAGCCGGATGGCGCGCGGTGCTGCTGCTTCTGATCGCACTGGCCGTCACCTGCGCGACGGCCCGCGCGGCAGCGACGCCGAACCCCGCGCAACTGGAAGCCGTGTCGGTGTTCGAGGACACGAGCACGACGATGACCGCCGAACAGGTCGCCGCGCGCGTTGCCGATCAGCCGCACGATGCGTCCACGACGACCGCGCCCTCGTTCAACATCGCCTTTTCGCGGTCGGCATGGTGGGTCAGCGCGACGCTGACCAACCGTGACAGCGCCGCTCGGCCGCTGGTGCTGGCGCTTCGCGATGCGCGCGTCGACCATGCCGACTTCTATGTCGGCCGGAACGGCCGGTGGACGCTCGACAGCCGCTTTCCGGCGGCCGACGCCGGCGGCGATGCGGCCGGGCCGCCGTCGCGCTACCCGGCACTCAACATCACGCTGCCCGCCGGCGCAAGCATCCCCGTGCTGATCCGCGTCACGTCGCGCAAGGAGATGCGGCTCGCGCCGGTGGCATTCACCCGTGCGGCATGGGATGCGCTGGAACGGCGCGCGACGATGTGGGACTTCGGTTTCTTCGGCGGGCTGCTCGCGCTCGTGTGGTGCGCGCTGCTGATCGGGTTCTTTTCGCGCAGCGGCGTGTTCTACGTACTGGCCGGGATTGCACTGGGCACGACGCTGTTCGAGGCGGCCTACCGCGGTTATACGGCGATGGCGCTGCCGCCCGCGCTGCGCGAGTGGTCGGCACGCGGCGAAATCATCTTCGTGTACCTCGCGATCGCCTGCTTCATCGTCTTCATCCTGACGGTCGCCCGACGCGAACAGGCCAGGCTGCCGTTGCGCGCGGTCTACATGGCATTCCTCGCGCTCGAGTTCGTCGGCGTGGCCGGCGCCGCCTGCGGCGACCTGCTGACCTTCACGTGGTTCTGCCTGCGGCTGAACGCGGCGCTGGGGATCGTCAACATCAGCCTCGCGCTGTGGCTCGCCGTCCGCCGCACGCCGACCGGCCGCGTGATGCTGATCGCGATCGCGTTCGCCACCTTCAACATGCTGATCCGCGTGCTCGACGGCATCGACGCGTTGCCGCCGGTGCTGTCCTGGCTCAAGTCCGACATCTATCCGAACCCCGTCATCGCGATCGTCGGGCTTGCCACGCACCTGCTGGTGCTGGCCGCGTGG
Organism: Burkholderia cepacia ATCC 25416; assembly: GCF_001411495.1. Classification (NCBI taxonomy): domain Bacteria; kingdom Pseudomonadati; phylum Pseudomonadota; class Betaproteobacteria; order Burkholderiales; family Burkholderiaceae; genus Burkholderia; species Burkholderia cepacia. The sequence continues at coordinate 595,480 of NZ_CP012983.1, read as the reverse complement.
ATCCATCACGTGGGCCGTCAGCGCACCGAGGCGCGCAAGCGGCTCGAACACTGGCAGCTCACCGAACAGGATCGCCTGCGCGACGAAGTCGCACGACGCACGCTCGCGCTCAACGACGCGCTCCAGCAGGTCACGACGCACATGCAGCAGAAGATCGAGACGCTCGGCTACGTCAGCCACGACCTGCGCGCGCCGCTGTCGACGATCAACGGCTACGCGAAGCTGCTGCTGCAAGGCGCGACGCGCGGCCAGGCGCGGCTGATCCGCTCGATCGACCGCAGCATCCGCTACCAGCTCACGCTGATCGACGAACTGCTCGCGTTCACGAAAGCCGAGCTGCAGCCGCTCGGCGTGTCGCCGGACGCGACCGACCTGCCCGGCCTGCTCGACGACATCGGCCACTATGCACTCGCGCTGTGCGCGCAGCAGGACAACCGGTTCGCGTACCGGCCGGCCAGCCCGCTGCCGCGCACGATGTCGATCGACGGGATGCGGCTGCAGCAGGTGCTGCTGAACCTGCTGTCCAACGCATCGAAGTTCACGCGCGACGGCACGGTCACGTTGTCGGTGCATGCGTCGCGCGAAGGCGACGCATGGCGCCTGCTGTTCGAGGTCGCCGATACGGGCATCGGCATCGACATCAGCGGCACCCGCGACATCTTTCGCGCGTACCAGCAGGTGCAGGCCGTCAACGGCGGCACCGGGCTCGGCCTGTTCATCGCGCAGCGCATCGTCGGCGCGATGGGCGGCGAGCTGGCCGTCGCGAGCCAGCCCGGCATCGGCACGTCGTTCTCGTTCGCGATCGTCGCGCCGGCCGTCGGGCACGTGCTCGTGCCGGCATCGGAGCTCGTGCGGCGGTTTCATGCGGCGGACGAGGCCGTGCCGGGCGGCACCGTGCCCGCGATGGGCTGCCCGCCCGACGATGCACTCGATGCGCTGATCCGGCTCGCCGGCAACGGGCAGCTCACCGATATCGAGGAATGGCTCGGCCAGTACGCGGACGAACAGGATTACGCGGCCTTCGTGCAGGAGGTGCGCGAGCATCTCGATACGCTGGACCTGCATGCGATCGAGAAGCTGGCCGGTACGCTGAAACGCGCACGCCACGCGGCGGCGACGGATGACGCGGAGACGGACGCGGCCGGGCCGGCTTGATCGCGCGGACGGGACATCGCCGGCACCGCGTCAGGCCCGCGTTCCGGATTCCGCCGCGCCGATCGTCCAGCCCGCAACGCGATCGCTTCACCGGCCGTCCCCCCGCTCGCGCTTTCCGATACGCGCCCCGTCGAGCACCCGGCACGCACACGTTTGCGTGCCGCACCGCGCCCACTTGGATTGCATCCGGGCCTCGATTTCTTCGACGACCTGCCGTTAACCCGGGTTTCAGCGCAGCCCGGTTCATCGCGCCGGGCCTCCCCCTGCGAGCGCCAGCATGTCCGCATCCACCTCCATCGAGAAAATCGCCGACTGGGCGGGACGAAACCATCTTGTCGTCGGCGCGCTGGGCACCCTGATGTCGCTCGCGGCGATCGGCATCAGCGCGGCCACGCTCTGGGCCACGAGAAGCGAAGTCGTCGAGCACGCGCACGAAACCTCGCGCAACGTCGCCGCCGTGCTGGTCAGCGAGATCGCGCGGACCGTCGAAACGTCCAACAACGCGCTGATCGCGCTCTCCGCCGATCTCGGCAAGCCGGAGGTGCGACGCATGGACGCCGGGCTGCGGCACGACCTGCTGTTCCAGCGCGCGGCCGCGCAATACGTGACGGGAATGGGCGTGACGGACCGCGACGGCCGGCTGATCGACGCGTGCTGCGGCCCGTCCCACCACTGGAACTTCGGCGATCGCGACTATTTCAAGGTCCATCGCGACTCGCCGAACGTCGGCCTTTACGTGTCGGAGGCGTATCGCGCGCGCTCGCGCGGCGGCACGGAATCGATCGCGCTCTCCCGACGCATCGAACGACCGGACCACACGTTCAACGGCATCGCGGTGGTCGCGATCGACCTCGCCTATTTCGACCAGCTGCTGTCGCGGCTGGACGTCGGGCCGCACGGCATCAGCGCGATCGTGCGCGCGGACGGCACCATCCTCGCCCGCAACCCGTCGCTGAACGATCACCAGATGGTTCGCCTGCGCCGCTCGAAAGCCTTCGATCGCATGCTGAACCAGGATTCGGGCTTCTACGCGGCGCATTCGCGCATCGACGGAACGCTGCGGCTCTATACGTTCCAGCGGGTGCCCGGCACACCGCTGATCGCCGTCGTCGCGCCGGCCGAAGCCGACGTGCTGGCCGGTTTCATCCGGATGTCGTGGTCGGTCGGCGTGTCGGCGTCGCTCCTCTGCGCGCTCTTCTGCGCGGTCGTCTGGCTGCTCGCGTTCGCGTTGCGGGACAACCTTCGCAAGCAGACGCTGCTCACCGATCTCACGCGCACCGATCCGCTGACCGGCCTGCACAACCGCCGCGCGCTCGACGTCGCGCTGGCCGACGAATGGGAACGGCTCCAGCGCGGCCACGACGGCAGCCTGTCGGTGCTGTTCATCGATGCCGACCACTTCAAGCAGTACAACGACCGATACGGGCATGCACGCGGCGACACGGCGCTCCGGTTCCTCGCCGCATGCATCCGTGCCCATACGCAGCGGCGCGGCGACCTCGCCGCGCGTTACGGCGGCGAAGAGTTCGTCGCGGTGCTGCCCGACACCGACGAACGCGGCGCCGCGAAGGTCGCGGAGGCGATTCGCCGCGAGGTTGAACGCAACCGGCTCGACGGGTTCGCGGAACCCGTTCCGCCCTTCACCGTCAGCATCGGCTGCGCGACCGGCCATCGCGCACGCCCCGCCTCCGTGCACGCGCTGTCGCATCAGGCGGACATGGCGCTTTACCGCGCGAAGCGCGAAGGCCGAAACCGGGTGTGTTGCGCGGAAACGGAGCCGATCGCGCGCTCGGCATGACGGCCACGGGTCGAGTCGCGGCTCCGGGCCGCGGGTTGCACACCAACGATTGCCCCGGGCCACTGTTCCGTCATGGGTCGTTGTGGCAACAGGGATCGTTGTTCGATATCGAGGCCGCCGGACTTTCCATCCACGCGTATGGCCGGCGCGTAGCGGCACGCCGCTACATATCCGTCTCGGGTGCGTAAAAATGGCATCCGAGATGTTCAGTATCTGGAATTAACCAGATAGTGGGAATTTTCGCGCACGGAGCACGACACGCAACAAATCCTTAACGGCCGCGTAACGAATCGTCACCACAATTCGCCATCTTTGACCATCAGGATGGAGTCTTGCATGTTTGCGTCACGAAGCCGTTTCCCGCTGCATGTCGCCGCGCTGTCGAGCGCGATCGTTCTCGCCGCGTGCGGCGGCGGCGACGATGTCGCCTCGACCACCCCGACCAGCGCGGCCATGCCAGCGCCGCCGGCCGATCCCGGTTTCGTCGACAGCGCGCCGGTTCCGGGCGTGCCCGCCTTCGTCGACAACGTCGCGACCAACCAGCGCGGCGACGCGCGCTACGCCACGCTGTCGACGAACGCCGCGGTGCGCGTGGTCAGCCGCTTCCTCGACCTGTGGCAGCCGTCGACGATGCTCGTCGATGCGGGCGTGAGCGCGCCGGCCAACGGCGCGTTTCCGGCCATTTCGCCGTCGACCTGCACGGGGCTGCCCGGCAGCGGCACGCCGTGCGGCACGATCCTGAACGATGCGGTGCTGCGGGCGAACGTGCAATACGTGGTCAACGCGACGACCGCACGCACGCCGCAGCAAGCCGACGCCGCGTACTACGACGACCGGCGCGGCAAGGGCTACAGCGTGACCGACGGCATGGGGCCGCTCACCTCCGCATGGCGCACCGCCGCGCAGCAGGCGACCAGCATCACCAGCGTGCCGGCCGACGCGACGACCGTCCTGTACAACGACACGGGCAACAACGTGGGCGTGGGCGGCAGCGCGAACGCGAGCTTCGGGAAAGTCGTCGACCTGCTCAACGAGATGGGCAACAACGCGTCGACCGAACCCGCGAAACGCTTCTACAAGTATGCGCGGCCGTACCGCTGGAGCACGAGCGTCGTCGTCGCCCCCACGCTCGTGCCGGCGGAAAGCACGACGCCCGCGACCGACGGCGGGTTCATCAGCGGCCACCAGGCGGAAGCGATGCGCGACGCCGTGACGATGGCGTGGCTCGTGCCGGAGCGCTACCAGGAAATGGTCAGCCGCGGCCTCGAACTCGGCGAGAACCGCATCCTCGCCGGCATGCACTCGCCGCTCGACGTGATCGGCGGGCGCATGCTCGCGCTGGCGATCAGCGCGGCCAATCTCGCGGCGTACGCGAACGACGCTCAGGCCGCCTACGGGCAGGCGCACCAGACGCTGCAGCAGCTCACCGGCACGACCGGTTCGACGTTCGCGGCATTCGCGCACTCGGGCACGACGGCGACCGACCGCTTCGCCGATTACGCGACGAACAAGGCGGCCTTCGCGCGCCGCATGACCTACGGCTTCGGCGCGCTCGACGCGACCGGCGCGCCGCCGGTCGTGCCGAAGGGGGCGGAGATCCTGCTGCAGACGCGTTTCCCGTACCTGGGCGCGGATCAGCGGCGCGTCGTGCTGAAGACCACCGAGCTGCCGTCCGGCTACCCGGTGATGGACGATGCGGAAGGCTGGGGCCGGCTGAACCTGTTCGCCGCCGCCGACGGTTACGGCGCATTCAACGGCAACGTGATCGTCGCGATGGATGCGTCGAAGGGCGGCCTCAACGCCGCCGACCTGTGGCGCAACGACATCACGGGCACCGGCAAGCTGACGCTGCAAGGCAGCGGCGCGCTGACGCTGCAAGGCAGCGGCGCGCTGACGCTGGCGGGCAACAACAGCTATACGGGCGGCACGCAGGTCAGCGGCGGCACGCTCGCCGCGGCGTCCGCGACGGCGTTCGGCAACGGCGACGTGTATGTCGGCGCCGGCGGCGGCATCCGGATCGCGGCGGGTGCGCCCGTCACGATCGCGACGCGCTATACGCAGCTCGACAACACGACGCTCGAACTCGACATCGACGGCAACGGCGGCGGCCGCCTGCGCGTGGGCGGCGCGTTCACCGTCGCGGGCGGCACGCTGCACGTGAAGTTCGTGAACGGTTATGCGCCGAAGGCCGGCGACACCATCGCGCTGATCGACGCGGCAGCGGGCGCCGCGAAATTCGCGACGGTGACCGTCGACGGCTTCAAGGCGACGCCGGTCTATACGGCGACGGGGGTGTCGATCGTGCTGTCGGCGGCGTAACCGGCACAGCGATCGATCCGTGCGACGTCGCCTCCGACCGGCGGCGACGTCCATGCGAAACGACCGCGCGCCGCGTCCCGCTCGTTCCGACGAATGAAGCCGCGCGCGATAAATGCACCGGCTGACGCGCGATAAATGGGTGGGTGGAAAAATTTCACGTGGCTCAACTATATTTCCGCCAATGAAAAAGACCGGTCGGCTATGCCGACCGGTCCTATCAAATACGATCACTCCCCTGCAGCAGCCTCGATCGCGTCCGTATCCCACTTCCCACGTCGCGTTGCCTCCGCCAGCATGCCGAGCGTCAGCGGGTGGCGCTTCGGCGGCCGCAGCCGCTTCACGAACAACCCAATGAGCGACGACAGCAGTTCCTGGCCTTCCGGGCCGAAATAGCGCCGGTACGGGAACCCTTGGGCGTCGACGCCGAACGTCTCGGCCCACTTGTCGATGAACTCAACCCCATCCAGGCCGGTCACGCCGAGATCCTCCTCAAGCCGCGATTCCGGCTGAAGGTTCAACTGGCCACCGAACAATGGCCGGCCGAGTTCCTTACGGGTGAAGGCTTCAAAACGTTCCCAGGTATCGTCTTTCATGGCTCAGAGCACCCGATCCTCGGGCTTCACGAGTCGGTTGTAGGTCGTCACGGTATTGCGCATGATCAGGAACGCATCGCGAGCCAGGAACACCTCGCCTACGACCGGAATCGTCCGGCCGACCCACGCGCCGAGGCGGCGGGTGAAGGAGATTCGAATACCGGACAACCCGACGCCCGTGATCATCGGCAGGCGAAACGGCAGTATTTGGGGAAACAGTTTCCGGGCGGCAAGCGAGGCGACGGAAGTCCCCGGCGTAGCACCAGCGAACTTGCCCGGAACAGGAACGTCGCCCTCACCGAGCAACATTGCCGACGCGGCGGCCAGATCGTCCAGGCCGAGTTGCTTGCGTGTCTCGTCGAGCGCCACCAGGGCAAAGACGTCGACGGGCCGCAGATTGTGCCAGGTGCCGTAGGTGTAGCGGTTTTCGGCTATTCAATTTTTCTCCTGGTCCAGCAAGGGCGCTGCTCTCTCAGCGTGGCCCCCTGCGAAGGCGATACTTTACCGCATTGCCTCTGGAACAGCCCGGCCGGCGCGGCCGCCCGATCCCAGCTGTACACGATCAGTTCGCCGCGCGCGGCATCGCGGCCGCTCTTGCCTACCGTGTAGTTGAGGCTGGCCTTCTCCATCTCGAACCCCTCGAACACCCGCCGGATATCCGGATGGTCGTTGATGCTGACCATGATCTTGCCGGCGCGGGTCCGCATGGTGGCCGCCATCTGCTCGTACTCCTCGAACGGAAATGCAACGCCGTAGCCCTCGGTCTGCCAGAACGGCGGGGCGCAATAGAAAAACGTGTGCGGCCGCGAGCAGATTTTCCGGCCCGATCCCCTTGGATTTATCTCACTCCCCATCAGGCGATGCGAAACGTGGCGCCATCGAACCCGGCGAGGGAGTCGAGCCCGGCTCCCCGGCTCGCTCCCGATTCCGGAATCATCTACTTGACGCCATTCCCGGCGACCCATTGAAAGCCGAGACCGGTGATCCCGTTCACCAGGCTCTGGAAATCCTGGAACCCGGGCGTGCCGAGATCGGGCTCGAGCCAGAACGGATGGAAGAAGAATGACGCGAAACCATCCCGAACCGTCAGCGCGTATTGCGCATTCGTGTAGAGATCCTGCCACGTATAGGACAGACACGAGAACGGATCGATACCGCAGATGTTGTATTCGATGTTCCCGAGGTTCTCGGGCAGCACCCGTTGCCCGTAATAGTCGGTATTGATGATGTACGGGAAGAATTGCCCGACCGAAAAATCGTGATTCGGCGCGGTCGAATTCAGGTTCGGCTGATCCGACGTGTAGTAGACGACCCGCTGGTACGTCGTCTTGAACAGCGGCGGAACGGCCTTGATCGAAAGGGGCGACGACTGGTAGTGCGGCGCTTCCCACGCAAAGGGAACATAGCCGTTCGTCGACAGTTCCAGCAGGCCCGCTTTCAGACGGTTCGACGCCCACTGTGTCGAATCTTCGTCCACCGGACGGTTCTGCGTCGCCAGCCAGAACTCGTAGTCATTGCCGCTGACCGCGTTGTCGATATTCGGCGTCGAATTGTATTGATGCGTGTAACCGTGCATCACGATACTGCCGCCCCGGATCAGCGCGTAATTGAGCGCCTGCTTCAGACTGCTCGCCTGCGCGAGGTGTACGGTCAGCGGCACGCCGCCGTTATAGGCGCCGAGCGGATCCTGGTACAGCGGGATGGTCGCAATCGAAAACGGAATTTTCTTGGAATACATGTAGTCGGTCAGCGTCTTCATCGACGACGAGGTCGTGAACGCGTTGACGTCTTCCAGACGCACCATCGCGCGATGCAGCACCGGCTGGTTGGTCCCGAGAATGTCATGCAGCAGATCGCAGATCACCAGGTACCGGTCGCGCGGCCCGATGTATGAGAACGGCATGTCGGCGAAGTACCAGAAATTGCCCGCGCGCATGACATAAGGCGCCTGCGCACCGGTCTGACTGTCCTTGATGGTGACGAGTACACTGGCCTTCGTCGCGTCGGACACCGCGGTGATGCCGATGTCCGGATCCGCGCTGACGACGCCGGTGCTCGCGTTGAACGCATAGTATTTGACCATGCTCATGTTCTTGTAGAGCACCGTGTCAAAGAAGTCCGGGTTCGGGTTGCTGCTGGTCGGCGCGTAGGCCAGCCCGCTTATCCCGCTAAAGGTGAATCCGTAGCGGGCCGTGAAGTTGTACGACGGATCCCACGCGACTTCCCACAGGTTGTCCTTGAACCAGACCACCGTCTTCGACGTCTTGACGACGTCCGACAGAAATGCGGCAGGAAGGGTGTTGTTGTAATAGTTCCCCAGGTAGAAAGTCGCCTGGTACTTTTCGACGGTTCCGGCCGTATAGCTGTCGACGGGCGCAAGCGTGACATTGGTGTTGAAATGGCCAAGCAGATTGCGCAGCATGATCGCGTAAGCCATGCCGAGTTTCGTGTACGGGTCGTTCGGTGGGGCGTCATAGAGCACGAGGACGTTCGCCGTGGTGGTCTGGGCGAGCACGGTGGACGGCATCTGGCCGAATGCGAATCCGAGCACCAGCACCCATGCGAGGATGAGCTTCTTCATTGTGATCTCCTTCGTGCTTAGTCGCGCTGAAAGTCGCCGTTGGCCCGACGATGTTTGCCTTCGTTGAAGGTCGGTCCCCTGCCATGCTCGCGCTCGGCATTCCGTTTCTCGTCTTCCGCCACGCCTGGCACGATCTCCGTCGCGACGGCCGCGCGCGGTGGCGGCTCGACGCGTTTGTGTGAGGCGGAAGCACCGGACGCTCCCGCGTTGCAAACGGGGCTCATCAATGCCGTCGCGAACAAGATCGCTGCACATGCCACGGCAAGCTTGAGTGGGGATTTCATTGGAGAACTCCTTTCACTGGTCTCTGCGTGAAAACCGGAGGTATGTCATCGGAACAACGCCTGGCCTGAGCATTGAGTGTCTGGCGACCGCGAACCCTGGGGGACGTCGATGCCTGAAACAACCTCATACGAATTGCGCCACGCATCGTCACTCGCGTGACGACGTGACCGCCACCGGCGTCGGTCACGTCGCCCTGTGATGACCGCGACTGCACCCGCAAACGGCAGACACCCGATGCGTGTGTCGAGCGTGCAGTTGCGGCCCTCGTTTGCTCATCACACCGACCACACATGCATTAACGATGCCAGGCACCGTTCCACCGAAGCGGGCCGGCAACAGACGAAGGAGGATGACATCGCAACGCAAAAAAAACGTAACGCCAAAGAAACGCGGGGCGGCGATGCACGGTGGTACCGGCTCCAGGGATCATCGATGCCGGCAGGGGGAGAGGAAATGCATTTCGACTCTGCGCCTGGTTTGCGGCCGAGCCGGTGGGGTGAAAAATGCTATGGATCACGAATCTTGTGTTCTCGACAGCCTGCATGTCGGAACGTTTCGATCCTGAGAATTTGCGCGGTTCCGTGAAGACGGCCCTGCCTGGCGCAATTCGCCTGTGGACAGGCGAACTTGTCGGAGAGCGTGAAACCTTTGTCGTATGACAAAAGACGATCTTCCTGCAATCGTCAATCAGCTACGAGGATGGCTTTCATCGCATGCGGTCATTTGGCGACGCGCCTCGGCAGCGTGGCCTGACGATACGACGGCCGTGACACGGTGGAGGTCGACACCGAACACGGCCGGCCAGGCCATGCGGCCGAATACGTCCGCCGGAAAGTCGACGCACGCCTGCACCTTCGCCGACGCAGCCAGCCGAGTCGGATACACCGCCCGCACGTTCGCGGGCTGCGCGACGCCGGGCAACACCTGCACGAGTGCGCACGCTGTCGAGTAGCGTGCGCACGTCCCATATCTAGCGCAGCACGATGCCGCGCCCCGATATCAGGCACAGGTTCACGACGATCGCCTGTAGTAATGCTGCGCCAGCGCGACCCAATACCGGACACCGGCCGGGATGATTTCGTCGTTGAAATCGTATTTCGGGTGATGCAGCGACGGTGCCGCCGCGCCCTCCGGCGCATTGCCGATCAGCACGTAAGCGCCGGGCCGCTCCTCCAGCATGAAGCCGAAATCCTCCGACGTCATGTTCGGCGGCACGTCGCGGTACAGGCGTTCGCCACCGAACGTGTCGCCGATCACCGCTTCGCACAGCGCCGTCTCGGCCGGCGTGTTGACCGTTGCCGGGTAGTACTGGAAAAACTCGACGTCGACCTGCGCGCCATACGCACGCGCCAGCCCCTCGCACGTGAGCTGCACGTCTGTCTGCAGTTTCTGCTGCAACGCGGACGACAGCGTGCGGATCGTCCCGCGCAGCTCGACGCTGTCCGGAATGACGTTGTCCGTCGTGCCCGCGTGGATCATGCAGACGGAAATGACCGCAGGGTCCACGGGATCCTTGTGCCGCGCGGCGATGGTCTGACACTGCAGCACCATCGAACACGCGAGCGGAACGGGATCGATGCCCAGATGCGGCTGCGCCGCGTGCGCGCCCTTGCCGGTCACCTTGATCCTGAAGCGCGAGCCCGCGGCCATGATCGGGCCGGTACGCAATCCGAAATGCCCGGCAGGCAAGCCGGGCCAGTTGTGCATGCCGAACACCGCTTCGGTCGGGTATTGCTCGAACAGCCCGTCGTCGATCATCTTGCGCGCGCCCGCGCCGCCCTCTTCTCCCGGCTGAAACACGAAATGAACGGCACCCGGCAATGGCGGCAGTTCCTTCAGGATGCGCGCGGCGCCGAGCAACATGACGGTATGGCCGTCATGCCCGCATGCGTGCATGATCCCGTGCGTGCACGATGCGTGCGCGAAGTCGTTGGCTTCCTGGATCGGCAGTGCATCCAGATCCGCGCGCAGCACGATGCCGCGCGCCGGGTCCGCACCGGGCAGGCTCGCGACGACGCCCGTGCCGCCCAGCCCACGCGATACCGCATAACCGAGCGCGTCGAGCTCGCGGGCAACGACGTCGGCGGTCCGGTGTTCTTCGAATCGCAGCTCGGGATGCGCATGCAGATCGCGCCGCAGCCTTGCCCAATGCGCGTGATGCGCTTGCAGCGACGTATCGGGAATGACAGGTTTTTCCAATTTCGGCACCTTCCGAAAGTAAGCGGCTTCCAGTCCGTGCTGCCGCCGCGTTCGCACGCAGCGGCTGCGTCAGTCGTAAAAGCCGATGATCGACTTGATTTCCATGTAGTCCTCCATCCCTTCGATCCCGTACTCGCGGCCGTTGCCCGACTGCTTGTAGCCGCCGAACGGCGCCTGCGGATCCCATGCCGGATAGTTCAAGTGCACCTGCCCTGCCCGGATGCGGGCGGCCACCGCGCGTACGCTCTCGTGGTCGCTGCCCTGCACATGCGCGCCGAGCCCGTACACCGTGTCGTTCGCGATGGCGATCGCCTCTTCCACGGTGTCGTAGGGAAGGATCGCGAGGACCGGACCAAAAATCTCCTGTTGCGCGATCGTCATGTCGGTGCGCACGTCGGAAAAAATGGTCGGCCGCGCGTAGAAGCCCCGATCGAATCCCGCCGGCCGCCCCGGGCCGCCGGCGACGAGCTTCGCCCGTTCGTCGATGCCTGCGTCGATCATCTGCGCGACCCGCCCGAACTGCGCGCGATTGGCAAGCGGCCCATGCGTCGTCGCCTCGGCGAACGGATCGCCGACCACCAGCCGCTCCACTGCCGCGACGGCCAGCGCCTCGACCGCGCCGAGCGCGGCGCGCGGCACGATCATGCGGGTCGGCGCGCTGCACGACTGGCCCATGTTCCTGAACGCGGCGGCCACGCCGGGTGCGATCGCCTGCTGCAAGTCCGCATCCGGCAACACGATGTTCGGCGATTTGCCGCCGAGCTCCTGCGCGACGCGCTTGACGGTCGGCGCGGCTGCCTGCGCGACCAGCACGCCCGCGCGGGTCGATCCGGTGATCGACACCATGTCGACCTCCGGATGCGACGAAAGCGCGGAGCCGACCTCCGCACCATTGCCGCTCACCAGGTTGAATACGCCTGCCGGCACCCCCGCATCGGCGATCACTTCCGCAAACAGCAATGCGCTGAGCGGCGACAGCTCGCTGGGTTTCAGGACGACCGTACAACCGGCCGCGAGCGCCGGGCCGACCTTCGCGGTGATCTGGTAGATCGGCCAGTTCCACGGCGTGATCAGCGCGCACACGCCGATCGGCTCGCGTACGATCGCGGTCGTCCCGCGTCGGGAAACGAACGGATAGCGCGCGAGATTGTCGCGCGCGACCCGGATATGCTCGGCCGCGAGCGGCACGTGCGCGGCGCGCGCATAGGCGATCGGCGCACCCATCTCGGTGGCCAGCGCCGTGGCGAACAGTTCCGCCCGCTCCAGCATCAACGTGTGGACGCGATCGAGCAGCGCGGCGCGCGCCTGCGGCGAAGTGGCCGACCACCGTTCGAACGCACGGCGCGCGGCGGTGACGGCCCGGTCGGCGTCACGTGCGCTGCCGAGCGGGATGTCGCACACCGTGTCCTCGGTGGACGGGCACACGACCGCGAACCGGTCGCCGCCGTCGGGCAGGACCCAGTCGCCGTCGATGAAGAAACGATCCAGCCTGCCGGCTTGCATCAGGTGACGAACGGGGGAAATGACGGATGAATTCATTGCAGGATGTCCTTGAGGCGGTGCTGCACGCCCGCGAACGGCACGAACGACGGTCTGCCGAAGCGGTCGGATAAAACGGGCCGATCGAAGCTTGTCGACGGGTTGAGAGCGGCGCGTCCGTCGACCGTCCGTCGACGATTCGCGCCACCGGCATGAGCACGGTTCGCGCCGTGGCCGCCGTCGCCCCGCGTACTAGAAATCCGCGACCTTGCCCCACGCGGAATCGCTGAACCGTTCCGGCCGATACGGCACCGGGTCGACCAGCGGTTGCGCACCGGTCGCGAGATCCGCGATCAGATGCCCGGCGCCCGGCCCGATGCCGAAGCCGTGACCGGAAAAGCCCGCGGCAAGGATCAGCCCCGGCACACCCGGCACTTCGCCGATGCCCGGCACGCCGTCCGGCGTGCTGTCGACGAAGCCGGCCCATGCGTGCGTGATCTTCGCGTCGCGAAGTTCGGGAAACAGTTCGGCGGCGCGGCGGTGGGTCTCGTTGACCGTCGGCATGTCCGGTTTCGGATCCAGAATGCGTACCACCTCCATCGGCGTCGGTTCATCGAGCCGCCAGCGCTTCAGCGTTTCATGCCCGCCGCGCACGCCTTCGAGCCAGCCCGGCAGAAGATTGCGCCAGCGCTTCGCGAACATCGGCAAGAACTGCGGCGCGAATCGCAGGAACTGCGGCGTCACGTCCACGCGCGCGCGACCGCTGATCGCCAGCGCGTAGCGTCCGTCACTGCGGCGCGTCACGGACACGCCGGACGTATACATCGCATCCGGCAGCGGATGCTCGACAGGCGACACGCTCAGGATCGACTGACGGATCGACGCCTGCGGAAAGCGGATGCCGAGCTGGCGGCAGAACGACGACGCCCATGCGCCGCCGGCAAGCACGACCGTCCTGGTCTTGATGACGCCGGCCTCCGTGACGACGCCGCCGACACGCCCGCCCTCGAGTTCGATGCCGCGCGCCGCGCAGTGCTGGTGGACACTGCCGCCGAGCTTCATCAGTGCGGCGGCGACGGCCGGTGCGGCCTTCTCCGGGTCGGCCGTGCCGTCGGTCGGCGAAAAGACGCCGCCTTTCCACGTCCGCCCGGTCGCGTGTCCGCGCTCGGTGGCCTGCTTGCGGTCGAGCATGTACGTCGTCACGCCCGCGGTCTTCGCGAACTCGCCCCAGTTGGCCCAGCGCGACAGCTCGGCCTCGTCGTTACTCAGATACAACAGCCCGCAGCGATGAAAGCCGGTGTCTTCGCCGGATTCGGCGGCGAATCGTTCCCACAGATCGATGCTCTTGCTCGCCATCGGCAATTCGCGTTCGTCGCGGTTCTGCTGCCGGCACCAGCCCCAGTTGCGGCTCGACTGCTCGGCGCCGATTCGCCCCTTCTCGACGAGCGCGACCGATACCCCGCGCCGGGCCAGGTAATAGGCGGTAAAGACGCCGATGATGCCGCCGCCGACCACGACGACGTCGGCCGATGCCGGCGGCGTGGGCGAGGTTTCTATAAGGCGCAGCGGTGGGGACATGGTCAGTCTCGTTCGGTTGAGGCACGTACGTTCTGCACGACGTAAAACTTCGCGACGCGTTCGCTGCTTTCCCACCCGATCGATGCGCCGCGCGGCACGAACAGCGCATCACCGGTGCCGAGCGACAGCACGCTGCCGTCGGGGGCGGCGAATCGCACGCTGCCGGCCAGCAGGAGCATGAACTCGTTGACGCGATGCGGGCGAACGATCCGGTGATAGGGCGTCGAATCCCACGTACCGGCGCAATACCCGGCGCCGTCGTCGAGGAACACGTTGTCGCTGCGGCATTGCGGTGCGGGGCCGAGCAGCACCTCGGGCGGCAGCGATGCGGAAGGCTTGAAGTCGGCGTCGGCCCGCAGCGGAAACAGGCCGTGTTTCGTCGGCGTCGTGCACGCGGCTGCGCAGAACATCAACAACACGCGCGATTCCGCGTTGATGCGAAGCGCCGTGCCGGCACCGATGACTGCCCCTTCCCCCGGCCCGAGCACCAGCGGAGCGGCCCCGGCCGCTTCGAGCGTCAGCTCGCCTTCGATGACCGCGATCGTTTCGATGTGCGGAAAGCGCGCCACGTCGAGTTCGCCGACGAAGGCGATACGTCCCGCGGCCATCGAGTCGGGGCCTTCCCAGGCGATCTCCCGATGTCGCGCAAAAGGATCGCCGTCGCCGAACGCCTGCTTGCGGAACGAGGTGGAACAAGGCGCGCCGTCGGCACGATGCAACACGAAAGCTGCGGTCATTTCTGCTCCTCTGCAGTGCGCGGCGGCCGGATCGGAAACCGTCGCGCAATATTGGAAATCTCCGTTCGCCGGCGAACCCGCCGGAATCCCGTCAGGTGTGCACGCCGCCCGCGCTTGCGCCCGCGCGGCGTTCGGTGTGCGCGCGCGCCGACGTCGTTCGCGCCGATGCACCGCCCGGTCGCGCGACCACGCAATCGCGCGGCGTGATCCCGAGCACCCGCCGAAAATGCCGGCACAGATGGCTCTGGTCGAAGAAACCGACGTCGGTCGCGACGACCGACGGCGCAACTCCGGCGCGCAACAGGTCCTGCGCCCGCCGCACCCGGACGAGGCACAGATACCGGTGCGGGGACAACCCGGTTTCGCTGCGAAAGCGCGCGGTGAAACGCGATACGCTCAACCCGGCCACCGCCGCGAGCGTGTCGAGATTCAGCGGCTGCGCGAACGACGCGTCGATCGTGCGCAGCACGTCGCCGATCGCCGGCGAGACGGGCCGCGCGACGCGCGGTGTGCATGGCGTCGTGTCTTCGACCGAATCGTGAATCAGGTCGAGCATGCTGGCAGTCCTCATGTCGCCGCCTGCGGTGTCACGCCCGGCAAGGCGACGCCCGCTGACGGGCAAACGAAACGCGCTGTCATGTTGAATTCTCCCCGGCGCCCGCTTCAGTGCAGGAAATCCTGCACCCGGTAATACGCGCCGACGAACGGCAGGAACCACGCGTGCCCGAAATGCCCGGGCATCGCCGGCCAGTCGAGCTCGCGCCACGGATTCGAGGCCGTCGCGCCATACAGCACGTCGGCCATGACGCGGCCCATGTGCACCGACATCTGCACGCCGTGGCCGCTGTAGCCCATCGAGTAATAGAGCCCGTCGTGCTGGCCCGCGCGCGGCAGCCGGTCGGCGGTGATGTCCACCAGCCCGCCCCAGCAGTAGTCGAGCCGGACGTCGGCCAGTTCCGGGAAGTAACCGGCCATGCCGGCGCGCAGGATGTCGCCGCTTTTCGCGTCGGAGCGCGGGCTCGACATCGCGAAGCGGGCGCGGCCGCCGAACAGCAGCCGGTTGTCGGGCGTCACGCGGAAGTAGTTGCCGATCTGGCGCGACGTCACGTACGCACGGCGATGCGGGAACAGCCGGTTCAACTGCGCGTCGGCGAGCGGCTCGGTCACGACGATGAAGCTGCCGACCGGCGCGATGCGCCGCCGGAACCATCCGAACGGGCCGTGCTGCGATGCGCCGGTCGCGACGAGCACGCGATCGGCGACGATCCTGCCGCGCGTGCAGGTAATCGCGTGCCGCTCGCCATCGAGCCGGTCCAGTTGCGTGACGGCCGCATGCTCGTAGACGCGTGCACCCGCGCGCACCGCCGCGTGCGCAAGCCCGACACCGAACTTGCCCATGTGCATCTGCGCACCGTTGCGCTGCAAGAGTCCGCCGTAGAAGCCGTCGGACGCGACTTCATCGCGAATCCGCGTGGGTTCGATCAGTTCGATATCCGGATCGACGTCGCGCCGCAACGCGTCGAACGTCTTCGCCAGCCCTGCGAAATGCTGCGGCTTCGCGGCGAGCTTCAGCTTGCCCGCGCGCCGGAAATCGCAGTCGATCGCGTGTTCGGTGACGATCGTCTCGACGCTCTTCACCGCGCTTTCGTATGCGCGATAGAACTGCTTCGCCGGCTCCGCGCCCATGCGCGCGGCCAATGACGCGTAATCCTGCGCGACGCCCGTGTTGCACTGGCCGCCGTTGCGGCCGGACGCTTCGCCCGCGACCTGCGCGGCCTCGAGCACGACCACCGATACGCCGCGCTGCGCCAGCGCGAGCGCCGCCGACAAGCCGGTAAAGCCGCCGCCGATCACGACCACGTCGGCGCGCCCTTCGACGGGGCCCTCGCAGCCCGCGCGAAATGCGGGGCGGGTATCCAGCCAGTACGATTCGAATTTCATCGGGTCCTTCTCGAGCTTGTTGGCGACGACGATCGGCTGCCGTTCACGGGAAATCATTTAATCACCATCAAAAACCGCAGTTGCCGCGTATTCGCGCACGGCACGCGCGCAAATCGCCGTTTTGGGCAACCGCCGCAGCAGACTATGCGGTGCACCGGCCGCCACGTCGCGCGCGCCGAACGGCGGCGTGCCGCGCATTACAGCTGCACGGGCTGCCCGGGCGCGGCACCCGCCTGCGTCGGCTCGGCCTGGAAGCGCGCCAGGTCTTCCTCGTTGCGATGGCACAGCACCTGCGCGCCGTTGTCGAGCTTGCGCAGCACCGGCGGCGTCCGGTTGCAGAGGCCGTCCACCCGCATCGCGCAGCGCGACAGGAACGGACACAGCTCGCCGTCGTCCGCGCGCTCGCCGATCGGCACCAGCGGCCGATGGCAGCGCTCGGCCGCATCGTCGAGCCAGCCCGCGCGCAGCTCCGGCGCGGACGACACGAGCAGGTGCGAATACGGGTGATAAGGCGGCGCGCACAGCGCGTCGCGGCTGCCCGTCTCGACGCGGCGGCCCGCATACAGCACGACGATGTCGTCGCTGATCGCGCGCACCTTCGCGATGTCGTGCGTGATGAACACGTAGGACACGCCGAGCTTCGCCTGCAGGTCGCGCAGCAGGTCCATGATCGCGGCGCCGACCACGGTGTCGAGCGCCGACGTGACTTCGTCGCACAGGATCAGGTCGGGTTCGGCCGCGAGCGCACGCGCGAGGTTCACGCGCTGCTTCTGCCCGCCCGACAGCTCGCCGGTGCGCCGCGCGGCCACCGCCTGCGGCAGCCGCACGAGTTCGAGCAGCTCCGCGACGCGCTGCCGCGCACGCGCGCCCTTGATCCCGTGGTAGAACGCGAGCGGCCGCGCGAGCGTGCGCTCGACGGTATGCACCGGATTGAGCGCGGTGTCGGCGTTCTGGAACACGATCTGCACCCGCCGGTGCTGCTCCTTGGTGCGCTTGCCGATATCGCGCGCGAGCGGCTCGCCGTCGAGCAGGATCTTCCCGGCCGCCGCCGGCACCAGGCCCGCGATCACCTTGGCGAGCGTCGTCTTGCCGGAGCCCGATTCGCCGATCACGCCGACCGTCTGTCCGCGCCCGATGCGCAGGTCGACTTCGTTCAGGATCAGCTTCGCGGGCCAGCCCTTCGCGTTGCGGCCGCCGTAACCGGCGACCGCGCCGCGCACCTCGAGCAACGGCGCCGGGTCGGCCGGCGCCGGTTTCCCGTCGCGTTGCGCATCGTTCGGCGTGACCGCCGCGATCAGGCTCTGCGTGTACGGGTGCGCCGGTGCATGCAGGATCTGTTCGGTGTCGCCCGTCTCGCGGATCACGCCGTCGCTCAGCACGACGATCCGGTCGGCCATCTGCGCGACCACGGCCAGGTCGTGCGACACGTAGACCGCGCTCATCCCGTAGCGCCGGATCACGCTCTTGAACGCCTGCAGCACGTCGATCTGCGTGGTGACGTCGAGCGCCGTGGTCGGCTCGTCGAGAATCACGAGCTCCGGATCGGTGATCAGCGCCATCGCGGCCATCAGCCGCTGCAACTGCCCGCCCGACACCTGGTGCGGATAGCGCTTGCCGATCGTCTCCGGCTCCGGCAGCGCGAGCGCGCGGAACAGCTCGACCGCCTTTGCCTGCGCATCGCGCTTCGACATCGTCCGGTGAATCAGCGCGCTCTCGATCACCTGGTCGAGGATCGTGCGTGACGGGTTGAACGAGGCAGCCGCGCTCTGCGCGATATACGCGACCTTGCGGCCGCGCAGCGCGGCCAGGCCCGACGCCGACAGCCTGCAGACGTCCGTGCCGCCGATCTTCACCGAGCCGCCGGCAATCCGGCAGCCGGTGCGCGCGTGGCCCATCAGCGACAGCGCGATCGTCGTCTTGCCCGAGCCGGATTCGCCGATCAGCGCGAGCACCTCGCCGCGCCCGATCTCGAAGTCGACGTCGTGGACGATCGTCGTTTCCGCGGCGCCCGGGCGACCGCCGACAACGCGCAGCCCGCGCACCTCGACGAGCGGAGTCGATTGATCTCGCATCAGTGTTCTCCGGCGGCCGCGGCCGCGCCCTTGCGGCGGCCGCGATGCGGCAGACCGTCGATCAACAGGTTGACGCCCACCGTCAGGATCGCGATCGCGACCGCGGGCATGATCGCGACAGCCGAACCGTCGCCGAGGCTCGCGATGTTCTCGCGCACGAGCGAGCCGAGGTCCGCATACGGCGGCTGCACGCCGAGCCCGAGAAAGCTCAGGCCGCTCAGCAGCAGCACGACGAACGTGAAGCGCAGGCCCGTATCGGCGAGCATCGGATGAATCATGTTCGGCAGCATCTCGACGCACGCGATGTACAGCGCGCTCTCGCCGCGCGCCTTCGCGACCTGCACGAATTCGAGCGTGCTGATGTTGACCGCCAGCGCGCGTGCGATCCGGTACGAGCCCGGCATGTAGCTGACCGCGGCGGTCAGGACCAGCAGCGGCAGCGACGAGCCGAACGCGGCGACGAACATCAGCGCGAACATCTTCGACGGAATCGACGTGAGCGCGTCGAGCAGCCGGCTCATCGTCTCGTCGACCGCGCGGCCCGACACGGTCGCGAGCAGCCCGAGCGTCGTGCCTGTCAGCGCGGCGAGCAGCACCGCGGCGAGCGCGAGCAGCACGGTCAGGCGCGTGCCGTACAGGATCCGGCTCAGCATGTCGCGGCCGAGGAAGTCGGAGCCGAACGGCAGCTTCGCGCTGAACCGCGCGAACACGTCCGGCGTGACGATCGCGCCCACGTCGTGCGGCGCGAGCAGCGGGGCGAACACCGCGATGAACAGCATCAGCCCGACCATCGACAGGCCGACACGGCCGCCGGCCGTCAATTCGATGCGTGCGGAACGGCGCTTGCGCGGCTGGTCGGGGGCCGGGGCGGCGGGCGGCGTCGCGCCGCCCCACGGCGGGCGCGGTTCGCCGGACGGCGGCAGCGTGTTGCTGCGTTGAACGGGGTCGGTCGGGTGCATGGGCGGCATCTCGGAAGAAGGGCGGGACGGTCAGGTCCGCAGTCGCGGGTTCGACACGATCGAGCACAGGTCGGCGAACAGCACGAGCGTCAGGTAGGCGACGCAGAAGATCATCGTGCACGCCTGGACCAGCGGGAAATCGCGGTTGCTGACGGCGTCGACCATCAGGCTCGCGAGGCCCGGATAGTTGAAGATCGTCTCGACGACGATCACGCCGCCGAGCAGATACGACAGGCTCAACGCGATCGCATTGGCGATCGGGCCGATCGCGTTCGGCAACGCATGGCGCAGCACGACGCGTGCGGGGCTCGCGCCCTTGAGCACGGCCATCTCGACATACGACGCGCTCAACTGCTCGATCACCGCGGCGCGCGTCATGCGTGCCATCTGCGCGATCACGACCGCGCACAGCGTCAGCACCGGCATCGCATACGCACGCAGGAAATCGTGCAGGCTTTCGATCTCGCCGCTGTACGACAACGCGGACAGCCAGCGCAGCTTCACGGCGAACACGAGCACGGCGACGGTCGCGATCAGGAATTCCGGCGTCGCGACGAGCGACAGCGTGCCGAGGCTGATCACGCGGTCGACCAGCGACTCGCGCTTGACCGCCGCGAGGATGCCGAGCAGCAGCGCGATCGGCACCGACACGGCGGTCGTGATCGCCGCAAGCGTGAGCGACTTCGGCAGGCGTCCGCCGATCATCTCCGACACCGGCATGTCGCCGGACAGCGAACGGCCGAAATCGCCGTGCATCAGGCCGGCGAGCCAGTGCGCGTAACGCACGTGCGCGGGCATGTCGAGGCCGAACTGCTGGCGCAGCGCGGCAACCGTCTCCGGTGTCGCCGACTGGCCGAGCGCGGCCTGCGCGGCGTCGCCGGGCAGCAGGTTCGTGATCGTGAAGATGATCGCGGACACGATCAGCAACGTCAGCGCGGTGAGCGCGATGCGTCGGACGATCAGGCCGATGAGAATTCGGTTCATGAAGCGACACTCCCGAAAAGGCCGCGCGTGGCCGGCGCGGTCGCCCGCACCGGCCGCAAAGCGGCCGCCAGCAACGACGTCACGCGTTCCACCACACGTGCTCGGCGAACATGAAGCCCATCATCCCGCCGGTCGGGATCGAACCGAGACCGGCGAGCCGCTTGTCGTAGCCGTCGAGGAAGCTGATGAAGGCCGGAATGCCGACCCGCCCCTGCTGCGACACGATCACCTGCATGTCGCCGTACATCTGCTTGCGCTTCGCGTCGTCGGTTTCCGAACGCGCGGCGAGCAGCAGCTGGTCGAACTTCGCGTTCTTCCAGCCCGACTCGTTCCACGGCGCGTCCGACTTGAAGAACTGCGTGAACAGCACGTCGGCGCTCGAGCGCGGGTTGATGTTGCCGAAGGTGAGCGGGTGCTTCATCCAGTGGTTCGACCAGTAGCCGTCGGGCGACGCACGGTTGACCTGCAGGTTCAGCCCGATCTTCTGGCCGGCCTGCTGCAGCAGCACGGCCATCTCGACCGACCCGTTCGCGTCGGAGGTCGCATACATCGGCGGCAGCGTGACACCCAGCGCGCCCGCCTTCTGGAGCAGGAATTTCGCCTTGTCCGGATCGTGCGCGCGCTGCGGCAGCGACGCGTTGAAGTAACGATGCCCCGGCGGAATCGGCTGGTCGTTGCCGATCACCGAGTAACCGCGGAACACCGCCGAGCGGATCTGCTCGCGATCGAACAGGTACTTCATCCCTTCGACGAAATCGGGATTCGAGACGATCGGGTTGTCGCTGCGCATGATCAGGTCGGTGTAGAGGCCCGACTTGGTTTCCTTCAGCGCGTAGCCCGGCGTCGACGAGACCCGCTGCGTCGAGCGCGGATCGATCGCGTTGATCAGGTGCACGTCGCCCGACAGCAGCGCGTTCAGGCGCGCGGCGCTGTCGCCGATGCCGATCAGCTCGATCTCGTCGAGATACGGCCGGCCCGGCTTGAAGTAGCTGTCGTTGCGCACGCCGACGGTCGACACGCCCGGCTTGAACGACTTGAGCTTGTAAGGGCCGCAACCGATGCCGGTGCTGAAGTCGGTCGTGCCGTCCTTGACGATCACGAGCTGCGGCGTCGCGAGAATCACCGGCAGATCGGCATTCGCGCTGACCAGCGTGAGCGTGACTTCGTCCGGGCCGCTCGCCTTCGCGTCGGCGAACTGGTCGGCGAGCGGCTTGACCTTCGATGCGGTGGCGGCGTTCTTGTGGCGCATCAGCGAATACACCACGTCGGCGGGGCCGACCGACTTGCCGTCGTGGAACGTGACGCCCTTGCGCAGCTTGATGACCCACGTCTTCGCATCGGTGGTCTGCAGCGACTCGGCGAGATTCATCTGCGGCGTCAGGCTCGCGTCGAGCTGCGTGAGGCCGCTGTAGAACATGAAGAAGCGAATGTAGTCGGCGCCGGTCGAGCCCTTGGCCGGGTCGAGCGTATCGGCCGTCGAACCGGATTCGTTCGCGACCCGGATCTTGCCGCCGCGTTTCGCCGCGGGCGCCGCGAATGCGGACGCGGGGTTCATCAGGAGTCCGCCGGCGCCGGCGGCCATCATGCCGCTCGCCGCCATGACCTTCATCATGTCGCGGCGAGTGAAACCACCGTTGCCGCCGCCGTTGTCGATATCGTCGCTCATCCGAACTGCTCCTGACTGTTGAAAGTGGGGTCTGGGGTCCAGCGTGGTTCTCGAATCCCGCAGTGCCCGCTTGCTGGTGGCGGGCGCAACGTCGTACACATGCAATTCATTTAAGCATCGCCAAAATGCGGTTTGTCGCGATTCGGGCCGCCCGCACGATACGAATCGACCGTTTTGAGCCGCCCGCGCAGCATGAATTGCTGCGTGCGCCCACGTGTCGCCGTGTACCCGGCGGCGTGTCGCGGCGGCTGCCCAACCCGTGTCGATGCAGGAAATCGTAAGGCCGCAGCCGCCGCAGATTGCGCCGACAAAATTGTCCGTTCGGCATCCGGCGCGCGTTTGGCACACGCAAACCGCACGTTTGTGTCGAATGCGTGTCCGCATGCCGATGACGGCTGAAACGCACGGTGTATTGCGGCAGATCGCCGCATGCACGGGCGTCGACGGTGGGGATCGCGACGGGACGTCGCGCAGGAAAGTTCAGAAGAATGCCGCTCGATCGGAACGGCTTGGCGGGAAGACGGGAGGATGACGGGACCGCCGGGAAACCGGACCCGTGCGGCCGTGCGGCCGTGCAGTCGTCAGGCAGCGAGCCGGAATACCGATACGGCGGCCCGCAGGCGCGCCGCCTGCTCGTCCAGCGACGAAGCGGCCGCCGCCGCCTGCTCGACGAGCGCGGCGTTCTGCTGGGTGACTTCGTCCATTTGCGCGACCGCCAGCCCGATCTGTTCGATGCCGGTGCTTTGCTCGGCCGACGCCGCCGAAATCTCGCCCATGATGTCGGCCACCCGGTCGATCGACCGGACGATCTCCGTCATGCGCTCGCCGGCCGTCTCGACGAGCCGGCTGCCGCTGCCGGCCCGCTCGACCGACGCGTCGATCAAGCCCTTGATGTCCTTCGCGGCCGCGGCGCTGCGTTGCGCGAGCGAGCGGACTTCCGACGCGACGACGGCGAACCCGCGCCCCTCCTCGCCGGCCCGCGCGGCTTCCACCGCGGCGTTGAGCGCGAGAATGTTGGTCTGGAATGCGATGCTTTCGATCACGACGGTAATGTCGGCGATCCGCACCGACCCATCCGAGATCTGCCGCATCGTTTCGACGACCGCCTGCACGGCGGCGCCGCCGAGTTCGGTCGCATCCTTGGCCTGGGCCACGAGCGCATTCGCCTGGCGCGCATTGTCGGCGTTCTGTTTGACCGTGGACGTGATCTGCTCCATGCTCGCCGCCGTCTCCTGCAGCGACGCGGCCTGCTGCTCCGTGCGCTGCGACAGATCCAGGTTGCCTTGCGCGATCTCGCCGGTGCCGGTGGCGATCGAGTGGGTCGTGGTCTGGATCTCGGCGATGGTGTCGGTCAGCCGCGCCTTCATGTCGCCCAGCGCGACGAGCAGGCTGCCGGGCGCGGCGTGCGCCGTATCGAACTGCACGTCCAGTTCGCCGGCCGCGATGCGGGCGGCGATCTGCGTCGCATGCGCGGGCTCGCCGCCCAGCGTGCGCCTGACGCTGCGCAGCACGCCCCAGGCGATGGCCGCGAGCGCCGCGGCGATGACGAGCGCGACGGCGCCGAGCGCCATCGCGAGCCGGGCAAACGCCGCGTTGATGTCGTCGTAGAAAAATCCGGTGCCGATCCACCAGTTCCAGTCCGGAATCGCGACCACGCCCTGCAGCTTCGGCTCCAGGTCCGCGTCCGGGCTACGCTTGATCAGCACGTCGACGAGCGCGAAATGCGCCTGCGCCATCCCCGCGCGGTACGCCTCGCTGTCGGTCATGCCGCTGGTCGTGCGGTTGCCTTTCGCGCGCGTGCCGATGAATTTCGCGTTCGGGTGCACGAGGTTGACGCCGTCGGACGTCGTGACCCAGAAGTAGCTCTTCGAATTCGCGTTGAGCGCGGCCAGCGCGGCCTTGGCCTGCTGCTGCGCCTGCTCCTGCGTGAGCGTGCCGCTCGTCTGCAGCGCGCGATACGAATCGACCAGATGCTCGGCCTTGGTCAGCAGAATGACGATCTCTTCGCGGCGGCTGTCGATCAGCGCGTCGCGCAGCGTGTGCAGCGACAACGCGGCGAGCAGGACGACGCCGAGCAGCGCCGCGGCGACGAGCATCAGCAGTTTGGTGGACAACTTCATGCGGGGGCCTCGAAATATTAACCGTTCGGTACATATATCGGCCGGGGCGGTCCCGCCTTGAACGACTCGATATCGGTAATTACCCTCGTTTCGTACGCTGATCGAACGCGTGACGGGGCGCGCCGGCATCGCGGCCGCGTCCCATCGCGCGATGGATCAGCCGGCCCCGGCGGCTTACAGGCCGAGCTGCGTCGCGAGATGGCCGATATCCGACACTTCGTAATAGTTGTAGAACGGCGTGCCGGGCTCGTGGCCGCGATTGACGAACGCCTTGTGCTTGATGCCCAGATCCTCGGCCGTCATCAGGTCGTAGCGCAGGCTCGACGACACGTGCAGCACGTCCTCGGGCTTGCAGCCGAGCTTGCCGAACATGTACTCGAAGCCCTGCATCCGCGGCTTGTACGACTGCGCCTGCTGCGCGGTGAACACCGCATGGAACGGCGCGCCGAGCTTGTCGACGTTGCTCATGATCTGCTCGTCCATTGCGTTCGACAGGATCACGAGCTTGTACTTCGTCGCGAGCCGCGACAGGCCCGCCGGCACGTCCGGATGCGGGCCCCACGTCGGCACCGCATGATAGAAGCGCTCGGCCTCGGCTTCGTCGAACTTCACGCCGACTCGCGCGCAGGTGCGCCGGATCGCGTTGACGACGACGTCGCGGTACGGCTTCCACGCGCCGAGCACCTCGTCGAGCCGGTAAGCGGCGAACGCACGCACGAAATCCTCCATCGCGACCGGCGAGAGCCGGTCCGCGTAGATCTCGCGCGCCAGGTCCGCCATCTGGAAGCGGGTCAGCGTGCCGTAGCAGTCGAACGTGATGTACTTCGGTTCAAATTGGATCATGGTGACGTCCTGTCGGTGTGAAGCCCCGGCAGGGCCGGGGATGGGCTGGGTGGTACGAAATTGAATCAGGGCAAAAAACCCGGCGCACGTCGTTCGACGCCGCCCAAAACGCAGAATCGCCGCGTGTTGCGCGGCGCGGGCAGCACGATCTGCGGCGCTTGCCGGCGCGGTCCCGCCGCACCGGCGGGGCGGCGCGCCGGCAAGCGGCCGCGACACCGGTGTTTTCATCGTAGTGCCGTTCCCACAGCAGGCGCTGTCGGATTGACGGGCCTCGGCGGCACGATCCGCGCGTTCGCACGCGCCGATCGAGCCGGTTTGCGTCGATCTTGCACGGCCGCCCGCCGTCGCCGGAAAACAGGCGAATCATCCTATCCGTGCCGCGGTGTCGCTGGCAGAGTCGATATGTCATTCCTACCCATCCGGAGTCCAGCGTGTCCGATCTCAACCCTTCCCGCACGCTTATTTATCGTCGGTTCGCCGAAACCGACCTGCCCGCCGCGCATCGTCTGTCGGAAGCAGTCAAGTGGCCGCACCGGCTCGACGACTGGCGCTTCGTGCTCCAGCTCGGCGACGGCTTCGTCGCCGAGGACGAAACCGGCATCGTCGGTACCGCGCTCGGCTGGCGCTTCGGCGAAGCGCACGCGTCGCTCGGCATGGTCATCGTGTCGCCCGAGCACCAGGGCCGCGGCATCGGGCGCGAACTGCTCACCCGCGTGGTCGACAGCTTCGGCACGCGAACCATTTTTCTGCACGCGACGCCGGCCGGCGAGCCGCTGTACGCGAAATTCGGGTTCGAGGTGATCGATACGATCGACCAGCACCAGGGTGCCGCCTTCCAGCCGCCGCTGATATCGCTGCCGCCCGGCGAGCGCCTGCGGCCCATCGGCGCAAACGACGGCCCGCGGCTTGCCGCGCTCGCCTCGCGAGCCGCGGGTTATCGGCGCGACGAGGTGATCGAGGCGCTGCTCGGCGTCGCGAACGGCATCGCGCTCGATCGCGACGGCGAACTCCTCGGCTTCGCGCTGTTCCGCCGCTTCGGCCGCGGCCATGCGATCGGCCCGGTGGTCGCGCCGGACGCGCAGCGCGCGCAGGCGCTGATCAGCCACTGGCTCGCGCTGCACGAAGGGAAGTTCGTGCGGCTCGACGTGCCCGGCGACAGCGGGCTGTCCGACTGGCTGCAGGGGCTCGGTCTGCCGCGCGTCGATACCGTCGTCGCCATGGCGCGCGGCGCGACGCCCGCGCGCGACCCGGCGCTGCGCGCGTTCGCGATCGTGAACCAGGCCCTCGGTTGAGCGGTACCCACGATGAGCTTTCTCTACAAGGCCGACCCGGTGCGCGGTGCGCAATGGGCACAGCGCTTCGCGCAACAGGCGCCCGAGCTTCCGTTCCGGATCTGGCCGGACCTCGGCGATCCTGAAGCCGTCCGTTATCTCGCCGCGTGGCAGCCGCCCGACGATCCGGCCATGCTGCTGCCGAATCTCGAAGTCGTGTTCTCGGTCGGCGCCGGCATCGATCAGTTCGACCTGTCGCGCGTGCCGGCGCATATCCCGGTCGTGCGGATGATCGAGCCCGGCATCGTCGAAGGTATGGTCGAATACGTGACGCAGGCCGTGCTGACGATCCACCGCGACCTGCTCGACTACGCGGCCCAGCAGCGCGCGCAAGTGTGGCGCGAGCAGCCGGTGCGCGCGGCCGCATCGCGGCGCGTCGGCGTGCTCGGGCTCGGCACGCTCGGCCAGGCCGTGCTCGATACGCTGCGCCGCTTCGGCTTCCCGTGCGCCGGCTGGAGCCGCACGCCGCGCACGCTCGACGGCATCGACTGCTACGCGGGCGACGCGGCACTCGACGCGTTCCTCGCCCGCACCGACATCCTGATCTGCCTGCTCCCGCTCACCGACGGCACGCGCGGGCTTCTCGGCGCGCGCGTGTTCGATGCGCTGCCGGCGGGCGCGTCGCTCGTGCAGGTCGGGCGCGGCCCGCAGCTCGACGAAGCCGCGCTGCTCGCGGGGCTCGCGAGCGGCCGGCTCGACAGCGCGATCCTCGACGTGACGGACCCCGAACCGTTGCCGGCCGGCCATCCGTTCTGGACGCACCCGCGCATCCGGATCACGCCGCACATCGCGAGCGCGACGCGGCCGGACTCCGCGGTCGATGCCGTGCTCGCGAACCTCGCGCGCCATCGCGCGGGGCAGCCGATGATCGGCGTCGTCGATCGCGCGCGCGGCTACTGACGCGTGCGCCCGGCCCGGCGGGGCGCGCAGCAGAAAATGCCGAAGCGCCCCGCACAAACGCCGCGTTCGTATGTTTCAGACTGCAAATTGAAAACGCATGAGGATGGCTCGCCCGGTAGCATGAACTCATCGCTGACACCCGACGAGAGTCCCGCCCTGCCATGAACCACGCCGCGCTGATCGAAGCTGATCGTCAACACCTGATCCACCCCGTCGTCAACTATCGTGCGCACGAGGCGCGCGGCGTCACCATGCTCGAATCCGCCGACGGCGTGTTCCTGCGCGATGCCGCGGGCCATACGCTGCTCGATGCGTTCTCGGGCCTGTGGTGCGTCAACGTCGGCTACGGCCGCGACAGCATCGTGAAGGCCGCCGCCGAGCAGATGGCGAAACTGCCCTACGCGACCGGTTATTTCCATTTCGGCTCGCAGCCCGCGATCGAGCTGGCCGAACGGCTCGCGGCGCTCGCGCCGCCGTCGCTGAACCGCGTGTACTTCACGCTCGGCGGCTCGGACGCGATCGATTCCGCGGTGCGCTTCATCACGCACTATTTCAACGCGACAGGCCGCCCGTCGAAGAAGCAGATGATTGCGCTCGAGCGCGGCTATCACGGCTCGTCGTCGATCGGCGCGGGCCTCACCGCGCTGCCCGCGTTCCACCGTCATTTCGACCTGCCGCGTGCGGACCAGCACCACATCCCGTCGCCCTACCCGTACCGCCATCCGCTCGGCGGCGATCCGCAGGCGCTGATCGCCGCGTCGGTGGCCGCGCTGGAAGCCAAGGTTGCCGAACTCGGCGCCGACAACGTCGCCGCGTTCTTCTGCGAACCCGTGCAGGGTTCCGGCGGCGTGATCGTGCCGCCGGCCGGCTGGCTGAAGGCGATGCGCGACGCGTGCCGGCGCCTCGGCATCCTGTTCGTCGCCGACGAGGTGATCACCGGCTTCGGCCGCACGGGCCCGCTGTTCGCGTGCGAGACCGAACAGGTCGATCCGGACCTGATGACCGTCGCGAAGGGGCTGACGGCCGGCTATGCGCCGATGGGCGCGGTGCTGATGTCCGACGAAATCTACGAAGGGATCGCGGGCAGCCGTGCGGAGTCGGCCGTGGTCGGGCACGGCCATACGTATTCCGCGCACCCGGTCAGCGCGGCGATCGGCCTCGAGGTGCTGAAGCTCTATCACGAAGGCGGGCTGCTCGCGAACGGCCAGGCGCTGGCGCCGCGCTTCGCGGCGGGGCTCGATGCGCTGCGCGCGCATCCGCTCGTCGGCGACGCGCGTTCGGCCGGCCTGCTCGGCGCACTCGAGCTGGTCGCCGACAAGACGCACAAGACGCGCTTCGACGCGGCGCTGAACGTGCCGGACAAGATCGCGGCGGCCGCCTACGCGAACGGCGTGGTGTTTCGCGCGTTCGGCGACGGCGTGCTCGGCTTCGCGCCGGCGCTGAGCTTCACCGCGGGCGAGTTCGACCTGATGTTCGAACGCGTGCGCAAGACGCTCGACGACGTGCTGGCCGATCAGGGCGTGCAGCGCGCCCTCGACGCCGCGCACGCGCAGCCGGCCTGACCGGCCGAGGGAAAGCCGGGCTTGTGGCGGCCATCGTTCGACTCTAAAGTAACCGGACATTCCATTTTTCCGACTCACGTGAACATGACGGACAGCAAGCTGGATCGCATCGACCTGCGCATCCTCTCCCAGTTGCAGAAGCGCGGCCGCATGACCAACGTCGAGCTGGCGGATGCGGTCGGGCTGTCGCCGAGCCCCTGCCTGATCCGCGTGAAGCGGCTCGAGAAGGCCGGCTACATCGGCGGCTACGGCGCGCACATCCAGCTCGAGAAGCTCGGCGACGTGCAGGTCGTGTTCACCGAGGTCACGCTGGCCGACCACCGGCGCGAGGACTTCGACCGCTTCGTCGCGGCGATCCGCAACGTCGACGAGATCGTCGAATGCCACCTCGCGAGCGGCGGCTACGACTATCTGCTGAAGTTCATCACGCGCAGTGTCAGCCATTACCAGACGATCGTCGAAGGGCTGCTCGAGCAGAACATCGGCATCGAGAAGTATTTCAGTTACGTGATCATCAAATCGCCGTTCGTCAAACGGCACTACCCGCTCGAATCGCTGTTCGGCGAACGTCACTGACGGGCGGCCTGCGGCAACCCCGAACGCGGCAACGTGCTGTCCGCGCGGGGTAGTCGCGCGCCCGCGCCTCCGCCGGACGGCTTCATCCAAGGACCTGTCATGCCGCTTACGCTGTCCCGAACCGAACTCGTTCGCACCGCCAACCTGATCGACGGAACGTGGCGCGACGCGCTCGACGGCCGTCGCTTCGACGTCGTCGATCCGGCCACGCTCGACATCGTCGCGCACGCACCCGACAGCGGCGCCGCCGACGCGCGCGCCGCGACGGACGCGGCCGCACGCGCGCTGCCCGCATGGCGCGCGACCCCCGCTCGCGAACGGGCGGCGATCCTGCGCGCGTGGCATGCCGCGATCGTGGCGCATACCGACGATCTCGCGAAACTGCTGTCGCGCGAACAGGGCAAACCGCTCGCGGAAGCGCGCGGCGAAGTCGCATACGGCGCGTCGTACGTGCTGTGGTTCGCCGAGGAAGCGACACGCACGTATGGCGACCTGATTCCGCAGCAGCAGCGCGGCAAGCGGCTGAGCGCGGTGAAGGAGCCGATCGGCATCGTCGCCGCGATCACGCCGTGGAACTTCCCGCTCGCCATGATCGCGCGCAAGATCGCGCCCGCCCTCGCGGCCGGCTGCACGGTGGTCGCGAAGCCGGCGGAGGACACGCCGCTGACCGCGCTCGCGCTCGCGTTTCTCGCGCAGGAAGCCGGCGTGCCGCCCGGGGTGCTGAACCTGATCGCCGCGTCGCGCGAACGTGGCATCGATGCGGTGGCCGACTGGCTCGCCGACGGCCGCGTGCGCAAGATCACGTTCACCGGCTCGACGCCTGTCGGCAAGCTGCTGGCGCGCGAGTCGGCGGCGACGCTGAAGAAGCTGTCGCTGGAGCTCGGCGGCAACGCGCCGTTCATCGTCTTCGACGACGCCGAGCTCGACGCCGCGGTCGACGGGCTGATGGCCGCCAAGTTCCGCAACGGCGGGCAGACGTGCGTGTCGCCGAATCGCGTCTACGTGCAGGCCGGCGTCTACGACGCATTCGCCGCGAAGCTCGCGGCGCGCGTCGCCGCGCTGAAGGTCGCGCCGGCGACCGACCCGGCCGCGCAGATCGGCCCGATGATCAACGCGCGTGCAGTGGACAAGATTGCCCGCCACGTCGGCGACGCCGTCGAACGCGGCGCGCGCGTGCTCGCCGGCGGCAAGCGTCTGGCCGAACTCGGCCCCAACTATTACGCACCGACGGTGCTCGCCGACGCCACCGCCGACATGCAGCTGACCTGCGAGGAAACGTTCGGCCCGATCGCGGCGCTGTTCCGCTTCGATACCGAGGACGAAGCCGTCGGCGCCGCAAACGACACGCCGTTCGGGCTCGCCGCGTATTTCTACACGCAGGACGTGCGGCGCATTGCGCGCGTGTCGGCGCGGCTCGAAACGGGCATCGTCGGGATCAACGAAGGCGCGCTCGCGAGCGAGGCCGCGCCGTTCGGCGGCGTGAAGGAGTCGGGTTATGGTCGCGAGGGCTCGCGCTACGGGCTCGACGACTATCTGTCGATCAAGTACCTGTGCCAGGGCGGGCTCGACTGATCGGATGAATCCGGGCCGTCCGCGAGGCGGCCCTCGCCGCGCCCGGTCGACAGGCATGCGTTGACATCGGAACCGATCGGTTCATATAATGCATCCAACTTTTGGCACCGCATCGTTTGCGACACCGATCAATGGCAAATCCGGCTGGCGTGGGCCGCCCACGCGAATTCGAACTTGGCGATGCCGCGCGCGACGCGATGGACGTTTTCTGGGACCGCGGATACGAAGGCGCGTCCCTGCCCGACCTGATGGCCGGCACCGGCCTGTC
This sequence comes from Burkholderia cepacia ATCC 25416, assembly GCF_001411495.1. Classification (NCBI taxonomy): domain Bacteria; kingdom Pseudomonadati; phylum Pseudomonadota; class Betaproteobacteria; order Burkholderiales; family Burkholderiaceae; genus Burkholderia; species Burkholderia cepacia. The sequence goes on along the minus strand of NZ_CP012983.1, from coordinate 563,962 downwards.
GCGCGGTAGCCTGTACAAGGCGTTCGGCGACAAGAAGGCGCTGCTGCTGGCGGCGCTCGACCTGTACATGGCCGACGGGCTCAAGGCGACCGCGGACATTCTGTCGCAACCCGGCGCCGTCAAGGATGCGATTCGCGATTCGCTGCTGCGCTATGCGTGCCTGTCCGTCGGCGAGGCGGGCCGGCGCGGATGTCTCGCGGTCGCGATGACCACGGAACTGGCCGCGCGCGACGCGGATGTCGCGGAGCGCACCGGGCGCATGTTCCGGCGGCTGCAACAGCTCTATGCCGGTGCGATCGTCCGTGGCCAGGCGAGCGGCGAGATCGCCGAACAGGACGAACAGGTGCTGGCGCGTTTGCTGGTCTGCCAGATCGAGGGCATGCGCGTGCTGGGCAAAACCGGCGTGTCGGAGCAGGACATGCTCGCGCTGGTCGACCGCACGATGCGCATCCTCGACTGATATTTTTTTACCCAATTTGGAACCGATTGGTTCCGTATGGAGAATCGTCCATGTCACGGAATGACCCCGTATCACCCGACCCGCGCCGCTGGGCGATGTTTGCGGTCCTGCTCGTCGGCGCGTTCCTGCCGCCGCTGGATTTCTTCATCGTCAACGTCGCGCTGCCGTCGATCCGCGCGGAACTGGGCGCCTCGTCGTCGGCCGAGCAACTCGTCATTTCATCGTATGCGGGCCTGTACGCGGTGACGCTGATCACCGGCGGGCGATTGGGCGACCTGTTCGGCCGCGGCCGCGTGTTTTTCCTCGGGTTGATCGGCTTTGCGATCGCCTCGACGCTGTGCGGTTTCGCCAGTTCGCCGTGGACGCTCATCGTCGGCCGCGCGTTGCAGGGCGTGACGGCCGCGATCATGGCGCCGCAGGCGCTCGCTTCGATCCAGGCGATCTTCCCCGAAGCGGAAAAGCCGCTCGCGCTCAGCTTGTACGGCGCGGTATTCGGCCTCGCCGCCGTGGTCGGGCAGGCGCTGGGCGGGATCCTGATCTCGCTGAATCTGTTGAATCTGGGCTGGCGCACGATCTTCCTCGTCAACCTGCCGCTGGCGATTCTGGTCGTCCTGTTCGGGATTCCGCTGTTGAAGGAAACGCGTGCGCAGCATGCGCGCAAGCTCGACCTCGGCGGCACCGCGCTGTCGATGCTGACGCTGGGCGCGCTGATCGTGCCGCTGATCGAGGGGCGCGAAGCAGGCTGGCCCGTATGGGCATGGGTGTCGCTGCTCGCGGTGCCGGCCCTCACCGGGTTCTTCTGGCGCTACGAGCGCCGGCTCGGCCGCCGCGGCGGCGCACCGCTGCTCGATCCGGCCGCGCTGCGCGCACCGGGGCTCGGCCGCGCGTTGCTGATCGCGCTGCTGCTGTACTCGATCGGCGCGTTCTTCCTGCTGTTCTCGGTGTATCTGCAGAATGCATTGCACGTCGACGCACTGAGCGCGGGCCTCGTGTTCTTGCCGTTCGGCGTCGGGTTCCTGCTCGGCCCGTTGTCGACGCCTGCCTCCGCGCGTGTCATCGGCGCTTACGTCAATCCGTTCGGCATGAGTCTGGAGATCGTCGGGCTCGTCGGCCTCGCGTGGTTGATCGATGCCACGCCGATCGGGATGCCGCTCGCTGCCGCGCCGCTCGCCGTCGTGCTCTTCGTCATCGGTTTCGGACAAGGTCTCGCGCTGCCGACGCTCATGCGCATGGTGACGGGGCGCGTCGCACCGGCGCTGTCCGGCATGATCGCCGGCATCGCCAGCTCGACGCTGCAGGTCAGCACGTCGCTGAGCGTGGCGATCATCGGCGGCATTTTCTATACGACGCTCGGCACGCGCCAGGATCCGGCGGCCATCGCGCATGCGTTCATCGTCGCACTGCTGTCGATCTCGGTGTTCCTCGCCGTGGGCGCCGCGCTGGGCATCTCGCTTGCACGGGCGGGTGCCGCTCATACGTCGATGCGGGCCGCCGCGCGTCCGGGCTTCGGCCCCGAACGCGAACGGCCGTGATCGTTTGTATTTGCCCGTATTTTCCCGTACCGACATTCATCGCCGCGTCAGTCCGACCTGGAGGTTCTTCGTGTATTTCATCGTCTCCTATCGCCGAGCCGCGGGCACGCGATTCGATGCCCGTTACTACGTCGAACAACACATTCCGCTGGTGGAAAAATCCTGGAAGCCGTACGGGCTCGACGCTATCGACGCTTTCTTTCCAGCACGTGAGGATAGCGAACTGATCGTCGTGGCGATGTGCCGTTTCAAGGACAGTGCGGCGCTGGACGCTGCGTTCGCGTCCGCGGAGACGGCAGACGTCATGGCAGATATCGATGCGTTCACCGACATCGAACCCGACCGGCTCATCACGGACGTGTTCTCGCGCGTGTCGTAGCGCCGATCGCGCGCCGCCATGCATCGGTTTAGGCCGGCGCCATCGGTCACTTGTCCGATGGCGCCGCGAACGATCGGGTGTCAGGATAGGCAGCCGTCACGCGATACCGGACCGGGAGGATCACTGCAATGTCGGGACGTCAGATCTTCATCGTCGCATTGGCGAGCGGCCTGCCGCGTGCGTTCGGCGTGCTCGCTATCGTGTCGGGCCTGTTTCGGATCGGCACCGCAGTGCATCGCGGGAAACACGCCGACGCGCCGGCGCAAATGGTCTCGGGTGGAGCGCGAATGGCGCTGGCCGGCGCGCTGCTTTCCTGCGAAGCCGTCGGTGCCGTCTACTTCGCAATCGCGACGTTGGGGTACGGTTGGGCCGACACCGACGCGACAGACTCGGATCGCAGGGAACGGATCAACGACTGGTCGACTTGAATGGTGCAACCGCCATCTTCGATACGCGGGATAAGCCACCGGACAGGCGGAGCGTCAAAGGTCGCGCCGGCCCGACGGGCCGTCCGCGCACACACGAAAGCGAATCCGCGTCGCGGAGCGCGTCAGAGCAGCCCCAGCGCCGACGCCTTGAGGGTCGCCGCGGCGCGCGTCGAACATTCGAGCTTGCGGAACGCCTTCTCGACATGGGTGCGCACCGTGCTCGGACTCATCGCGAGCGCCTGCGCGACCTGCTTGTTACTCGCGCCGCGGGAGATTGCCCGCAGGACGTCGATTTCCCGCGCGGACAGGCGCGGGCCAACGGCCGACGCGCCCGTGGCGATGCGCCGGGGCACGGGCGTCCCGCCCGTCACGAGCGCGGCTACCACTTCGCCGCATAGCCGGCCGCACGCCGCTTCTTCCTGCAACTGGACGGCGGCGGCGGCATCGCTCAGCGCCGCGCGCCACGGACGCGCCGAGCGCAACGCGACCCACGCCAGCGACGCCGCCAGCACGCGCGCTTCGAGCGTCAGCGCCACATCGCGCGCGCCGCGAAAATAGCCCGAACCGTCCTGCCGCTCGTAGGCATACGACGCAAGCACCGCGGCTTCGCCGAGCGCGCCGGTCTGCCTGCCGGCGCGCTCGGTCCAGTACGGGACGAGTCGCACCTTTTCCCATGCGCTCGCAGGCAGCCGCGTCGGCAGATTCCACACATCGTTCGGCACCGCGGCCCTGCCGATGCCATGAATCAGTCCGGCCCGGTACACGCGTTCGCGCGCGGCCTCGTCCGGCGAAAGACGGCCGTAACAGGCGGCCGCCGTCGCCGCGACCGAACGCGAAAAACCCGTCATCCACGGCAGTTTCAGATCGATGACGTCCGCAATCAATTCGGCGGACGTCGCGCCCTGCATGTCCGGCGTGGCCAATGCGGCATCCAGGTCGGCGGGCGCCATGTGCTCGAGCGCCGCCAGCCAGCGCGGTGCGTCGCGCGCAGCAGTCTCGACGAGCACGGCCGGATAACGTGACCCCGCGCGCTGGCCGATCAAGTCGAGGGCCTGTTCGATGCCGTACGTGCGGCTGAGCACGTCCAGGTCGCCCGCCAGCGCGACGATCGACACGGCGGGCGGCACCTGTTCGCGTTCGAGCCGCGCAGGCAGCCCGTTGCCGTCCCAGGTTTCGAAAATGTGCCGCAGCGCGGTTTCCGTCGCGCTGGACAGACCGAGTATTCGCGCCACCTCGCCCGAGACTTCGCAATGAATCTGCGCGAGCGGGATCAGCGCGACACCCGCGCTGCCGATCGCTTCAGCCATGGCGGGCCGGCTCTCGAGCATCGCGGCGCGGATCGCGACGTCATCGCCGAATACCTGCGCGAAGCCCGCCGCGTTCGCCGTGCAGCCCGACCAGCGCAACAGCGCCACCTCGCGAGCCGTGTCGCACACCGATGCATCGAATCGTGCCGCGTGCGCGAGCTGCGCCGCCAGCCAGCCGGTGCGCGGCGAATGGTCGGTCGGCTGGCCCATGCTGAGATCGCCGATGAAGGCCAGCGCGCGCACGGCGTCGACTATGCGCAGCGGGGCGTGACGGGCTTCGGCGTCGGGCATCGGATGGGCGGAGAGATTCGCGAGGACGGGGAAACGATCATACGCGACGGCGTCGCGGCGTGCAGGGGCATGCGCGTCGGGCGGCGCGCCCCGGGACCAACACGGTGCGATGTTCGCTCGCATCTCTGCGGAGCGCCCCGCGGACTTCGCCATCGGACATCTGACCGATGGCGGCAGGCGCGGACGATTGCGATACTCGGCGCACTGGAGATCCGTCCCGGCGCCGCATCCGAATCCGCATGGCGGACATCCTGCGTGCCGGCCGGAACGACGTTTCGATGTAAAAGGAGTGCAAATGACTGATCGCTACCCTGAATTCCACGCCCTGGCCGACGAACACTGGCTGAAGCGGTACTACTTTTCCCGGGCGGTGTTCTCGCTGATCTGGGTCGCGCTGGCGTTTTCCGTCGGCCGGCGGAGCGCGGCCGGCGCGGCGGTCCTGCTGGTCGTTTATCCGGCCTGGGATGCGCTCGCCAATTTCGTCGACCTGTCCCGCAGCGGCGGGATGGCGGCAAACCGCACGCAGGCGGTCAACGTCGCGATCAGCGCCGTCACGACACTGGCGGTATTTCCGGCGTTGAATGCGGGCCTGCCCGCGGTCCTCGCGGTGTTCGGCGTATGGGCGATTCTGTCCGGCGCGCTGCAGCTCGGCACTGCCGTGCGGCGCTGGAAGCAGGCCGGCGCGCAGTGGGTGATGGTGCTGAGCGGCGCGCAATCGGCGTTGGCCGGGTTGTTCTTCATTTTGCAAAGCCATGCGCCGATGCCGCCGGCGATCGTTAAGATCGCGGGTTACGCGGGAGTAGGTGCGCTCTATTTCCTGATATCCGCCATCTGGCTGCAGGTGCGGGGGATGCGGCGCAGGGTGTCGTGAGCCGTCGGGCGGAATGAAGACCTGCACGCGGGCACGAATGGCTCTGAACGACCCGTAACGGTCAGTCGAATTTCTCCCAATCAGCCATTCGCGGCTTCGCCATATCGTCGCGCGCCTGCACCTGGACCGGCAGGTCGAACGCGGTCCCAGACGCTGACGTACCGTTTGCTGTGGCTTGCTTACCAACCGGCGGAAAGGCAGATTTCAACGCTCATCATCAACACCTCCATCCGATTCGACGGTTCGCCGGTGCGCAATCCGCTCTGGTCTGTAAGTAATCTTGGCCAGCGCTCGCTCAGTCTCGGGCAGCGCGTTCCGAACAGCAGACATACATTTTTCGGGCTGCGCGGTCTCCCACTCAAATGAAGCCGAAAGCTGGCTGACGCTCCCCGTCGCCGGCCTCGCAAGTTCAGAGGGCAAATGGATGGCATTAAAATCCGGGATAGCATTACGTCCGATCAGCCCGACCTGGCGCGCGACTGCCGTAGGGAGCTCAAGGCTCACCCGATAGCGGCCGCCGGGAGGTTCGAGCGGGACCAGCGCATCAATGTGCTCGAATGCCTCTGCCGTAGCCACCGCCCATTCCAAGCCAATCCCATCACGAAGTATCGTCGTGCCGTCCCCATGGGGCGGGACGTTATAGAACGGATTGCCTGGGACTTTTAGTTGGGGGAAAGCACTCAGGACACGAGCCACCTCATCGTCGGCAGCGTCCTCGATTACGCCTCCGACGACCGATGACGCCAAGTCACCTAGTGGTCCACGACCATTGCCACCCCAAGCGCCCACTAACGTGTCGCTAAGCGTCATCCCGTGCAATGCTTGGCTCAAAGGAGTAGCTGGAAAGCAGAAATCGGAACTATCGATCTGGCACATCGGATCGATTCCGGCGCCTACGAGCAGCGTCCATACAGCTTGGTTCTCCGTCCAGACGCTTACTAGGCCATCCTGAACGCGCACCGTAAGGGGCGTCGCGGGGGCGTCCTGAACGGATTCTAAGCGGTGGCCGACGAGTTCGAACCACTCCGCAAGCGTGGCTGGCAGTACGAAATTGAGGCGAGCCGAGATATCGGCGAGCTCGTCGGGCGAGCAGCCATCGGCTGAATCTAAGGCGCGCACATACCAGATACGCTGAAGTTCATCGAGCCATTGCCAGCGCGGAGAGCCTAGAAGGTCGAGCTGACGGCGGGAAGCACGATCGGTCATTAGCTATGTCTCCAGTCTGATCAAATCGTCGTGCGGTGATGACGTGAGATTGTGTGTGGCATTCCCAACGACGGTCATCAACAAGTGTTCGTGACCTGGATTGGTGACGGTTTAGACACCGAAGTCGAAGGCCCGAAAGTGGCCGAAGCCCGTCTCACACCCCATGCGCGAGAGCGGAATCGATTTCATTGTTTGTCAAGCCGAATCTCGCCATACGAGCGCGATGCTCTTCTGAGCCCAGATATGAACGAAGTTGCCCGTTTACCGCATTGAGCAGAGCGCTGTTTCGTCTGCTAAACGAGAATGCGCCGAGCGGGAGCTTCTGCTGCGTGCCATTCGTTTGCGGCTCGTGCTCCACTGCCTCAAGCATTGAGCCTCCGATCCGATACGCAACTATGCGATTTCCCAAGGCTGTGCTTGCATACGCGTCGATCGCGCCCGAGAGAACCGCTTCGATCGCGTCGGCCTGTTGCTCGAAGATGACTATCTGGTCCTCACTTACGCCTGACGTTCTCGCCGACTCGTGTTGCACCTGTCCGGCAATGACGCCAAGGCGCGCCTCGGGACGTTTGGCGAGTGACACGTAGCTGTTGAGCGCTTTCGGATTTCCAGTCCGAACCAGAAAGCCGTCTCCGATCCCCCATACGGGTACGCTGAACGCGACGATATTGGCGCGTTCAGGGGTAACGAAGAGCGGAACGTTCATATCCCAGTGACCTGCTTCAACGCCGGGTAGCAGTTCACTGAATGTCGTCAGGCGATGCTCGATCCGGGTAACACCGATCGCCCGAAGAACCGTATCGGCCAGATCAACGTCAGCACCCGTAGCATTACCATCCGCTTCCGTCCAACCGAACGGTGGTTCTTCGATGTATGCAATCGTTACCTTCATCGCTGCGCCTCGCGAAATGGGAATGGCCATCAAACCTAGAGCTGATTGTTGACGATTCTACCTACGTGCGCAGATGTCGCTTTTTGGCCGGATGCAGCCCGACGCGTTTGCCTATAGCTACCCCAGAAAAAACGCCAGCCATTCCCCATACCAGCCTTCCGCACCGGTCAATGCCCCCGGCCTGCCCCACATCCCTACCGCCCACGCAACGCCTGAGCCAGCGCATCCCCCGCAGCCAGAATATGCGCGGACAGAGCCGCACACGCCGCGTCCACATCCCCCTCACGTATCGCCCGAACGATGTCCCGATGTTCGTCGTTCGAGCGATCCTGCCAGTCGAGTTGCTGCCACGTCGCATACAGATGCCGTGAACTGGCCCGATGCATGTCGCCGATCGCGGCGACGAGCCGCGGCATCCCGCACGGCGCGGTCAACGCCCGATGAAACCTCAGATTCAGCGTGCCCAGCACGGCGATGCCACGCGCCGCGGCCTCCTGATCGAGGATCGCATCGAGTTCCTCCAGCGCCCGTGCATCGAGCGCGGGAATCGCCTCACGCAACGCCAGCGCCTCGAAAGCAGCACGCATCTTGGCCATTTCAAGCACGTCCGCCGGCTCGAGCGGCGCCGCCCGCACGCCTCGTCGCGGTTCCACCACGGCCAACCCCTGCGCTTCCAGCCGTCTGAACGCCTCGCGTACCGGCACATGACTCGCGCCGAACTCTGCCGCGATGTGGTCCTGACGCAGCCACTCCCCCGGCGCGATGACGCCCGAGATGATGCGGTCCGCCAATGCGATAGCGATCCGATCGGCCAGCGAGCGCTCCTCCTTGACTTCAAAGTTCATCCCGACCACCATGCATATATTATCTATAAAATTGTAACAAGATCGGAGGTCCGATGCACCGCCACCGCCCTGTCCGTCTGCAGCACATTGCCGGCATCGGCGTCGATCGCATGGGGTCGATCGCCGATCATGCCGACGTCGACCTTTTGCGACTCGAAAATCTCGACACCGACCTCCCACCCACTTCAGAAGCGCTGGCCTTCACCCGAGAAGCCATCCAGCGAGACTCGGCCAACTCCTATTTGCCCTTCGTCGGTCAGGATCGGCTGCGCGCGAGCGCTGCCGCACACGTGTCGGCGCTTTCGGGGCAGCGCTTCACGGCCGACCAGGTGGTGGTGTCGGCGGGTGGACTCTCCGGCATTCTGAATACGCTGCTCGCCACCGTCGAGACGGGCGACGAAGTCATCGTCACCGATCCGACGTACGCCGGTCTGCTGAACCGCATCCGCCTGGCGGGCGGCGTGCCTAAGCAAGTCCCGTTCACCTTCACGCCGGGCAGCGAATGGAAGCTGGACCAGACGGCACTGCGGGCAGCAATCGGTCCGAAAACGCGGGCCATGCTGCTGATGTCGCCGTCGATGCCTTCGGGCGGCTTCTTCGATGCGTCCGACTGGCAAGTGATCGCGAGCCTGTGTGTGCAGAACGATCTGCTGCTGATCCTCGACAGCGCGATGGAACGGCTGCTTTTCGATGGACGTACGGTCATCCATCCCGCCGGCCTGCCCGGCATGGCCGAGCGTACGGTCACGGTCGGCGCGGCGTCGAAAGAGTTGCGCATGATCGGCTGGCGGGTCGGCTGGATCGTCGCGCCGGAATGGCTGATTCCGGATCTGGTGGCCGTGTCGCTCGCCAATGTCGTGGTACCGGTCGGCATAGCCCAGGAGGCCGCGGCGGTTGCGCTCGAACATTCCGCATCCGATCTGCCTGGCTACGTGAGCGAACTGGAGAGACGGCGGGATACGGTCGCCGCCGAACTGTCGGGACTCCCGTTCGGCATGCCGGCGGGCGGCTGGTCGATGCTGCTGCGCGTCGCCGATTTCGGTCTGACCGGATCGCAGATGTCGGAGCGGTTGCTGCGCCACGGCGTATGTGCGACGGCCATGACCGGATGGGGCGTCGCCCACGGCGAGCAGTACGTCCGTTTCGTGTTCTCGAACGAACCGGTCGACCGGTTGCGCACGCTCGGGGACAAGGTGCGCTTCGCACTGGAGGACGCATGACGGCCGCTCACGAGAAAGCAGAGTCGCGCGCCGGGCGTCCCTGGCTGGAAGTAGCCGGAATTCCGCGTGTGGTGGTCGAGCAAACTCACACAAGATCGATCCGCGTGACGTGATGCATCCGGCGCCGAGGCGGCGCGATGCCCCCGCCCCGGCCGGACGTAACGTCGCGCGAACGCCCTACCGCCCCACCGGCGGCCGCAGGATATCGCGCGGAATCGACGCGATCAACATGCAGCTGACCAGCAGGCAAGCGCCCAGCGCATAAGTCCCGTTGTTGATGTTGCCGGTCATCTGCTTGGCGACGCCGGTGATCATCGAGCCCGTGAAGCCGGACAGGTTCCCCACCGAGTTGATCAGCGCGATGCCGGCGGCCGCGGCCGTGCCGGACAGGATCTGCCCCGGAAAGGTCCAGTAGATCGGCATCAGCGCGAGGATGCCGCAGGTGGCAATGGTCAGGAATACGATCGACAGCGCCACGTTGTGCGCGAACGCCGCGCTCAGGATCAGGAAGACGCCGCCGATCAGCGCGGGAATCGCCGCATGCAGGCGGCGTTCGCCGGTCTTGCGCGAGTGCGACGCGTTCCACACCATCGCGAAGATCGCCGTCAGGTACGGAATGGCCGTCAGCACGCCGATGTGCAGCGGGCTGTGCACACCCGACGCGCGGATGATCGACGGCAGCCAGAACGCCAGCCCGTAGAAACCGGTATTGAACGTCAGCAGAATGAAGGTGAGCAACCAGACGCGCGGGCTGCGCAGCGCGGCGCCGATGCTGTGCGACTTGTGCGCGGCCTCGGATTCGAGGTTGCGCGACAGCACCGCCTTTTCGTCGGCGGACAGCCACTTCGCCGTCTGCGGGCCGTCGCCGAGGCAGGCCAGCACGATGAACGCCACCACGATCGACGGCAGCCCTTCGAGCAGCAGCATCCATTGCCAGCCGCTCATGCCCGACAGGCCGTGCGTCTGCTCCATCAGCCAGCCGGACAGCACGCTGCCGAGCGTCAGGCTCAGCGGGATCGCGACCAGGAAGCCCGACATCGCCACGCTCTGGCGCCGCGCCGGGAACCAGTAGTTCAGGTACAGGATGACGCCCGGGAAAAAACCCGCTTCGCACAGCCCCAGCAGGAAGCGCAGCGTGTAGAACATCGTGGTCGTCTGCACGTGGAAGAACTGCGCGAGCGGCACGATGAACGCCATCGACGACGACACGATGCCCCACGTGATCATGATCCGCGCAATCCAGAAGCGCGCGCCGTAGCGGTGCAACAGCAGGTTGCTGGGCATCTCGAACAGGAAATAGCCCCAGAAGAAGATGCTGGCGCCGAGCGCATAGACGCCGTCGCTCAGGTTCAGGTCGTCGAGCATCTGCAGCTTCGCGAAGCCCACGTTGACGCGGTCCAGGTAGGCCACGACGTAACAGAGCAGCAGCAACGGCAGGATGCGCCGCATGACCTTGCGGTAAAGGGCGTCTTCGGACGAGTCGGCCGCGGCCGGTGCGGCAGCGGCCTGCGTAAGGGATGGCATCGGTCTGTCTCCTGATTGTGTCGATCTTCTTCGTACCGTCGCGTGCGCTGCGCGCATCGATGTTACCGATAACATCCGGTGCCAAAAAAAAGCCGACGAGGCGACGGGAGCGATCGGCAAGCTGATACCGGTAACACATTCGAAGGTAGCATGCGGCGACACGCGTGTACAAGTGCCGCCGGACGCGTGGTTTCCCTAGTGCGGCCCTCACCGCGGCGGGCACGCCGCGACCGTGCCTGCGCGGTATGCCGCACCGGTATGATGTAGCCTTTCCTGCCTTCTCCCGATCGCGATTCCGATGCCCAGTCCCACCGCAGTCCGGCCCGCCGGGCCGCCCCGCATGTCCGACGTAGCGCGCCTCGCCGGCGTATCGAAGATGACGGTGTCGCGCGTGCTCGCCGGCCACAGCGTGGCCGCCGAGACGCGCGCACGGGTCTGCGAGGCCATCGACCAGCTCGGCTACGTGGCGGATGCCGCTGCCGGTGCGCTGTCGTCGGGGCGCTCGGAATTCGTCGCGGTGCTGGTGCCGTCGCTGTCGAGTTCCAACTTCTCGGACACCGTGCGCGGCCTGACCGATGCGCTCGAGCCGCATGGTTTGCAATTGCTGCTCGGCGATACCGACTACGACCTCGAACGGGAAGAACGGCTCGTCCGGTCGATGCTGCGACACCAGCCGCGCTGCATCGCGCTGACGGGGTCGCAGCACACCGATGCGACGCGCAAGGTATTGGAGCGCTCGGCGATTCCAGTGGTCGAGATGTGGGACCTGCCCACGCGCCCGATCGACACCGCCGTCGGCTTCTCGAACGTGCGCGCCGCCCGTGCGATGGTGCGCCACCTGGCCGAGCGCGGTTACCGGCGCATCGGCTTTCTGGTCGGCGCGAGCGAACTGGATCGCCGCGGCCTGGACCGGCTCAAGGGCTACCAGGCGGAGATCAAGGCGCAGGGGCTGGGCGAACCGCGCGTCGTGCGGCTGGGCGAATCGCCGATCACGATGAGCCACGGCGGGCCGGCGATGGCCGCGCTGCTGGAGCAATGGCCGGATACCGACGCGGTGATGTGCGTGAGCGACATGTCGGCGTTCGGCGCGATCATGGAGTGTCACCGGCGCGGGCTCGCCGTGCCGGCCGATATCGCCGTGGCCGGCTTCGGGAACTTCGAAGTGGCGACATGCTGCCATCCGACCATCACGACCGTATCGGTCGACGCGTACGGCATCGGGCTGCGCACGGGCGAAGCGTTGCTGGCGGCGCTGCAAGCGCGTGACGCCGGCGAGCGGACCGAATCGAAAAGCATCCGTATCGACTACACGATCATCGCGCGGGAAAGCGCCTGACGGGCCGACGGCCGCACGCATCCCAAGACGCGACGCGCGCGGCTTCGTACCGGCCCCTGCCCCTCTCCGTCGCCACGCGCGCACGAAATCCCTTCCGCTGCGCAAAAAACCCGTGCTAACATCCAAACGATGTTACCGGTACCATCCGGCATGCAGAATGACAAAGGCCCCTCAGGAGACAGCCTGCCATGTCACACACCCCTCGCCGCCTGCGCAGCCAAGAATGGTTCGACGACCCCGCGCACGCGGACATGACGGCACTCTATGTCGAGCGCTTCATGAACAACGGGTTGACGCGCGAGGAACTGCAGTCGGGCCGCCCCATTATCGGCATCGCGCAGACGGGCAGCGACCTCGCGCCGTGCAACCGCCATCACATCGAGCTGGCCGAACGCACCAAGGCGGGCATCCGCGACGCGGGCGGCATTCCGATGGAGTTCCCCGTGCATCCGCTCGCCGAGCAAAGCCGCCGGCCCACCGCCGCGCTCGACCGCAATCTCGCGTATCTCGGGCTGGTGGAAGTGCTGCACGGCTTTCCGCTGGACGGTGTGGTGCTGACGACCGGCTGCGACAAGACCACGCCCGCGTGCCTGATGGCGGCCGCCACCGTCGACATGCCCGCGATCGTACTGTCGGGCGGCCCGATGCTCGACGGCTGGCACGAGGGCAAGCGGGTCGGCTCGGGCACGGTGATCTGGCATGCGCGCAACCTGCTCGCGGCGGGCGAGATCGACTACGAAGGCTTCATGCAGCTGACCACGGCCTCGTCGCCGTCGATCGGCCATTGCAACACCATGGGCACCGCGCTGTCGATGAACAGCCTCGCCGAGGCGCTGGGCATGTCGCTGCCCGGCTGCGCAAGCATTCCCGCCGCCTATCGCGAGCGCGGCCAGATGGCTTACGCGACCGGCAAGCGCGCGGTCGAGCTCGTTCGGGAAGACCTGCGCCCGTCGACAATCATGACGCGCGCGGCATTCGAGAATGCGATCGTCGTCGCGTCCGCGCTGGGCGCATCGACCAACTGCCCGCCGCACCTGATCGCGATTGCGCGCCACATGGGCGTCGAACTGAGCCTGGACGACTGGCAGCACCTGGGTGAATCGGTGCCGCTGCTCGTCAACTGCATGCCGGCCGGCGACTACCTCGGCGAGAGCTTCCACCGCGCCGGCGGCGTGCCCGCCGTGCTGCGCCAGCTCGATTCGGCCGGGCTGCTGCGGCGCGACTGCCTGACCGTATCGGGCCGCGCGATCGGCGAGATCGCCGACACCGCGCAGGACGCCGACCGCGACGTGATCCGCACGCCCGATGCGCCGCTCAAGCATGGCGCCGGCTTCATGGTGCTGTCGGGCAACTTCTTCGACAGCGCGATCATGAAGATGTCGGTGGTGGGCGACGCGTTCCGCCGCACCTACCTGTCCGAGCCGGGCGCGGAGAATACGTTCGAGGCGCGCGCGATCGTGTTCGACGGCCCCGAGGACTATCACGCGCGCATCAACGATCCCGCGCTGAACATCGACGAGCGCTGCATCCTCGTGATCCGCGGCTGCGGCACGGTCGGCTACCCGGGCAGTTCCGAAGTCGTGAACATGGCGCCGCCTGCCGAACTGGTGAAGCGCGGCGTGACGTCGCTGCCGTGCATGGGTGACGGACGCCAGAGCGGCACATCGGCCAGCCCGTCGATCCTGAACATGTCGCCGGAAGCCGCGGTCGGCGGCGGCCTCGCGCTGCTGCGCACGAACGATCGCGTGCGCGTGGACCTGAATCGCCGCAGCGTCGACGTGCTCGTCGACGAGGACGAACTCGCGCGCCGCCGCGAAACCGAAAGCTTCACCGTGCCGCAGGCGCAAACGCCGTGGCAGGAACTCTATCGCCGGTTCGTCGGCCAGCTGTCCACCGGCGGCTGCCTCGAACCGGCCACGCTGTACCTGAAGGTGATCGAGCAGCGCGGCAACCCGCGCCATTCGCACTGACCCACCGCCCCCGACTCTTGCCGAGCTGACCATGCATACGCCTTCCGTTTCCGATTGCCTGCCGCACGACCTCGACCACGCGCTGCTGATCGGCCGCGTCTGGCGGCACGACGGCGCCCACGCGGGCCCGAGCGTCGTCGCCGTGCGCGGCGGCGAAGTGTTCGACATCACACGCACCGTGCCGACCACCGCCGACCTGTTCGATCGCCCCGATGCAGTCGCCATCGCGCGCACCGCTGCCGGCGAATCGCTCGGCCGTGTCGAGCCGTTGTTGCAGGCCGCGCTGGACGGCACGCCGGGCGCGACGCACCTGCTCGCGCCGTGCGACGTGCAGGCGATCAAGGCGTGCGGCGTGACCTTTGCGGTCAGCCTGATCGAGCGCGTGATCGAGGAACAGGCGGGCGGCGATCCGGCCAAAGCGCGGGAGGTTCGCGACACCATCGCCGCGACCATCGGCACCGATCTATCAAAGATCGTGCCGGGCTCGGAAGCCGCGCTGCGCCTGAAGGCGGAGCTCGAACGCCGCGGCGCATGGTCGCAATACATGGAAGTCGGCATCGGCCCGGATGCGGAGGTGTTCTCCAAGGCGCAGCCAATGTCGGCGGTCGGCTTCGGCGCGGATGTGGGGCTGCTGCCCGTGTCGGTGTGGAACAACCCGGAACCGGAGATCGTGCTGGCGGTCGCCCGTGACGGCAGGCCGGTGGGCGCGACGCTCGGCAACGACGTGAACCTGCGCGACATCGAAGGCCGTTCGGCGCTGCTGCTCGGCAAATGCAAGGACAACAACGGCTCGTGCGCGATCGGCCCGTTCGTGCGGCTGTTCGACGACGGCTTCACGCTCGACAGCGTGCGGGCATGCAGCGTGTCGCTGCGCGTCGAAGGCGCGGACGACGGCTTCGTACTCGACGGCATCAGCCATATGCGCGAGATCAGCCGCGACCCGACCGACCTCGTCGCGCAGACCTGCGGCGCGCATCACCAATATCCGGACGGCTTCATGCTGTTCCTCGGCACGATGTTCTCGCCGATCCAGGATCGCGACGCGCCCGGCGGCGGATTCACGCATCACCTCGGCGACCGCGTCACGATCTCCACGCCCGCACTCGGCGCACTCGTCAACACCGTGCGGCTTTGCACGGAGATCGCGCCGTGGACCTTCGGCGTGCGCGCGCTGTATGCGAATCTGGCGGCACGCGGGCTGCTTGCCTGAGCGGAACGGCAGCAACACCGGCCTCCCCACGGGTGATCGATCGCAGTCAGCCACGGCGTGGGCGACGTACAGCGGACCGGTGCAGGATACGAACGAAATCCCGCCCGTCGTCGGCGGGTGCGCCAGCCGGACTGGCTTCGCCGCGCCGCATGAAACCGGGGCCCGCCGGCCCCGTCACGCGAACCGTCACGCCGCCACCGCGCGCTCCGCGAGCCTGAACTCGCCGACCGTCTGCGCGAGCCGGGCCGCCTGCTCGCGCAGCGACGTCGCGGCAGCCGCCGATTGCTCGACCAGCGCCGCGTTCTGCTGCGTCGTATCGTCGAGCTGCGACACCGCCTGATTCACCTGCTCGAGCCCCGTGCTCTGCTCCTTCGCGGCGACGCTGATTTCGGCGATCACGCTCGTGATGTTGCGCACGCCGTCGACGATTTCGTCCATCGTCGCACCGGCCGTCTGCACGAGCCCGGAGCCGCCCTCGATCTTCTCGACCGATGAGTGGATCAGCTGCTTGATTTCCCGCGCGGCCTGCGCGCTGCGCTGCGCGAGCGCACGCACTTCCCCGGCGACGACCGCGAAGCCGCGGCCGTGCTCGTTCGCGCGGGCCGCCTCGACGGCGGCGTTCAACGCGAGAATGTTGGTCTGGAACGCGATGCCGTCGATCACGCCGACGATGTTGGCGATCTCCGCCGACGCCTGCGTGATGTCGTTCATCGTCGACACGACGTCGCGCACGACCGTGCCGCCCCGCAGCGCGACGTCCGACGCCGATTCCGCCAGACGGTTCACCTGGCTCGCCGCATCGGCCGGGTTGCGGGCCGTGCCGGCGATCTCCTCGAGCGCGGCGGCCGTTTCCTGCAGGCTCGACGCCGCGTGTTCGGTGCGGGCCGACAGATCCTGGTTGCCCTGCGCGATCTCGGCGCTCGCGAGGTTCACGGACGTGCTGAAATCGCGGATCTGCCGCAGGATCGTACTGATCTTCTCGGCGAACGCGTTGAACGCTCTCGCGATCTGCGCGGCTTCGTCCGCGCCGTCGGCCGGCAGGCGCTTCGTCAGATCGCCGCTGCCGCTCGAGACGTCCGTGAGCGCGTCGCGCACTATCAGGATGTGCTTGAAGGCCGCGTTCGTCATCGCGCCGACCAGCGCCGCCGCGATGATGGCGACACACGTCGCAAGTATCCGTGCGCGAATTGATGACAGCATGATGACTTCGGTCTCCGTTACCGCGTGATTGAAATGGGATCGCTGAACAAGGCGAACCTGATCCGTTTAACGGCATGGCGGGCGAAAACAGCGCCGTTCTCCGGCTCAGCGTGACGAATGCGGATCGCGGTCGGATTTATTTTGACGACAGGCAACCCGCAAACGATTGCCCCGCAGCGCCGGTCCTAAACCTTTCTTTCACCATTCCGTTAATCAGGAAATCTATTTGATAACCACAACCGGATTCATCCCATGAACGATCGACGATTAACCGTTCGCACGAAGCTGATCATGGCTTTCGGACTTCTTACGTGTACGGTCGTGCTCGTCTCCATCGTCGGCATCGTCTCGCTCGGCAACGCGAACGCGGCATTCGACGACTATGTCAACGGCACCAACGCCCGCGCGAACCTGGCCGACAAGATTCGCTTCGCGGTCGACCGGCGCGCGATCGCCGCCCGCAACCAGGTCCTCGCGGCCAGCCCGCGCGACGCGGACATCGAGAAGGAAGCGGCGCTGCAGGCCGACCACGAAGTCGGCGCGCTGATGGGCGAACTGACGAATGCGGTCCGCGAGGGCAGCGGCGCATCCGACAAGGCGCGCGAACTGGTTCGGCAAATCGGGGCGGTCGAGGCGCAGTACGGCCCCGTGGCGCGCGCCATCGTCGACGCGGCGGCGAACAACCGGCGCGATCAGGCGATCACGATGATCAACGAACAGTGCCGACCGCTGCTGGCCCAGCTCGTCGCGGCCACCGACACGTATGCGACGTACTCGCGCGCGCGGGCCGATCAACTGGTGAAGGAATCGGACGACCGTTATACCTCGCGACGCCTGATGCTGATCGCGATCTGCATCGCCGCCGCCGCCGCGGCCGCGCTCTCGGGCCTCGTCATCACCCGCGGCCTGCTGCGCTCGCTGGGCACGGAGCCCGCCGTGCTCAGCGATATCGCCGGCCATATCGCCGCCGGCAATCTCGGCGCCGAAGCCACGACCGGCGCCGCGCCGGCCGGCAGCGTACTGGCCTCGATGCGCGACATGCAGGCGAACCTGATCCGCCTGATCTCGGAAGTCCGTACCGCATCGGGCAACGTCGCGACCGGCGCCGGCGAAATCGCGTCCGGCAACCAGGACCTGTCGTCCCGCACCGAACAGCAGGCCGCGTCGTTGCAGGAAACCGCGTCGAGCATGGAGCAACTGACCTCCACCGTGCGCCTGAACGCCGACAATGCGCAACAGGCGAGCGGCCTGGCCAACAACGCATCGGAGGTCGCGCAGCGCGGCAGCTCGGCGGTCGGCCTGATGGTCGACACGATGACCGACATCAGCGCGAGCTCCGCCAAGATCGCCGAGATCACCGGGATCATCGAAGGGATCGCGTTCCAGACCAACATCCTCGCGCTCAACGCGGCCGTGGAGGCTGCCCGCGCCGGCGAACAGGGCCGCGGCTTCGCGGTGGTGGCAAGCGAAGTCAGAAGTCTTGCGCAGCGTTCGTCGAGCGCCGCGAAGGAAATTCGCGAGCTGATCTCGCAATCGGTCCGGAAAATCGAGGACGGCTCGCATATCGCGAACAACGCGGGCGATACGATGAGCGAGGTCACGCATGCGATCTCGCGCGTGACCGACATCATGGGCGAAATCGCCGCGGCGTCGAGCGAACAGAGTCGCGGCATCGAGCAGGTCAATCTCGCCATTACGCAAATGGACGAGGTCACCCAGCAGAATGCGGCGCTCGTCGAGCAGGCGGCCGCCGCCTCGAAGTCGCTCGAGGAACAGGGAAACCGGCTTGCCGAGGCCGTCTCGTTGTTCCGGCTCGACGCGCGCATGGCCGGCGCGTAGGTCGGCGCCCGCCGCCCTGCCGCCGGCTCACCTCGACACAGAGTTCGAGCGCCCGTGCGCGCGTCTCGGCGAGCAAGCGCAGCGCTTCGCCGAGCAAGCCCTTCTCCAGGTCGGAGAGATGATCGTCGCGGCCGATTTCGCCGATCGCCGGCTCGCTCATGCGGGTTTCCATCGCGGCTTCTCCTTCGCTGTCCGATTGCGCACGCGGTCGCATGTCGCCTTTCGCGTCACATGACCGCGCCGCGCAGCCACGGCACGAACTCGCGTTCGCCGATGCCGTTGTCCTCGCTGCGGGATCGTCGTCCGGAGGCAACGTCGAGCATCAGCCGGAACAGCCGCTCGCCCGCTTCGCCGACCGAGAGCGAACCGGCGACGATCCCGCCGCTGTCGAAATCCATGTCCGATTGCATCCGCTCGTACAGGCCGGTCGTCGTCGCGATCTTGATCGTCGGCACCGGCTTCGAGCCGAACACCGAACCGCGGCCCGTCGTGAAGCACACGAGATTCGCGCCGCCGGCGATCTGCCCGGTGGCCGACACCGGGTCGTAACCGGGCGTATCCATGAACACGAGCCCCGCTTGCCGCACCGGCTCCGCATAGTCGTAGACCGCGCGCAGCGGCGAGCGGCCGCCCTTCGACACCGCGCCGAGCGATTTCTCGAGAATCGTCGTGATGCCGCCGGCGAGGTTGCCGGGCGACGGGTTGTTGTTCATTTCGCCGCCGTTGTCGGCGACGTAACGCTCCCACCACTGCAACCTGCCGAGCAGACGCTCGGCCACGTCGCGCGACGCCGCTCGCGCGATCAGCAGATGCTCGGCGCCGTAGATCTCGGGCGTCTCGGACAGAATCGCGGTGCCGCCGTTGCGGACCAGCAGATCGACGGCCGCGCCGAGCGCCGGATTCGCGGTGATGCCCGAGTAACCGTCGGAGCCGCCGCATTGCAGGCCGACCGTCAGCCGCGAGGCCGGCACGGCGCTGCGACGCGCGCCGTCGGCCGCCTCCAGCAACTCCCGCACGATCGACACGCCTTTGGCCACGGTGTCGCGCACGCCGCCTTCGTCCTGGATCACCAGCGTGCGCACGGTACCAGGTGCCGCCGCGTCGAGCCGCTGCGCGAGCGCGCCGACCTGGTTGACCTCACAACCGAGGCCGACGAGCAGCACGCCGGCGAAATTCGGGTTGCGCGCATAACCGACGAGCGTGCGTCGCAGCAGTTCGATGCCGTCGCCGGTCGCCGACATGCCGCAGCCGCTCTGATGGGTGATCGCGACGACGCCGTCGACATGGCCGAACGCGTCGAGCGCGCCGTGCCGGTATGCATCGGCGATCGCATGACAGACACTCGCCGAACAGTTGACGCTCGCGATCACGCCAACGTAGTTGCGCGTCCCCACGCTGCCGTCGGGACGCACGAATCCGTCGAAGGTATCGCGGCGATCGGCCGGAACGTCGTGCGTGTCGCCCGCCGGCCCGTCGTCGTGCGCATGCCGCTCAGGCATCCCGACGTTATGCACGTGCACGTGCTCGCCCGCGGCGATGTCCCGCAGCGCGACGCCGATCGGCTGCCCGCATTTGACGATCGCGTCGCCACGCGCGATCGGCGTGGTGGCGATCTTGTGGCCGGCCGGTATCGCGGCCGCCGGCCGCAGCGGTGCGCCGTGCACGTCGATCGGCACGTCCGGCGCCAGCGCATCGAGTGCGACGGCGACGTTGTCGTTGCCGTGAAGGATCACGATGGTCGGTTGCTTCACGATGGTCTTCTCCCTGTCGTTGCGGCCACCGGTTCGCAGCGGGCGACGAGTTGCCGCAACCGCGGTTGTTCGGCCGCCAGCGCCAGCGAATCGGCGAGCGCGAGCAGCGGCTCGATCCGCCGCGCGACCTTCTCGCGATGGTTGACCGCGATATCGGCGATGCGATGCGCGAGAAACGGATTGAGAAAGCGCTCGCGCACGCTGTCGACGTAGTGTTCGGCCGTTTCGCGCAAGCCCAGCGCCACGAATACCGGCGCGACTTCATCGCGCCACACGGCTTCGAGACCGTCGCGCAACCGCGCATCGTTCATCGCGTCCAGCACCGTTTCCGATGGGTCGCGCCCCGCCGCGAGCCACTGCTCCGCGAGCCAGCTGTGCCCGAGATTGAGGAAGAACAGCTTCAGGCGCTCGTGGCTGCGCAAATCGTCGGTGACGACGACCTGAGCATGCGTGCACGGCAGCGCCATGCCGGCACGCCGCTCGATCGCCCACAGCGCGTAGGGCTCCGCGATCGCGCCGACCGGATGGAGCGGCTCGGACACGATGCGGTCGACGAGCGAGTTGACCCACACGCAGCGGTTGCCCAGATAGTCGGCGAACGCGTCGGGCAGCCGCCACTGGCGCGCGAGGTCCAGCACGATGTCGCGCAGCGTGTCGCCGTTGTCCGTCACCAGTTCGCAAGGCAGGATGGAGACGCCGTCATCGGGCCGCACCTGCCAGCGCGCATGCAGCAGCGCGAACAGCTTCGCCGGAAAGCCGTGCGGTGCGTGCTCCTGCTGGGCCAGCAGGTCCACGGTGTCGCGCGGATCGGCGCGATACCCTGCGTCGCCGGTGTTCGACACGATGACGCGTACGGTCTCGATCGCGGCACCGCGTATCTCCGCCCAGTCGTGCTCGGCGTCCCACGCGCGATGCACGGCGCGGCACTCGACGACTTCGTCGACCACGCCGCCGCGGTCACGCCCGCGAATCCGCACCGGATAGCGACCGGTGGCGCGCAGCGCGTCGATGCGGGCGCGGCTGGCCGGATTGCCGGTCGTCTGCACGATGCCGATGCCGCCCATCGCGTTGCCGTCGTCCAGCGCCTGCGAGACAAACAAGTCGACGTGCGCGAGCAGGAAGCGGCTCGTGCCGAACTGGAGGATCGGCGGCGTCATCGCATGCGCTCCGCGTGCCGGATTCGATCGATCAGCATTCGACGAGCGCCTTCACGACGGTCTGCCCCGCATCGAGCAAACGCGGCAGCGCATCCGGCACCTCTTCGAGCCGCATCCGGTGCGTGTTCAGCGCGCGGTCCGGAATACGCCCCCCGCGCATCGCGTCGAGCACCGTCGCGAAATCCTCGGCCGTCGCATTGCGGCTCGCGAGCAGCGTGGCTTCCCGTTTGTGGAATTCGGGATCCGAAAAAGCGACGTGCCCGCGCACGATCGAGATCAACGTGTATTTGCCGCCATGCGCGACGAATTCGAAACCGCGATTCATCGCATCGAGGTTGCCTGTGGCGTCGAACACCGCATCGAAATACTCGCCGTTCGTCAACGCCGCGAGACGCGCCGCGTCATCCTCGCCCACCTCCACGGTCGCATCAACCGTCAGATGTTGCCGGCAAAACGCCAGTCGATCCGCCCGCGTGTCGAGGCATGTGACGTCGGCGCCACGCAGCTTCGCGAAGATCATCGCGGCCATGCCGATCGGCCCGGCGCCGACGACCAGCGCGCGCTGCCCGGCGCGGACGTCCGCGCGCCGCACCGCATGCGCGCCGATCGCGAGGAATTCCAGCATCGCCGCCTGGTCGAGCGAAATGCCGTCGGCCTTGTGAACGAACTGCGCAGGCACGCTCAGGTATTCGGCGAGCGCGCCGTCGCGATGCACGCCGAGCACCTTGATGTTCACGCAGCAATTCGTGTTGCCGTGCCGACAGGCGATGCAGTGCCCGCACGACAGATACGGCATCACGTACACCGCGTCGCCGACGCCGAGCCCCGACTCGGGTTCCGCCTCGACGACGACCGCCGAAAGCTCATGGCCCATCACGCGCGGATAGTCGAGGTACGGCTGGTTGCCGGTGAAGATATGCAGGTCGGTGCCGCAAATGCCGACCCGTTGCACGCGCAACAGTACTTCGCCGCTGCCGCGTACGGGCAGTTCGCGCTGCTGCACGCGCAGCACGCCGGGGGATTCGCAAATCACGCTGAGCATGTCGGGTTCCTTTCGTTCTGGTTCATTCGTCGTGGCGTGCGGTGTCGATCCGGTAGAAGCGGTGTGCGTTGCCGCCGAAGAGGCCGTCCAGCGCCGCGGCGCCGAGCAACCGCGCGCAATCGTCCTCGCACGCGGCCAGCCATTCGCCGTAGCCGCCGCACGCCGACGCCAGCCGCAGCACCGGCCAGTCGCTGCCCCACATCAGGCGCGTCGGCCCGAACAGCTCGGCCAGCGCGTAGACATACGGCCGCGTGCGCGCGCGCACGGCATCGGGCCCAGCCGACGGCCCTGCTTCGGTCCAGAGGCCGGACAGCTTGCAATGAAGGTTCGGCAGGCGCGCAAGCCGGCCCATCGCCGACAGCCACGGCTGCCATTCGCCGCGCTCGATGAACGGCTTCGCGCCATGGTCGATCACGATCGGCAGATCCGGATGGCGTCGCGCGAATGCATGCAGCGCATCGAGATGACGCGGCATCACCAGTGCATCAAAACGCAGCCCGTGCTCGAGCATCGCGGCGACCGCGCGATCCAGCCGCGGATCGTCGATCCACGTGTCGTCGGGCAGATCCTGCAGCATCGGTCGCAAGCCGCGCGCCTTTGGCGCGGACGCAAACGCCGCGATCCGCGCCGGTGCGTCGTCGGCCTTCAGGTCGACCCAGCCGACCACCGCGCCGACGCTCGGCGTTTCGTCCGCGAGATCGAGCAGAAAGCGCGTGTCGGCTTCGCTCGGCAGCGATTGCACGAGGACAGTGGTGTCGATGCGCGCAGCGTCGAGCAGCGGCGCCAGATCGGCCGGACCGAAATCCCGGTGAATCGCATCGAGTTCGGCCGGCGGCCAGCAGCCGGCCCGTGCGTCGATGCGCCAGTAGTGCTGATGGGCGTCGATGCGCATGGTCATGCGTGGGCTCCCGGAACCGGCGCGTGCGCCGCGATCAACCCTTCGTCGCGCAGCGCATCCCACAGTTCGGCCGGCGCGGGACGCTCGAACCAGTCGACGTTCTGCTTCAACTGCGCCACGCTGCGCGCGCCGACCACGCACGATACGACGGCTGGATGACCGAACGGAAACTGCAATGCCGCGGCGGGAAGCGGCACGTCGAAGCGGTTGCACAGCGCGCCGAGCCGCGTGGCCTTGTCGATCACGTCGGCGCTCGCGTCCGCATAGTTGAACTTGCCGTTGCCGGCGAGCAGGCCGGAATTGAACACGCCGCCGATCACGATCGCCGTCCCGTCACGGGCGCACGCGTCGAGCAGCGGTTCGAGCGCCGTCTGTTCGAGCAGCGTGTAGCGGCCGGCCAGCAGCACCGCATCGAGCGCCGCTTCGTTCAGCGCGTCTGCCGCGACTTCCCATTCGTTCACGCCGAGACCGAACGCGCCGATCTCGCCGCTGGCGCGCAGCGCATCCAGCGCGCGAAATCCGCCGCCGCGCGTCAACTGTTCCCAGTAGTGCGCGTGACGATCGCCGTGCGTCATCGCGCCGATGTCGTGCACGTACAGCATGTCGATCCGCGCGAGCCCGAGCCGTTGCCGGCTGTCGTCATGCGAGCGCATGATGCCGTCGTAGCTGTAGTCGTAGACGGGCCGGAACGGCAGCGGCTCGGCCCAGCCGTCGTCGCCCGGCCGCACGCTCGCGTCGGCGCGCATCAGCCGCCCGACCTTCGTGCTGAGCGTGAACGCGCTGCGCTCGCGCGGAGCGAGCCCCGCCCCCACGCGCCGCTCGGACAGCGTGTAGCCGTAATACGGCGCGGTGTCGAAGTAGCGCAGGCCGGCAGCCCACGCGGCGTCGACCAGCGCGGCGGCGGCGGCCGCCGACATCGGCCGATAAAGGCCGCCGAGCTGCGAGCAGCCGAGGCCGAGCGTGGACACCGTCAGCCCGCTGCGCGGCAAGGTGCGCGTATCGTTTGCGTTCATGAGTGGTGACTCGATGCGTGCAAGCGGCACGGGCGATCAGTACAGGACATTCTTCGCTGCCTGCGAATCGAGGTTCTGCTTGTCGACCATCACGACGCCGGTATCGATCAGCTTCGGCGCGGGCTTGCGCTCGATCACGTCGAGCGCCGTGCGCACGCCCTGGTTCCCCATCTGCCACGAGCCCTGCACGGCGATCGCCTGCACGGTGCCGTCGCGCACGAAGCCCTGCAGGTCCTCGTTGCCGTCGAACCCGATCGCCACCACCTTGCCCGCCTTGCCCGACTGCTTCAGCGCACGGCCCATGCCGACCGCGGTCGGCTCGTTCGCGCCGAAGATGCCCTTCAGGTCCGGGTTCGCCGACAGCACGTCGGTCGTCTGGTTCAGCGCGGTCGCCATTTGCGATTGCGAGTAGTACGGGCCGACGACCTGCAGCTTCGAATGGCTCTCGATGTACTTGCGGAACCCGCCGACGCGGCTGACCTCGGAGCCCGCGCCCGGTACGTACGACATGATCGCGATCTTGCCCGACTGCCCGACGCGGTCGATCAGCGCCTTCGCGCACAGCGCGCCCGCCTTCTCGTTGTCGGTCGACAGGAATGCCTGGTAGTACGGCTTGCCCGCGTCCGCGATCGCCGAGTCGATCAACATGACGGGAATGTGCGCTTCCCACGCCTTCTTGATCGCGGGCACGAGCGCATCGGGATCGGACGGCGCGAGCACGATGCCCGCCACATGACGCGTAACCGCGTTGTCGACCATGTTGACCTGCCCGCTGATGTCGGACTCGGCCGCCGGGCCCTGGAACGTCATCGTGTAACCCTTGGCGCCGCCGAGCGCCGCCTTCGCGCCCTTCTGCACGTTCTGCCAGTAGTTCGAATTGACCGTCTTGACGATCACGGCGATCTCGCCGCCCGCCGCATACGCGCCGCTGCTGCACACCGCGAACACGCACGCCGATGCCGCCAGCAGGATGGATTTGTTCATGTCTCGCTCCGCTTCTCGTTGGTAGGGACTGCTTGCTGCCGGTCAGGGCCGGCGATTGCGCAACTGGTCGATCCACACCGTGCCGAGGATCACGACGCCGATGATGATCTGCTGGATGAAGCTCGACACGCCGTTCATGTTCAGGCCGTTGCGCAGCACGCCGATCACGAACGCGCCGATCGCCGTGCCGGAGATCGTGCCGACGCCGCCCATCAGCGACGTGCCGCCGATGACCGAACTGGCGATCGCGTCGAGCTCGTACATCACGCCTTCGTTCGGCTGCCCGGTGACGAGCCGCGACATCAGCACGCAACCGGTCACGCCCGCGAGCGCGCCGGACAGCACGTAGGTGAACAGCTTCACGCCCTGCACGTTCACGCCCGACAGCCGGGCGGCTTCCGCGTTCGACCCGACCGCGTAGATATGGCGGCCGAGCGACGTTCTCGACAGCAGCACGGACACCACGACGAACAGCACGACCATGATCACGACCGGATACGGAATGCCGGGAAAGGTCGTGTCGGGGAACCCGTCCGCGCCGATGCGCGAGATCCGCAGCAGCGCGCCGTTGCCGAGCGCGCCGAACGCATCGCCGAGATCCGATACCGGCCGCGCGCCGGTGATCTGCAGCGCGATGCCGCGCGCAACGAGCATCATGCCGAGCGTCGCGATGAACGGCGGCAGGCCCATCTGCGTCACGCAGATGCCGTTGACGAGCCCGCACAGCGCGCCGACCAGGATGCCGGCCGCCATCGCCGCGGGCACCGGCGCGCCGGCCTTGACCAGCAGCGCCGCGCACACGCCGGACAGCGCGAGCACCGAGCCGACCGACAGGTCGATGCCGCCCGTGATGATCACGCAGGTGGCGGCCACGCCCAGATAGGCGATCGACGTGACCTGCAGGCCGACCGTCATCAGGTTGTCGACCGAGAAGAACGCCGCGCTCGAGATCGAGAACGCGAACACGAGCACGACGAGACTGCCCAGCGCCGCGAACTTCTGGATCAGGTCGCGCCGCCGCTGTCGCGCCGCCCGTTCGTCGGCCTGGCTTCGATCGGATGTCATTTCAAGCATGGGAACTCCCCGACGCGTAGTGCATGATCTCCTCCTGACTGGTGTGTTTCGTATCGAGAAATGCGGTCAATCGACCTTCGTGAAAAACGGCGATCCGGTCGGTCATGCCGAGCAGTTCGGGCAGTTCCGAACTGATCAGCACCACGCCGACGCCGTCGGCGGCGAGCCGGTCCATCAGCCCGTAGATCGCGAATTTCGCGCCGACGTCGATGCCGCGCGTCGGCTCGTCGAAGAACAGGATCTTCGAGCCGCGGTACAGCCATTTGCCGATGACGACCTTCTGCTGGTTGCCGCCGGACAGGTTTCGGACGCGCTGGTGCACGGACGGCGTGCGAATCGCGAGGTCCTGCACGTAGCGGCGCGCGACGTCGAGTTCGTCGTCGAAGCGCAGGAATCCGAAGCGTGACGTGATGCCGCGCACGTTCGCGAGCGTGAGGTTCGCCGCGACGGGCATCGGCAGCGCGAGACCCTCCTTCTTGCGGTCCTCCGACAGATACGCGATGCCGTGCCGGATCGCCTCGCGCGGCGAGCGGATCGTCACGGGCCGGCCGTGCAGCCCGATCGTGCCGCCGTCGGGGCGATCCGCGCCGAAGATCGCGCGGGCGATCTCGGTGCGCCCGGCGCCCATCAAGCCCGCGAAACCGAGGATCTCGCCGCGGCGCAGCGCGAACGACACCGGCCCGAACACGCCGTCGCGGCGCAGGTCCCGCACGTCGAGCAGCACCTCGTCGGTCGGCACCGATTGCCGCGACGGATAGGCGTCGTCGAGCGTGCGTCCGACCATGCGCGCGACGATGTCGTCGATGCTCACGTCGGCGAAAGCGTCCGTCGAGATGTGGCGCCCGTCGCGCAGCACCGTCACGCGATCGACGATCTGCGCCATTTCGTCGAGCCGGTGCGAGATATACAGAATCGCCACGCCGTCGGCGCGCAGTTCCTCGATGATGCGAAACAGCTGCACCGTTTCCGTTTCGGTCAGCGACGACGTGGGTTCGTCCATGATCAGCACACGCGCATCGTGCGACAGCGCCTTCGCGATCTCGACCATCTGCTGCTGCGCGATGGACAGCACGCCGACCTTCGTCGTCGGCGCGACGTTCAGGCCGATGCGCGCGATGCAGCGCGCCGCCTCCGCGTTCATGCGTTTCGTATCGACGAACGGCCCGCGCCGCGGCTCGCGCGCGAGGAACAGGTTCTCCGCCACGCTCAGGTGCGGGACGAGATTGAGCTCCTGATGAATGATCGAGATGCCGGCCGCCTGCGCTTCGGAGGCCGAATGAAACCGCACCGGCGCGCCGCGATAGTGAACGACACCGTCGTCGGGCAGGTACTGGCCGCTGATGATCTTCATCAGCGTCGATTTGCCTGCGCCGTTCTCGCCGCACACCGCATGCACCTCGCCGCGGCGCAGGTCGAGGCGAATCCCGTCGAGCGCGAGGACGCCGGGGAAGCGCTTGCGAATCCCGTCCAGGCGCAGGATCTCCCGGTCCGGTTCGTCCTGCGCGGCCTGACCGGGCAGATTGCGAGGCATTGCCATTGCGTCTCCTGGGGATGGATCGACCTCGACACTAACCGGTCAGTCCAATTTGGATGAATTACAGCAATCAAACCCATTTTGGTCAAGCCAATTTAATTATTCACATCTGATCTTACCAATAGTGAAAACCCGGACATCCGGATGAACGCGCCGCTACACGGGGCGATGCGTCCGGCGTGATAGACTCCGCGACACGCGCTTGCGCCCGAAGCGCATTGATCCCTATCACTCGGATGAAATCGACAGAACCCAAGCGGCTTTACCAATCGGTCGCGGCCCAGATCGTCGCGTTGATTCGCCAGGGCGAATTCGCGATCGGCGAGCGGCTGCCGCCCGAGCGCGAGCTGGCGCTGACGCTCGGCGTGTCGCGGCCGTCGCTTCGGGAGGCGCTGATCGCGCTGGAAATCGGCGGGCAGATCGAAATCCGCATGGGCTCCGGCGTCTATGTGCGCGATACGGCCGCCGACGCTGTCGGCCCGATGGCCACGCTCGGCGACAGTCCGTCGGAATTGATGCAGGCTCGCGCGGCCGTCGAAGGCAGCGTCGCCGCGCTGGCCGCAGCGCGGATGACGGCCGCCATGCTCGAGCGGCTGCGCCGCACCGTTCAGCGCATGAAGCGGCTCGCGGAGGCCGGCAAATCCCCGGTCGAAGCCGACCGGCAGTTCCACATGCTGATCGCGGAAGCCGCCGGCAACTCGGTGCTCACCCGCTTCGTCGGCGAGCTGTTCGACAGCCGCCACGACCCGATCGCGGCCGCGATGCGCGGCCATGCGGAGAATCCGCAGACGTGGACCGCCGCGGTGCGCGAGCACGAGGACGTGCTGCTCGCGTTGCAGGCCGGCGATCCGATCGCCGCGCAGACGGCCATTCGCGCGCATCTTCGCGCGTCGGAAGCGCGGTGGATCGAGGGTGGGCTGAAAGCCGATCCGGATTGAGCTGAACACGCACGGGCGCCGGCGCGCGTCGGCGAGCGCGGTGTCGTGCATCGCGTGGCGCCGTGCCCCCTGCAATTTCACTCATATTTCTCGCGCAGGCGTGACGAAAGCGCTATCCGGCCGTCACCACGCCATGGTTTGTTTTCCCCGCCGTTCGGCATTTCAGGAAATCCACCCATCCCCTCGCTCGCATCCGCGCGCCCCACCGTTTCGCTCCCCATACCAATCCTCAAAATTACGATTGCAAATGCCTCTCATTTGCATTAAATTGCCGCGCAAATGTACTGTTTGGAACACCGATGTCAGCGCAAGGCCGCCCGCCGTGCCCGAACGCGAACGACACGAAAGGGAGAGGTATGAGCAGGAGGAACTGGGCGGCCGCACCGATGGCCATCGTCGTCGGCGCGGCAGGCGTGGGCGCGGCCGACGCGCAGGAGGCGACGCTGCCCACCATCGAGATCTCGGGGCAGCGCGCAAGCGCGCCATTTCGCACACGCGACTCGACGAGCGCGACGCGCGGCGACGCGGACGTGATGGAGATCCCGTTCGCGGTCAGCAGCGTCGATGCGAAACTCGTGCGCACGGTCGCCGCGACGCGCGGCGAGGACCTGTACGACTGGGTCGCGGGCGTCGCACGGCAGAACAACTTCGGCGGTCTTTGGGACAACTACGCGGTGCGCGGCTTCGCCGGCGACGGCAACACGTCCGGCACCGACTACCTCGTCAACGGCTTTTCATGGAATCGCGGGATCAGCGTGCCGCGCGACACCGCCAACCTCGAGCGCATGGAAGTGCTCAAGGGGCCCGCGTCGGCGCTGTACGGGCGCGGCGATCCGGGCGGGCTCATCAGCTACACGACGAAGCAGCCGCAGTTCGCGCGCGCGAACACCGTCGGCGTGTCGGCCGGCAGCTACGGCGCATTGCGCGAGACGCTCGATTCGACCGGCCCCGTGACGAAGTCGCTCGCGTACCGCTTCGTCGCGATGAACGAGAACAACGGCAGCTTCCGCGATACCGTGTCGAGCAAACGCTACCTGTTCGCGCCGTCGTTCACGTGGGACATCGGTGCGGACACGACGCTTCATTACGAATTCGAGAGTGCGCGCCAGCGCGCACCGCTCGATCGCGGCGTGGTCGCGGTGGGCGGGCAGCTCGGTGCGATTCCCGCATCGCGCTTCCTCGGCGAGCCGCGCGACGGCGACTACGACGTGCGCAACACAGGCCATCAGTTCACGCTCGAGCATCGCGTCGATGCGAACTGGTCGGTCAACGCCGGGTTCGCGCAGCGCACCACCGACCTGTCCGGCCGCTCGTCCGAGGCATTCGCGCTGCAGCCG
Source organism: Burkholderia cepacia ATCC 25416 (assembly GCF_001411495.1). NCBI lineage: Bacteria > Pseudomonadati > Pseudomonadota > Betaproteobacteria > Burkholderiales > Burkholderiaceae > Burkholderia > Burkholderia cepacia. Next base: position 533,724 of record NZ_CP012983.1, on the reverse strand, counting down.
GACGGCCGCACGCTGTGGCGCCGCTACCGGCAAGTCGCGTTTCATTCGAACGACCTGCAGGGCCGCATCGAAACGGCCGGCAAGTTCCGCACCGGCGGCATCGGCCACACGCTCGTGCTGGGCGTCGATGCGTACCGCTTCAACTACGACCAGTTCGTCGCGCGCTCGACGCCCACGGCCGCGGCGCCGTATGCGATCGACATCTTCGATCCCGTCTACGGCCAGCCGGCGCCCACGCCGCGCACCGCGACCAACCTGCTCGAGCGCGACGACGGCCAGGGGCTCTACGCGCAGGACACGCTCGCGTTCGGCCCGCACTGGAAAATCCTCGCCGGGCTGCGCTGGGATCGCTTCCACCAGTCGGTCGAGAACCGCCTGAAAGGCACGACGAGCAGCCAGGTGCAGACCGCGTTGAGTCCGCGCATCGGCATCGTGTACGAGATGAGCCCCGCCCTGTCGCTCTATGCGAACACCGCGTATTCGTTCCGGCCGAACAACGGCGCCGACGTCGACGGCCGCGCGTTCGATCCGGAGAAGGGGCACGGCTACGAAGCCGGCGCGAAATGGGCCGGCGCGCGCTGGCTCGCGACCGTCGCGGCGTTCTACGTCAACAAGCGCAACGTGCTGACCGCCGATCCGGCGAACGCCGGTTTCTCGCGCGCGGCCGGCGAGGTGCGCAGCCGCGGCGTCGAATTCGAATGGAACGGCGACCTCGGCCACGGCGTGCGCGGCCTCGTCAACCTTGCGTACGTCGACGCCGAAGTCACGCACGACGCGGTGCTGACACCCGGCGCACGCCTCGTCGACATTCCGCGCCTGAGCGGCAGCGCGCTGCTCCTGTACGAAACCGCGGTACCGTTCGCGGACAAGGCCGGCGCCGGCGCCGGCCTGATCTACGTCGGGCGCCGGGCCGGCAACACCGCGAACACGCAGGACGGGTTCGAGCTGCCGGCCTATGCGACCGTGCAGCTGAACGGCTATGTGCAGGTCAACAAGCACCTGCGTGCGTCGGTCGTGCTGAACAACCTGTTCAACCGCACCACCTACGTCAGCTCCTACAACAGCTTGTGGGTCACGCCGGGCGCACCGCGCAGCCTGTTCGCGTCGCTCGCCTATACGTTCTAGCGGGGGTTGGCAGGCCGGCGCTGCGACTCGTGCGCTTCACGCGCCGACCGCGAGGAACGCGCCGAAACCGACCCGCAACCCTTCACGCCGGATGGCCGCGAGCCACAGAATCGTCGCGAGCGATCCGGTGACGGACAGGTTCGGCCCCAGGTCAACGCCGATCAGAATCGCGTCGATCACCGCTTGCGGGCTGCGTGCGGCGTCGACCGTCGAACTCGCGATGAGCCCGGCAGGCAGGTTGTTGACCAGGTTCGACGCCAGTGCGATCGCAATGCCCGCCGCGGCCGCGGCGGTCTGCTCGCCGCTTGCCGTCACCGCGCGCAGCAGCCCGGCGAGCGCACGCACCGCACCGCTCCGGTCGAGCGCCTCGACGAGTACGAACAGCCCCGCGACGAGCGGCAACACGCTCCATGAAATCGCGCGAACGATCGGCACGCATGCGGTGCGATCCTTGACCAGCACGCATGCGACGGTGACGATCCCCGCCGCCGCGGTCGGCAACCCGAGCGGAAGATCGAGCGCCGACACCGTCATCAGCGCGGCGGCCGTGATCGCGATGCCGGCCAGCGCGATACGCCCGCCGCCGGTGAGCGGCCGGGTCGGCAAACCGGATTCGCAACGGCCGCCGAGCGCGTGCCGCTGGGTCATCCGAAGCATCAGGAACGTGCATGCGATCGATGCGACGGACGGGATCGCGAAGTGGGCCAGCCATACGCCGAGCGACGGCATGCGCGCGCCGTACAGCACGAGATTCGCGGGGTTCGAGATCGGCAGCACGAAACTCGCCGCGTTCGCGACGAACGCGCAGATGTACAGCAGCGGCAGCGGATCGGCCTTCGCCCGGCGCGCGGCCGCGATGACCGCGGGCGTCAGCACGACGGCGGTCGCATCGTTCGACAGGAAGACCGTCGTCACGGTGCCCACCAGGTAGACGAGCGCGAACAGGCGCCGGGGAGAACCCTGCGCGAGATTGACGACGCGCGTCGCGACCCAGTCGAACAGCCCTTCGCGCCGCGCGACCTCGGACAGCAGCATCATGCCGGTCAGGAACAGGTACACGTCGCCGCCCTTCGCGACGGCATCGAGCGCCGGATGCACGGGCAACAGGCCGCACACTACCAGCAGCAACGCGCCGCTCACGGCCCAGGTCGCCTCGGGCCAGCCGAACGGGCGGGCGATGACGCCCGCCGTGGCGAGCGCGGAAATCAGCCATGCAAGTGAAACGGAATTCATGGGCAGGTCGGGAATCGCAGGGAGAAGGAAAGCACGTTCAGGACGACGCGGCCGGCAGGTCGGCCGGCTTGCCGCACACGCTGCTCAGCGCTCGCGCGTGACCGAGCCAGAGCGCGAGCGCGCCCGTCGACACGGCGCCCAGCACGACGAATGCGACCGGATAACCGAAGTGCTGCGCGAGCACGCCGCCCAGCACGGGACTGAGCGCCGCGCCGATCCCCTGCGCGGTCGCGACGGCGCCCTGCCCGGCGTTCACGCGGCCGGAGCCGTGCAGCAGGCGCACGACGAGCGCCGGCACGACGACGCTTTGCAGGCCGGCACCGATGCCGTCGAGCACCTGCACCGGCCAGACGCCCGCCTCGCTCATCAGCACGGCGGCAATCACGCCCCGCACCGGCAACACCAGATAGGAAAGCAGCAGCACGCGCCAATAACCGTGCGCGCGAATCAGCCGGGGCGCGACCCACGCGGCCGCGATCATCACGAGCTGCGCGATGACGATGGTTTGCGCGGTGAACATGCTCGCGTTGCTGCGATGCGTGGCGACCACGCCCATCCCGTAGAGCGGCAGCATCGCCGCGTTGCCGAGATGAAACAGCGCGAGCGACGCGCCGAGCAGGAGCAGCGGCCGGTTCGAGGCGAGCGTGCGCAAGCCGCCGGCGGGCGGCGCCGACGCGCCCATGGGCGGATCATCGCGCACGGCATGCGTTCGCGGCTCGGCATGGTCCACGTCGAGGCCGCGTGCGCACGCGTGGTCGATGGCCCGTGCGGGAATCGCCAACGTACTCGCGATCGCGAGGAGCGTGAACACGGCGACGAGCGCGAACACCGCGTCGAATCCCGCATGCCAGCCGAGCCATCCGGCGAGCGCCGCGCCGACCACGTTGCCCGCATGGTTCGCCATCTGGTTGCGGCCGAACTGCCGGTCGAAACCCTGCCGGCGCGCGATGCCGAGCGTCACGCCCGCGACGGCCGGCGCCAGCGCCGCGCCGCCGACGGCGGCCAGGATCTGCGACGCCGCCACCGCCGGATAACCGTCGGCGAACATCAGCGCCAGCGAGGCCAGCGCCGTCACGGCGGTGGCCGCGACGATCAGCGCGCGCTTCGCGCGCAGCGCATCGACGAGCGCGCCGGCCGGCGGCGTCGCGGCCATCGCGGCGAGCCCGGCCAGCGTCATGACCGAGCCGATCGCGTCGGCACTCCAGCCGCGCGACAGCAGGATCACGCCGATGAACGGGCCGATGCCGGCCTGCACGTCGGCCAGGAAGAAATTGAGCGCCTCGAGCGCGCGCGCCGCTCTCATCGTCGACGGGCAGTCATTCGTCGTCCACATCGACCAGCTCGGCGATCTCGCTCACTTCGAGCACCGCGCCGTACCGCGTGACGACGCCTTGCCCCCACGCCATGACATGGATACCGGCGCGCAGATAGTCGCTCAGCTCGGCTGCCGCATGCGGCGGCATCCGCAGCACGACGCCGTTCGTCAGCAACGCGCCGTTCAGCTCGCCTTTCGGGCCGTGCAGCGCGAACGCGACTTCGCCGCTCATCTCCATCAGCTTGCGGCCGCCATGCGGCGGCTTCGGCGCACCGGGCACGGGCCCGTTGTCGACGATGTCGACGCCGTGGCGCCCGGTCAGCTGCACCGCCACGATCATCGCGGCGCCGCGCGACTTGACGCCGCGCACGCGGATGCGGTCGCCCACCTCGACATGGCGAACCAGTTCGCGGCCCAGGTGCGGCGGCACGTGAACCTGCAGGTCGCCGTTCAGGATCAGGCCGTCGATGTCCCCGTGCGGGTTGAGCAGGAACTGTGTGACGCGGCCGCGCGTTTCGGGCAGGCAGGCGGGATCGATCCAGTGCATGGCAGGACTCCTTGTGGGATGGCAGGAAAACGACGTGCGATCAGCGCACGACGTCGTCATAAAGATTCACGACACGGCCCGGCGAGCCGAATGCGGTGGCCTGCAGCGCTTCGCCGTAGGCATTGCGCGTGCCGTATCCGACCGCGGCAACGCGCGCGCCGGGTACGAGCAGCGCGCCGAACTGCTGCGCGGCCGGCACCGTCAGCTTGACGATCGCGCCGCTGTCGAGCATCACGCCGTCCGGCTCGCCGCGTGGTGCGCGCATGACGCGCCGCACGACACCCGACACGCTGAGCCGGGCCAGATTGACGCCGCGCAGCGCGGGCGGCATCGGCGCGGCGGATGGCGGCGGCTGGTCGGACAACGATGCGCCGCTGCGGTCGTTGCGCACGACGCGCGCGTGGATGTCGTCGCCGGCGCGACGTTCGCCGGCCACCGTTACCCGGTCGCCCGGCCGCGCGAGCGCGATCAGCTGCGTGCCGAGATGCGGCGGCACGCCGACGAGCGTACCGTCGGTCAGCACGAAACCGTCGACCGCGCCTTCCGGGTTGATCGTCAGGCGCGAGAGCGTGCCGGACACGAGCGTGTCGGAGGCGACGGGCGACAGCGGCGGAGGCGAAAGAGGAGCCGGTTCGAAACCGGCGCGCGGCGGCGCACCGGGCGGTTCGTCCGCAGGCGGCGGGGGTGGAACCTGCGCGGCGCAGGCGGTCGCCGCGGCGATCAGCGCGGCGGCACACAGTCCGACACAGCTGCGGCGAACGGCGGCGCGTGGGATCGACTTCATGACGGGCTCCGGCAACGGGTTGCGATGCCGTGATATCTGCAACATGCGTGCCAGCACGCATGCGCCCGCCGGGCGGCGTATCGAACGATGAACCGTGCACAACGTGTCGGGATTCCCGACACGTGTTACCCGCCGTTGTCGGGAATCCCGACAGGCGTCATGGCGCCGCTACTCGTCGCGCTCGATACCCAGATGGGCCATGCGCGCATAGAGCGACTGACGGCCGATGCCGAGCTGCCGTGCCGCCTCCGCGCGATTGCCGTTCGCGCGCTCGAGCGCGCGCAGGATCGCGGCGCGCTCGACCGCCGCCAGTGCGTCGGGCAACGGCATGTCGAACAGCGGCGCGGGCAGCGCAAGCGCGTCGCCGCCGGGCGCCGGCGCCGCCACGACGCCGAACCCGAGATCGGCCGCGCCGATGGCCGGCCCGGGCGCCAGCGCGGCCGCCCGCTCCATCACGTTGCGCAGCTCACGCACGTTGCCGGGCCAGCGATGATCGAGCAGCGCCCGCTGTGCGTCGTTCGTCAGGTGCAACGGGCGCGCGCCTGCCGCGCACGCCAGGAAATGCGCGGCCAGCGGCAGGATGTCGGCCACGCGATCCGCGAGCGGCGGCAGGTGCAGCGGAATCACGTTCAGCCGGTAGAACAGGTCTTCGCGAAACGTGCCGTTCGCGACGGCCTCGGCGAGATCGCGGTGCGTCGCGGCCACCACCCGGATGTCGATCGCCGTCGGACGATCCGCGCCGAGCGGCGTCACCTCGCGCTCCTGCAGCGCGCGCAACAGCTTGGCCTGCATGGCCGTGGGCATGTCGCCGATCTCGTCGAGAAACAGCGTGCCGCCGTCGGCCTCGACGAGCCGCCCGGCGCGATCGACGTGCGCCCCCGTAAACGCGCCGCGTCGATGCCCGAACAGTTCGCTTTCGAGCAGGTCGGCCGGAATCGCCGCGCAGTTGACCGCGACGAACGGCCCGGCATGCCGCATCGACGCGGCATGCAACACGCGCGCCGCCACTTCCTTGCCGGTGCCCGTCTCGCCGGTGACGAGCACGGTCGCGTCGCTCGTCGCGGCCCGGCCGATCTGCTTCTGCACATCGCGCATCGCGGCGCTCACGCCCAGCAGCCGGGGGCGGGCCGACGCGGGTTCGCGCGCAAACCCGCCGCCGTGCGGCTCGACGGCCGCCGGCGGCGCGTTCGCGGAAACGACGCGCGCGAGCAGTTGTGCGATGTCGCGACGCCCGATCGGCTTGGTCAGGTGATCGAACGCGCCGAGCCGCATCGCGTCGATCGTGTTGTCGCTGGTCGCATGGGCGGTCAGCATCACGACCGGAATCGCGGCCAGTGCGGGATCGTCGCGCAGCTGCGCGAGCACCGCGAGCCCGTCGAGGTCCGGCAAGCGGAAATCCAGAAAGATGCAATCGACGCGGCCGCCGTCGCGCAGCGCGCTCAACGCCGCGCGCCCGGCTTCGGCTTCGACGACCCGATGACCGAGATCGGCGAGCGTCTCGGCCAGGCCGTCGCGAAATGCCGCGTCGTCGTCGACTATGAGGATGGTTGCCATGGGATTTCAATGACGAAGGATGCGCCGTGCGGAACGTCGTCGAGCCAGGCCTGGCCGCCATGCGCCGCGGCCACTTCGCGGACGACAGCAAGACCGAGGCCGGTGCCGTCCGCCCGCCCCGTCACGAACGGCTCGAAAATCCGCTCGCGCTGCTCGGCGGGAACCCCGGGGCCGGTATCCGACACGGTGATCCTCAGCCAGTCGCGTCCGGCGAACGTGCGACGCGCGGCGGCGAGCGTGACCGCACCGCCGTCGCCGGCATGGCGCAGTGCATTGAGCAACAGGTTGTCGAGCGCGCGACGCATCTGGTCGGGATCGAACATGGGGAACGCGGCGGGCTGCGCAAGGCGTTCGCCCTGCTCGCCGGGCAGCCATGCGAGATCGATCGCCTGTCGCTGCGCCAACTCGCGGTGCGTGTCGACGACCTGCGCGAGCCACGCGTCGACGTCGACGCGCGTCGCATGCGGGCTGACCGGCTGCGTCAGCGCGAGCAGGCCCGACAGCTGCGCATCGATGCGTTCGATCTGCGCCAGGATCACGCGCAGCGCGTCCTGCTGCCGTCGGCTGTCGCCGGCCAGCGCGTTTTCGGCTTTCAGGCGCATCGCGCCCATCGGGTTGCGAATCTCGTGCGCGACCTGCGCGGCCAGTTTGCCGAGCATCCCGAAGCGTTCCGCCTGCGCGAGCCGCGTGCGGAGTTCGGCGGCCTGCTGTTGCAGTTGCTCGGCGCGCCGTGCATGCGCGTTGAACGCATCGATGATCCGGTCGAGATCGGGCTCGCCGACATACGGCAGGTGCGGTGCGCGGCCGTCGGGCGCCAACCCGGCTTCGATCCGCGCGAGATTGCCTTTCCAGCGCCGCAGCGCGATGGCGAGCGCCGCCGCGATCGCGAGAATCACCGCGAGCACGCCGGCAAGGCCCGTCGCCAGCAGCTCGCCGTGCCGGCCGAGCGGCGGGCGGGCGCGCGTCAGCATCCAGACGAACAGGCCCGATCCGGCGCGGACCGGACACGCCGCCGCGATCACGGCATCCTGCGCGCCCTCGACCGCATTCGACGTCGTGGCACGCGTCGCGGCGGCCGCGCGCAGCGTGCGGAGAATCAGCGGCGTTTCCGCGTCCGGCACGTCGCGCTTGATGCCGCTGCCCTGATAAGTCGGAAAGGAATACGCGAGAAAACCGCTCGCCGCGGGTGCGCCGCCGGCCGCCCAGAAACCGCCTTCCATGTCCGGCGCGCGCGCCAGGACGATATCGAGGATCGCATGCATCAGCGCCGAATCGGGCTGCGCGCCGGCCGGCGCGGACGCATCGTAGCGCGACGCGACCGCTTCGCAGGCCGCTTCGCCCGCGGCCCGCGCGCCGGCGATCTGCTCCCCTTCGGCGGAACTGGCCATCACCCAGACGACCGCGACGAGCGTCGCGCAGAGCGTCGCGACGAGCGCCCAGAGCATGACGAGTTGAGTGGAAAACGGCGGACGCTTCATCGGATCGGGCAGGCGGTCGAGGGCGACAGGATAACGTAAAGCATACGACGCCGGGACCCGCGCCGCCGGCCTGCCGGATCGGGCAGGACATCGCGCCGGACGGCAGCGGCCGCCATCGGGAAAGGCCGCTGAAAGATCGAACCGCTAGACTGCCTCCGGCCCGACGCGGTGCAGAATCCCGACAGTTTCAGGACGATCACGCCGGTCAGTCAGGACCTGTTCCCGTGGGCGTTCCGCGACGAGTTGAGCTGGGTCGAGCCGTACTACGCGCGCTTCGGCGATCGCCGCCTGCCGGCGATCATCGCGCCGCGCCGCCCGTTCAGCGAATGGCGGCTCGGCGGCGACGTGACCGCGGTGTGGGGTGCTCCGCTGCCGTAACGGTCGCCCGCGCGCGTTCGGGAGGTTTCGCCGTCGCGAACCGCCGCGACGGCAAAACGAGCCGGGCCGCGACCACGGATCGTGTCGACGCCTGCTTCAGCCGCTTTCCAGTGCGAAATTGTTCGGTCGACGCACAACCTCGCGCAATCTCGCGCAAACGGCGCCGCCAGGCCATTCATGTATCAGCGCGCAGCGCCCGGGACGGGCTCGTTCATCGCGTCGCCGTATCGCTCCGCGCGCTCGACGATGCGCGCGAGCCGGATGATGTCGGTCAGCGCGAAATCGTTCGCGTCCGGCCTCGGACGATCGTGCTCGTCCGCCACGCGCATCGCGAACGCGAGCGCTTCCGAGCGCTCGCGCAACAGCGTGCGCAGCGCATCCGCGATGATCCGGCGGTCGCGCGGATCGCCCAGGCCGAGCGCGGCCCCGTGATCGTATTCGACGGCCGGCGTCGCGAGCGGCGACGCCGTCAGCATGGAGATCCCGCGCATCGGTACCGTGTTCCGTTTCATGTCCACCTCCCGTTGACGGGCGGCCAGGGCGCGACGCCTCACCGCCGGTTCGACCGCGACACCACGTCGATCCACACCGCCAGCACCAGCACCGCGCCCTTGACGATCATCTGCCAGTACGCGTCGACGTCGAGCATCGACATGCCGTTGTCGAGGCTCGCCATCACGAGCGCGCCGATCAGCGCGCCGTACACGGTGCCCGAGCCGCCGCGCATCGACGTGCCGCCGATGAAGCACGCGGCGATCGCGTCGAGTTCGCCCATCGTGCCCGCCGACGGCGAACCGGCCGCGAGCCGCGCGGTGTTCACGATGCCGGCGAACGCGCACATCAGCCCCATCAGCGCGAAGATCGCGAGCTTCACTCGGTCGGTATCGACGCCGGACAGCCGCGTCGCCTCGAGATTCGAGCCCACCGCATAAATGCGTCGGCCGAACACGGTCTGCGTCGCGATCCACGAGAACACACCGAGCAGCGCGAGCAGCAGCAGCACCGGCACCGGGATGCCGCCGTAGCGGTCGAGCGTCGCGACGAACGCGAACAGCACGGCCCCCGCGCCCACGATCTTGACGGCGTCCTGCCACAGCGGCGCGACCGCAAGCCGGTAGCGGTGCCGCGTGCCGCGCTGGCGCACGACCAGCAGCGCGACGAGCGCGAACAGCAGCAGCGCGAGGCCGTCGCCGGCCACGCGCGGCAGGTAGCCCTGCCCGAGGAACACGAAGCCGTCGGACACCGGGGCGATCGTCGAGCCGCCCGTCACGCCGAGCAGGATCCCGCGAAACGCGAGCATCCCGCCGAGCCCGACGATGAACGACGGCACGCGCCGGTAGGTCGACCACCAGCCGTTGAAGAGTCCGATCAGCACACCGAGCGCGAGCACCGCCGGGACCGTCGCGGCGACGGGCCAGTGGCGGTTCACGTCGAGGATTGCCGCGACGCCGCCGAGCAGCCCGAGCAGCGAGCCGACCGACAGGTCGATCTCGCCCGCGATGATCACGAACACCATTCCGCACGCGAGCATGCCGGTGATCGACATCTGCCGCAGCAGGTTCGACACGTTGCGCGGCGTGACGAACGCGCCGTCGGTCAGCACCGAGAAGAATGCCCAGATCGCCGCGACCGCGAGCAGCAGCGCGAGGATCTTGTAGCGCACGAATATCTGGCGAAGCTGGCTGCCGGTCGAGCGCCCGGCCGGTTGCCCTGCTTCGTGGCCGCTTGAACGGCGCGCATCCGCGTCCTGCGTCGCCGGGGTGGAGGAAGAAAGTTCGGAATTCATGTCGCACTCGTTGCGGTGGGTTCGGTCGGCCGCCGGCCGGATTTCAGCGCGGCGCCGAGGATCTGTTCCTGTGTCAGGCCGTCGTTGACGAAGTCGCCGCGCAGCTCGCCTTCGCCGATCACCAGCACGCGATCGGCGAGCCCGAGCACCTCGGGCATTTCCGACGACACGACGATCAGCGCGACGCCGCGCTTCGCGAGCGCGAACACGAGACGGTAGATCTCCGCTTTCGCGCCCACGTCGACGCCGCGTGTCGGCTCGTCGAGAATCAGCACCTGCGGCTCGGCCAGCAGCATCTTCGCGAGCACGGCCTTCTGCTGGTTGCCGCCGGACAGGCTCGCGATCGGCAGGAACGGATGCGCGGCACGCACCGACAGCCGCTGCATCTCGGTGCGGATCGCGTCCAGCTCGGCGGCCGCGTCGATCCGCCCGCGCGCCGCGAAGCGCCGCAGCACCGTCAGCGTGATGTTGTGGCCGACACCGAGCTGCGGCACGATGCCGTGGCGCTTGCGGTCCTCGGGCACCATCGCGATGCCGGCGCGGATCGCATCGGCGGGCGTGCGGATCGACAGCGGCCGGCCGTTCATCAGCACGGTCGCCGTGCACGCGCCCGGATACGCGCCGAAGATCGCCTGCATCAGCTCGGTACGACCCGCGCCGACGAGCCCCGCGACGCCGAGGATCTCGCCGCGCCGCACGCTGAACGACACGTCGTCCACCCGCTTGCGGCGCGGGTTCGTCACGTCGCGGCAGGTCACGTGGCGCGCTTCCAGCACGACGTCGCCGATCTCGTGCGGCTCGCGCGGGTACAAATCGCGAATCTCGCGGCCGACCATCATCGCGATGATCCGGTCGGTCGTCAGCGCGCGCATCGGCTCGGTCGCGACATGGCGGCCGTCGCGGATCACCGTCACCGTGTCGCACACCGCCTCGACCTCGTCGAGCTTGTGCGAGATGTACACGCACGCGACGCCGCGGCGCTTCAGGTCGCGCACGATGTCGAGCAGGATGCGCGTTTCGGACGCGCTCAGCGACGACGAAGGTTCGTCGAGGATCAACAGCTTCGCGCGCTTGTTCAGCGCCTTCGCGATCTCGATCAGCTGCTGGTGGCCGCCGCCGTAGTTCATCACCGGCTGCGCGACGTTGATCGAGTCGATCCGCAGTTCATGCAGCAGCGCCTCGGCACGCTGCACCATCGCCGCGTAGTTCATGCGCCCGCCCGGCAGCGTGATCTCGTTGCCGAGAAAGATGTTCTCGGCCACCGACAGCTCGGGCACGAGCATCAATTCCTGGTGGATGATCACGATGCCCGCGCGCTCGGTGTCGCGCACGCCGGACGCGACGAGCGGCGCGCCCTCCCAGCGGATCTCGCCCTCCCACGTGCCGTGCGGATACACGCCCGACAGCACCTTCATCAGCGTCGATTTGCCCGCGCCGTTCTCGCCGCACAGCCCTACGCACTCGCCCGGCCGCACCACCAGGTCGATGCCGTCGAGCGCCTTCACGCCGTCGAATTCCTTGACGATGCCGCGCATCGTCAGCAAGGGTTCGGTCATTCGCTCATGCCTCGCAGTGTGCGCGCGGACGCACCGGTGGGACGCCCGCGCCGCGTCGTTACTGGCTCGCCAGCTGCGCCTGGGTATAGAAGCCGTCCTTCACGACGACGTCGACGTTGCGCTTGGTCAACAGCGTCGGCTGCAGCAGCACCGTGTCGACCTTCTTCTTGCCGTTGTCGTATTGCGCGTTGAACGCCGGTTTCGTGCCCTTCGCGAGATCCACCGCGAGTTTCGCCGCTTCGCTCGCGATCAGCTTGAGCGGCTTGTAGACGGTCATCGTCTGCGTGCCGGCGATCACGCGCTTGACCGCCGCGAGATCCGCGTCCTGCCCGGACACCGGCACCTTGCCGGCGAGGTGCTGCGCGGCGAGCGCCTGGATCGCGCCGCCCGCGGTGCCGTCGTTCGACGCGACGATCGCGTCGATCCGGTTGTTGTTCGCGGTCAGCGCATCCTCGACGATCCGCAGCGCGGTCGACGCGCTCCACTCCGGCACCCACTGCTGGCCGACGACCTTGATGTCGCCGCGATCGATCGCCGGCTTCAGCACCTTCAACTGCCCTTCGCGCAGCATCTTCGCGTTGTTGTCGGTCGGTGCGCCGCCGAGCAGGAAATAGTTGCCCTTCGGCTTCGCGTCGACGACGCCCTGCGCCTGCAGTTCGCCGACCTTCTCGTTGTCGAACGAGATGTACGCGTCGACGTCGGCGTCGAGGATCAGCCGGTCGTACGACACCACCTTGATGCCGGCCTTGCGCGCTTCGGCGACCACGTTGCCGAGCGTCTTCGAGTTGAACGGGACGATCACGATCACGTCCACGCCGCGCGAGATCAGGTTCTCGATCTGCGAGATCTGTCGCGCCTCGCTCGCGTCCGCGGACTGCACGGACACCTTCGCGCCGAGCTTCGTCGCGGCGGCCACGAAATAGTCGCGGTCGCGCGACCAGCGCTCGACGCGCAGGTCGTCGATGCAGAAGCCGATTTCAGGCTTGTCCTTGCTCGCATGCGCGAGCGGGGCGCCCAGTGTCAGGATCGCCAGCGCAGCGGCGCCGGCAAGCGAGCTCAATACCGTACGACGTTTCACGGATTTCATGTCTCCATTCCTCTCTTTATTGGACTACTCCACGAACGCCGGGCAGCCGCCGAAACCGGTCGCCCATCGTCTTGCCACCGCGCGGCACGGCTTCGTGCGGCCTGTCACACGCCCGTCACGCGCCTGTCGCAAACACCGGCTCGAGCGCCCGATACAGCGCGCGAAACGTCGGCCGCCGCGCGTCGCGATACCACGCGTGGCGTGTCATGTCGGGCTCCCGTACCGCGACGACCGGCGGCTGCGGGCACACCGCGTCGAGCGGCGCATCCGGTTCGAGCGCGAGATGCGCGAGCCGCGCGGCGCCGAGCGCCGGGCCGACTTCGCCGCCCGCGCGCAAGGTCAGCGCGCGGCCGCTCAGGTCGGCCAGCATCTGCGTCCAGTACGCGCTGCGCGAGCCGCCGCCGATCACCGTGATGCCGTCGGGCGCGAGCCCGGCCGCATGCAGCGCGTCGATCCCGTCGAGCAGCGCGAAGCCGACGCCTTCGAGCGTCGCGTTCGCGAGATCCGCGCGCCGCGTATCGGGCGTCATCCCGTAGAACACGCCCTTCGCATTCACGTCGTTGTGCGGCGTGCGCTCGCCGCTCAGGTAAGGCAGGAACCACGGGCGCTCCGCGCACGCGTTCGCTTCCGCGTCGGCGAGCAGTGCGGCAACGCCGTCGTAGCCGGCCAGCTGCGCGGTGAAATCGACGCAACCGGCCGCGTTCAGCATCACCGACATCAGGTGCCAGGTGCGCGGCAACGCGTGACAGAAACTGTGAACCGCCGATTCGGGATTCGCGCGAAAACCGTCCGACACCGCGAAGTAGACGCCCGACGTGCCGAGCGACAGCAGCGCGTCGCCGGGCCGCACGATGCCGACGCCCACCGCGCCGGCCGCGTTGTCGCCGCCGCCCGCGACGACCGGGATCTCGCGCAATCCGAGCGTGCGTGCGACGGCCGGCAGCAGCGTGCCGGTAATGCGGTTGCCCTCGAACACGGCGGGCATCTGCGCGCGCGACAACCCGCATGCGGCGAGCAGCGTGTCGTCGTAATCGCGCTTCGCGACATCGAGCCACAGCGTGCCGGCCGCATCCGACGGATCGGTCGCGAACGCGCCGGTCAACCGGTAGCGCAGATAATCCTTCGGCAGCAGCACATGGGCGATCCGCGCGAATACGTCCGGCTCGTGACGGTGCACCCACAGCAGCTTCGGCGCGGTAAAGCCCGGCATCGCGAGATTGCCGGCGACGGCGCGCAGCGTGGGCGCGCGCCGCTCGAGTTCCGCGCACTCCGCATCCGCGCGGCCGTCGTTCCACAGGATCGCGGGGCGCAGCACGTCGCCCTGCGCATCGAGCAGCGTCGCGCCGTGCATCTGCCCGGTCAGGCCGAGCGCATCGACGGCGCGCGGATCGATGCCGGCCGCGCGCGCATCGGCGACGAGCGCCGCCAGCGCACCGCCCGTCGCGTCCCACCAGTCGCGCGGCGCCTGTTCGGACCAGCGCGGCCGCGGCCGGCTCACCGCCAGCGGCCGGCTCGCGCTGGCCCGCACAACGCCGTCACGGTCGAGCAGCACGGCCTTCACGCCCGACGTACCGAGGTCGACTCCGATGTACATGGCGTCAGCGCAGCCCGTAGATGGCCTGGTTCACGATGTTCTCGAGCCGCTCCTGCCCGCCGCTCGCATGCTGCGGGTTCACGCCGCGCGCGAGCGCGTCGGCGGCGAGCGACTCCAGCGTATAGCCGCCCGACAGGATCTCGCGGCCGAACGCGCTGTCCCACTGCGCGTAGCGCTGCCGACGCAGCGCGTCGAGCCGGTCGTTGGCGACCAGCACGGCGGCGCGTTCGAGCGCGAGCGCGAGCACGTCGATCGCGCCCACATGGCCGTGGAACAGGTCTTCCGGATCGACGCTCTGGCGCCGCACCTTCGCGTCGAAGTTCATGCCGCCGGTAGTGAAGCCGCCGTGGCGCAGGATCTCGTAGAACGCGAGGGTCAGCTCCTCGACGCTGTTCGGGAACTGGTCGGTGTCCCAGCCGTTCTGCGGATCGCCGCGATTCGCATCGACGCTGCCGAACACGCCGAGCGCGAACGCGTTCGCGATCTCGTGATGGAACGAATGGCCGGCGAGCGTCGCGTGGTTCGCCTCGATGTTCACGCGGATCTCGTTCTGCAATCCGTATTGCGTGAGGAAACCGTGCACGGTCGCGACGTCGTAGTCGTACTGGTGCTTGGTCGGCTCCTGCGGCTTCGGCTCGATCAGCAGCGCGCCCTTGAAACCGATCCGGTGCTTGTGCTCGACGACCATCGACAGGAAGCGCGCGAACTGCTCGCGCTCGCGCACGAGATCGGTATTGAGCAGCGTCTCGTAGCCTTCGCGGCCGCCCCACAGCACGTAGTTCTCGCCGCCGAGCCGGTGCGTCGCGTCGAGCGCGTGGCGCACCTGGGTCGCCGCCCACGCGAACACGTCGGGATTCGGGTTGGTCGCCGCGCCCGCCGCGAAGCGCGGATGCGAGAACAGGTTCGCGGTGCCCCACAGCAGCCGCACGCCGGTGGCCTGCTGACGCTCGCCCAGGTAGTCCGTCATCCGCGCGAAATTCTCGACGTACTCGCGCAGGCTGTCGCCTTCCGGCGCGACATCGGTGTCGTGGAACGTATAGAACGGCGTGCCGAGCTTCGTGAAGAACTCGAACGCCGCATCCGCCTTCTGCCGCGCCCGCTCGAGCGGGTCGCCCGGCTGCTGCCACGGCCGCCGGAACGCGCCCTGGCCGAAGATGTCGTGCCCCGGCCACACGAACGTGTGCCAGTAGCACACCGCGATGCGCAAGTGTTCCTCGAGCGTCTTGCCGAGCACCTGCTTCGTGCGGTCGTAATGGCGGTAGGCAAGCGGGTTGTCCGATTGCGGACCTTCGTAGCGAATCGCGGGAATCTGTTCGAAATACGACATGGCGTCTCCGTCCGGTTTCTTGTTGCAGTGCGGCGCGCGGCGCGTTGGCGTGCGGGCCGAATTCGGTCTGGCTGGATCGTGCCCGCGCGCCCCCGCCCCCGCAATTGCGAAATTGCGCAGCACGCTTAACGTTTCTTGCCAGCGCGCTGCGCACCGCACGCGTTCCGTCCTACAATCGCCGGACACCAGACAAGCGCGCGGCACCGTCCGCGCACCCGGAGACAACGGCGCGACGCCCCGCACGGCACGCGCCTCGAGACCGAGATGACCCGCGCCCCTTCCAGCCAGACACCGCACCGCATCGCGCTGCTGTTCAACGCCAACAAGGTCTACGACCGCGAGATCATCAGCGGCATCGGCCAGTACCTGCGCTCGACGCGCGTGGTGTGGGACCTGTTCCTCGAGGACGACTTCCGCTGCCGGCTCGCCGGCATCGAGCATTTCGACGGCGACGGCATCATTGCCGACTTCGACGATCCGGCCGTCGCCGACGCGCTCGCCGGCTCGCCGCTGCCGATCGTCGCGCTCGGCTCGTCCTACGAAGATCCCGCGCAGTATCCGGACGGCGTGCCGTATATCGCGACCGACAACGCGAAACTCGTGTCGCTCGCATACACGCACCTGATCGGCGCCGGGCTCGCGCACTTCGCGATGTACAGCCTGCCCGACGCGCAGCAGAACCGCTGGGCGCAGCAGCGCGAGCTGGCATTCGACCGGCTCGCGCGCGCGGACGGGCTCGACGCGCCGATCTACCGCGGGCTGTCGACGAGCGCATCGGCATGGAATCACGCGATCGAGCAGCTGATCAGCTGGCTGCATGCGCTGCCGAAACCCGTCGGCATCATCGCGGTGACCGACGCGCGCGCGCGGCACCTGCTGCAGGCCTGCCTGATCGCCGGCCTCGCGGTGCCGGAACAGGTCGCGATCATCGGCATCGACAACGATCCGCTCACGCGCACGCTGACGCGCATCCCGCTGTCGTCCGTGATCCAGGGCACCGAGGAAATGGGCCGGACCGCCGCGCACCTGCTGCACCAGATGCTGCGCGGCGTGCGTTTTCCCGACCGGCGCATTCTCGTGCCGCCCGTCGGGATCAACGTGCTCGAATCGACGCGCCACCAGCCGCTCACGAGCCCGTACGTGATGCGCGCGCGCCATTTCATTCGCCAGTACGCGTGCCAGGGCATCAAGACGGAACAGGTCGCCGACTACGTCGGCGTGTCGCGCTCGCTGCTCGAAGAGCACTTCCGGCGCGAACTGCAGCGCACCGTGCACCAGGAAATCCTGCGCCACAAGCTCGAAGCGGCGCAGGCGCTGCTTGCCGGCCGGCAGGCGTCGAGCGCCGAAGTCGCGATCCGCTGCGGGTTCACGTCGCTTCAGTACATGTACGCGGTATTCCGCCGCGAGCTGGGATGCACGCCGCGCGAATACCAGGAACGCACGATCGCCGCGCACTGAAGCCGGCCTTACCCATCGAATCCACCCATGCATATCGATACCGACTCTCCCCGCCCGGCGCCCGGCGTCGCACGCGTCCCTTCCGAACCGTGGGGCACGCTGCCCGACGGCGACGCGGTGCGGCGCTACACGCTGCGTAACGCGCACGGGATGCGCGTCGTCGTCAGCGACCTCGGCGCGACCGTCGTGTCGTGGCTCGCGCCCGACCGCGCCGGACGCTTCGCCGACATCGTGCTCGCGCACGACACGCCCGCCGAATACGTCGAATCGGGCGCCTACCTCGGCGCGACGGTCGGCCGCTGGGCGAACCGGATCGCCGGCGCGCGCTTCACGCTCGACGGCGTCGACTACCGGCTCGATCGCAACGAGCGCGGCAATCTGCTGCACGGCGGCGCGAACGGCTTTCACCGGCAGCGCTGGGCCGTCGTCGACGATTGCGGCGGGTTGACGCTGCAACTCGATTCGCCGGAAGGCGACGCGGGTTTTCCGGGCAACGTGAGCGTGCAGGTTCGTTACGCGCTCGACGACGACGGCACGCTGACGATCGACTACACCGGCGTCACCGACGCGCCCACGCCGCTGAACCTGACGAATCACAGTTATTTCAACCTCAGCGGCCGCGCGGGCGGCGACGTGCGCGGCCACGTGCTGAGCATCGACGCCGACGCGTTCCTCGAAGTCGACGACGCGCTGATCCCGACCGGCACCGCCGACGTGACCGGCACCGCGTTCGACTTCCGGCACAGCGCACCGCTCGGCGCGCGCCTCGACTGGCCGCACGCGCAGCTCGCGCGGGCGCGCGGGTTCGACCACTGTTTCGTGCTGCGCGACGGCGCGCACGCGCTCAGGCCCGTCGCGGCGATCTACGACCCGGAAAGCGGCCGCGAGCTGCTCGTGTCGACGGATCAGCGCGGCCTGCAACTCTATACGGGCAACTACCTGGACGGCGTGCGCGTGAGCGGCGGCACGCGCTGCGCGCGACACGCCGCGCTGTGCGTCGAAGCCGGCGGTTTTCCGGATCAGGTCAACATGGACGACCTGCGCGACGCCGTCATCGTTCAGCCGGGCGCCGTCTATCGACAGACCACGCAATACCGCGTCGGCGTTCGCGCCTGACGCGGTGCGCGCCGGCGGCGCGGCTACGTCGCGCACCGCTGCCCGGTTGATCCCGCCCCGCTGCGCCGCACGCGCGGTGCGATCCCCGGTGTGATCCCGGTGTGATCCCCTACGCGCGCCGCATCGTCGACACGAGCGCCGCATCCTCGCCCGTCCCGGCCGGCCGTGCCGATGCGGCGTCGGCCGGCCGCGGCCGTTCGCCCAGCCCCGTGCCGCCGGTGCGCCGCCGCGCGGCATGCCGCTCGATCACCCGCTGCAGCACGCAGAACACGCACAGCAGCGCGCCGATCACGATCCGCGTCCACCACGAGCTCAACGTGCCGTCGAACGTGATCAGCACCTGGATCGTGCCGAGGATGCCGACCCCGAACACCGAACCGATCACGTAGCCCACGCCGCCCGTGAGCAGCGTGCCGCCGATCACGGTCGCGGCGATCGCGTCGAGCTCCATCCCCTGCGCCTGCAGCCCGTAGCCCGACAGCACGTACAGCGTGAACACCACGCCGCCGAGCGCCGAGCAGAAGCCGCTCAGCGCGTACACGCCGATCTTCGTGCGCGCGACCGGCAAGCCCATCAGCAGCGCCGAACGTTCGTTGCCGCCGATCGCATACACGTTGCGGCCGAACCGCGTGAAATGCGCGACGTAGATCGCGGCGGCCAGCGTCGCGAGCGCGATCAGCGCGCCCGCGCTCAGCGTGCCGCCGCCGACCGGCACGCTGATGCCCGCGATCGCATGAAACGTCGGCTCGTTGATCGTGATCGACTGCGTCGTGATCAGGAAGCACGCGCCGCGCGCGAGAAACATCCCGGCAAGCGTGACGATGAACGGCTGCAAGCGAAAGCAATGGATCAGCGCGCCCATCGCCGCGCCGTACAGCGCGCCGAACGCCAGCACGAGCGGCACGATGACCCACACCGGCCAGTGCAGCCGCTCGGCGCCGACCGCGCAGAGGATCGTTGTCAGCGCAACGACCGAGCCGACCGACAGGTCGATCCCGCCCGACACGATCACGAACGTCATCCCGATCGCGACGATCAGCAGGAACGCGTTGTCGACGAGCAGCCCGGTGAGCACCTGCATCGAGAAAAATCCGGTGTACATCACGGACCCGAAACCGAACAGCGCGACGAACAGCAGGATCGTCACGACGATCGGCAGCGTGCGCGGGTCGGCGAGCCGGCCAAGGAATCGGGTCATCGGGGCGTCGCTCCGGTGGTGGCGCGCGAACGCGCGGATGGCAGCAGCCGTGACGCATGCCGGACGACCAGCGCGCGCGCCGCCTCCGACTGGATCAGCGTCACGACGATCACGACGACCGCCTTGACGACGAGCGTCGCCTCCGGCGGCACGCCGATCGAATAGGTCGTGTAGGTGAGCGTCTGGATGATCAGCGCGCCGAGCACCGAGCCGGCGAGGCTGAAGCGGCCGCCGAGCAGCGACGTGCCGCCGAGCGTCACCGCGAGGATCGCGTCGAGCTCGAGCAGCAGCCCGGCGTTGTTGCCGTCGGCGCTGCGCACGTTCGAGCTCGCGAGGATGCCGGCGAGCGCCGCCATCACGCCCGAACACAGATACACGCCGAACACGACCGCACCCGCGCGCAGCCCGACGAGCCGCGTCGCGACCGGATTCACGCCGATCGCGCGAATGAACAGCCCGAGCGCCGTGCGGTTCACCAGCAGCGCGGTCGCCGCGATCGTCGCGATGGCGATCCACACCGCGCACGGCACGGTCGCGAGATAACCGCCGCCGAGCGCGAGATAGCCGGGCGCGCCGATCGGGATGATCTGGCCGCCCGTCAGCAGCTGCGCGACGCCGCGGCCGGCCACCATCAGGATCAGCGTCGCGATGATCGGCTGCATCCCGACGAACGCGACGAGCAGCCCGTTCCAGGCGCCCGCGAGCAAGCCGACGCCGAGCGCGGCGGCCAGCGCGGCACCGACCCGCGACGGATCGGCGTCGAGCACGATCGCCGCGGCCGCGCCGGCGATCGCGACGATCGCGCCGACCGAGATATCGATCCCGCGCGTCGCGATCACGAGCGTCATCCCGAGCGACACGATCACGAGCGGCGCCGCGCGGTTCAGGATGTCGATCGGCGCGCCGAACAGGTGGCCGTCGAGCAGTGCGATCGACAGAAAACCCGGACGATGCGCGACGTCGAGCGCGAACAGCAGCGCGAGCGTCAGCACCGGCCACGCGAGCGAATGACGAAACAGCATGCGCAGCGGCGTCATGACTGGCCTCCCGCGATCAGACGGTACACCTGCTCCTCGGACGCATCGGCGCCGGTCAGCTCGGCGACCTTGCGACGGTCGCGCAGCACCGCGATCCGGTGACTCACGCGCACGACCTCGCCGATCTCCGACGAGATGAACAGGATCGCGAGCCCGGTCTTGCACAGCGCGAGCACGCGCTCCATGATGTCGAACTTCGCGGCGACGTCGATCCCGCGCGTCGGTTCGTCGAGAATCAGCAGTTTCGGGTCCGTCGCGAGCCAGCGCGCGAGCAGCACCTTCTGCTGGTTGCCGCCCGACAGCAGGCCGATCGGCTGCTCCGCGTCGCGCGCCTTGATGCCGAGCCGGGCGATATACGAATCGGCGATCTCGCGCTGGCGCGCGCGCCCGATCAGCCGCCACCAGCCGCGCCGCGCCTGCAGCGCGAGGATGATGTTCTCGCGGATCGACAGCGCGGCGACGATACCCTCCTTCTTGCGGTCTTCCGGGCAGTACGCGATGCCGTGCCGCACCGCGTCGTGCGGCGACGCAAGCCGCGTGCGCGTGCCGTCGATCTCGATCGCGCCGGTGTCCGGGCGCTCCGCGGCGAACGCGAGCTGCGCGGTTTCGGTACGCCCCGAGCCGAGCAGCCCGGCCAGCCCGACGATCTCGCCGGGCCGCACGTCGAGATCGAGCGCGCTCATCATCCCGCGCCGGCCGACCTGTTGCATCGACAGGAACGGCGCGGCGTCGCCCGCGGTGCGCGCGGCGGCCGCGGCACCCGCCTGCAGCGTATCGGACATCCGCTCGCGGCCGGTCATTTTCGCCACCAGCGCGTCGACCGGCAGGTCGCGCGCCAGGTACTCGCCTTCGCGCTCGCCGTTGCGCATCACGGTGATCCGGTCGGACACCGCATAGGTCTGCTCGAGAAAGTGCGTGACGAACAGGATCGCGATGCCCGACGCCTTCAGCCGGCGCAGCACGTCGAACAGCCGCGCGACCTCGCCGTCGTCGAGGCTCGACGTCGGTTCGTCGAGGATCAGCACGCGCGCGTCGACGGAAACGGCGCGCGCGATCGCGACCATCTGCTGCACGGCGATCGGGTACGCGTCGAGCGAGCGCGTGACGTCGAGAGACAGGTCGAGTTCCGCGAGCGCCGCGCGCGCACGCGCATGGATCGCGTTCCAGTCGATCGCGCCGCGCCGCATCGGCTGCCGGCCCGCGAAGATGTTCTCGGCGACCGACAGGTTCGCGCACAGGTTCACTTCCTGGTAAAGCGTCTGGATCCCGGCCGCCTCGGCTTCGCGCGGCGCGGCGAAGCGCACGGGCCGGCCGCCGACGCGAATCTCGCCCGCGTCGTGCGCATGCACGCCGGTGAGCACGTTGATCAGCGTCGACTTGCCCGCGCCGTTCTGCCCCATCAGCGCGTGGATCTCGCCGGGAAACAACCGGAAGTCCACGCGCTGCAGCGCGCTGACACCCGGAAATGACTTGTCGATGCCGGTCATCTCGACCACCGGCGATTGCGTCATGACCCCTCCGTCGAAACGGTTGCGAAACGGTTGCGACTCGGGCGGCAGCCGCGCCGCCGCCCGCGCGGGACATCAGTACTTGCGGGTCGGCAGCACCTGCGCCGCGACGTTCATCGGGAACACCGTCTCGTTCGTGACGATCCGCTTGGGCAACTGCTTGCCGGCGACCACGTCCTTCACCGCGCTCATCAGCTGCGGGCCGAGCAGCGGGCTGCATTCGACGTCGACGTTGATCTTGCCGGCGATCATCGCCTGGAAACCGCCCTTCGTCGCATCGAACGACACGACGCTCACGTCCTTGCCGGGCTTGATCCCGGCTTCTTCCATCGCCTGGATCGCGCCGAGCGCCATGTCGTCGTTGTGCGCGTAGACGACGTCGATCTGCTTGCCGTAGGTCTTCGCGAACGCTTCCATCACCTGCTTGCCGCCGGCGAGCGTGAAGTCGCCGCTCTGCGACGCGATCACCTTGAATTTCGGATTGTTCTTGATCACTTCGAGCAGACCCGCGCGGCGATCGTTGGCCGGCGCGGAGCCGACGGTGCCCTGCAGTTCGACGATATTGATCGGGCCCGCGTCGTTCTTGTAGCGCTCTTCCATCCAGTGGCCGGCGCGCCGCCCTTCCTCGAGGAAGTCCGAACCGATCATCGTCACGTACAGCGACGGGTCCTTCACGTCGACCGCGCGATCGGTCAGGATCACCGGGATATGCGCGGCCTTCGCTTCGGTCAGCACCGGTTCCCAGCCCGATTCGACGACCGGCGAGAACGCGATCACGTCGACCTTCTGCGCGATGAACGAACGGATCGCGCGAATCTGGTTCTCCTGCTTCTGCTGCGCGTCCGAGAATTTCAGGTTGATGCCGGCGTCCTTCGCCGCGCCCTTCACCGACACGGTGTTCGCGGTGCGCCACGCGCTTTCCGCGCCGACCTGCGAGAAACCGAGCGTGATCGG
This sequence comes from Burkholderia cepacia ATCC 25416, assembly GCF_001411495.1. Taxonomy (NCBI): domain Bacteria; kingdom Pseudomonadati; phylum Pseudomonadota; class Betaproteobacteria; order Burkholderiales; family Burkholderiaceae; genus Burkholderia; species Burkholderia cepacia. Next base: position 510,689 of record NZ_CP012983.1, on the reverse strand, counting down.
CTTCTGCTGCGCGAACGCGCCGTGCGCGAACACCGTCGCCGCGGCGACGATCGCGCCGGCCGTCAGCTTCCTGAAGAATGTCATGGTCCGTCTCCGATGATGTCGTTGTATGCCGCTGCGCTGTTGTGGTTCTGCGTGGCGCGGGGATGCGGGTCGGGCTGCAGACCGGGCTGGCGCGTGCGGCCGGCCCGGTCTGCATGCCCCGCATCAGTCTATGAACAAGTCCGATAACCTTCCAATGAAATATTGGATTCGGGCGATATCGGAATTGGCATACGTATAAACACCTAAACGGGCCGGGGGACGGGCGCGGCGGAGATGGGGAAAGAGGCCGGCTATACGAGCGCGCAAGGCGCGATCATGGGCGGCTTCGTGAACCGGGGCGGCAGACCGGGCTCGGTCGCGAGCGGCTGGCTGATGGATCGCTTCGACCGCTACCGGGTGATCGCCGCGAGTTTTTGCCTGGCGGCACGGTCGCTCCGGGCCGTGCACGGGATGCAGTCGACGTTCCGGGCCCGGCAGGTGCTCGCCTTTGCTTGGGGATCGTTCATTCCCGGCACGAATACCGGCATGAACGTGTTGACCGCGCTTTTATCCGACCGTCGCTCACGACGGCCAGGATTACCGCGCATCGCCATCGCCGGCGACGCCAAACCGCCGGTCGATGCCGCTGTCGCGACCGCGCGACGTCTCGCCGCCCCGATTCGGCACGACGCCGGCCGCATGCGGCCGACCGTCTTCAACCGCGCGCGCCGGGTTCAACGCTTGCAGCACGCTCGCGCGCCCACCGTCGTCATCGGGCAATTGCGGCATCCCGCGTGCAAAGGCCGGCGCGACCGCCGCCGCGAGCAGCGCGGCGATCGCCAGCCGGGAAAGGCGCTTCATCGCCTGTCTCCCGGTCACTGCGCGCTGACGGCCGGCACCGGCGTCGACGCGGTCGCGGTGGCCTGCTCGCCGTGCGCGATCGCATAAAGCTCGCGATTGCGCGCGATCGTCTGCGGGCTCGGCGGATAGTCCCAGTTCGACATGGGCACGGTGCCGTCGCGTTGCGCCTGAACGAGCTCGGCGATCACGTCGGCACGGGTCGGGCCCGACGACGACGCTTGCGCGAAAGCGGCTACCGGCGTGCCGATGGCGAGGGCGAGCAGCGCGGTCGCTGCGATCAGTCTGCGATTCATGATGAAACTCCCCAGAACGGTTAGATGAGGACGCATCGTCGATGCGCCGCCGGCGGTGCCGCGGATGCGGTTCTCCGCCCGACGTCTTCATTCTGGTGACTGCGGCCGGCACGACGCTGACCGTTACATGACAATCCTGAAATCTGCGGCGCAACGCGCAGATAACAGTTTCGTAATCTTCGAGTCAGGGCCGGGTCAACGCGGCACCGGCAGACTGCACGCTCGTCGCATCCATCGCGGCGCCCTTGCTCTGCTTCGAGGAAAACATCATGTGGATCGTCCGGCTGGCGTTACGCAGGCCCTATACGTTCGTCGTGCTCGCACTGCTGATCTTCATCGCGGGCACGCTCGCGATCCTGCGCACGCCGACCGACATCTTTCCGAACATCGACATCCCGGTCGTCAGCATCGTCTGGTCGTACAACGGCTTTTCCGCCGAGGACATGGCCAAGCGCATCACGACCAACTACGAGCGCGCGCTCACGTCCGACGTCGACGACATCGAGCACATCGAATCGCAATCGCTGAACGGCGTGTCGGTCGTGAAGATCTTCTTCCACCCCGGCGCGGACATCAATCGCGCGATTGCCGAAGCCTCCAGCAACTCCGCGTCGATCCTGCGGATCCTGCCGCCGGGCACGCTGCCGCCGAACATCATCACGTACAACGCGTCGACGGTGCCGATCCTGCAGCTCGGGCTGTCGAGCAGCACGCTCGCCGAGCAGCAGCTGTACGACCTCGGCAACAGCTTCATCCGCACGCAGCTCGCGACCGTCCAGGGCGCGGCCGTGCCGCTGCCGTTCGGCGGCAAGGTGCCCGAGATCGTCGTCGACCTGAACATGCGCGCGCTGCAGGCCAAGGGGCTCGCGCCGATCGACGTGGTCAACGCGATCAACGCGCAGAACCTGATCCTGCCCGGCGGCACCGCGAAGATCGGCGCACGCGAATACAACGTGCAGATGAACGGCAGTACGCAGACCGTCGCCGCGCTGAACGACCTGCCGGTGAAGACCGTCGGCGGCAACGTCGTCTATGTGCGCGACGTGGCCCACGTGCGCAACGGCTACGCGCCGCAGACCAACATCGTGCGCAGCGACGGCAAGCGCGCGGCGCTGCTGACGGTCGAGAAGACCGGCAGCGCATCGACGCTGACGATCATCGGCCAGGTGAAGGCGATGCTGCCGAAGATCGCGGCCGGCCTGCCGAAGGCGCTGCACATCACGCCGCTCGGCGACCAGTCGGTGTTCGTGAAAGCGGCGATCCAGGGCGTCGCGCGCGAAGCGCTGATCGCCGCGTGCCTGACGGCGCTGATGATCCTGCTGTTCCTCGGCAGCTGGCGCGCGACGCTGATCATCGCCGTGACGATCCCGCTCGCGGTGCTGACGTCGCTGTGCGCGCTGGCCGCGCTCGGCGAGACGATCAACATCATGACGCTCGGCGGGCTCGCGCTCGCGGTCGGGATTCTCGTCGACGATGCGACCGTCGCGATCGAGAACATCACGCACCACCTCGAACGCGGCGCGCCGCTCGAGGAGGCGATCCTGACCGGCGCGGGCGAGATCGCCGTGCCGACCTTCGTGTCGACGCTGTCGATCTGCATCGTGTTCGCGCCGATGTTCCTGCTGACGGGCGTCGCGCGCTACCTGTTCGTGCCGATGGCCGAAGCGGTGATCTTCGCGATGATCGCGTCGTACTTCTTCTCGCGCACGCTGATCCCGACGCTCGCGATGGTGCTGATGCGCGCCAAGGGGCACGGCAAGCAGCCGCGCGGCATCTTCGCTCGCTTCGCGCGCTTCCAGGCCGCCTTCGAGCACCGTTTCGAAGCGGTCCGCGCGCGCTATCGCGCGCTGCTGTCGGCCGCGATCGCGAACCGGCGCCGCTTCGCGGCCGCGTTCCTGCTCGCCTGCGTGGCTTCCACGAGTCTGTTCGCCGTCGCCGGGCAGGATTTCTTCCCGTCGGTCGATACCGGCGAGATCCGGCTGCACCTGCGCGCGCCGACCGGCACGCGGATCGAGGAGACCGCGCGCCTGACCGACGAGGTCGAGACGCGGATCCGCTCGGTGATCCCCGCGAACGAACTGGCCGGCGTGCTCGACAACATCGGCGTGCCGGTCAGCGGGATCAACCTGACCTACGACTCGTCCGATCCGGTCGGCGCCGGCGATGCCGACATCATGATCACGCTGAAGCCGAACCACCGGCCGACCGCGCAGTACGTGACGAAGCTGCGCAACCTGCTGAACCAGGCGTTCCCGGGCGTGACCTTCGCGTTCCTGCCGGCCGACATCGTCAGCCAGATCCTCAACTTCGGATTGCCCGCGCCGATCGACATCCAGATCGTCGGCAACCGGCTCGATGCGAACCGCGCGGTCGCGAACCGGCTGCTCGCGCAACTGCGCGGCGTGCGCGGCCTCGTGGACGCGCGCATCCAGCAGCCCGGCGACGCACCCGCGATCAACGTCGACGTCGATCGCACCAAGGCGATCCAGGCCGGGCTCCAGCAGCGCGACGTGGCGCAGAACCTGCTGATCGCGCTGTCCGGCAGCTCGCAGACCACGCCGAACTTCTGGCTGAACCCCGCCAACGGCGTCAGTTACCCGGTGCTGGTGCAGGCGCCTCAGTACGACGTCAATTCGCTGCAATCGCTCGCGAACATCGCGATGCCGACCGCCGCGCAATCGCCGCAGACGCCCGCGGGCGGCCCCGCGGCCGGCGCGGGCGCGCAGAACCTGCTCGGCACGCTGGGCACCTTCTCGCGCGCCGAGCAGCAGGCCGTCGTGTCGCACTACAACGTGCAGCCGGTGCTCGACATCTTCGCGTCGGTGCAGGACCGCGATCTCGGCGGCGTGACGGCCGACGTGACGAAGCTCGTCGACGCCGCACGCGCGCAACTGCCGCCCGGCTCGTCGATCGTGCTGCGCGGCCAGGTGCAGGCGATGCACCAGTCGTTCGCGGGGCTGCTGAGCGGCCTCGTGCTCGCGATCGCGCTGGTCTACCTGCTGATGGTCGTGAACTTCCAGTCGTGGCTCGACCCGCTCGTGATCGTCAGCGGCCTGCCCGCGTCGCTCGCGGGCATCGCGTGGATGCTGTTCGTCACGAACACGACGCTGTCGGTGCCCGCGCTGACCGGCACGATCCTGTGCATCGGCATCGCGACCGCGAACAGCATTCTCGTCGTCAACGCGGCGCGCGAGCTGAGCGCCGGCGGCGCGCCGCCGTGGCAGGCCGCGCTCGACGCGGGGTTCAGCCGGTTCCGCCCGGTCGTGATGACCGCGCTCGCGATGCTGATCGGCATGCTGCCGATGGCGCTCGGCCTCGGCGACGGCGGCGAACAGAACGCGCCGCTCGGCCGCGCGGTGATCGGCGGCCTCGCGTTCGGCACGGTGTCGACGCTGCTGTTCGTGCCCGTCGTGTTCGGCTTCGTCCATGCGTGGCTCGAACGGCGACGCGATGCGGCCGCCGCACGCCGCGTGCCGGACACGCCGGCACTGCCTTGAGCACGGATACCCGGATAGCTGGACTGGATACCCGCCGATTTCCTCCGACTCGCCCGACTTCGAACCCATCATGAACGACTCGACCGAACCTCTCGCCCCGCTTTCCGCCGAAACGGCGGCGGTGCCGCCTGTCGCGCGCGACGCCGCACCCGACGCGCCGCTGCCCCGTCGCGGCCGCAGGCTCGCCGTGCCGCTGGCCGCGCTCGCATTCGCCGCCGCGCTGCTGGCCGCCGGCATCGTGCCGCGTATCGATGCACGCGCCGCGCAGCGCGTGCAGGTGGCCGCGCAGCGGGCGCTGCCGGTGTCCGTGATCCGGCCCGGCGCCGCGCCGGCCGACCAGACGCTCACGCTGCCGGGTGCGGTGATGCCGTACGCGGAAGCGTCGATCTATGCGCGCACGAGCGGTTATATCGCGCACTGGAGTGCGGATATCGGCACGCACGTGAAAGCCGGGCAGACGCTCGCGCAGATCACGGCGCCCGACCTCGACGCGCAGTTGCGCCAGGCGCACGCCGACACGTCGACCGCGCAGGCGAACTACGACTACGCGAAATCGACCGCGCAGCGCTGGCAGGAGATGCTGAAGACGCAGTCGGTATCGCAGCAGGACACCGACACGAAGGTCGCCGACATGAACGCGAAGCGCGCGATGCTCGCCTCCGCGCAGGCGAATGCCGCCCATCTGAACGAACTCGTGTCGTACGAATCGGTGACGGCGCCGTTCGACGGCGTGATCACCGCGCGCAACGTCGACGTCGGCACGCTCGTCACGGCGGGCGGCACGCCGGGCAGCCCGGGGCTGTCGGGCGAGCTGTTCCACCTCGAGCAGACCGACACGCTGCGCGTGTTCGTCGACGTTCCGCAGGACAGCGCGGCCGGCGTGTCGGCCGGCACGCCCGTGTACCTGACCACGCAGCAGTATCCGGGCCGGCGCTTCGCCGCGCGCGTGGCGCGCAGCGCGGGCGCGATCGATCCCGTGACGCGCACGCTGCGGGTCGAGATCGACGTCGACAACCACGACGGCGCGCTGATGCCGGGCGCGTACGCGCAAGCGCACCTGCTCGTCGCGAGTGCGGCGCCCGCGTTCGAGCTGCCGGTCAGCGCGCTGCTGTTCCGGCCGAACGGCGTGACGGTCGCGACCGTCGCCGCGAACGGCACCACCGCGCTGAAGACCGTGCAAATCGGCCGCGATTTCGGCACGCACGTCGAGATCGTCGCGGGGCTGGCCGCGACCGATCGGGTGATCGACAACCCGGGCGATTCGATCGCCGGCGGCGAGACCGTGAAGATCGTGGCGGTCGAGCCCGGCGCGGCGCAGGCGGCTGCGCAGGCCGGCTCGGCTACCGGTGTGCCGGCGGCGCCTCGCGCGGTAGCGGCCGCGGCAGCGCCGGCCGCCGTCGCGGCGCCCGCGTCGACGCCGGTTGCGACCTCGACGAAGGCCCGCAGCTGACCGTTCATGACAACCCGCGAGATCTCCACCATGTGCCTCTTTCATCCGCTCCCGTTCGCGCGCCGCGTCGTCGCGCTCGGCATCGCCGCCGCGTTGACCGCATGCTCGACGCTACCCGCCTACTCGCCCCCCACCGTCGCGGTGCCTGCGCACTATGCGGGCGTACCGGCTACGGGCATACCGGCTACGGGCGTACCGGCTTCGGGCGTACCGGCTACGGCCGCCCCCGTCTCCCAACCCGGCTGGAACGTCGTCACGCCCGCCGATGCCGCGTCGCGCGGCCCGTGGTGGACCGTCTTCGACGACGCCGCACTGAACGCGCTCGAAGCGCGCGTCGACATCTCGAACCAGACCGTGAAGAAAGCCGTCGCCGATCTCCAGCAGGCGCGCGCGATGGTCGGCTACCAGCGTGCGGGGTTCCTGCCGACCGTCACGGCCGGCGTCGCACGGAGCCGCTCGCGCTTGTCGCAGAACAAGCTCGGCTCGTCGCTCGCCGGCAAGACGACGCCCGACTACCAGGCCGGCGTCGCCGCGAGCTGGGAACCCGACCTGTTCGGCCGCGTGCGCGACGCCGTGACGGGCGCGCAGGCGAATGCCGACGCGAGCGCGGCCGACCTGCAGGCCGTGAGGCTGTCCGTCACGGCCGAGCTCGCGACCGACTATTTCGCGCTGCGCTCGCTCGACACGCAGAAGCAACTGCTCGACGAAACGGTGCGCGCGTATGCCGATGCCCTGAAGCTGCTGAAGCAGCAACTCGCGGACGGCGCGATCGACGCGTCGGCCGTCGCGCAAGCCGAGACGCAGCTCGAATCGACGCAGACGCAGGACACCGACATCGACGCGTCGCGCGCGCAACTTCAGCATGCGCTCGCGACGCTGGTCGGCGAAAGCGCGTCGACCTTCACGCTGCCGCCGCGCGTGCAGGCATTCGACGTGCCGGCGATCCCGGCCGGCGTGCCGTCGCAACTGCTCGAGCGGCGGCCCGACATCGCGGCGGCCGAGCGGCGCGTCGCGGCCGCGAACGCGCAGATCGGCGAGGCGCGCGCCGCGTTCTTTCCCGACCTGGTGCTGTCGGCGAGCGCGGGGCTCGAAAGTTCGTTCTTCGCGCCGTGGCTCACCGCGCCGAGCCTGTTCTGGTCGCTCGGCTCGCAGCTCGCCGGCACGCTGTTCGACGGCGGGCGCCGCAGCGCGTCGCTGCACGCCGCGCATGCGCAGTACGACGGCGTGGTCGCCGATTACCGGCAGACCGTGCTGGCCGCGTTCCAGCAGGTCGAGGATCAGCTTTCCGCGCTCGATGCGCTCGCATCGGAAGCGAACAGCCAGCAGCGCGCGACCGACGCGGCCGACCTGTCGCTGAAGCTGACGACCAACCGCTTCAACGCCGGTGCGGTCAGCTATCTCGACGTCGTGACCGCGCAGACGATCGCGCTGTCGAACCGGCGCCTGGCCGACCAGATCGCCGCGCGCCGGATGGAGGCGGCGGTCGCGCTGCTGACGGCGCTCGGCGGCGGCTGGAACAAGGATACGGATATGGATGCGCACGCAACGGCCGCCGCGCACGCGGCCGCTACGCCGTCGGCGTCCTGACGAACGTGAGGATGAAGCGCGTGCCGGCCGCGTCGCTTTCGACGCGTGCGGTGCCGCCGTGCAATTCCATCACCGAGCGCACGATCGCGAGGCCGAGCCCGGCCGTGCCGCCCGGCACGCCGCCGCTGCGCGCGGGGTCGCCGCGCACGAAACGCTCGAAGATGCGCGGCAGCAGCGCGGGATCGATCGGCTCGCCCGGGTTCGCGACGACGACGCGCACCGCATCCGCCGTTTCGTCGACGCTCATCGCGATCACGCCGCCCGCCGGCGTATAACGCAGCGCGTTGGCCAGCAGGTTGCTGACCGCGCGGCGGAACAGTTCGAGATCGGCGGTCAGTTGCCCGTGCCCGTCGACGCGCAGCGTCGATCCCGCTTCGTCGGCCAGCCCTTCGAAATAACCGGCGATACGCTCCAGTTCGTCATGCACGTCGAACGCACGCTGCCGTGTGACGAAACCCGGATGCTCGGCGCGCGCGAGAAACAGCACGTTCTCGATCATCCGCGCGAGACGGTCGTATTCCTCGAGATTCGATTCGAGCAGCGCCTGGTACTCGTCGGGCGAACGCGGTCGCGCGAGCGCCACCTCGGTCGCGCCGCGCATGTTGTTCAGCGGCGTGCGCAGGTCGTGCGCGAGATCCGCGCTGAATTGCGACAGGTGTCCGAACGCCTGCTGCAGGCGGCCGAGCATCGCGTTCTGCGCGTCGACGAGCGCCGTCAGCTCGCGCGGCGCACGCGACGCGTCGAGCCGCGTATCGAGCTTGTCGACGGTGATCCGGCCCGTGTTCGCGACGATCTCGCGCAGCGGCGCGAGCGATGTGCGGATCAGCCAGTAGCTGAGCAGCATCGCGAACAGCGCACCCAGGCCGCCGGCGATCTTCAGCCGGTCACGGTAGCCGTCGAGCATCGCGGCGCGATCGCTCATGTTGCGCGCGATCGCGATCCGGATCGTCGAGTGGTCGCGCAACTGCGCGTCGCTGACGACGCCGCGCACGGACACGCCGCCGCCGGCCGTCCACGTTGCGATCCGGTCGGTGGTGATCCGTTCGTTCGCGGGCACCGGCGTCGCGTGCGGCGGGAACAGCGCGGCGTCGGGCAATGCCGGCAGCGCGGGCGAGGCGGGCGAGGTGGGCGAGGTGGGCGTCGATGCGGCTGCCGCCGGCTCGGGCGAGTCCTCGAACCCGGTGCGCTCGACGTTGTGGCGCGCGAGCACGTTGCCCTGCCCGTCGACGACGGCGATCGACAGCGCCGCGTTGCCGAGCACCTGGCTCGTCAGCCGGTCCGCATGCGTGCGCACCGCGTCGAGCGAATCGAGCTCGCCCGCCAGCCGGCGCGTGTGCCGCGCGGCGAGCACGATGTCGAGGTCGTCCTGCGTGCTCACCTGCCGCTCGAGGGCCGTATACACATAGGTGCCGACAAGCGCGAAGACGGCGAGCATGGTCGCGCCGAACGCGAGCGCGAGCGTCGCGCCGATCGAGCGGCCGATCAAGCGGCCGAGGGTCATGCGGCGTCCTTCGGTTCGAGCACGTAGCCGACGCCGCGCACCGTATGGATCAGCTTGACCGCGAAATCGTCGTCGATCTTCGCGCGCAGCCGCCGGATCGCGACTTCGACGACGTTGGTGTCGCTGTCGAAATTCATGTCCCACACGTACGACGCGATCTGCGTGCGACTCAGCACCTCGCCCTGCCGGCGCGCGAGCAGTTGCAGCAGCGAGAATTCGCGCGGCGTCAGGTCGATCCGCACGGTGCCGCGCTTCACGCGGCGGCGCACGACGTCGATCTCCAGGTCGCCCACCGCGATGCGTTCCGTCTCGCGCGGCGGCCCGCGCCGTGCGAGCGTGCGGATCCGGGCAAGCAGCTCGACAAATGCGAACGGCTTCACGAGGTAGTCGTCGGCGCCGAGTTCGAGGCCGTGCACGCGATCCTGCACGTCGTCGCGCGCGGTCAGGAACAGCACGGGCGTCGCGTGGGTGTCGCGCAGCCGCTTGAGCACACTCCAGCCGTCGAGCACGGGCAGCATCACGTCGAGCACGATCACGTCGTAGCTTTCCTCCTGCGCGAGCGTCAGGCCCTCGCCGCCATCCTTCGCGAGATCGACGCTGAAGCCGGATTCCTCGAGCCCTTTCTTCAGGTACGCGCCGGTCTTCGGTTCGTCTTCGACTATCAGGATGCGCATGGTCGGCTCCGTCGCATGGGGGTGGTGACATGCGCCGATGTTACCGGGAAACGCGGCGCGCGAGCCGCATCGTGCAAGCGCGAAACGGGCGGATTACAAAACTGTAATCGGCGGGTCAGCGTCGTGACTGCCGCGGCAACCAGAATGGGATACGTGGGGCCGCCCCACTCGCCCGTTCGTTCAACCACCAGGGAATCGTCATGAAACTCTTCACTGCCTTTGTCGTTGCCGCGCTGAGCCTGCCGTTCGGTACACAGGCTTTCGCCCAGTCCACACAGGCGCCGCTCACGCGCGCCGAAATCTACCAGCAGCTGATCAATGCCGAAGCCGGCGGCCTGCTGCCGACGGACCGGAACGACTATCCGCCGTCGCAGGCGCAGATCGCGCGCAATCGCCAGCTTTACGCGCGTGCGCATCCCGATGCGGCGCCGGTTGCGACGGCATCGGCCGGCTCTTGATCTCCGCATCTGTTCGGCAGCCGGCTGACGGCCGGATCGCGCGCCGACCCGGCGCCTGGCGGCGGATTTCGCGGCGCCCGCAGCCGGGCCCGCGAAATCCTTGTCGCTCAAGCGCTCAAGCGCTCAAGCGCACCGGCCCGATGGCCGCCCGCCCGTCCGACGACGTGAAACGATGATCGCAAAAAAACGGGCCGTGCTCGGCTCGGGCATGCCGGCCGCGGCCTTTCCGGCGCGATCCTGCTCGTTGGCCGGCTCCCGGCCGCTGCCTCACGCTTCGCCGCTCACTCGCGGCGGTGCGGTCGAGCGCCCGTCTCGGCGACGCGGTCGACCCAGCCCCGGTAGAACGCGCGGTACTTGAGCACGAGCTTGTCGTACCTGCTGTACGCGCCGCCGCCGTCCGGCTTCATCCCGTTCCAGATCCTGACGTCGTACCCCGCGGCCTGTCGGGTCTGCAACCCGAACAGCACGTAGTCGGTCGCGCGGCGCAAGACGCCGCCCACCTTCTTGATCGAGATGAGCATGTGCATGACGTTTTTGCCGTCGCTCACCGGCGTGACGCACTGGAGCAGCTTGTATTTGAAGTCTCCGTCCAGCGCGACGGTCATGACGCACCCGCCGGGGTAGCCGTCGAAGTGCAGGTTCATCTGCGACATGTTCAGGCCGAGCGCGCGCGACAGCATGCCGAGGGGCCCGAAGTACCGGTTCACGGTGAAGTCGATCCCGGCACCGAACCACGCGCCCGCCCGGGCCAGCGGCTCGACCTCCGGCCACGGGCGCCAGTCGTCGAACAGCTTGAGTTCGAAGGCCGAGATCGGGAGCGCGTGCACGGGGGTGGCGTGTTGCGCGTCGTAGAAGTTCTCGACGATCCGCAAGACCGCCGTCGTCGTCTCGAACGCGAAGTGCAGGTGCATGAAGTCGCCGTTGTCGACGTCGGCCGCGGCGATTTCGGGCAGCGGGTGCAGCGGCTGCGGAGAGCCGTACCAGACCCACACGTAGCCGTACCGCTCCGCGGTGACCCACGTCGGCTGACGCGCGCCGCGCGGAACGGGCTCCAGCTGCCGCACCACCTGGCTGTGTCCGGGGATGTGAACGCACCGGCCCTGCTCGTCGTACCGCCAGTGGTGAAACGGGCACTGGATGCACCCGTCCGTGACCCGCCCGTCGGCCAGGTTCGCGCCGAGGTGCGAGCAGTGGCGGTCCATCACCACCGCCCGCCCCGTCGCACCGCGCCACGCCACGCACGGACGGCCGAACAGCGTCAACTCCGTCGGCTTGTCCTTGAGGTCGTCCGAGCGCATCGCGACGTACCAGCTCGCGGCCACGCGCGTGGTCGCGTCGTACACCCCCGGGGCTTGCTCCGTGGCGACCGCTTGATCGAATTGAACGTCGTTCATCGTTTTCCTGGCGGTGTCGGCCGGCTACTTCAGCGCCAGGCCGATGCGGGTCGTGATGTACGCCTTGAGCAGCGCGAACATCGGGTTGTAGTCGAAGTACCGTTTCACCTCTGCCGGCGCGCTGGTTTGCGTCCAGTGCATCAGCTTCATCGCGGGCACCAGGCTGTACTTCGAGTTGTTGAGTTGCGGCCTGGCCCCGGTGATGCAGTACCCGAAGCCGAACATCGGCCTGGCGAACTCGCGTTCGTCGATGAGGGCGTGAATCCGCGCCGCGGCCTCCCCGGCCTCCTTGTGCCCGGCGCTCACGGCCTCGACCTCGGCTTTGGCGTCGTTGAACAACTGGTAGTACCCCTCCATGTCCGCGCACAGGTACCCGAGGTACGGAGGGTCGTTGTCCAGGTGATCGAGGTCGCCCTCGTCACGCGACGCGCGGAACCTCGCATGGGCCTGCACGAGCCGGAACTGCCCGAGGATCGTGCCGACCGCCCACAGCCGATGGAACGCGTCCCACAGGCGGAAGTCCGAGAACGCCGTGTAGCAGCAACTGACGAAGTCGTCGTTGTGGTCCAGGAGCTTCTGCTGCAGGCGCTCGATGTACTCGAAGCGCTCGGGGGAGAAGTCGTCGTCGCGCAGCGCCTTGATGAGGCGCGCCGCGAGCGCATGGATGGTCACCGCGGTGTTCTCGAGCCCCCGGGAGAACAGCGGGTCGATGAACCCGTTCGCATGCAGCATCAGGCAGTAGCGGTCGCCGACGCAGGCGCTCGACGAGAATTGCAGGCGGTCGGTCTTGACCCAGTCGCGCACCGGCACGGCATCCCGGAACTGCGCCGCGATGCTCGGGAACCGCGCGAGGAACTCGTCGAATTCCTGCTGTGCGGAGATGTCCGTTTTCGGGTAGACACGCGGGTCGAGCTGCAGGCCGACGCTCACCAGGTTGTTGGTCGATCGCGGGTGGTTGTTGAACGGAATCACCCAGAGCCAGCCGCCCGCGAACATGTGATGCAGGGTTCCCTCGTGCCAGCGCCAGCGCTGCCCCTTGACCTTGAAGATGTCGTCGAACGGCTTGACCCCGAGCATGTGCGTGTAAATGCTGCGCGAGTGCGTCTTGAAGCGGCACGGCTCTTCGCGGAGCTTGAACTTGGTCGCGAGCGGCGCGCGCGGCCCGCCGCAATCGATCATGTACCGGCCGGTGAACCGTTCGCCCTGGGCGGTGGTCACCGCGACGCCGTCCTTGTCCGCGTGGTATTCGGTCACGTTCGTCTTCTGGCGCACCGTGCAGCCGTATTTGATCGCGGCCTGCAACAGGTAGGCGTCGACGTCTTGCCGGTAATAGTGGCTCTCCGGGCCCCACGGCAGCTCGGGAATCACGCACTGCGTGAACTCCTTCGGGTCGTGTTCCTGGCCGGGCTTGTGGAACACGAAGCCGAAGTTGCGCTTGATGCCCGTGCTCGACGCGACGTAACGCTGCGTCGCGTAGAACGACGTGATGCGGTCGAGCTCCGGAATGCCGTAGCGATCGGCGATGATGCGATTCATCAGGGACGTCTCGGGGATCGACGATTCGCCGATCGTGAAGCGCGGGTGCGACGACTCCTCGATGATCAGCACGCGAAACTGCTGGTTGGCCAGGATCGCCCCCATCTGGGTGCCGGACATGCCCGACCCGAGGATGATCACGTCGAAGTGGTTGCTGTCGCGCCCGTTCGCGGGGCTCTTTTGAGTCATGGGGGCACACTCTCCTTGTGAGATGGAACACATGGCCGCACGCGTCGGGCGTCGGGTGTCAGGGCTCGTCGAGCGCGGCGCGAAGGCGGGACCGCACGGCACGCGTGAGCGTGAGCAGATCGCCGAGCATGCTGGGCGCGTACCCCCCGCTGCCGATCGTCGGGCCGCTTCGCCCGACCTCGTACGCCCGCTCCGCCAATTTGACGTGCGGCGCGCGGAAGCGCAGCAGGATCTCGAAGACCCGGTCGAGGGCGGCCAGCCCGGCCACGACGGGCTCGCGCCGCGCGCCCGTCGCCTGCACCTCGTCGAGCACGCGGTCGACGAGCGAAGGCGCCCCGGCGAACCGCGCGTAGATCGCCCCGAACGCGGGAAGCACGTAGGGCAGGTACGTCTCCTTGAATTCCCGATAACCCGGGTGGTCCGATTGCGACCCCCACAGCACGTGCTCCAGCACGAAGAGCGGCATTTCCACCGCACCGGGGCCGAGGTAGCTCCGGCCCCCGACCCGAATCGGTTCGTAGTACGGGCGAAGCTCGTCGTAGAAGACCTGCACCGAGATATAGCGGTAGGCGTAAACGATCGATTCGACCATCTTGTGGAGATAGTCCGCCAGCTCGTCGCACCCTTCGGCGAACGACGGCGACCGCAGGGGCACGTCGTACAGCTCGACGGTCATCCCGATGGCCGCCTCGAGCGCCGCCATAGAGATACGCACGCTCTCGAGCAGGTGCGCTTCGTCGCGCAGCCCGGTGTAGCTCCGCTGCGCGTCGGCCGCCGCGGGGTTCCAGACCGTCACGTGCAGAAGCGTCTCGCGCGGCGGCAGGCCGGTCACGCGCGCCAGGTCGAGCAGCACCGGCTCGAGCCCGGGCACCGCGTCCACGGGCTCGTGGCCGTGCCGCTTGAGCGAGCCCAGGAAGAACCCGATGTCCCGCATCGCGGCGGCGGCTTCGACGAAGCCCCAGTCGGCGGGCACGCCGCGCACCGGGAGGAACTCGCGCAACAGGCCGACGATGCCGGGCACGTCCTTCTGACGGTTCAGGCCCGGCAGTTGCAGAACGAGCGCCCGCGCCCGCAGCGGATCGCAAGCCGCCACCGCGGCGTGCGTCGCCGCGAATGCGCATGCGCGGTCCAGGGTGCGCTCCACTACAGGGTTTCCGGCGCCGCGAGCGTCGGCCCGGGCTGGCTGCGAGACAGCCCCGCGCCGCCGTCGCGCAGCGACCGCAGGTAGTCGTAGTTCGTCGGCAGGCTCGTCCGCAGACGTTCGGCCTCGCGCCGGATACGGGCGAACATCGCCTCGGCCTTGTCGATCGACTCCGGCCGGTGCTGCAAGAGCGGCAGCGACCGGTCGGGCAGTAGCCCCAAGCCCGCAAAGATGCAGTAGTAGTTTCCGTTCAACCAGAAGTTCCTGAATTCGTAGTCGAACGTTTCGTAGTACGTCGAATCGTCGAACGACGTGGTGGTCAGCGGCAATCCTGCCTTGTAGCGCTGAACCTTCTCCTTGATGGCATCCGAGAGGCGCAGGTCGTGCCGGTTCGCGAGCCAGAACGGCGTGTCGTCGCGCGACGAGGTGAAATAGTGCGCCTGGACGAAATCCCGGCAGTCGTCGAACATGTGGACGATCTCGGCGTTGAATGCGTCCGCCAGCCGCGGGTCGAACGAGGTATCGGGGAAGTGCTTCACGAGCTGATAAAGCGCCGCGTAGATGAAGTAGATTCCCGTCGATTCCAGCGGCTCCAGGAAGCACGACGACAGCCCGATCGCGACGCAGTTGTTGACCCACGCCCGCCCGTTGCGCCCGACCCGGAACTTGATCTGGTTGAGCGGCTGCTTGTCCGACAGGCCCCAGAGGTTGAGGAAGTCGGCGGTGGCCTGGTCGCGCGACGTGAACTTGCTCGAGAAGACGTAGCCGCTGCCGAACCGGCCCAGCATCGGAATCTTCCAGGTCCACCCCGAATTCATGGCGATCGCCGAGGTGTACGGCTCGACTCCCACGCGCGCATCGGCATTCGGCACTGCACTGGCGACCGCGCTGTCGCACAGCAGGTAGTCGGACATGTCGATGAAGGGCTCTTTCAGCGCCTGGTTGATCAGCAGCCCCCGCATGCCGGAGCAGTCGATGAACAGGTCCGCCTCCAGCGTGCGCCCTTCCTTGGTGGACAGGCTGGCGATGTAGCCGCGTTCGTTCAGGCGAACCTGCTCGACCTCGTCGATCACCTGTTTCACCCCGCGCTCGATGGCCCAGCGCTTCAGGAAGTCGGCTACCAGATGCGCATCGAAGTGCCACGCGTGGGACATCTGGCGGGTGCCGTCTGACAGGCACGGTGCGAGCTTGGCGTCGAGCGCCCCGGGCTGCGGGTAGCACGCGTACTCCATCGGCTGCTGGAAGCCCTGTTCGCGCTTGCGCATCCAGTAGTGGGTAAGCGGCACGCCGTCGCAGTTCGGCACGGTGCCGAACAAGTGGTAGAAGTGATCGTCGCGCGAGCGCTCCGGGGACTTCCTCCAGTTCACGAACTTGATGGCGGCCTTGAACGCGCCGTTCACCTGGGGCATCCACTCCCGCTCCGGTATCCCGAGGAAGTCGAAGAACACCTTCTGCAGACTCGGGATGGTCGCCTCGCCCACGCCGATCCGGGGGATCGCCGCGGACTCGACGAGCGTAATGCTCGTGTGCTGCTGGAGCGCCCGGACGAGGTACGAAGCGGCCATCCAGCCCGCGGTGCCACCGCCCACGATGACGATATTCTTGATCGGGTTGCTCATGACACGGTTCTCATAGGATTTGAAACCTGAAGGGATGGTGCCGCCTGATCGAGCTGAACTCGTAAATCGTCCGGTAACGCGTCATGAATGGATTGGCTTGCCGATGCGGAAATTGCCATTAACGCATCGAATGCACATGAAACTTCAGCTTCCCGAAGCTTTCCATACCGTTCGCGCAACCTGTCCGATACACCTTAACAGCGTTCACGACGGCACACCTCGTAAAATTTCATATCAATTTTCATTGCTCCAAAGAAATATTCAATCCATAAAATATCGGCGAGATATTTTATGGATGAGCATTTACATTTTTAAAAATCAATCATTTCATTTTTAGCCAACGCACCCGTTTATTGTATAAAAACGATAAATGAACTACCCAATTAACGGGAAACGAATAAGGTCGCCACCATTTGCGAAACAATGATGTCGACCCTTGCGCATTTCGGCGAACTTGACCTGCTCCCGGCGATGAGAGGGGTGCTGCCCGACAGGCCTTAGCGATTGAGTACGGAAAACGCCAGCGTGCCCGCGAACATCGCCAGCACGACCGACGCGCCGCGAAGCAGCGTTCCGGTATGGGTAGCCAGCGACCGGCGCGCCGTCAGGACACCGCCGACGACAAGCCACATCGAACCGATCGTCACGGCAAGCGCCGTAAAGACCGCGATCGAGCAGAGATAGAACGGAACCGATACGAAAGCCTGCGGGGGAAAGATCGCCGTGGCGAACAACAACGCCTTCGGGTTCATGGTCGTCGCGACGAACATGTCGCGAAAGCCGATGGTGCCCGACCGGATGCCCTCAAGGTGCGGGCTTTTCCATAGCTGCAGGGCGAGATAGAAGATGTAGGCCGAACTCCCCAGCTTCAGCACATCGTAAAGCCAGGGCCGCGTGGCCGCGAAGGTCGCCAGGAAGAAACCCCACAGTGATATCGCGAAGCCGTAGCCCGATGCCTCCGCCACCAGGAGTCGCGACGATTGCCGGAAGCCGACCTTGATTCCCGAGGACAGCAACAAGGTATTTGTCGGGCCTGGCGTGGCCAGGACCAGCGAAACGTAGAGTGCCATCTTCAACATCACCTGGAATGTCGGCATCTTGCTTCCTTGGTGTCGATGACGGTCGCCATGCGTCGGGGCGAGCTGTCGTATCGGTTGTGGGTCATTCTGCATTCGGGCTGCGGTCGGCGTTCGCAACAGGCGCCAGCGGTGCCCGGCAACCATGCCAATGGCGATCAAGAGAAAACCAGCCGGGTTCGAGGGGCTTTGGGAAAATGGCGCATTTTTCACGGCATTACCGTTTGGCAGCGAATTGTACGTCGCCGATCCGAATTATGCTGCGTCTGAAAATGCCCGCCTGAGATTAAAAATAGATGCAACCAATGTTACTCAATCACACATTTTTTAATTCTGAAAATTAAAGCGTAACTTTCCGCGTGATTGATTCAATTACGTGTTCTTAATCGTTTAATCGGGTCACGATGATCAAAATGGCTCCAATAGCCCCGACAAGAACCGCGCGGTGAAACAAACGTCGCCTGCGCGCCACCCTGAATATGTCACGGGTCAAATCCGCCAATGGCCGGATTCGTATTGGTTCATAACAGGCACCGACCCTGCCGTTCGGCACGCAGACTTTCGCACCATCCACGCCGGCGTCGCTCACGCGCGCCGAAGTCCGCCAGCAACCGATCGATGCCGAAGCCGACACACTGCTGCCGACCAACCGTAACGACTGTCTGCCGTCGCACGCGCTCGCGCATCCCGATGCGGCACCGGTCGGTTGTCGATCAACGGTGGACAGCCGCGTCGCAGACGCCGTCCCTTTTCATTCGCTCCACCGCTTTATTATCAGGAATCCTTTCATGTCATCCAGTAGAGCGACGCATCATCCGTGCATGAGGCGGACGTGAGTGAACCCGAGGCCTTCCCGCCAGCACGGCGCCCTGCCCGCCACCGGATCATCGGCGTCGTGCCGGTCGCGCTGATCGCCGCTCACCTGCTGCGCCAGACGAAACCGGTCTCGGTGCAAAAAGAGGCGGCTACGACCAATGGCCGTCAGTCAGTCGTTGGCGCGAACGACTTCAGGTACTTCATGCCGGTGTCGCACATGATCGTCACGATCGTGGCGTCCGGGCCAAGCCGTTCGGCGAGTCGCAATGCGCCAGTTACGTTGGCTCCGGTCGACGTACCGCAGAACAACCCCTCTTCGGCGGCCAGTCGGAACGCCATGGCTCTCGCCTCCTCCGTGGAGACACGCTCGAGTTCGTCAGCAATCCCGTCGCGCCAAAGCGGCACGACATAACCCGCGCCGATCCCGTCGATCTTGTGCGCGCCGGTAGGGCCGCCCGACAGTACCGCGGATTCGGCCGGCTCCACACCGGCGATCCGAATGCGTGCATCGTGTTCGCGCAAGCGCCGCGAGATCCCGCGCAGCGACGCAGCCGTGCCGACACTTTGGACGAAGCCGTCGAGGCGGCCGCCGGTCTGCTCCCAGATCTCGTCGGCCATCTTCGTATAGGCGTTGAGCTGATCGGTGTTTTCCATCTGCGCCGTGATGTATGCGCCCGTCTCGCCGGCAATTCGATGCGCTTCGCGAATCATGTCCTTCGTCAGCTTCTCGGTTTGCTTGCCGTTGTCGCTGGCGACGAGCGTCAGCTTCGCGCCCAGCAGGCGCATGTGATCCAGCTTTTCCTTCGAGAACGCATCCGATGAAACCAGATGCAGCGGATGCCGCTTGACGGCACACACCAGCGCCAGCGACACACCTGTGCTGCCGCCGGTGTATTCGACCACTGCGCCGCCGGGCTTCAGACGCCCATCCCGCTCGGGAGCTTCGATCATCTCGAGCGCGATCCGATCTTTCATGCTGCCGGTTGGATTCTGGCTTTCGAGCTTGACGAAAAGGCGTGCGCCGTTCTTCGGGACAACGTTTCGCAACGGGACGAGTGACGTGTTGCCGATCGTGTCGAGGATGCTGCCGGGAGTCGATTTCATGGTGACCTCTGAAGTAAGCAGGCAAGTGAAACGCAAGTGCGTGGGGGTCAGCTCGCTTGTCCGAGCAACGCAACAGCGAACGTGAGCGTCGCCGCGAAGCCGGCCAGGAAAGCGATCGTGCGAACAACGGGAATGCCGGCGGCGTAGACCACGTAGTGAACCAACCGGGCACCGAGATAGAGCTTGGCCGCGAACACCGTCGCCGGGCCGCTCGCCCCCCGTCATTGCGCACATCAGCACGAGCGGGGCGAACACGGCGAGATTCTCGATCGCGTTCGCATGCGCGCTCCGTGCGCGTTCCGCCCACGGCGGATCGGGCGGACGGGACGGATCGGGATTGTTCAGGGCCGCCATCAGGCCACGCGTCATGATCCTGGCCAGCATGTACGGAATCCACATCAGCAGCGTTGCGAGTGCGGTGAGCGTCAGCAGGTGAAGTTCTGGCGAAAATGTCATCGGATTGGCCTTGTCGTACAGAAGGTGCAGCAGAGATCTGCGGATGCCGGAAACGCTTCGCAGTCTAGACTTGCGACGAGGTCTGATCCATAGTCACAAATGACATTAATAGCGACAATCGCGACATCCGATCGACACGGAATCCGGCAGTCGTTCGACCGCGACGATGCATCGTTGGCGCGTAGCACCAACGCGCCACACGCCGCCCACCGAATTCATTCAGACCGCACGCGACACAAGCTCGCCGAGAACCGTATCCAGTGCGATGCGACCACGCACGATTTCTTCCGGATTACTTTCGAAATCGATCCAGCCTTCGTTGAAGCCGTCCAGCATGCGCATGCGGGGTAGTGGATGTTTCATGCCCTGCGCACGGAACAGCGCTTCCCACGTTCGCCTGTCGACGCCTTCCGCGCGCACCTGCCGGCCCAGAACGCGAGCGAAGGCGAGTGCAAGATCGTCGGGGCTCACGCGGCGCGGGCCCTCGAGCTCGACGACACGCACACCGCGCCAGGTCTGCTGGAGCAGTTCTGCCGCAACGCGACCTACGTCCGCGGTGGCGACCATCGGCACGGGCTTGTCGAGCGGCTGCAGGTAGCTGGCGATGACGCCCTCGTCGCGCGCGGACGCGACGTCCCACGCGGCGTTCTCCATGAACCAGCCGGGCCGCAGGAACGTCACGGGCATCGGCATCCCGCGCAGCGCCTGTTCCATCAGCGTGCGTTGCGTGAGCAGATTGGGCTCGTCAGCCTGTGCACCGATCGTCGACAGGCAAACGACCTTTTCGGGGCGCGCCTTCAGAAGCGCCGCGGACACGGCCTCGATCACCTTCCGCGCCTCGGGAAACCCGGGCTCCGGATCGAACTCCGAAGGCGGCAGGATGAAAACGCCCGCAGCGCCCGTGAACGCGGCGGCGAGCGACGATGGGTCTTCCATGAAGGCAGTCGCAATCTCGCACCCGCGCGCCGCCCACGCCCCTGCCCGCGTCGTGTCGCGCGCGACCGCGCGCACCGGCCGCCCCGCCGCCAGCAGCTCGCTGGCCAATGCGCCGCCGACCTTGCCGGTGATTCCTGTTATCGCATACATGTTCGTTCTCCGTGTGTGAATACGTCGGTCGCATTCTGGCCAAACATCGAGCGAAACAAAACGACATGGATGGAAGCAGATAAGTGACAACGCGTCACTAATTCGGCATGATCGACGCAGACGACCGGCATTGCTGCGCTGTCCGGCGTCGGCGTGGCGGCCTTCAGCGGGTCGCCCGCGATCCGCCACCGTATGCACTCGAACAACCATGAGATCCAGTAGCGAGAAACTGTCCGGCAGCATTAGCGTGTTCGCCGCCGTGGTCGATGCCGGAACGTTTGCGGCTGCGGCCGACGTAATAGGCATGACGCCGCCGGGCGTCAGTCGAGCGATTGCACGACTGGAAAGAAAGCTGAACATCCGGCTTTTCAATCGAACGACGCGGTCGGTGTCGCTGACCGAAGAGGGCCGCAGGTTTTACGAGCAGGTCATGCCGCATCTTGCCGGGCTGGAGGAAGCAGCCGCGGCGGCCGCAGGCGGCGCCTCCGTCGTGCGCGGAAAGCTGCGAATCAATCTGGATCCCGTCGTTTACCGGGCCATTCTCGGGCAACAACTCGATGCGTTCATGGACGCACATCCCGACCTCGAAATCGAGCTCATCGCGCGAGACAGCCTGGGCGACCTCGTCATGGACGGCTTCGACCTCGCCGTGCGATTCGGTGAACCGCGATCGTCCAGCCTGATTGCGAGAAAGCTGCTCGATACCGGCGTCGTGACGGTCGCGGCGCCCTCGTACATCGCTCGCCGGGGACGGCCGGCCAAACCCGAGGACCTCGAAAGCCGGAGCCACCGATGCCTTGAATTTCGCAACCCGGAGACAGGCAAGCCGTTCGCCTGGGAATTCCATCGTCGGCGCAAACGCATCGTGGTCGACACCCGGGGGCGCCTCACGGTCAACGATCCGGGCGCCCTGCTCAGCGCGTGCCTCGCCGGTTCCGGCATTGCGCAGATGCTGCTGCTCGGTGCCGAGCCGCTGATCGCCGACGGCCGGTTGATCAATCTCTTTCCCGAATGGGCCGACGAGCGGTATCCGTTATATGCGTACTACCCATCCCGGCATCACGTGCCGGCCAAAACCCGGGCGTTCCTGGATTTCATGGTCGAACTGACGGGTGTTCACGGGCGCGCCGGCATGCGCTAGTGCCGTTCCGGCGGCGCCCACGGCCCCTTTGTTCGGCATTCGCCGCGTACGCACGCCGCTTTTCAAGGCCGGACGCTACCGATTGCTGGCGCGCAATTCCCGCACCCCACGGCCGAGCCTGCGACGCAACAAGGCCCGCAACGTCGCCGCATCCGCGTAGCCGACCTCGCTCGCAATCGTCTCCAGGTCGTAACCCATCGACACGAGATTCTGCGCCCGTTCGATGCGCAGATCCTGGACGAACGCCAATGGCGACTTCCCAAGTACCGCCTCGGTACGGCGCTGCAACGTGCGCGGTCCGACGGCCAATGCGGCGGCCGCCGCCTGAAGCGAAAAACCCGTGGAAAGATGCTCGCGCGCCCATCGCTCGAATCGAGCGACCAGCGGATCCGCATGGGCAAGGTAATCCGGAATGATGTATTCGGCCTGCGACGAACGCTTGTCGATCAGCATGAAACGGGCAACGAGCGTGGCCAGTTCGGGACTCGCCTGACGCAGCAACCACAGCGCAAGGTCGAGATGGCCCATGGCCGATCCCGCCGTCACCAGGCGATCCGCGGCGACGACCATGCGTGAATCGTTCAGATCGACCGCAGGATAACGTTGACGAAAGAAGGGCGAGAGCGACCAGGTGGTCGTCGCCTCGCGATGATCCAGAAGCCCGGCTTCCGCCAGCACGAACGTACCGATGCAAGCGGCGGCGACGCCGACGCCATCGGCATGCCACGCCCGAAGGTGCGCCATTGCATCGCGCACGTCCGGACGCTCCAGCGCCTCGATCAGGCGCTCCGGCTGCCTGATGCCAGGCGCGGGCACGACCACCCAGTCGGCATGGCGTGCGCTGCTTGCGGGCTCCGCCAGCATGGACAGTCCGTGCGCGGTACGGACGCGTCTGCGTACGCCGACCACTCCGACGTCGAAGGGCGGCGCGGCAAAGCCCTGAGCGGCAGCCAGTTCGTTGGCCATCGCGAAGGTATCCAAAAGCACCGTCAGGCCGGTGTCGAACAGCCCTTCGAGCGCCAGAATGGACAATCTCATGTCGTAAACGCATCCATTAATGTCATTTGCGACTATAGCCCGCTTTCCGTGAAAAACCTAGACTGCACTGCAATGCGGCGAAGAGTTCTCCAATGACGTCGCCCATTTCATCTCGACCGCGCCGGACATGCTCGCGCTGATTCGGTTGCGGCTCTCCAACCTTGTTTTGCTGGAACACACTCGACATGACCAAAAATATTCTGATAACCGGCGCCAGCAGCGGCTTCGGCCGCCACACTGCAGAAGGGCTCTCGGCGGCCGGGCACCGGGTATTCGCGTCGATGCGCGACATCGCCGGCCGAAACCGGCCCCATGCCGATGCCCTTCAAGCGAAAGGCATGCACGTCATCGAACTGGATGTGGCGGACGATGCGTCCGTCGAGCGAGGCGTGGCTTCCGTGCTGGAAAATGCCGGGCATCTCGACGTCCTCGTCAACAACGCAGGTATCGGATCAGCGGGTATTTCCGAGGCGTTCACGACACAGCAGGTACAGGCGCTCTTCGACGTGAATGTATTCGGCATCCAGCGAACGTCGAGGGCGGTGCTGCCGACCTTCAGGAAACAGGGCGAAGGCCTGATCGTGAACATCGGCTCGATACTCGGCCGCGTGACGTTTCCGTTCTTCGGTCTCTATGGCGCATCGAAGTTCGCGCTCGAAGCGTTGACCGACAGCTACCGCTACGAGTTGTCGACGTCGGGCATCGACGTCGTTCTCGTTCAACCCAGCAACTATCCGACGAATATTTTCGCCAGCGCGCAGCGGCCCGCCGACGCCGCGCGCGTACCCGGCTACGGCGAGGCCGGTGCGATTCCGGACAAAATGGTGGAGACGCTCATGGCGCTGTTCGCGAGCGACCACGCGCCGAACCCGCACGACGTCGCCGACGCGATCGTGCAGCTTGTCGCACAAGCCAACGGTACTCGCCCGCCGCGCTTGATCGTGGGCGAGTCATTCGGCGCTGACGCCCTCAACGCCCAGGCGGCATCGATTCAGGCGCAGGTGCTCGAGGGCCTCGGGCTGGCACACCTCGCCGAGCCGAAAGGGCGATCCGCCGCGGCCTGAAGGTACGGTCGACGCGGAAGCCGACACCGATCCGGCGCGCTGCCCCCGCTTCGTTCAATTGCCGGGCGCGAGGTCGTTGGCAAACCGGTTCGTATAACCGAGCGTACCGACGCCGCCGATGGAGTTGCACGTCGACGATGCGGCGCCGGGCGGACAATCGACGTCACGGTCGAACGACCAGAAGTGGACACCCACGAGGCCATTCTGTTTCACGAACTGCGCAACGGTGTCCGCATCCGCCGGCGTAAAGGTTTCGCCGCTCACATCGTTGCCGCCGATCATCGGCGTCAGCTCGATCTGGCTGTACGGCACGCCCCAGTGATCGTGCAGGTTCATCGCCGCCTGGATCGCCGACTGCCCCATCTGGCACGTGCCGTTCGCGACCACGCAGTTCCCCGCCCCCGCTGACCCGTAGTCCATCGTCATCAGGTCGATGGTGTAGTTCTTCAGGCCGTGCGCCTGGATCGCCTGCATGACCCAGTCTCCGTACACGTTGAAGCTGTCGGGGGCGCTGGCGCCCCAGGAGCCGGCCGTGGTCGCGCCCTGCTGGGAAGGGGCCAGTGTCGCGAGCGTAAAGCTGAAGCGCAGGCCGGGATAATTCTGCTGGGCGACCGCCACGCGCCGGACGAGATCGTCGATCACCTGTTGTGTCTGCCCGCCCTCGATATCGAAGTCGATCCCGATGAGGTTGTTCGACGCATAACGATTGATGAAGGCCGCCATGCCCGCATCCGTCCCGCACGTGAACATGCCGGCCGCGCCGCCGGTGGAAATCACGTAATTCACATTGGCAGCAGTGAAAAGCGGCACATTGGCGGCCGCCATCGCGCCGCCGTCGACGCCCGCCCAGTTCTCGCTGCCGCATTCGCCGGTCGCAAACGCGAGCGTCAGCGTACGGACACCGGCTGGCAGCACCGACAGCACCGGGCGCATCTGACCGGTGACGTTCGACGAGATGACGTTCGTGTTCCAGTTCATCGAAATCGTCGTGTCCTTGTACGGGCTATAAACGAATGCCGGCGCCGTGCCGGTACCCGTCCCGGCTGCCGCGGCGGTGCCGGTGCCGAAGGACGACCATGCCAGCAGAAGCGCCAGCGCGCCCTTCAAGGTCGATCGCTGCATGATTCCGGATCGGTTGCTCTTCATTTTCACGCCCTCATTGCGTTTTACGCATTGCCGGCATCGGTCTTTCACGCGATACATGCCGGGGAAGATTTCAGGAAGACGCGCTCCGTCCACACGGGCGTAACGAAAACCCGCCACGTCATGCGGACGGCAAGCGCCTGCACCATTGATACGGACTACCGAATCAACATCGTGATCAGATCAGCCTTGCGGCTCCTCCACCCGGTGGCTTCCCCTTTCGATTGACAACGCTCCGCCCAGGTCGAATTCAAGAGAAATCAACCTTACAAATTGCCGTCCGAAGACAAATTTCGATATTGATTTTGTTTTTATATCTACGACGAAAAAACTGCGACTTCGGTCTATGCTGGTGAAGCATGTACACGCCACTTTCGCGCAAGACCGGATATCCGTCACAAGCGCGATGCAGGCGGTACGTGAAGCCGTCACGCAGGCCTGGGATAGCGTGCCTGCCACGCGGCGGCGGATACCGGTCTTTCGACGGCCGATGTAGTGATGCTTCAATCCGACGCCCGCGTTTCGTTTGGTTATACTACATAATCGTCAGGCATCAACCCTTGAATCGAGTATTTTCACCCATATCGAAACCAGAAATATTCACGCGATCGCATTGCCATATTGCAATTATCGCCATTCGATAATTTAACCGGATATCCCGCAGCCATTTGGCTGATTGTTCAAATCAACGAAATTCAGGCGACGCGATCTGGCTTCATCGTATTGGCTGCCGACCCGCGATGACGTCACGTGGCCGTCCTTGATGCATCCACCGAACCCGGAGGCCGAACATGACTGTCGATCTCGCCCCCCAAGCATCGACCCGCACCGCCCAACTGGTCACCCGGGTGTACGCGAGGCTCCTGCTGGTCAGCTTCGCGCTGCTGCCCGCCTATCTGATCGCCTACCTGTACTTCTTCCAGGACCCGTCGCTGAAATTCGAGAATCACGCCTTTCACGAGCTGGCGATCGCGGCCGCCACGCTCGAAGGCGCGTTCGTCACGTATGTCTGCTGGCGCTGCTATCGCCTGTCGGGTGAGCCGTTGCTTCGCTGGCTTACGCTGGGCTTTCTGGGCTTTTCCGTCATCTATGCGTTGCACGGCCTGTTCACCGGCATGGCGCATCACAACATCTGGCTGTTCCTGCTGTACGGGCCGGCATCGCGCCTGACCATGTCGATCCTGATCCTTGTCGGGCAGCTCACCTATAGTCACAAGGCCGACAGCGCAACGACCCGCGCCGATCCCCGCATCTGGTTGCCCTGGCTCGCGCTGTTCGGACTCGTCGACGTCGCGGTCGCCGTGATCGCCTTCTCGCCGGTGGCCGGCAACCTGTGGGTGCGCCTGTCGATGGAAGGCGGCGCACTGCTGCTCTCGGCCGTGAACGTCGTTGCGCTGGTCGTACGCCGCATCCGCTCGCCGCTGATGACGATCTACGGCATTTCGGTCACGTCGTTCGCACTCTCGTCGCTCGCCTTCATCCTCGGGCGGCCGTGGAATCACATGTGGTGGCTCGCGCATGCGATTTTCGCGGCCGGCTTCTTCCTGCTCAGTTTCGGCGTGGTGCAGGCCTTTCAAACGACCCGTTCGTTTTCGAAGATCTACAGCCAGGCAGAACTGTTTGCCCGGTTGAGGGACGCGATGGCCAGGACGGAGCGCGCGTTGCAGGCGCTGCAACGGACCAACGAAAAGCTCGAGCACCTGGCGGCCACGGACCCGCTCACGGGCGCGACCAACCGGCGGCAATTCATCGAAAGCGTGGAAGCGGAAATCAACCGGGCCAAGCGCAACGGTGCGCCGTTCTCGCTGCTCGCGCTCGATCTCGACCACTTCAAGGCGATCAACGACAGTTACGGGCATCAGGCGGGCGATCAGGTGTTGCAACGCTTCGTCGACAAATGCACCGATGCGATCCGGCCGTACGATGGCGTCGCGCGGGTAGGCGGCGAGGAATTCATGGTGCTGCTGCCGCAAGCCGCGCTGGACACGGCCCGGTCGATCGGCGAGCGCATCCGCGCGGCGATCGCCGGCGCGCCGTTCGAAGCAGGCATCGGCGAACCGATCAAGGTCACCGTGAGTGTCGGCGCCTCCGAATTCGGCCGGGACGGCGAGACGATCGACGCGATCCTGCGCAAGGCCGACGAACGCCTGTACCGCGCGAAGCATCAAGGCCGCAACCAGGTGGTTGCCGGGTAAGCCGGTTGCCGTGTCAGTGCCGCCCACCGCGCTCCTCACACGGGTTCTTCAACTCATGACGCGCCGGGCATCGCCGGGCGCGTCATGTCGCGGCCGGATCAGAACGGGCTGCGTGTCGTATCGCCATTGGTGAAGATCGCGTCGACGACCTGATAGAACGCCATCGCCGTATCCGCGACTTCCCAGACCGCAAGGATGACGTGGTAGCCGCTACGCATCGGCAGCCGGCACGCGTGAATGGTCGGCTGCTGGGGCACCAGGTTCGCGTTCGGGTTCCAGTATGGCTGGCCGGGATTCTGGATCGTGCAGAACGGCGTGGGCTCGAACTGCGCGCGCGTGAGCTTTTCCGACGGGTTCCAGTCGGCGCGTGTAATGAAGTAGTTCCAGCGACGCGTCTTGTGCACGGCGCTGAACTCCCATTTGAAATTCTGCACCGCGCCCGGCCGTAGCGGGATCTTCTGCCAGCGGCCCGGCGACTGCTCGTTCAGCACGGGTAG
Source organism: Burkholderia cepacia ATCC 25416 (assembly GCF_001411495.1). Taxonomy (NCBI): domain Bacteria; kingdom Pseudomonadati; phylum Pseudomonadota; class Betaproteobacteria; order Burkholderiales; family Burkholderiaceae; genus Burkholderia; species Burkholderia cepacia. Next base: position 482,849 of record NZ_CP012983.1, on the reverse strand, counting down.
CGGGCCATTCGTGCTGGCGCCGGCGATTTCGCCATCCTTCGGTGGTGCGGCATTCTTCGCGTCGTCCGGCGCAAACGGGTCCGACAGGCCGCTTTGCGTCGCGGGGAAGAACTTGCCGTTCTCCATCGCGTTCGCGTGCCACGCGTCGACAGGGCAGTTCGGATTCTGGCCTTGCGTGCACAGCACGATGCGCGAAGGCGGTTCGGTCAAACGGCCGTGCGCGTGCGCACCGGCCGCCGCGACCAGCAGTACCGCACCGGCCAGCGCGCGTGGCATGACGGAAGCAACGTAGCTGCGGATGTTCTTGTTCATGAGCCCTCTCATGGCATGAATGTCGAAACGGATATGCGCACATCGAGCCTGTCGCAGGATTCCGCGAAGAGATTCCTGTCGACGCATCGTCGCGCATGCTGATCGGCGAAAGCGGCGGTCGAATGAAACCGCGGCAAGCAATGATCAATCGCCATGCTTTCTGACAAATCACTTTCACCGAGTCGAACCTTATCCGCAAAAACCGGAAAAATAAACGTCCGTCATTGATAATCATTTGATTCGCGGCATCGAATCATCCATTCCTGGATTCTTCGCCCTTCAACCCTGACGTAACGCGGATTCTGGCGTTTGACGATCGTGAATGATCGATCCCGGCATTTCGCGTTCGGAGGCCACCGGTATGACCGCCTCCATTGCTCAATAATTTGATTCGTCGATTGATATTTGAATTGAATCAAACCCGCCAATAATTAAAAATCCGGATCGGGATGAATTATTGTTTCGCTGAAAATTACGCCTGATCTGAAAATAGCTCGCAGGCCATCGTCGACCGGGAGCCTCCAGATCCGGGCATATTCAAACGCTGGCGCGCTGCGCATCGATGTCGTCAATGTCGGTCACGTTGCGAAGCGCGGAGTCATCCCCCCAAGCCCCCACCCCGAAGCGAACAACCCACAGCGCCCAACACCCGCGTTGTCGACCGCCCACAGGCACGAAACCAACGCAAAAACTGAAAGACTGAATTGCCGATCCGCACGCTTTTGACGCAGCTATATTCTCGACGACCAGCCCCTTAAACAAGGACTGCGAACAATATCCGTCAACCTACGTTCGAGACCTTCATCCATGAATAAAACGACACGGCTGCTGCGCATGACGTGCGCACTCGCCTGCTGCGGCCTGTTCTCCCACGCGCATGCGCAAAGCAGCGTCACGCTGTACGGCGTCATCGACACCGGGATCGACTTCGCGTCGAACGTCGACGGCCAGCACCTGTGGCAGATGGCGAGCGGCGTCAGCGCCGGCAGCCGCTGGGGGCTGCGCGGCAAGGAAGATCTCGGTGGCGGGCTCGCCGCGATCTTCGATCTCGAAAGCGGCTTCAATTCCACGAACGGCGGGCTCGGCAGCGGCCTCGCGTTCTCGCGCAACGCTTACGTCGGGCTGTCCGACCAACGCATGGGCACGCTGACGCTCGGCCGGCAGTGGGATCCGATCGTCGACCTGATCGAGCCGTATTCGCTGAACGACTATTACGGGGGCTGGTATTTCTCGCACCCGAACGACATGGACAACCTCGACAACGGCTTCGCGATCAGCAACGCCGTGAAATACACGAGCCCGACGATCGCCGGCTTCACCGCCGAGGCGCTCTACTCGTTCGGCGGGCAGCCCGGCCGCTTCTCCGACAACGCCGCGTACAGCGCGGCGCTCGCCTACACGAACGGGCCGTTCTCGGCCGGCGTCGGCTACTTGCGCGTCAACGATCCGGAGCAGGCTGTGCAGAGCTACCAGAACGGCAGCGGATACACGAACGCGGTGTACGGCGACGCGCTCATGAACGCGCGCAGCCAGAACATCTTCGCGGCCGGCGCGTCGTACCAGATCGGCAACGTCAAGCTGATGGGCAACTTCACCAACGTCGATTTCCAGCAAGGCGACGACGCGCAGGACGTGAAGTTCCAGAACTACGAGATCGCCGGCACGCTCGCCGCCACGAGCCAGCTCAATTTCGGCCTCGGCTACACCTACACGACCGGCCGCGACCACGCGACCGGCCAGGAACCCGACTACCGGCAACTGAACGCGAGCGCCGAGTACGAGCTGTCGAAGCGCACGGCGATCTATGCACTCGCGGCACTGCAGATGGCGTCGGGCGGCGCCGTCGCGCAGGTGGCGGGCTTCGATCCGTCGTCGAACGGCCGGCAGGCGGTCGGCCGGATCGGGCTGCGCCACACGTTCTAGGCGATCGCGCGAAGGGGCCGGCTTCCCGTGTACCGGAAGCCGGCCCCGGCCCGCGCGATCGACCCACGCGCCGAATCAGTTCGGCAGGCTGACCACCATCTGCTCGTCCTCCAGCAGTTGCGTGAGCGACCCGTGCAGACGCTCGAGGCTCCGCGGCGGCAGCGCGAAACTCGCCCAGCCGAGCCCCGTGTGCCGCAGCAACAGCACCGCGCCGCCGTACAGCGGATGGCGCTCCGCATACCAGCACGGGTCCATCTCCGTCACGAACTGCTGCGCGCGCGGCGGCATCTCGGGCACGGCCGGCTGCATCGACGCGCGCAACAGGCTCAGATACTGGATGACCGCATCGACGTCCTCCGGATCGAGCACCGCGGCACCCCGTTCGACCGACACCAGCACCACCGGCTTGCCGTGTTCCTGGATCATCTTGATACTCAGCGGCTGCGTCATTATTGCGTTCCTCGTGGCTACTCGTATCGGCCCATTATCGGCAGCCGCGTCGCGCGCGCACCTGAAGATTTGATGCAGCTTCATGAATTTATTTTTAGGTTGACTGCCGTTGCGACAATCGCGTATTCGCCGTCACGACGCACGACGATCTCGATGGCATGGTCGTCCGCCGCTTCCTTAAACGAAATTTCATCCATTCCGCGTCGTTTTTTAAGTGTCCGGCGCCGGCCCGCATCCCATAATCGGCTCGCTACCTTGCCGGTCACGCGCGGCGGCACGCATCGAGCGATGCGTCGGCGGCGCATGCGAACGGTCAATTCTTTCCTTCGGCGGACCATGAACCAACTGCAAGCGATGCGCGTGTTCACGCGTGTAGTCGAGTTGTCGAGTTTCAATCTCGCCGCGCGCCAGCTCGGGATGTCGGCGGCCGCGGTCACGCGCAGCGTCGGCATGCTCGAAGCGCACCTGAACATGCGACTGCTGAACCGGACGACCCGCAGCCTGTCCCTCACCGAGACCGGCCGCGAATATCTCGACGGTTGCCGCTCGATCATCGAGAAGCTCGACGAGATGGAATCGAACCTCGTGCAGGTCACGCGCGACCCGCGCGGCACGCTGCGGATCGCCGCGTCGGCGACCTCCGTCGCGGCCGGCCTCGGCATGCTGCTGTCGGCGTATCGCGACGGGCATCCGCGCGTCCGGTTCGACGTGACCACGTTCGACACGCACGTCGACATGGTCGAGGGCGGCTACGACGTCTGCTTCTGCGACGATCGCCGCCTCGTCAACGCGACCTTCGTGTCGCGGATGCTGACGAGCGTGCGCGACGTGGTCGTCGCGTCACCCGAGTACCTCGCGCGCCACGGCACGCCCAACGATCCCGTCGAACTGAACGAACACAGCCTGCTGACCGTGTCGAACGGCACCGCGCGCAGCTGGGAATTCTCGGACGTCGACGGTTCCTACCGCGTCTACACGGGCAACGCGCTGGCCTCGACCGGCAGCATGATGGTGCGAATCGCGGCGCTCAATCACATGGGCATCACGCAATTGCCGCACCCGCTCGTCGCCGACGATCTCGCACGCGGCGCGCTGGTGCCGCTGCTCGAACGCTACGAAGTGAACGGCGGCGCGCGCTGCATCTCGATGCTTTACCCGAGCCGCAACCATCTGTCGACCAAGGTCCGCAGCTTCATCGACTACGTGGTCGAACACTATCGCGCGCCCGAGCGCGCCGCCGCCTGATTCCGCCCGGGCCGCCCCGTCCATGCCCCACATCCTGACGATCGAAGACGATCCGCTGATCGCGGATCACATCACCCAGACGTTGCGCGCCGGCGGCCACCAGGTGGACGTCGCGCGCACCGGCCGCGACGGCATGGCCAGGGCGATGAGTGCCGACTACGACGTCGTGACGCTCGACCGCATGCTGCCGGATCTCGACGGGCTCACGATTCTCGCGACGATGCGCGGCGTCGGCCTCGACACGCCGGTGCTCGTGATGAGCGCGATGTCCGACGTCGACCAGCGCATCCAGGGGCTGCGCGCGGGCGGCGACGACTATCTCGTCAAGCCGTTCTCGCTCGACGAGATGTGCGCGCGCATCGACGTGCTGATCCGCCGCCGGCCGCGCGGCGCTCAGGTCGAGACGGTCCTGCGCGCGGGCGAGCTCGCATTCGACCTGGTGCGGCGCCGCGTCACGCTCGGCGCGAGCGAGCTCGCGCTGCTGCCGACCGAATTGCGCGTGCTCGAATTCATGATGCGCCACGCCGGCCGCGTGCTCACGCGCACGATGATCTTCGAGGCGGTGTGGGGCTGCCGCTTCGATCCGGGCACCAACCTGATCGACGTCCACGTCGGCCGCCTGCGCAAGAAGGTGAACCGTCCGGATGCGGCACCGTTGATCCGCACGATCCGCGGCTCGGGCTACATGCTCGGCTGAATCCGGCCGCCGCCACCTAAAACTTCTTTCATCTTTTTAGCGACCGGCTGTTAGGGGCCGCTCCGCAGAATGCGGTCATCGGCTGCGTATCGGTGTTTTCCCGAAGCCGCGCGCATCCGGCTCTTCTTCACGACGCTTTTGAACGGAGCAGCACCCCATGCTGAAAATTGTCCGGCTCGCGCTCACCCGGCCCTACACGTTCGTCGTGCTGGCGCTGCTGATCCTGATCGCGGGTCCGCTCGCGGCACTCCGCACGCCCATCGACATCTTCCCGGATATCCGCATTCCGGTGATCAGCGTCGTCTGGAACTACGCCGGCCTGCAGCCGGACGACATGTCCGGACGCGTGATCACGTACTACGAGCGCACGCTCGGCACGACGGTCAACGATGTCCAGCATATCGAGTCACAATCGTTCCGCGGCTACGGCATCGTGAAGATCTTCTTCCAGCCGACCGTCGATATCCGCACGGCAACCGCGCAGGTCACGTCGATCTCGCAGACCGTGCTCAAACAGATGCCGCCCGGCACCACGCCGCCGCAAATCCTCAACTACAACGCGTCGACCGTCCCCGTGCTGCAGATCGCGCTGACCAGCAACACGCTCGACGAACAGAAGCTGGCGGATTACGCGGTCAACTTCATTCGACCGCAGCTGCTGTCTGTGCCCGGTGTCGCGATTCCGACGCCGTACGGCGGCAAGTCACGTGAAGTGCAGATCGACCTCGACCCGCAGGCGCTGCAGTCGAAAGGGCTGTCGGCGCAGGACGTCGCGCACGCGCTCGCGCAGCAGAACCAGATCATCCCGGCCGGCACGCAGAAGATCGGCCGCTTCGAATACAACATCAAGCTCAACAACAGCCCGCTCTCGCTCGACGCGTTGAACGACCTGCCGATCAAGTCGGTCGACGGCACGACGATTTATATCCGTGACGTCGCGCATGTGCGTGACGGCTACCCGCCGCAGGGCAACATCGTGCGCGTGGACGGCCATCGCGCGGTGCTGATGAGTATCCTGAAGAACGGCTCGGCATCGACGCTCGACATCATCGCGGGCGTGAAGGCGAAGCTGCCGCTGGTCGAACAGACGCTGCCGCCGGGCCTGAAGCTCGTCACGATGGGCGACCAGTCGACCTTCGTGAACGGCGCCGTCAGCGGCGTGGCGCGCGAAGGCATCATCGCCGCCGCGCTGACCTCGCTGATGATCCTGCTGTTCCTCGGCTCGTGGCGCTCGACGCTGATCATCGCCGCGTCGATCCCGCTTGCCGTGCTCTCGGCGATCGCGCTGCTCGCGGCCACCGGCGAAACACTCAACGTGATGACGCTCGGCGGCCTCGCGCTCGCGGTCGGGATTCTGGTCGACGACGCGACGGTGACGATCGAGAACGTGAACTGGCACCTCGAACAGGGCAAGGACACGCGCACCGCGATCGTCGACGGCGCGAAACAGATCGTGATGCCGGCGCTCGTCTCGCTGCTGTGCATCTGCATCGTGTTCGTGCCGATGCTGATGCTCGACGGCATCTCGCGCTTCCTGTTCGTGCCGATGGCGAAGGCCGTGATCTTCTCGATGATGTCGTCGTTCGTGCTGTCGCGCACCTTCGTGCCGATGCTCGCGCAATACCTGCTCAAGCCGCACGCGTCGGCCGGCCATGCGTCGGGCGAGCTCGCGGCGATCATGGATTCGCATGCGGGCCATGCCGGCGCGCACGACGCGCCGCCGTCGCGCAATCCGCTGGTGCGCTTCCAGCGTGCATTCGAGCGCCGCTTCGAGTCCGTGCGCGCGTCGTACCGGATCCTGCTGGGCCTCGCGCTCACACGCCGCAAGCCGTTCGTCGTCGCGTTCCTGTGCGTGGTGGCCGCATCGTTCCTGCTCGTCCCGTGGCTCGGCCGCAACTTCTTCCCGACGATCGACTCGGGCGAGATCTCGCTGCACGTGCGTGCGCCGGTCGGCACGCGGGTCGAGGAAACCGCCGCCGAGTTCGACCGTATCGAAAACACGATTCGCGGTGTGATCCCGCCCGCGCAGTTGCGCGAAGTGGTCGACAACATCGGCCTGCCGAACAGCGGGATCAACCTGACCTACAACAACAGCGGCACGCTCGGGCCGCAGGACGGCGACATCCTGATCTCGCTGTCGCACGACCACGCACCGACCGCCGACTACGTGCGCGAGCTGCGCGAACGCCTGCCGCGCGCCTATCCGGGCACCACGTTCTCGTTCCTGCCTGCCGACATCGTCAGCCAGATCCTCAACTTCGGCGCACCGGCCCCGGTCGACCTGCAGGTGGCCGGCCCCAACCAGCAGGCCAACCTCGCTTATGCGCGCGAGCTGTACCGCAAGCTGCGCCTGATCGCCGGCGTGGCCGACCCGCGCATCCAGCAGGCCAGCACCTATCCGCAGTTCACGGTGGCGGTCGACCGGACGCGTGCCGACCAGCTCGGCATCACCGAGCAGGACGTGACGAACTCGGTGGTCGCGACGCTCGCGGGCACCAGCCAGGTCGACCCGACCTACTGGCTCAATCCGCGTAACGGCGTGTCCTATCCGATCGTCGCGCAGACGCCGCAGTACCGGATGACCACGCTGTCGGCGCTGCAGAACCTGCCTGTCACCGGCGCGAACGGCCAGTCGCAGCTGCTCGGCGGTCTCGCGACGATCACGCGCGGCGTCGGCAACGCAGTGGTGTCGCACTACAACATCGAACCGCTGTTCGACATCTACGCGACCACCCAGGGCCGCGACCTCGGCGCCGTCGCCGCCGACATCGGCAGCATCGTCAAGGCCACCGCGAAGGACCTGCCCAAGGGCTCGACCGTCACGCTGCGCGGCCAGGTGCAGACCATGAACAGCGCGTTCACCGGCCTGCTGCTCGGGCTGGCGGGCGCAATCGTGCTGATCTACCTGCTGATCGTCGTGAACTTCCACTCGTGGGCCGATGCGTTCGTGATCGTCTCCGCGCTGCCGGCGGCGCTGGCCGGCATCGTCTGGATGCTGTTCACCACGCACACGCCGATGTCGGTGCCCGCGCTCACCGGCGCGATCCTGTGCATGGGCGTGGCCACCGCGAACGCGATCCTCGTCGTGAGCTTCGCGCGCGAGCGCCTCGCCGAAACCGGCAACGCGCTCGCCTCGGCGCTCGAAGCCGGCTTCACGCGCTTTCGGCCCGTGCTGATGACCGCGCTCGCGATGATCATCGGCATGGCGCCGATGGCGCTCGGCCTCGGCGACGGCGGCGAGCAGAACGCGCCGCTCGGCCGCGCCGTGATCGGCGGCCTCGCGTGCGCGACGATCGCGACACTGTTCTTCGTTCCCGTCGTGTTCAGCCTCGTGCATCGGCGCGATGCGCTGAAACACGACGCACCCCGCGCTTCCTTCCCTTCCGCGTCCGGAGCTTCCCATGTCCACTGAGATCGAAATCAAGTCGCCGAAACGGCTGCCCAACCTCAAGCTCGTCGCCACGATCGCCGCGCTGGTCGCGGTCGGCATCGTGACGGCCGGCATCGCAGGCCGCGCGCACGCGAAACAGGAAATGACCCGATGGTCCGCCGAACAGGCGGTGCCGACCGTGGTCGCCTACACGCCGACGACCGGCGGCGACGGCGCCGCGCTCGTGCTGCCCGGCCACCTGTCCGCGTTCGAAAGCGCGCCGATCCATGCGCAGGTGTCGGGCTACCTGCGTGCGTGGTACACCGATATCGGCGCGCACGTGAAGTCGGGCCAGCTGCTCGGCCTGATCGACACGCCCGAGCTCGACCAGCAGCTTCAGCAGGCGCGCGCCGACCTGCAGAGCTCGCTCGCCAACGAGAAGCTGGCCGCGTCCACGGCCGCGCGCTGGACCAGGATGCTCGCGCAGGATTCCGTGTCGCAGCAGGAAACCGACGAGAAGACCAGCGACCTCGCCGCCAAGCAGGCGATCGTCGCGGCCAACGAGGCCAACGTGCGGCGTCTCGACGCGCTGGAGGCGTTCAAGCGCATCGTCGCGCCGTTCGACGGCGTCGTCACCGCGCGCAAGACCGACATCGGCCAGCTGATCTCGGCCGGCGGCGGCGCCGGCCCCGAACTGTTCGCCGTGTCCGACGTGCACCGGATGCGCGTCTACGTGAGCGTGCCGCAGAACGAGGCCGCCGCGATCCGCCCCGGCATGAGCGCGACGCTGACCGTGCCCGAGCATCCGGACGAGACCTTCCATGCGACGCTCGCCGACACCGACGATTCGATCGCCGATTCGACCGGCACGCTGCTCGTGCAGCTGATGGTCGACAACCGCGACGGCAAGCTGATTCCGGGCGAATACACCGAGGTGCATTTCGCGCTGCCGGCCGGCAGCAGCCACGCGTTGACGATTCCCGCCAGCTCGCTGATCTTCCGCCAGGCCGGCCTGCAGGTCGCCGTGGTCGGCAAGGACGATCGCGCGGTGCTCAAGCCCGTCACGATCGCGACCGACCTCGGCACGCACGTGCAGATCGCGACCGGCCTCGCGCCCGACGATCGCGTGATCGACAACCCGCCCGACTCGCTGTCCGCGGGCGACCGCGTCCGGCTCGCGACGCCGGCCGGCACCATCGCGGCGGCCGTGCGCGACACGGAGCGTGCGAATGGCTAACCCGCGTCGGCTCTGCGCGATGCTCGCCAGTATCGCGTTCCTCTCCGCCTGCTCGTTCGCGCCCGTCTATCACGCGCCCACCACCGCGCTGCCTGCCCAATTCAAGGAAGCGGGCGGCTGGCAGCCGGCACAGCCGGCCGACCGCATCGCACGCGACGGCTGGTGGAAGGCGTTCCGCGATCCGGTGCTCGACCGGCTCGAAGCGCGGGTCGCGGCCGCCAACCCCGACGTGGCCGCCGCGGTGGCGCGCCATGACGAAGCCGGCGCGCTGTTCGATCAGGCGCGCGCGGGGCTGTTCCCGACCATCGGCCTCGGCGCGCAGGTTTCGAGCAACCGGCAATCGGCCACGCGCCCGCTGCGCGGCGCGAACCAGCCGAACGTGTACGGCTCGAACACGCTCGACGCCGGCTTCGACTACGACCTCGACCTGTGGGGCAAGGTGCGCAACGAGGTCGCGGCCGGGCGCGCGAACGCGCAGGCCAGCGCCGACGATCTCGCATCGGTGCAGCTGAGCCTGCAGGCCAGCCTCGCGAACGCGTACTTCAACCTGCGCGGGCTCGACCAGCAGCAGCAGTTGCTGTCCGACACGATCGACACGTACCAGCGTGCGTTGAAACTCACGATGAGCCGGCACGCGGGCGGCATCGCATCCGATCTCGACGTCTCGCGCGCGCAGACGCAGCTCGACTCGGCCCGCGCGTCGGCCGAGGACGTGCGGGCGCGGCGCGCGCTGTACGAGCACGCGATCGCGACGCTCACCGGCGTGCCGGCCTCGTCGTTCGCGCTCGCGCCGGACCTGAGCGTGGCGTATCTGCCCGCGATCCCGGCCGGCATTCCCGCCACGCTGCTGCAACGGCGGCCCGACGTCGCGGCCGCCGAACGCCGCATGGCGGCCGCCAACGCGCAGATCGGCGTGGTGCGCGCGGCGTTCTTCCCCGACATCACGCTCGGGCTGATCGGCGGATACCAGAGTTCGGGGCTCGGCCATTGGCTCAGGGCGCCGAACGAGATCTGGTCGATCGGGCCCAGCCTCGCGCTCACGCTGTTCGACGGCGGCCGCCGCCAGGCGCTCACGGCCCAGGCGCACGCGCAGCTGGCCGAGAACGGCGCGAAATACCGCGCGGTGGTACTCGATGCGTGCCAGCAGGTGGAAGACAACCTCGCGCTCACGCACCATCTCGGCGACGAAGCCGATCGCCAACAGGAAGCGCTCGACGCGGCCGAACGCACGTTGCAGTTGTCGATGTCGCGCTATCGGGACGGCGTCGTCAGCTATCTCGACGTGGTGACCGCACAGACCACCGAGCTCGAGACGAAGGTGGCGATGCTGGAACTGAATACGCGCCGGCAGTTGGCGGCGGTCGGGTTGATCGCGGCACTGGGCGGAGGGTGGTCGGCCGACGAAGCAGCGTCCGGCGCGAAAGCGCCGGTCGCGACGCCGGCTCGTTCGACGACCTGAGCCCGTTGCGGCACGTGGGGAGCGTGTCGCGTTTGGATGCACCCGTCATCGCGACGGGTGCTTTTTTTCGCGGGCCCGGCCGGTCAGAACTTGTGACGGATGCCGGCCGCGACCACCGCCTGGCGATCGTTACCCGACGCGGCCAGATTGAAGATCCCCGCGTTGCCGAGCACCGCGACACCGTCCGCGCCCGTCACGCGCTGATACACGCCTTCGAGATAGAGATCGGTGCGGCGCGACAGTGCATAGTCGGCCTGCAGCATGAACTGGTTCCACTTCGGCGCGATGCTGCGGCCCGCATCGTCGAAACGGCCCTGCGTGAACGTATACGAGCCGCCCAGCGAGAAGGCCGGCGTCAGGAAGTAGCGCCCGTTCAGTTCGTAGTTGCTGAAGGTCAGCAACTGGCCGTTCACGGTGCCGTACGCGCCGCCCTGCGACAGTTCGCGCGGGTCGTTCAGGATCGTTCTCGTATAAACGAAGCCGATCGTCGCATGATCGAACGCATAGTGCGCGCCGGCGCCGAACGTGCGCCAGCGTCCGCCCGCGAGCATCGCATCGCCGTCCGAGCTGCTCAGCGATCCGCCGGTGTTCTTCGGCGCATTCACGCCGCCCGGCTGGTTCGACTGCAGGTACGCCACGCCCACGTCGAGCGGACCGTTCGCATACCGCGCGCCGACGCTGTACGCGTTGTTGTTGCTGAACCCGCCGCCCTGGTTGCTGAAGCCGTACGCGCCGCCGAACGTGAAGCCGCCGTAGTCTGCGCTGCGGAACTTCACCGCGTTGTTCATCCGCGTGTCGTTGGCGAGGTTGTCGTTGTCGTACGGGTGATCGGCGAGGTTGCCGCCGAATCCCGAGCCCGTCGCCGACAGCGGCGCGACGAAGTCGACCAGGAAATCGTATTGCCGGCCGAGCGTCACCGTGCCCCATTGGCGGCTCGCGAGGCCGACCCAGGCCTGACGGCCGAACTCGTCGCCGCCGTTGCCGAACTTGCCGTTCGCGACGTTGAAGCCGTTCTCGAGGGTGAACACGGCGGCCAGGCCGCCGCCGAGATCCTCGTTGCCGCGCAGCCCCCAGCGCGACGTGCTGACGTTGCCGCTCTGCACGCCGTAAGCGGGCCCCGCGCCGGCCGCCGATTTCTGGTTGCTGATGTAGTCCAGGCCCGCGTCGATCGTGCCGTACAGCGTGACGCTGCTCTGTGCATGCGCCGCGCCTGCAAGCAGGCACGCAGCCGCTGCCGGGATTGCCAGAAGTTTCTTCATGATGGTTTCGCTAGAGTGGATCGGTCTTCTCGCATCGCCGGCCGGTGTGGAACGGCCGCTCCGTCCGCGATGCGATGGCGCACAATTTAGGCAGCGGGCATGACAGCGCCGTTATCGAAACGGCCCGAAAAATGAAACCTTCTTCATCCTCGCGATACGCCGCATTCATGTCCGTGCGGAACGCGCCGGCGCATGAATTTCTTTTCACGTTGCGTATGCCGATCCGATAGCCCCCCTCCTCTATGCTTGTCCTCAACCCGACGCGCGGCATCGACTGGCCGTGCCGGGGGATGAACCCGATCAATCATCATGAGGATTCCGAACATGAAAACCGCCACGATCGTCGCTTCCACGCTGCTCGCCGCGTGTGCCGCACTGTCCGTTCCCGCGTTCGCGCAAACGAGTACCCGGGTGACGCAGATGACGCCGGCCGCCACCAAGGACGGCGTGCCCGGCGCGCAGGCCGCCGGCCAGTGGGTGCCGCCGTACGGACAGCCGATCCACGAGAAAACGCGTGCCCAGGTCTACGCGGAACTCGTGCACGCCGAACAGGACGGGCAGATCAAGTACCTGGATTCCACGCTCTATTCGCATTGATGCGCACCGCCGCGCGGCCGGGCGTGCTGCCCGGCGCGCGCCGCCCACCCCTCGCATCACCCGTCATTCATGAAGCTTCGTCCCTTGCTCGTTCGTTCCGCCCGTGTTGCGCTCGTCGCGATCGCGGCCGGCGTGATGCTGTCCGGCTGCGCCGGCGCGCAACCCGACGGCCCCGGCGATTGCGTCGGCCCGCCCGATTTCTGTGTGCCGTTCTTCGGCTCGTAAACGCACGACGGGCGCGCTGCCATCGGCAACGCGCCCGTTCGTACAGGGGGGCCGCGCGGTTATGCGTCCGGCAGCGTCACCTGGTAGCCGTAGCGGCTCACCGTATCGATCCGGACATCGGGCAGATGCCGCGCGAGCTTGCGGCGTAGCCGCGACACCACGAGATTGACGCTCGACGGGTCGACATCGTCCTTGTCCTGCCACACATACCGGATCAACTGGTCGCGCGGCACCGGCGCGTTCGGATGGCGCATCAGGCATTCGAGCAGCAGGCATTCGCGCCGCGTCACGGCGAGGCGCAGCTTGCCGTCCTTGAGTTCGCGCGCGAGCGTCTCCAGCATGGACACCGCCGCGACCGGGCCTTCCGTGTCGCGCGGCCCGGCCAGCCGCTGCAACGCCTGCAGGCGCTCGTGCAGCTCGATGAACGAATACGGCGCGCCGAAACACGCATCGGCACCTGCGTGCAGCACGCGGATGCGCTCGCGCGCCGATGCCTGGCCGATCAGCACCACCAGTGCCGCACCGCCGCCGTCGGCGACGAAACGCGGCAGCATCGCGATCAGCGCGGCATCGCTGCCCGGCTCGAACGCGGTCGCGACGATTGCGTCGAACGTCTCCTGCGACGCGAGGAACAACCCGTCGCGCAGATCGTCCGCACGCTGCAGGCTGTGCCCGCTCTCCTGCAGCGCCTTGTACAGCCACGCTGCTTCCGGGTGCGGCGAAGTCACGAGCAGCACGCGCATCGTCAGCCCCCTTCGCGGCGGCAATGCGCGCGCACGTGCAGCCGGATGCGGACAACCGTCATGCGAGCGACCTCGGCCAGCATTCGATCGTCACGCGCGTGCCCGGCTCGGCATTGCCGATGCGCAGCGTGAAGTCGTGCACGTTGACGACCGTCGACACGATGCTCAGGCCGAGCCCGGCCCCGGCGAGGTGCCCGGTGCGGCGGCTGCGGTAACGATGCTGCAGCACGGCCTCGCGCTCGTTCGCCGCGATGCCCGGGCCGTTGTCGACCACGTCGATGCGCGGACCGGACGGCGTATCGTGAAGTTCGAGGCGCACGGTGTCGCCCGAGGTCGTGTACTTGAGCGCGTTGTCGAGCAGGTTCGTGAGCGCCTCGAACAGCAGCGCGCGATCGCCGTGAATCCGCGCGACCGGTTCGACGAGCACGACGAAATGGATGGCACGGCTGTCGGCGAGCGGCTCGAACAGTTGCCCGACGTCCGTGACGAGATCTTCCAGCGCGAGCTCGGCGAACCCGCCGCGCCGCTGCAGCGACCCGATTTCGGCGATGCGCAGCATCGCGCGAAACCGGCTGAGCAGCACGTCGGTCTCGTTGCGTGCGCGAGCGACGAGCGTCGCCAGCGCGGCATCGTCGAGCCCGTCCGCGCGCTCCGCCGCATGCGCAAGCAGCGTATGCACGTGCGCGAGCGGCGTACGCAGGTCGTGCGCGATGCCGTCGCAGACGCCCTTCACCTCGTTCATCAGGCGCTCGACTTCCTCGAGCATGTGATTGACCAGATGCGACAGCAGGTCGATCTCGTCGTGCCCGCCGATCGGCAGCCGCTGCCCGAGGTCGCCCTGCGCGATGCGCTGCGTGATGCGCCGGACTTCCTTCAGGCGCCGCATCTGCCGCACGCTGAGAATCAGGCCGCCGACGACGCCCGCGCCCAGGCAGAACAGGCCGCCGCCGACCAGCGCCTGGATGATCGCCGCGCGAATCCGCAGGATGTGCGTCAGGTCGCGCCCGAGCACCAGCACGTCGCCGTTGGCGCGCCGCTCCGCCATCGTGCGGACGACCGGCGGCACCTGATCGCCCGCGATCGTCATCGTGTGGTCGAGCGTCACGCCGGTGCGATCCGGCCGGATGCCGTCGGGCATGGCCAGCACGTCGCCGGCGACATGCCTGCCGTCGGCCGTGAAGAGCCCGTAGTAGTTGGTGTGCATCCGCTCGTGCTCGATCCGGTGCTGGATGGCCGCGGCAAGCTGGTTGTCCTGGAGCGAATCGAAGTAGATCATCTGCCAGTCGATCACCACGTCGGTTTCGCGCTCCATGTCGTGCGTGATGATCGATGCGATGAAGCCGAGCAGCAGCATCACCGACACGGAAAACGTCACCGCGTAGACCGACACGAGCCGGAACGTGCTGGAATACCAGTGACGCTTCGGCGCCGGCTGGACGTGATCCGTCGAGGACATCAAGGTCGCGGACTCAGCCAAGGATGTAGCCCGCGCCGCGTACCGTCTGGATCATCTGCTTCGCATCGGGCGGATCGATCTTCTTGCGCAGCCGGCCCATGTGCACTTCGATCAGGTTGGTGCCGGGATCGAAGTGATAGCCCCATACGGCCTCGAACAGCATCGTGCGCGTGATGGTCTGGCCGGCATTGCGCATCATGTATTCGAGCACGCGGTATTCGGTCGGCAGCAGCGCGATTTCGTCGCCGTCGCGAAACACCTTGCGCGAAATCAGGTCGAGCCTGAGCGGGCCGACGGTCAGCGTCGTGGCGAACGGCGCCGGCGCGGTCTGGCTCCGGCGCAACAGCACCTCCAGGCGTGCCGCCATTTCCTCGGGATCGAACGGTTTGGTCAGGTAATCGTCGCCGCCCGCACGCAGGCCGCGCACGCGTTCGTCGACATCGCCGAGCGCGCTCAGCATCAGCACCGGGGTGCGCACGCCGACGCTGCGCATCGTGGTCAGGATCGTGAGGCCGTCGACGACCGGCAGCATGCGGTCGAGCGTGATCACGTCGAACTCGTTGCCGAGCGCGCGGGCCATGCCGTCGCGGCCGTTCGCCACCCATTCGACCGTGAAGCCGCGCCCTTGCAGTTCCCTGACTATTTCGTTCGCGGTGATTTCGTCGTCTTCGATCGTCAGTACATGCGCGATGGCCGTACCGCTCTTGGCCAGCCGGTCGGGCAGGGCCGGCGTGTTACCGGGGGAAACTGATGATGCCATTTACGATTCTCGTCTTCAGCGAAGGGACGCACGCGCTTCGACACCCGAAGGGCGAGCGCGTTCGGATGGAGACTACACGCGCGCGCGTAAATCGTGCGCGTCGACTTCATGAAGAAAGTTTCATATACGGCGGCAACGCCCGCCGGGGCTACCGGCGCGCGTTGTTGCGACAGGATGCCGCACGACCCTTCGCCTTCGCGCACGGGCGGTTGCAACCGATCGCGTCGAAAGGTATCGGTAAAGAATCGCGCATCAGCTTCGGTGCGGCTCCGCGCCGGGCTGGTCGACGCGATGCGAAGCGACGCGATGTGCCGCGTTCTCCACACGCTGCGTGCGCTCGACCTTCTCGTGCGCGAGCGTCACGTCGGCAATCGCGAGCCCCGTTCCCTGCACCTTCGCGAACGCCAGCACCGGTGAGCACACCAGCGCGATGAGCGCGGCCATCCTGACGGTCTCTTTCATTGCATTACCCCGATGCAGGCCGCGCCGTGCGCAGCGTCGATTGATCACGGGTTCGACGATACGCCCGCACGGCTAACCGTTCGGTCGCGCATGCATGAAGGTTTCTTTAAGGTTCGATGCGTACGACGACGATCGCCTCCGCGCGCGGTCGATCCGGATAAAACTAGTTTCATCTTCGCGCGGCCGTTTCGATAGTCCACGGTGCCTAACCTGTGTCGTGAGGTCGACGTTGGCAATCCACCGTACGGCCGGTTCCCAACGCTTCCCAGGAGTCGAAGATGAAACATCCCGCCCGTTACCTCGCCTGTTCCGCGCTGCTCGTGATGAGCTTCGCCGCGCACGCCGCACCGACACTCACGCCGGCGCAATGCCACGACTATCCGTTCGTGCATACGCACGGCCCGGTCTCCCACCGGCAACTGATCAACGAGCTGAACGAGCTGGAATCCGTCGGCTACAACCCGTCGTCGGGCGACGAGAGCAGCTACCCGGACGATATCGATTCGGCGCAGGCGCGCCTGATGACCGAGTATCAGAAGGATTGTGCGGGCGCAGCCAACACCGTCGCGTCGAACGGCAACTGACTCGCCACCGGCGAACGATCTCCGAGTTTGCGCGCGTGCCTCGCGGCCGCGCGCTTTTTTTCGTCGATGCCGTGCACGCTACGCGACGGCTTTTTTCAACGACGGGCGGATCGCGACGGAAGGCAATGTCGTGATCGTGAACGTCGCCGGACGCACGGCGATCGGCACGATCGATTTCACCGGGTACCACGGGACGCCGCGATCGTGTGTTGTCCCCCCATGGCAAGCGCACACGCGCTCGCGATCGACTTCAACGTGTCGGTGTCGCTGTTCGGCGGCACGACGCCGCTCGTCACCGCATGGCGCGTCGATCGCACCGGCGTCTCGCACGACGGCGCGCCGCGTGCCGTCCTATCCGACGCGATACATCGGCAGCACGTTGCTGCCGGCCGCTTCCTGGCCCGACGCGAGCGGATGGTGCGCCTGTTCGAGCAGCCAGTTGGTCAGCACCGCGATGTCGAACTCGTTGCACGCATCCGGGTTCTGCACCAGCACGTAACTGCCCGATGCGACCGTGCAGTGCGCGAACAACTCGACGAGCCGGCCCTGCTTCAGCAGCCCGTCGACCAGCGGCCGCCGCCCGATCGCGATGCCGTGCCCGTCGACCGCCGCCTGCACCAGCTGGTCGTACTGGCTGAAATGCAGCGCGCCGGCGGGCCGCAGGCGCGGCACGCCGAGTTCCTTCAGCAGATGGCTCCACCCGTGCCACGGCCATTCGCAGCGCGGATCGTCGAGATGCAGCAGCACGTGCTTTTCAAGATCCTCCGGCTTCATCGACGCCGCGTCGCCCGCCGTCGCCATCAGGCTCGGGCTGCAGACCGCCACGACGCGCTCGCGAAACAGCACGTCCGTATCGTCCGTCGACGTATACGGCCCCGCATATCGCACGGCCAAATGCAAACGTTTGCGCTTGAGATCCTCAATTTCGCTCGTTGCCGATACGCGCACGTCGATGTCGGGGTAGCTTGCGCGGAACGAACCGAGGCGCGGAATCAGCCACAGCGCCGCGAACGATACGGTCGTCGACAACGAGATCGCGCGCTGTCCCACGCTCGACGACAGCTTGCCGATCACCGATTCGAGGTCGGACAACGCGAACGAGATCGCGTCGTACAGCTCCCGCCCCTTGTCGGTCAGCGTCAGCGATCGAATGTGCCGGTGAAAGAGCTCGATCCGGAGCTGCTCCTCGAGTGCCTTGACCTGCCGACTCACGGCAGATTGCGTGACGTTCAGTTCCTGCCCGGCGCGTGTAAAGCTCAAATGACGCGCCGCGCATTCGAAGCCTCTCAGGAAATCCAGCGAAGGCATACTTCTCAATCGTTTTGCCAATCTCACATTAGCCATACCGCCGCCTCAAAGTTGCACCCATCGACAGGCAAGTCGCCTTTCGTTCCCCTGAATCGTTTCTCCTATTTGGATTCGGAAGCGATTTTATATTGAAGAATGGATGCCGATCATTCTTATTTTCAATCGTGACACTCGTATTTATCTATCGATTTTAGTCGGCCCAATATTCTTACATTAACATTATTAAGTAGTGGTTTTGTAAATAAATATCCGGGTGGAATGACGCGAGGAATGGCCGAAAAATACCCACCAAAACAGGATATTGCGGGCAAAAATCGATGTCACGGCGGACATCTCGACGTCGCAACGGAATCGCGCCCCGTGCCTACAATATAATTTCAATCACCCGACATATCATTTCATTTGCCGCATTACGGAAAGAAAGCACACTCCAACATACACGCGAAATACCATTTAAATCCTGAATTTCATGTTTATGAAAATATACTAAACGCATGAAATTTGATTGAATCATGCAATAACAGGAAATTGATGAACCCATTATGTCCGGAAATGAATATCCCGCCGGCCGGATACGGGACACCGTGCGCACTACGTCATCTTGCCGGCCGGAATCGGTTCCGCCCAAGCTGGACGGGGCACGCATCCGCTATACGCCGTCCACCACGCCATCCGCCACACGGTTCGTCCGCGCGGTCACTTCGCGGCGATAGCGGTTCAGCTCCTGCGCGGTCGCGAACGTGCGCTCGAACAGGATCGACAGGTTGTGCAGGATCCGCTCGACGACCTTCTTTTCCCACTCGCCGTCGAACCGGATCTGTTCGTCGAGCCAGCGCTCGAGCCATTCCGGATCGGGCAAGCGCGACTGCACGGTATCGCGCGGGAACAGTGCCTGGTTCACGTGCAGGTTGGTCGGGTGCAGCGGCTTCTCGGTGCGGCGCGCCGACGCCATCAGCACGCCGATCTTCGCGAACGCCGCGCGCGCGACGTCGCCGCAGTTGTTCAGCGCCTTCTTCATGTAGCGCAGGTAGGCGCCGCCATGGCGCGCTTCATCGCGCGAAATCGTTTCGTAGATCTGCTTGATGACCGGCTCGGTGTGCCAGTCGGCCGCGCAGCGGTACCAGTGGTTCAGGCGGATCTCGCCGCAGAAGTGCAGCATCAGCGTCTCGAGCGGCGGCGCCGGGTCGAATTCGAAGCGCACCGCGTGCAGTTCCGCTTCGGTCGGCACCCTCTCCGGCCGGAAGCGGCGCAGGTATTCCATCAGCACGAGCGAATGCTTCTGCTCCTCGAAGAACCACACGCTCATGAACGCGGAAAAGTCGCTGTCATGCCGGTTGTCGCGCAGGAACATTTCCGTCGCGGGCAGCGCCGACCATTCGGTGATCGCGTTCATCCTGATCGTCTCGGCCTGCTCGTCGGTGAGCAGCGAAGCGTCGAACCGGTTCCACGGAATGTCCGTCTCCATGTTCCAGCGCACCGCTTCCAGCGACCTGAATAATTCCGGATAGAGCATCGTCGTCACCGTCGTTGAACAATGTTCCGGCACGGCACGCACGCGGGCGGCCGGCCCCGTCGCGGTCATGCCGATTGCGTCGACGCCGGCGCCGGCGCCGCCGTTTCGGCATCGGGCGCACGCTCGTCCGCATCGTCGTCCACCGTGCGCGGCGCCAGCCTGCCGCGCAGCAGCGCGTAATAGAACTGCCGGTACGTGCGGTGGTAATAGCGGATGCGCGGCCCGATCGCGCCATGCAGGTCGTGCAGCCGCTCGATCGGCAGGTTCGGCATCATGTGGTGCTCGACGTGATAGTTGTTGCCGTTCGTGAACCACGTCATGAACGCGTTGCTCTCGATCGTCCGCGTGTTGCGGAACGGGTCGGTGCTCGTCAGGTCGCAGCGGTAGTGCTCGGGCATCTCGACCAGCGCATGCACGGGCGCGGCGACGAACACCAGCGGCACGACCCACACCCACACGGCAAACCACGTGTGCAGCGCGACCGACACGCCGGCCAGCAGCGCGATCGCCGCGACCATCAGCAGGTGATCGCGGCGGATCGCGCGCGACACGAGCGGGTTGTCGCCGAAGCGCGCCCCCGGCACGACGAGCTTCGCGACGTTCTTCGCGAACTGGATATAGTGCGCGGCCATCGACAGCCGCCACGCCCACAGGCCGAGATTGACGACGGGGCTCGCGCCGTACTGGTCGCCGTAGTCGAAGAACTCCTTGTTCTCCGGCGTGCCGAGCAGCCGGTGATGACGCAGGTGGCTGTCCTGGTACGCGTGGAACGACACCAGCATCGGCATGCCGAGCAGCACGCCGAACACCATGTTGAGCCGCTTGCTCCGGAACCCCTGGTAGTGCAGCGCCTGGTGCTGCAGCTCGACGCCGTGCGCGTACATCGCGCCGATCAGCAGGATCCCGACGATCTTCAGGATCACATACGTCGACAGCGCGAACAGCATGCCGTGCGCAACGAGCGCGACGTATACCGCGAGCTTCAGCGAGAAGACGACGCCGCTCGGGCGGCTCTTCATGTCTGCAACCGGTTTCTGACGGGCGACAAGCGATGAGGTGACGGACAAGACGCTCTCCTTGAGCCGGACCTTGCCCGGCGCCATGACACGGCGACGCTGGCGCGCTGCCGGGTTGCAATTCTTCTGTGAGTCGATGCTTCGGACAAACGAATTTTCCGAACGCATTGCATGACGCCCGCGCATGAGCGCACCACATCGTGAACTAGACGACCGGTCGAATGCGTACCGGCCATTCACCCGGCGCGGGTTCACATGCATATGTGCGGGGCAGACACGAGTGGATGCGTGCCGCTCATGCATAGCCTGCAAATATTCCGTTTGTCGTGTCATGTCGATCCGGCAAGAATCCCCCTCACTCGACGAACGGCGCCGCCGGCACCGTGGCACGAGCGGCCGTGTTCCTCAACGGGAGATTCTCGTGACGAAGTGCGCATCCACCATTCATCGCCTGATCGAATCGCTCGAGGACGTCGCGGGCGCCACGCATCGCATGACGTTCGTCGACGAGGCCGGCAACGAGGCAGGCATCACGTACCGGCGCTTCGCGGAAGAAGTGTTTCACCAGGCCGGCGCGCTGCGTGAACTCGACGTGCGCGAGAACGACCTGGTGATGCTCGCCTTGCCCGCATCGGTCGAGCACGCGGTCGCGATGATGGCCTGCGTGATGACGGGCGCGCTGCCCTGCACCGTGCCCGTTCCCGCGCGCCGCGCCACCGCCGGCAGGCAAGTGATCGACGTCGCGTGCGAGCTGTATCGGCCGCGCCTCGTCATTGCCGCCGATGCGCAGGCCGCCGCGTGGCGCGACGACGCGTTTCCCGCGGCATCGACGCGCGTGGTCGATCTCGACACGCTGTCGATCGCCGCGGATGCCGGCGCGCGCGCACTGATCAGCGCGAAGAGCGGCCATGACCCACATCACGTGCAGCTCACGTCGGGCTCGACGTCGCACCCGAAAGCCGCGGTGCTCAGCCACGAGAACGTGATCGCGAACGTGCTCGGCATCGGCGGGTCGGTCCGCTTCGACATCGCGGCCGGTGACGGCACCGCCTCGTGGCTGCCGCTCTATCACGACATGGGGCTGCTCACGCTGCTGTCGAACCTGCACTACCGCGCGCCGCTGCTGATGATGCAGCCGAACAGCTTCATCCGGAATCCGCTCGGCTGGCTGAAGCGCATCGCGTCGGCGCGCGCGACGACGACGTCGGTGCCGACCTTCGCGCTGCGCTACTGCGTGCGCCGCTTCAACGCCGCCGCGATGGAAGGCGTCGACCTGTCCGCGTGCCGCAACATCTTCATCGGCGGCGAACGCGTGGACGACGCGACGCTGCGCGACTTCGCCGCGACGTTCGCGCCGTACGGCCTCGCGGCATCGGCGCTGCAGCCGTGCTACGGGATGGCCGAATCGACGCTCGCGGTGTCGATGCATCGTGCGTGGCATGAAGGCACGGTGGACGGCGCACCGTACGTGATCGCCGACACGCTCGACCGGCGTGCGCTGATCGAGCGGCGCGACGCGCAACCGGCCGCCGCGAACGACGGCGCCGACACCGAGACCGAAACCGTGCTCGCGATGGGCACGCCGATCGACGGCATGGCCTTTCGCATCCTCGACGACGGCGACCACGCGCTCGCGAACCGCGCCGTCGGCGAAGTCGCGATTCGCGGCACGTCGGTGATGCTCGGCTACCTGAATCCCGACGACGGCTCGATCGCCGCGCCGCTGACGGCCGACGGCTGGTTCCGCACCGGCGACATCGGCTACGTCTCGGACGGTCAGCTCCATATCCTCGGGCGCAAGAAGGAAGTCATCATCATCCGCGGCAGCAACTACTTCCCGCACGACATCGAGGAAGCGCTGGCATCGCATCGCACGCTGCGCAAGAGCACGTGCATCGCGTTCGGGCTGCCCGACCCCGAGACGGGCACCGAGCGGCTGGTCGTCGCGATCGAGGCGCGGCCCGCCGATGCGACGCCGCAGACGCGTGCCGAGTGCCAGCAGCTGCTCGCGTCGCGCATCGGCTTCGCCGCGCAGGAGCTGTGCTTCGTCGAGCCCGGCTCGTTGCCGCGCACCACGAGCGGCAAGCTGCAGCGCCTGAAATGCCGCGACCTCTATGCGAACGGCGCGCTGCCTGTCATCCACGCAGCGGCGGCGGTCGAAGCCGGCCAGGGAGCGTACGCATGACGGCCGCCCCGCTCACGCCGGTGCTCGAGCTGCGCGACGTCACGCGCGTGTACGAGGGCGCGGGCCGCGTCGTCGCGGTGCGCGACGCGACGATCTCGATCGGCCCGCGCGACGTCGTCGCGCTCGTCGGCCCGTCGGGCAGCGGCAAGAGCACGCTGCTCAACCTGGCCGGCTTTCTCGACGTGCCGAGCAGCGGCGAACGCTGGCTCGAAGGCCATCGGATCGACGACGCACCGGACACGCTCGAACGGATCCGCCGCGAGCGCATCGGCTTCGTGTTCCAGCAGTTCAACCTGATTCCGGTGATGTCGGCGCTCGAGAACGTCGAGCTCGGCTGCTTCGCGTGGGGCACGCCGCGCACGCGCCGCGAGCGCGCCCGCGCGATGCTCGACGCGGTGGGGCTCGCCGCGCGCGAACGCCACCGCCCCGGCGAGCTGTCCGGCGGCGAGCAGCAACGGGTCGCGCTGGCGCGCGCGCTCGCCAAGGAGCCGGCGATCGTGATCGCGGACGAGCCGACCGCCAGCCTCGACAGCACCAACGCGCGCGCGGTGGCCGAGCTGATCCTCGACACCAACCGCACGCTGGGCACCGCCTTTCTGATTGCGTCGCACGACGATCGTCTGTGCGCGCACCTGCCGCGCCGCATCGAGATGCGCGACGGCGTACCGGGAGTGAATCGTGAACTGGTCGACGTTTGCGTGGCGTAACCTCTGGCGCAACAAGCGCCGCACCGTGCTGACGATGGCGATGATCGGCGTCGCCGCGTTCGCGTCGAGCCTCGCGCTCGGCTACGTGATCGCAACCTTCGACGCGGTGCGCGAAGGCTCGATCGACAGCGGCGTCGGCCACGTGCAGGTGCTGCACCATGGCTATCTCGACCTGATCGGCGAACGGCCGCTGCAGTACGGGCTGACCGCCGACGAGCAGGCTGCCGCCGCGCGCGCCGTCGCCGCGCTGCACGGCGTCGCCACCACCGCGCGCGGCATCGACTTCGACGGGCTGATCTCGAACGGCGATCTCAGCTACGGCTTCGTCGGCGAAGGCATCGAGCCGAACCGCGAGCCGCCCGGCTTCTTCGACTATCACACGGTGCTGTCGGGCCGCTACCTGTCGCCCGCGAATGCCGGCACCGAAGTCGTCGTCGGCGCCGAACTCGCGCGCAAGCTCGGCGTGCACGTCGGCTCGGTCGTGCAGTTGATGGCCTCGACCGCGCACGGCGGCATCAACGCGACCGACGCGCAGATCGTCGGCGTGATGAGCACGGGCAACAAGGACGTCGACGAACGGATCGTCGACGTGACGTTCGCGGCCGCGCAAGCGCTGCTGCGCACCGACCGCGCGTCGCGCATCGCGGTGTTCCTGTCGGACACGGCGCACACGCCGTCCGCCGCCGCGACGCTGCGCGCCGCGCTGCCCGCGCTCGACGTGAAGACCTGGGACCAGCTCGTGTCGCTCTATCACCAGGTCGTCGCGCTGTACAAGAACCAGTTCTCGGTGTTCGGCGCGATCCTGTGCGTGACGATCCTGCTGTCGATGAGCAACTGGATCCTGATGAGCATCGTCGAGCGCCGCCGCGAGATCTCGACCCTGCGCGCGCTCGGCGTGCCGGCCGCGACGGTGCGCGGCGTGCTGATCCAGGAGACCGCGTTCCTCGGCCTGCTCGGCGCGGCCGCCGGCATCGCGGCGGCGCTGCTGACGATGGTCGCGCTCAACCATGCGCAGATCCACCTGCCCGCGCCGCCGGGCCGCGTGAAGCCGATCCTGCTCGAATTCACGGTTTCGCCGGCCGCCGTGGTCGCCGTTGAAGGCGCGTTCGTCGTGCTCGGCGTGGCCGCCGCGCTGCTCGCGACGCTCGGGCTCGCCAAACGCAACATCCTCGAAGGACTCGCCCCATGAACCGCATTCGCCTGATGGTCGCCGCGCTCGTCGCGTGCGCGCCGCTCGCCCACGCAGCCGACGCACCGGCGGCCCAGACCATGCTCGCCCGTGCCGACGCGTACCGCAGCACGGCCGCCGATACGCAGACGAACATCCAGATCACGAACGAGGTCGGCGGACAATCCGGCGACGCGACGCGCTATCTCGTCTACACGCGCGGCAACGGCGACACGCTCGCGCTGACGCGCAGCGGCGAGAACGACGGCCAGAAGTATCTCGCGACGACGCGCGGCCACTGGTTCTACGTGCCGAACACGCGCAGCGCGGTACGCATCAACGGGATGCAGCGGCTGCAGGGCGAGGTCGTGATCAGCGACATCACGCGCACGCACTGGGCGGACAGCTATCGCGCGTCGGCCGCGCCCGGCGCGACGACGATCGCCGGCAAGCCGGCCACCGAGCTCGACCTGACCGCGACCGATCCCGACAACGTCTACCCGACGATCAAGCTGTGGGTCACGCCCGACACCGACGTGCCGGTGCGCGCGCAGTTCTTCCTCGCGAGCGGGCTGCTGTTCCGCAGCGCCGATTTCTCCGCGCCGGTCGAGGCGAACGGGCGCAAGGTGATCCGCAAGATCACCTATCGCAACGAGATCGAGAAGCAGCGCGCGAGCGTCGTCGACATCCTCGACGGCCAGCCGCGCAAGATTCCGTCGGGCTGGTTCAACCCCGACACGCTTGCCGATGGCCAGTGACCACGACGCCCATGCCGACGCCCGTCGTGACCGCCCTCGTCCCTCGCCCGGCCGCCTCCGGCGCGGCGTCGTACTCGCCGTTCCGCTCGCGCTCGGCTGCACGCTCGCGCACGGAGAATCGCTGATGGAACAGTTGAGCACGCTGAACGGCATCGCCTACGCACGCTCGGTCGACAGCATGGACGGTCATGCGCTGCTCGGCAGCCTGATCGGCGACCAGCCGCGCAACCAGCAGGAAGCGGGCCTGCTCGCGCGCATCGACGGCGAGAACCTGTTCCTGAACGCACGCGCCGTCGCGAGCAACCATTCGCTCGGCGCGCAGGCCACCCGCTTCAACGAGGCCGGCGTGCGCTACGCATTCGACAACGGCATCACGCTCACCGCCGGCAAGCGGATCGACCCGCTCGACACGTCGCAGGCGTTCTTCCCGCTCGGCTTCTTCCAGAAGCGGGCCGCGACGGCCGACATCTACGACCGCTACGGCGACGTCGAAGGCACGCCGCTCGTCGAAGCGAAATGGGCCGGCGAACAGGCCACGCTGCAGTTCATCGCCGGCGAGAACCGCACGCTGCGCAACGACGTCGACAACCGCGACGTGCAGGGCGCGACGCAGCTCGTGCGCGGCGCGTACAACTGGTCGGGCGGCTCGGCCGCGCTGCTCGCCGGGCGTCATGCGGGCCGCGGCGGCGCGGGCGCGACGCTGTCGTTCGACGTCGCGCGCTCGAACACCGTCTATGCGAGCGCGTGGCTCGAACGCGGCACGACACGGCCGCTGCCGGCCTTCATCGCGAACGGCACGCCGCTCGATTCGCCGGCCGCGTACGACGCCGTCGATCGCCGCAACGACCGCCAGGTCATGTGGCGCAGCGCGGTCGGCATGCAGAGCGCATTGCCCGGCAACCTGTCGCTGATCGTCGAGTGGTCGCACGACGAGGCGCGTTACGACGCGAACCAGTGGCGCCGGATGGTCGGCGCGGTGCGCGCGAACAACGCGCTGCTGCCCGTCGCGCCCGGCCCCGCGCTGGCCGGCCTCGGCGGCACCGCCGATTTCGTGAGCGCGGACGGCAACCTGCGCGACTACCTGTTCGCGCGGCTCGGCAAGAAGATCGGCCGCGTCGAGTATTCGCTGCGCGGCGTGTATTCGCCGCAGGACAAGGGCCTGCTCGCGATCGCCCAGGTCGTCGCCGACGTGAACAAGCGCGTGAGCGTCGATGTCGCGCTCACCCGCGCGTTCTCCGACAGCAATTCCGAGTACCGGATGGTCGGTCTCGGCACCCGTATCGACGCCGCCGTGCGCGTGCGCTTCTGACAGGAACCCCGCCCCATGTCCACGCTTACCGTCCCCGCTTCGTCCGCCGACCTGCCGCCGCCGCCGCTGCTTCGCGTGGCCGACCAGGCCGCGTATCCGGTGCTGCGGCACCTCGACACGATCGGCACCATCGGCACGCCGCCGCGCGCGGCCGCCCGGCTCGTCGAGGCGGCCGCCGTGCGGCTGCTCGACAGCGAGATGGTGATCGCGCTGCGCGCCGCCACGCCGGACGTGCTGCCCGATTCGTCCGCGTCGACGCCGCTGCGGCACGACGAGGCACCGCTCACCGAAGCGCTGCTCGGCCAGATCGAACGCGAAGGGTTTCATCACCTGTTCAAGCCGTTCATGCGCGCGTTCATCCGCATCATGTTCGGGCTGTTCTTCTCCGACGACCAGAACCGTCGCGCATGCGACTGCATCGACAGCGGCCACAACTTCGCGTTCCTGATGAGCGACGGCGGCGGCCCGACCCTCGCCGCCTGGCGCACGGTCGTGCGCAGCGACGATAACGGCCTTGCGCTCACCGTCGACAAGGTGTGGGGCATCGAAGCGCATCGCGACTGCATGGCGGTCGTCGCCGCGCGGCTGCCGGGCGTGATGTTCCCGGCCGCGTACCTCGTGTGGCCCGACGAGTACCGCAAGCTCAAGCGCACGACCTGCGGCGCGCCGTTCCTGGCGGGCAACCTGCAGCTCGCGAACGTCGGCGGCCAGGTGCGCGTGAGCGCCGAGGATCGCCTGCGGATCGGCGGCCCGACCGTGTTCAACAAGTACCTGACCGTCGTGCGCCCCTACTTCGTCCGCGCGTTGATGGCGCACGTCGAATGGCTCGCGCAAACCGGCCGCGTCGAACTCGACGCCGACGCGCGCGCCGTCCACCGCTTCATCGCGGACGCCGCGCGCAGCCAGACCGACGACGCGCACTACAGCTTCGGCAAGGTGCAGCGCGTGCTCGCGATCAAGCTGCTGTCGAACGAGTTCCTGACGGCGCTCGTGCGCGACGGCCGGGTCGCGACGTTCGACGACCAGCGCGACCTGCTGGCGTTTTCGAAGATGGAAGGCAGTTCGTACCGTTGTTATCACGAGCTTCGCAAGAGCCTGCGCTGCGAAGCCGGCAGTTGACCCACGCGACAGGCCGATCGATCCCGATCAACCCACTTCATTACCAGGAGCTCCTCTCATGACGACCCAGAACGTTCCGGCCGACGCGCTCGACATCCTGTCCCGCGAAGTCGCGAAGATCCTCAATGTCGAGACCGTCGACACCGATGCCGGCATCGGCGAACTCGGCATCGATTCGCTGAACATCGTCGAGCTGATCGTGTTCTGCGAACAGCTCTACGGTTCGATCGACCCGGAAGCGCTGAACATCACGCAGTACACGACGCTGCAGCAGCTCGACGCGCAACTGCGCAGCCAGCAGCACGCCGCCTGACACGACGATGCTCGCGCCCCTTGCGACCGTGGCGGCCGCCGCCGCCGAGCCGCTCCCGGTGGCCCCGGCGGCCCCGGCGACCGCGCTGACCGTGCAGGCGCTCGCGTACCGGCGCGTCGCGCCGTCACGCGACGGCGCGGCCGTGCCGCTCGACGACACGGCCCGCGCGATCGGCGCGCTCGCGTGCGCCGATCGCGAGCGGCTGTGCGGCGCGGTCGGCGCGGACGACTACGTGGTCAGCTCGACGATCCTGTCGATGCTGCTGATGAACGATTCGCCGCAGCATCGCGTGTTCGCGCAGGCGCTCGCGGGCGCGAACGACTACACGCCCGACTGGATGACCTGCTCGTACGAGTGCGCGGGCTGGGGCTACGTGCTGCGCCGCGCGCTCGCCACCGCCGCCGAAACCGGGCCGCGCACGCTGCTGCTGCAGATCGTCGACGTCGACGTGCACGGCTATACGTACTGGCACGGCAACCCCGCGTGGGGGCGTTCGGGCTTCGGCGTGTGCACGCTGCTCGTCGACGTCGGCCGCGAAGCGTCGCCGGCCGCACCGTCGGTGCTCGCGGACGCCGCGCCGCCGGCCAGCGCGGTCGTGCGGCTCGGCCGCGACATCCGCACCTTCTGCGCGGCGCGGCCCGGCGTGCACGCGGCGCTGCCGTTCTTTCCGGCGACGTCGCGCCGCGCGCTGCTCGCGTCGGTCGGCAAGACGCCGCTGCTACCCGACGGCCACGGGCTGTTCGGCCATGCGTTCGGCAGCGACCCGTGGCTGTCGGTGCTGCTCGCGCATCGCGACGGCGACACGCCGCGCCGCGCGGCCGTCTGCTCGCTCGCGCTGAACGGCTATTACGCGGTCGCCGACGTCGCATTCGCGCCGGACGCGACGTTCTCTCTCGACAGCGAGGCATGACATGGTGCGGCCCGTTCACTTCACCTACCGGATCGAGCGCGATGCGCGGCAGCCGGTCGCGGTCGCCGCGAGCGCGTACCGGATGCCGCTCGACACGCCGGCCGACTACGCGCGCGCCGCGCTCGCGGAAGCGGCCGGCGAACCGTACGACGCCGGCGACGCATCCGGCGGCGAGCGCCGCGTGCTGCTCGACCACGTCCAGTATTTCGCGTTCCTCGCGGAAGCGACCGCGCGAATCCGCGACGCGGTGCATCCGGACGCACGCGTGTTCATCGAAGTCTGCGCGCCGTACTTCGGCGCGCTGCCGGCCGAACTGCTCGCGCCGCACGTGCTGCTCGGCGTGCACCTGTACGACGAAGCGTTGCGCGATGCCGCGCGCGGCGCGCCCGTCGTGTGGATCGGCGACCGGATCCTGCGCGATGCCGAGTTCTCCGGCGACAACCGCGTGTGCTGCGCGATCTGGCCCGCGCGGCTCGCCGATGCGTTCGACGCGCAACTGCGCGGCGCATGGCCGTCGTACGCGATCCGCCTCGTGCCGCATCCGCCGACACCGCGCGCCGCCGCCACGACGCTTACCGATTCCGCCCATCATTCCGGCGCCGCCGCGCGGCCGGGGAGACCCTAAATGACTGACACGCTCACCGTTATGCAGGACACGGCCGACATCCGCTGGTCGATGCCCGTCGACGCCCTGATGTCGAACGACTACGCGCTGCGCGAAGAGGCGCTGAACCGGCTCTACGAAAAGGCGAAGGCCGCGCAGTGGGACGTCGCGACCGACGTCGACTGGAGCCACGACCTCGACCCGGCGAATCCGCTCGGCATGCCCGACCCGACGCTGCTGATCTACGGCACCGAGCTGTGGAGCAAGCTGTCCGACGCCGACAAGCGCGAGGTGCGCCATCACGCGCAGGGCTGGCTGCTGTCGCAGATCCTGCACGGCGAGCAGGCCGCGCTGATCTGCGCATCGAAGCTCGCGTCGGCCGAGGATGGCCTGAGCGCGCGCCTGTGCGCCGCCGCGCAGATGATGGACGAAGCGCGCCACGTCGAGGCGTACGCGAAGCTCGTCAACGAGAAGCTCGACGTCAGCTACCCGATGAGCCGCTCGCTGAAGGGGCTGCTGCACGACACGATCACGAGCAGCGCGCTCGACATGACGAACCTCGGGATGCAGGTGCTCGTCGAGGGTATCGCGCTGTCGATCTTCCAGAGCGTCGTCGCGTACAGCACCGATCCGTTCATCAAGGATCTCTTCCTGCGGATCCAGCGCGACGAGGCGCGTCACTTCGCGGTCGGCCGGATCACGCTGTGCCGCGTGTATGCGGAGATGAGTTCGACCGAGCTGCGCGAGCGCGAGGAATTCGTCTGCGAAGGCGCGGCCGTGCTGTACGAGCACCTGTGCGCGGACGACATCTGGGAGCCGATGGGCCTGTCGAAACGCGAATGCAGCGCGATGGTGCGCGAGTCGCCGGTCTCCAGCTCGATCCGCCGCTCGATCTTCCGGCGCCTGGTGCCGACGATCCGCGAGATGGGCCTGCTCACGCCGACGGTGCAGGCGACCTTCGAAAAACTCGATGTTCTCGACTACGCGGCGATGCCGCTCAACTGAACCATGACGAACTCCTCCCAAGCGTCACGCGATTTCTGGATCGGTATCGACGCGGTGGCCTACGAACTGCCGGGCCTGCCCGTCGACATCGAGGCGTGGGCCGCCGAGCGCGACTACCCGGCGCAACGGGCCGCGGCGATCGCGCAGTCGGGCAGCCGCTACTTCCACATGGCGCTCGACACGAGCGAGACCGAGCTCGCGATCGCGGCGGCGGGCCGCCTGCTCGACACCGCGCGCGTGCATCCGTCCGACATCGGCGCGATCGTCCACGTGCACACCCAGCAGTTCAGCGTGCCGCCCGCGCCGCGCAGCCTGCCGCACGAGCTCGCCGCGCAGCTCGGCATCGAGCCGCTGTGGCTCGGCTCGGTCGCGCAGCTGAACTGCGTGTCGGTCGCGGCCGGCATCGAGACCGTTCGCGCGCTGATGCGTCGTTATCCGCAACTCGACGCGGCGCTCGTCGTGTCGTCCGACCGCGTGTACGGCGAGGATTACCGGATGCGGCAGATGACGGGCGTGCAGTGCGACGGCGCGGCCGCGATGCTGATCGCGCGCAACAGCACGAAGAACCGGCTCGGCGGCATCGCGATCGAGACGCACGCGAAATGGCATCGCGGCTCGGACACCGTCGCCGCGAACGAGGCCGACCTGATCATGATGGAGTGGCCGTACACGCGCAAGGCGATCGACGCGGCGGTCGCGCTCGAACCGCACGCGCTCGACGCATACGAGCTCGTGCTGCCGCACAACGCCGACCTGCCGGGCTGGAACGCGCTGTGCCGCGCGATGCGCGTGCCGGCCGAGCGGCTGTATGCGGAGAACATCCATGCGCGCGGCCATGCGTGCTGCTCGGATTTCCCGATCAACCTGGCCGACGTCGGGCTCGACGCGGTCGCGCGCGGGCAGCGCGTGCTCGGCGTGATGCAGTCGAACTGCGGCGCGTATGCGGCCGCCACGCTTCATCCGGTGGGCCGCCATGACGCCTGAGCACCCGCTTCCACCCGCCGGCGACCACGCGTGGATCGCCGACCTGCGCACGCCGTGCTACGTGTACGAGCCGGAAGTCGCGATCGCGCGTTACCGGTCGCTGAAGGCGCGGCTCGGCACGCGGCTGATCGTGTCGCTGAAGGCGAACCCGAACCAGGACATGCTCGCGCGCTGTGCCCATGCGTACGAGGACGGCGTCGAACTCGCGAGCCGCGGCGAACTCGACGCGGTGATCGGCCGGATCAGGACGCCGCGCTACCTGAACAACCCGTCGATGGACGAAATGTTCATGCGCGCCGGGCTCGCGTCGCGCTGCCATTTCGTGCTCGACAACCCGGACGCGGTCGCGCGCTTCGTGCCGCTGGCGCGCGAAGCCGCGGCCGGCGGCAGCACGCCGGGCCCGGTACTGCTGCGCGTGAATGCCGGCGCGCTGGCCGGCGACGACGCGCGGGCGCTGTGGCACGACCACTTCGGGATGACGCCGAACGAGGCGCACGACGCGGTGCGCACGCTCGCCGCCGCCGGCCTGCCCGTTGCCGGGCTGCACGTGTTCTCCGGCCCGCATTCGTTCATCCGCCAGGACGCGACGCAGCCCGACACGCTCGTGCTGCCCGAGCGGCTCGCGGCGCTCGCCCGCGATCTCGCGCCGGCCAACGGCGCACCGCTCGGCTCGCTGAGCCTCGGCGGCGGCTTCGCCGACGATCACCCGGGCGATGCCGCGTTCGAGCGCTATACGACCGCGCTCGCCCCGCTGGCCGGCCGGTACTCGCTCGCGCACGAATCCGGCCGCGCGATCTTCGCCGACGCGGGCGTGTTCGCGACACGCGTCGTCGCGGTCAAGACATGGCAGGACCGCACGATCGCCGTCTGCGACGGCGGGCTGTCGCATGCGTTCCTGCTCGCGCAGACCGAATCGGTGATGCGCCGGCTGGCCGCGCCGTCGCTCGTGCGCCGCACGCCGGCACCGCCCGCGCGCGGCGTGCCGACGATCTACGCCGGCAGCACGTGCAGCCGCGCAGACGTGATCGGCCGCGACGATACCGGCGCTCCGCCGCAGGTCGGCGACATCGCCGTGTTCGCGCGCTGCGGCGCCTATCACCGGACGTACTCGATGGCGCATTTCCTGTCCCACGAAGCCGCGCACGTGTACGTGCGGCCCGCCTAGACCCACCAGAGAGAGGAGCCGATCATGAACGCCCTGATCAGCATCGCCGACCTGCTCGACCACGGCGCCGCGCGCTGGCCGCATCATCCCGCGTATGCCGACGGCGGCGGCACGATGACCTACGAACAGCTCGCGCGCGCGGTCCGCCGCGCGGCCGCCGCACTCGCGTCGCGCGGCGTGCGGCCCGGCGAGCGCGTCGCCATCTACGCGCCGAAACGCATCGAAACCGTGGTCGCGATGCTCGCGGCCAACGCACTCGGCGCGATCTTCGTGCCGGTCAATCCGCAATTGAAGGAAGCGCAGATCGAACACATCGTCGCCGACAGCGGCGCGGCGCTGTTCATGACCGGCGCGCAGCGATTGAAGCGCCTGCCGGCGCTCGCCGCGCTCGTCGGCACCCGCACGATGCTGATCGAGGAGCTGGCCGATGCGATCGCCGCGTCCGACGCCGGCGCTCCGGCACCGTTCGCCGCCGGCCGCCCGGTGGACGACGATCCCGCCGCGCTGCTCTACACGTCCGGCTCGACCGGCAAGCCGAAAGGCGTGGTCGTGTCGCATCGCAACCTGGTGTCGGGCGCGTTCAGCGTCGCCGCGTACCAGGGGCTGGCCGACGACGACGTCGTGCTCGGCGTGCTGCCGCTCAGCTTCGACGCGGGCCTGAGCCAGCTCACGACCGCGCTGGCGTCCGGCGCGTGTTACTCGCCGCTCGACTTCCTGCAGCCGGCCGACGTGCCGCGCCATTGCGACGCGTTCGGCGTGACGTCGATCACCGGCGTGCCGCCGCTGTGGATGCAGCTCGCGTCGGCCGGCTGGAGCGATACGGCGCGCACGCGAATCCGTCGCTTCGCGAACACCGGCGGCCATCTCGCGACGCCGCTGCTGCACCGCCTGCAGGCGCTGTTCACGCACGCCGCGCCGTACCTGATGTACGGACTGACCGAAGCGTTCCGTTCGACGTACCTGCCGCCGGCCGACGCGGCGTTGCGCCCGACGTCGATCGGCAAGGCCGTGCCGAACGCCGAGATCCTCGTGCTGCGTGCGGACGGCAGCGAATGCGCGGCCGACGAGCCCGGCGAACTCGTGCATCGCGGCGCGTTCGTCACGCTCGGCTACTGGAACCGGCCCGAGCTGACCGCGCAGCGCTTCCGCCCGCTGCCGCGCCGGCACGGCGAGATCCCGCGCCCCGACGTCGCGGTGTGGTCCGGCGACATCGTGCGGCGCGACGCCGACGGCTACCTGTATTTCGTCGCGCGCGGCGACGACATGATCAAGACCTCCGGCTACCGCGTCAGCCCGACCGAGGTCGAGGACGTGCTGTTCGCGCTGCCGCACATCCGCGAGGCGGCGGTGTTCGGCGTGCCGCACGCGTCGCTCGGCGAGGCGATCGCCGCGTGCGTCGTGTCGACGCTCGACGCCGACGCGTGCCGCGCCGACATCGCACGCGCGTGCCGCGACGCGTTGCCGACCTACATGAGCCCGCTCGTCGTCGAGCCGCTGCCGGCGCTGCCGCGCAACCCGAACGGCAAGATCGACCGCCCCGCGCTGAAAAACCAGTATCGCGACGCGTTCGCGCACACGAACGAGGAGACCGCCGCATGACCCTGTCCACGCTCGATGAAACCTGCCTCGGCGCGCGCCGCGTCGCCGAGCCCGGCACGCTCGCCCTGTCCGGCGGCGTCGTGGTGCTGCCGCCCGCCGTCGTGTTCAGCGCGATCCAGGCGCAGGAGCGCCATCCCGGCTACCGGCACCTGCTGCTGCCGCAGGCGCGCTTCGCGCGGCCGCGCGGGATGGGTGCGCTGACGCCCGAGGAAGGCACGCGCCTCGCGCCGGGCGGCCGGCCCGCGCTGCGGGTCGCGCCGCCCGGGCGCAGCCTCGCCGATCTCGCCGCCGACGCCGCGCTCGACCTGCGCGACCAGCTCGGCTCCGGGCAACTGGCCCGCACGACCCACGTGATCGTCGCGAGCTGCGCGCTCAACGAAGGCATCGGCGACTCGGTCGTCGGCCGCATGCAGTACGAACTCGGCCTGCAGCGCGTGACGCCGTTCGCGCTCGGCCAGAACGGCACGCTCGGCTGGTATTCGGCGCTGATGCTGCTCGACGGGCTGCTCGACGAAGGCGACCAGGCGCTCGTGATCCTCAGCGACAAGTGGCTCTACCCGTTCTTCCGCCAGTTCGGCGACCTGGTCGGCTACGGCGACGCGGCCGCCGCGCTGCTCGTGTCGCGCGCGGGCCCGGCGCCCGAGCCGGCCGACTGGGGCGGCGTGCGGTCCGTCGCGCTCGAGTTCGGGCCGTCGATCGCCGATCCGTGGGCCGACGCGCCGGGCGCGCTGCGCGACACGCTCGCGCCGCTCGCCGCGCGCGCGATCCGCCGCGCGCTCGACATGGCCGGGCTGCGCGCCGACCAGATCGACTGGTGCGTGCCTCCCGGCTTCGATCCCGGTTTCGCGGCGCGCGTGGCCGACGCCGCGTCGATCCCGGTCGGCGCGCGGATTCAGCACGACGGATCGGGCCACCTGTCGTCGGCCGAATCGGCGGCCGCGCTGATCCGGCTCGCCGGTGCGCTCGACGAAGGCGAGCGCCGCACGGTGCTCGTGTGGGATGCGGCACTGCATGGCGCGGCGGCGGCGGCCGTCGTCGACCTCGCCGGCGGCCTCGATGCCGCACTCGATATCGAAGGAGACGCATGATGAGCGCCTACAAGGTCAGCCTGCGCGAACTGCGCTTCTTTCTGTGGGAACTGTTCGAAGCCGACAAGCAGTTCCTGGCGGAACACGGCCTGTACGGCACCCATGACCGTGCGTCGATCGACGCGCTGCTCGAACGCGCGCGCGACTTCGCGCTCGACCTCGGCCGCAGCTACCAGCAGGCCGACGTCGAGGGCTGCACGCTGCTCGACGACGGCCAGGTGCGCATTCCGTCGCATTTCCACGCGTTGTGGGCGCGGTTTCGCGACGAATGGTCGAACACGCTGTTCGGCACCGCGCACGGGCTGCCGCCGATCGTCACGCAGATGATCTACGAGATGTTCATGGGCGCGAACCCGTCGTTCATGACGTACGGCGGCTTCACGCGCCCCGCGGTCAAGCTGCTGCAGATGCACGGCACGCCGCACCAGAAGGCGCTGATCGCGCCGCTCGAGGCGTACCGCTGGGATGCGTGCTTCTGCGCGACCGAGCCGCAGGCCGGCACCGACCTCACCGCGGTCGCGCTGCGCGCGACGCCGCTCGAACGCGACATCTACGCGATCGACGGCGAGAAGGTCTACATCTCGGCCGGCATGCACGAGCTGACCGAGAACACGCTGTATTTCGTGCTCGGCCGCATCGACACCGCGTCGCCCGATTCCTTCTCGCTGTCGTGCCTCGTCGTGCCGCGCTTCTGGCCGGACGAGGAAACCGGCGAATTGCAGCCGAACCACGTCGACTGCATCGGCCTGCCGCGCAAGATGGGGCTCAAGGGCTGCGCGAACACGCACCTGGTGTTCGGCGCGAACGGCACGACCCGCGGCTGGCTGCTCGGCGGCCGGCGCAACGTCGGCCTGCTCCAGCTGATGCCGCTGATGAACCAGGCGCGGATGAGTACCGGGATGTTCGGTGTCGGCGTCGCGTCGAGCGCGTACCTGCACGCGGTCGAGTATGCGGGCCGCCGGCTGCAGGGCCGGCCGATCGAGCGCGCGTCGAACACGAATGCCGCGCGCGTCGCGATCGTCGAGCACGCGGACGTGCAGCGCATGCTGGTCGACATGAAAAGCCGCGTCGACGGCTGCCGCGGCCTGCTCGGCAAGCTCGCCGCGACCGCCACGCGCGCGGCGATGCTCGAAGCGACACCCGACGCCGATCCGGCCGAGATCGAGCGCCACCGCAAGCTGCAACTGCTGCTGACGCCGGTCTGCAAGGCATTCATCTCCGACCAGGCGTGGCGGATCTGCGAAACCGCGATCCAGGTGCACGGCGGGCTCGGCTACACCGACGCGAGCCCCGTCGAGCAGAACGCGCGCGACGTGAAGATCCTGTCGATCTGGGAAGGCACGAACTACATCCAGGCGCAGGACCTCGTGCGCGACAAGCTCGGCTTCGGCCGCCATTCGCGGCTGATCCAGTACTACCGCGACGAACTCGACGTGTTCCTCGCGCGCCAGCATCACACGGGCACGCATGCGGAGCTGCGCCCGCTGTTCGACGCGCTGCGCACGGGCGCCGACCGGATCGCCGCCGCGCTCGACGACATCGCGCGCGACGTGCAGGACGGCCACACGCACCGCAGCAGCCAGTTCTACACGCGTTTTCTCGAGATGTTCGGCGTCGTCACGTCGGCGTGGGTGCTGCTCGAATCGGCGACGATCGCCGCGCGCCGGCTCGATGCGCCGGACACGGCCGACACGCCGGCCGAACTCGCGTTCTATCGCGGCAAGCTGAAAAGCGCGCGCTACTACTTCGCGAACGTGCTGCCCGTGGTCGACCAGCACGCGGCCGTGATCGCCGCGATGGCGTACGCGGCGATCAGCGTCAGCAGCGAAGAACTCGCGCAGGCGGAATGACATGGACACGACACTCGATTCCGGCACGAACGCTTCGGCCGCCTCGACCGGCGGCGCGCCGCGCAACCTGCTCGGCCGCCCGGCAACGCGCCATCGCGGCACCGACATCGACGGCGCGACGCTCGAGCCCGAAGCGCTGCGCGTGCGCGATCTCGACCTGAACGCGCTGATCGGCGCGACGACGTTCGAAGGCGCGCTCGCGCACCTGTGGTTCGACGTCGCGCCGGACAACGCGGCTCATGGCAAGCACGAGGCGGCGATCCGCACGCGGCTCGCGGCGTTCGCCGAGGCGCTGGCGCCCGGCTCGGCCGCGCAGTCCGTCGCCGCGGATCTCGGCGCGGCGGGTGTCGCGCCGGTGTTCGCGGCCGCGTCCGGCCTGTTGCGCGGCTTCGACGACGTGACGGCACGCATGCCCGGCAACGCGCCGGACGACGCCGACCTCGACACGATGCTGCTGTGCGCGGCGGCCGCGCCGTTCCTGCTGCACGCGGCGATCGAAGGCCGCCCGTTTGCCGCCGGCACCGACGGCGGCGCTTCGCTCGATACCGCCGCGACACAAGCGCAACGCATGCTCGTGCTGACCGGCGCGACGCGCCGCGATGCGCAGGCGCAAACCGCAATGGACATGCTGCTCGTCGCGTGGCACGCCGGCTTCGGCTACATCACGCCGACCGTGCTCGCGCCGCGCGTCGCGATCGGCACCGGCGTCACGCTCACGCAGGCGATCGCGTCCGGTTTCCTCGCGAGCGGCCCGTCGCACGTCGGCGCGGCACTCGAAGCGATGCACTGGCTCGCCGCGCTCGCACGCTCGGCCCCGGGCGGCATCGACGCACCGCCCGCCGCGCTCGACGCCGCCGGCCGCGCGGCGATCGATGCGGCGCTCGACGCGAAACACACGCTGTACGGCTTCGGCCATCCGCTGTTCGTCGCCGATCCGCGGCCGCCACACATGCGCGGCCTGTTCGCCGCACACGGCTTCGACGGCGCGTACGTGACGCTGTTCGACGCGTGCAGCGCCCAGGCCGACGCCCGCCGCGCGTTGCGGCCTAACATCGATTTCCTGACGGCCGCGACGCTGCTCGAACTCGGTGTCGCCGCGCCGTCGTGGGGCGTCGGTGTCGGGCTCGGCGCGCGCATCGCGGCGATGGCCGCGCATGCGGTCGAGCGCCGGCGCCGCCCGGCCTTCGGCGTCAACAGCGCGACCGCGCGACGGCTGCTGGCCGCCGTGCCGGTCGGCTGGCTGTGAATCCTCATCCATCGGCACCATTCAGCAAAAGGAACGTCATGCTGCTCAAGAACCTGCGCCCGGCGAACGACTACGATCGCTTCGCCACCGAAACGCTCGAACCGTGGGACCTGCTGTTCATCAGCCGCATCCGCCAGCTCGCGCGCGGGATGACGCCCGGCGTGATCGCCGACATCGGCACGGCCACCGGCGTCGTGCCGGTGCGGCTCGCCACCGACCCGGCGATGCGCGGCTGGCGCTACGTCGGCATCGACCTCGATCCGGCGATGCTCGACGAAGGCCGCCCGCGCATCCGCGAACTCGATCTCGACGACACGATCGAGATGCGCGTCGGCGACGCGCTCGCGCTGCCGTTCGACGACGGCACACTGACGATGGCCGTCGGCCGCGCGACGCTGCACCACCTGCCCGACAAGGCGCTCAGCCTGACCGAGATGTATCGCGTGCTGGAGCCGGGCGGCATCGCGCTCGTGCACGACATGCGCCGCGACGCGCCGCAGCACCTGCTCGACCGCTTCACCGAGATGCGCGCCGCCGCCGACTATCCGCCGACCCACGTCGAGGAAAAGATCACGCTCGACGAAGCGCACGCGCTCGTCGCCGAAGCCGGCCTCGCGGACGTCGCGTCGATCTACAGCCCGAGCGCCGGGCTCGGCGCGCTCGGCTTCGAGATCCTGCTGAAGAAACCGGCGCTGGCCTGAGCGATGACCGACCTCGCCTTTCTCGCCGCGCACGCCGCCGTGCGGCTCGGCGCCGACGACGTGCACTGCGCGGCGGTCGCGCCCGGCGCGACGCTGCCGCTGTGCGTGACGCCGCGCAGCGCCGAGCTCGCGACCTCGCCGGAGATGTTCGTCGCGTGGTACCGCTCGCGGCTCGACACGATCGACACGCTGCTCGACGCGTGCGGCGCGCTGCTGTGGCGCGGTTTCGCGGTGCCCGACACCGCCGCGTTCGGCCGCCTCGGCGCGCTGTATCCGGCGCACGCGAACGGTTACACGGCGGGCGCCGCGCCGCGCAAGCAGATCGACGGCCAGGTGTACGAATCGACCCGCATGCCGCCGCCGTTCAAGATCGGGCTGCATCAGGAGATGGCCTACATGCCCGCGTTCCCGCGCCTCGTCGCGTTCTATTGCCGGCGGCCGGCCGATGCGGGCGGCGAAACGCCGATCTGCGACATGCGGCGCGTGACGGCGCGCGTGCCGGCCGCGCTGCGCGAACGGTTCGCCGCCCGCGGCGTGATGTACCTGCGCAACTTCGCGGCGCCCGGCGATCGCGCGGACGGCCTCGCCGCCAACCCGAACCTGCCGTTCGCCGAATACCACCGGCCGTGGCACGACGCGTTCGGCACGCGCGACCGCGACGAGGTCGAGCGGCTGTGCGCGGAACGCGGCGTCGGCTGCCGCTGGCTCGACGACGGCAGCGTGACCGTGTCGCACGTCGGCAGCGCGCTGCGCGCGCATCCGCGCACCGGCGAAACCGTCTGGTTCAACCAGGCGAGCGCGCAGCACCCGAACCCGCGCTCGATGGGCGAGCTCAGCTACCGCTACCTGCAGCGCATGTACGGCGCGCGCGCCGCGTTCCCGTACGAGATCCGCTACGGCGACGGCTCGCCGATGCCGTTCGACGATCTCGTCGCGATCTACGACGCGTTCGACGAAGAGGAACTCGCATTCCCGTGGCAGGCCGGCGACGTGCTCGTCGTCGACAACATGCTGGTCGCGCACGGCCGCAACCCGTACCGGGGCGCGCGCGACACGCAGGTCATGCTGTTCGACTGACAGGAAGCCGACGATGAGCGATTCGTTCCTCGCCTCCGTGCGCGCGCTGTTCGGCCCGCACACCGCGTTCGACCGGCCGCTGCGCACGGCCTCGCAGCCGCCGCCCGATGCGCACGCGCCGGGTGCGGCGCTCGGCGCGCGCGCGATCGACGTCGCGGCCGGCGATTTCCGTTTCTCCGCGCGCCACGTGCGATTCCGGCTCGGCGCGGTCACGGCGATCGTCGGGCCGAACGGTTCCGGCAAGACCACGCTGCTCGAAACGCTGCTCGGCTTCCGGCGCGGCGGCACCGACGTGCGCGTGCTCGACGTGCCGGCCGCGCGCTTCATGCGCGACACGCCGTCGCTGCGGCGGCTCGGCGCGCAGCTGCAGAAGGTCGAGTATCCCGACCATCTCCGCGTGTCGGAGATCGTCGCGCTGCACTGCGCGATGTACGTGCACGCGGACGCCGCGGTCACGGAGGCGCTCGGCATCGCCGAATTGCTCGACAAGCCGTGCCGCGCGCTGTCGAAGGGGCAGCGCCAGCGCGTGGATCTCTACGTGGCGCTCGCGCACCGCCCCGAACTGGCCGTGCTCGACGAACCGTTCACCGGCCTCGACCGTCGTTATGCCGGCGTCGTGATCGACCTGCTGCGCCACCGCGCGCGCGGCACGAGCATCGCGATGATCTGCCACGCCGAGGAGGAGCTTGCCGTCGTCGACGATCTCGTCTGGGTGCGCGACGGCGGCGTGCGCTACCAGGGCGACAAGGACGCGCTGCGCGCCGAGCTCGTGGGCGAAGCGCGCGCGGTCCTGCATTGCCGCGACGAAGCCGACGCACGCGCGCTGCGCAAGCGGCTCGCGGCGCTGCCGGGCGTGACCGGCGTGCGCGTGTCGGCCGCGCACGTCGTCGAGGTGTTCGGCGATGCGACGCTGCATCCGAACGTGCACCGCATCGTCGGCGAACAGGGCATCCAGCATCTCGCGCTCGCGCCGAGCACGCCGGGCGACCTGCTGCGCCTCTGTACCGAGGGCCCCGTCCATGACTAAGGTGTTCCTGATTCTCGTGCGCAACGAGCTGCTCGGTTATCTGCGCAGCCGCTCGTCGCTGTTCTGGACGCTCGTGTTCCCGGTGTTCCTGCTGAGCGTGATGCTGTTCGCGTTCGGCGGATCGGGGTCGCTCGGCACCGCCGACATCGCGTTCGACGTGCCCGGCGGCGCGACGCCGTACAGCCGCGCATGCGAAGCGCAGATCGTCGCCAGCCTCACGCACAGCGACACGGTGAAGGCGACCTTCGGCGGGCGCGGCGCGGCGGCCGATCGCGTGACCGTCGTGCTCGGCGCCGACGAGCGCACGCCGGCGACGATCCGCTACGACTTCAACGGCTCGCTCGCGGTCAAGGCCGCGTCGCGCGTCGTCGAGATCGCGCTCGCCCGCTGCGCCGCGCAGCGGCTCGGGCTGCCGGCCGCGCAGGCGCGCTTCGAGAACGCGGCACCGGCGCGCCGCCCGTTCGACTATGGCGCGTTCTTCGCGACCGGCATTCTCGTGATGGCGTTCATGGCGATCGGCCTGAACTCGACGACCACCGCGATCGCGTCGCTGCGCGAACGCAATACCTTCAAGCTGTACGTGTGCTTCCCGGTCTCGCGCGGCGTGTTCCTCGCCGCGCTGATCGTCGCGCGGATGGTGATGATGGCGCTGTCGGCGCTCGTGCTGCTGACGGTCGCACGCGTCGCGTTCGGCATCGCGCTGCCGATCGCGACGCCGGACGGGCTGCGCGCCTTGCCGATCGTGCTGCTCGGCGCGGCGATGGTGCTCAGCATCGGCGTGCTGCTCGCGAGCCGCACGCGGTCGCTCGCGGCCGCCGAACTCGCGTGCAACGTCACCTACTACCCGCTGCTGTTCTTCAGCGACCTGACGATCCCGATGCACGACGCACCGGCCTGGCTCAAGGCGGTACTCGCATTCCTGCCGACCAACCAGTTCGCCGTCGCGCTGCGCGGCGCGCTGGTCGACGGCGCCCCGTACGCGCAGCTCGCGCCGCAACTGCTCGGCATGACCGCGAGCACGGCGCTGTTCCTGTTCGCCGCCGCGCGGCTGTTCCGCTGGCACGACGCATGACGCATGACGCGTCGCCCATTGTTTCGACGAAGGAGAATCCCCCGATGAAATCGAGCAATCCCATCACCGACTACCTGCTGCACGCGAGCAACTTCCTGCCGGCGATCGTGTTCCTGTTCTACGGCCGGCTCGGGCCCGGACAGCCGGACGTGCGCTGGACGCACGCGTTCCTGATCGGCGGCGTGCTCGCGCTCGTGCACGGCGCATGGCTGATCCGCCGCGCGGACCGCAACAGCATCGCGATCGGCGTCGACCTGTTCCTCGTGATCGGCGCGGTGCTGGCGCTCGTGTCGCCGACAGGTAGCCGTTTGTGGGGAGAAGAACTCGGGCCGGCCGCAATGCTCGTCTGCGTGCTGGTCGTCGGCATCGTGCATACCGCGTGGTCGGACGGCGGGTTCGTCGACGGCACCTTCGTCGACCATGCGCGCGCCCGTTCGCTGTCGATCGTGCTGCTCGCCGTCACCGTCGTCGCGCTCGCGGTGTCGATCGCGATGCGCCACAGCCCGCTGTGGGGCGGCGTCGTGCCGCTGATCGCGCTGGTCGTCGTGCGCGGCCGCCTGCGCAAGCAGCTCGTGCGGGCCGGCTGACGATGAGCGCGCTGCCCGACCGCGCCGCGCAACGGCACGCGCTCGCCGCGACGCTCGGCGACGGCTGGCTCGACGGTGCGTCGGCCGAATCGTGCGAGCCGTACGCGACGGACGTGACGCTGCACAGCGGCGTCGCGCTCGGTGTCGCGCGGCCGGCGTCGACCGCCGACACGAGCGCGCTCGCGCGGGTCGCCGTCGCGCACCGCATCGCGCTCGTCGCACAGGGGGCGCGCACCGGGCTCGTCGGCGCCGCCGTGCCCGATCGTAGCGGCACGCAATGCGTGGTGTCGTTCGACCGGATGCGCGCCGTTCGCGCATTCGACGCGGCGAATCGCAGCATCACGGTCGAGGCCGGCGTGCGGCTGTCCGACATCAACCGCGTGGCGGCCGACGCCGGCCTCTGCCTGCCGATCGACCTCGGCAGCGATCCGGCGGCCGGCGGCCTCGTCGGCGCCAACGCGGGCGGCAGCCGCCTGATCAAGTACGGCGAC
The DNA here is from genome assembly GCF_001411495.1 of Burkholderia cepacia ATCC 25416. Taxonomy (NCBI): domain Bacteria; kingdom Pseudomonadati; phylum Pseudomonadota; class Betaproteobacteria; order Burkholderiales; family Burkholderiaceae; genus Burkholderia; species Burkholderia cepacia. The sequence continues at coordinate 439,268 of NZ_CP012983.1, read as the reverse complement.
GTGCGCCGCAACGTGCTCGGCGTCGAAGTCGTGCTCGCCGACGCGGCGGGCACCGTGATCGACGCGCTCGCGCCGCTGCGCAAGCGCAACGCGGGTTTCGACGTCACGCAATGCTTCATCGGCGCGAACGGCGCCCACGGGCTCGTGACGGCCGTGTCGTTCGCGCTCGCGCCGCTCGAACGGTCGTCGTGTGCCGCGTTCGTCGCGTTTGCGTCGTACGACGCGGCGCTCGCCGGCCTGCTCGCGTTCGAGCGTGCGTTCGGCGAGATGCTGTCGGCGTTCGAATTCATGTCGGCCGCGGCCGTCGGTTGCGTCGCCGCCGCGTTTCCGGCGCTGCGCATTCCGTTTGAAGCCGACGCCGCCGCATGCTACGCGCTCGTCGAGATCGCGACCGGCATGCCGGGGCTCGACGGGCTGCTCGAGGAACGCACGATCGCGACGCTCGACACGCTGGCGGGCGAACGCGTGGTACTCGACGCGGCCTGCGCGCCGGCCGAACGGTTCTGGCGGATCCGCGATGCACTGCCGGTCGCGGTTGCGCAGCACGGCATTCCGCTGTCGTTCGACGTGTCGTTTCCGCGCGGCGCGCTGGCCGCATTCGTCGCCGATGCCGAGCAATGGATCGCGGCGGCGCATCCGTCGCTGCGCTGTCACGCGTTCGGTCATTTCGGCGACGGCGGCTGCCATCTCGTCGTGTCGGTCCCCCACGCCGACGCGGAGCGCTACGGGCCGCTGCAGCAGGTGGCGCTGCGCGGCGCGCTGTACGAGCGCGTCGTGCGGGCCGGCGGCTGCTTCAGCGCGGAGCACGGCGTCGGGCCGGTCAACGTCGCGTATTACCGCAAGCACGTGCCGGCCGCGCAACGGGAACTCGCCGCCGCCGTCCAGCACGCCGTCGACCCGTTGGGGTTGATCGGGCGTGTGCGCTATTGATGCGCCGTTTCGCGGCGCCAGGGAGAAATCGCATGATGCTTCGACACCCGCCCGGCCCGGGTACGGCTTCCGAACCGGATACCGACCCGCCGCTCTCCGGCATTCCGGCCACGCTGCCCGACTCGGGAGCCGTGATCAACGTGCGGGGGGTGGCCCACGTGATCCCGCTGCCGCCGCGCGATCACGCGCGCCCGGCGCTGTGGCGCGAGCTTGCGGATCGGCGCGACGAACGGTCGGCCGATGGAAACGGAGAACCGGAGGCGCGGCAGGATTGAGCGGGCATGTGCGCTCCGGTGAATTGAAAGGGCACCGCGCAAACGAACACGGCGCCGGACAACCTCGGTCGTCCGGCGCCGCGTCAGGCAACGCATCCGGTCAGAACACCGCGTGTCCGCTGATCAAGCTGGGCAGCCAGGTCGAGAAGAACGGCATGTAAGTGACGATGTTGATCGCACTGAAGATCGCGAGGTAATACGGCCACGCCATCTTCGTCGTCTCCCCGATCGACACGTTGCCGATCGCGCAGCCGACGAACTGCACCGAGCCGATCGGCGGATGCACGAGGCCGAGCGAGCAGTTCAGCAGCAGCATGATCCCGAACTGCACCGGCCCGACACCGCATGCCATCGCGATCGGCAGGAACAGCGGCGTCGTGATCAGGATGTGCGCGGCCATGTCGACGAACGTGCCGAGGAACACCTGGATGATGTTGATGTACAGCAGCATCAGCCACGGCGCGGCGGTCGACTGCTTCAGCAGCCCCTCGATCGCATCCGGAATCTCCAGGTACGACATCTGGAAGCGCAGCATGTTGGACACCGCGATCAGCAGCAGCACGACCCCCGTCGTGCGCGCCGCATGCGACAGCGCGCGGCGCAGCTTCTCGGCCGTCAGCGTGCGGTACACGACCGCGGTCAGTACGAGCGAGTACACGACGGCGATCGCGGCGGCTTCGGTCGCGGTCGCGATCCCCTTCGCGACGCACACGAGGATGATCGCGATCACCATCAGCCCGGGCACCGCGCCGACGAAGCTGCGCAGCACCGCATACCAGCCGGGAAACGCGGGCAGCGCGGACGAACCGTCTTCACGGCGCGGGTAGCCGTGGCGCACCGCCTGCCAGTACGCGGCGGCGAGCACGAAGCCCATCACCCACAACACCGGCAGCAGCCCGGAAAACAGCAGGTCGCCGATCGACACGCCGCTCACCGGCTGGCCGTGCAGCATCCCGGTGATGCCCTGCGCGGCGAACGCGTAGATGATCATGTTGGTCGACGTCGGCATCAGCGCGCCGGCGAGCGACGCATGCGTCGTCACGTTGACCGCGTACGCGGCGCTGTAGCCTTCGCGCTTCATCAGCGGAATCACCACGCCGCCCATCGCCGACGTATCGGCGGTCGGCGAGCCCGACACGCCGCCGAACAGCGTGCAGGCGACGACGTTCGCCATCCCGAGGCCGCCGCGGAAATGGCCGACGGTCGCCTGCGCGAAGCGCAGGATCCGGTCCGCGATGCCGCCATGCAGCATCAGTTCGCCGGAGAAGATGAAGAACGGCACGGCGAGGAACGAAAACGCATTCATCCCCGAGATCATCGCCTGCATCGCGGTCGCGATCGGCAGGCCTTCGACCATATAGGTCAGCACGCAGGCGATGCCGAGCGCGAACGACACGGGCACGCCGAGCACGAGGAAAATCAGAAAACTGACGGACAGGATCGCGAGTTCCATGGCGTTATTGCCCCGGCGAAGAACGACGAAGCGCGAGCAGGTGCTCGAGCGAGAAGAGGGTGATGGCGATCGCCGCCGGCATCGCGATCAGGTAGCGCACGCCTTCGGGCAGCCCGATGATCGGAATGCGGTCGCCCATCGTCTCGGCGGCCATGCTGCCGCAGCCGGCCATGATCATGATCGCGAATGCGATCAGGCTCACGTGCTGGATCGCGATCACCACCGTGCGCGACCTGGGCGGCAGCCGGCGCACGAGCGAATCGAGGCCGATGTGACCACCGTCGCGCACCTTCATCGCCGCGCCGAACATCGCGATCACGATCACGAGCAGCAGCGCGATCGGCTCCACGAAATCCGGCGCGTTCTCGAACACGTAGCGCATCACGACCGCGTAGAACACCAGCACCGTCAGCACCGCGAGGCACGCCGACGCGATCACCGCCAGCACGCGGAACAGCACGTCGTTCACGCAGCGCAGGAGCGGCGCGGCATGCGGCCGCGCCGGCCCCGCGCCGTCCGGGGCGGCCGCCCCGCCGGCGGCCGCGGCGCCGTTCAGGGAAGTGCGACGCGTCACTTGGTGGCCTCGATCTCGTCGACGATCTGCTTCATCTGCGGCGTCTTCTCGTACTTCGTCCACAGCGGCTGCATCGCCTTCACGAACGCCGCGCGATCGATCTGCGCGGCCGGCAGGACCTTCGCGCCGCCCTTCGTCACCGCCTGCTGCGCGGACGCCTCGCGCGCGGTCCACAGCTTCTGGTAGTACGGCACCGAATCGGCCGCGGCCTTCCTGATCGCCGCCTGCTCCTGCTGCGACAGCGTGTCCCAGACCTTCTTCGAGAACACCAGCACTTCCGGCGTCATCGCGTGCTGCGTCTCCGAGTAGTCGGGCGCCACTTCGTAGTGCTTGGTTTCCTCGTACGACGGCATGTTGTTTTCGGCCGCGTCGACGAGGCCCGTCTTCAGCCCCGTGTACACCTCGGCGAACGGCATCGGCGTCGGCGTGCCGCCCATCGCCTTGATCTCGTCGACCATCAGGTCAGACGGTTGCACGCGCACCTTCAGCCCCTTCATGTCGGCCGGCGAGCGCACCGGGCGCTTCGCGTAGATCGAGCGCGCGCCGCTCTCGTAGAACGTCAGCGCGATCATCCCCTTCGCGGTGAACGCGTCCAGGATCTTCTGGCCGGCCGGGCCGTACATCGCCTTGCGGAAATGATCGACGTCGCGGAACAGGAACGGGAACGACGGGATCAGCGATTCCGGCACGATCTCGTTGAACGACGCACCGTTCACGCGCGCCATGTCGATCGCGCCGATCCGCACCTGGTCGACCGTGTCCTTCTCCGAGCCGAGCGCGCTGTTGCCGAACACCTTGATCGAATCCTTGCCGCCCGTCTGCTTCGACAGTTCGTCGCCCATGAACTTCACGGCCATGTTGGTCGGGAAGTTGTCGCCATGCACGTCCGCCGAGCGGAACACGCGCGCCTGGGCGGACATCCCGAAGCCGGCCAGCAGCGCAACGGCCAGGGCGGTACGGGAGCGGGTGAATCGGTGCTTCATCGTCAGTCTCCTTGATGGTTGTACTCGTTGTCGCGCGGCGATCGGCCGGCATGCGCATGCTTCGGCGCCGTGCTCGCCGACCGCAGAGTCATACGTCGTATGACGTGTTGACGCGAATGTACGTCGGTTAATCGTTTAACTCACTTGGTGCATACCCGTAGAATCTCAGCCAGGAAGGGTTTCCAGCGAATTTTGGGGAACCGCATTCTCTGTTTAGGTGGCTCTATGCGAAACGTTTTCCGGAAGCGGGTTCGCATTTGCGGGAAGCGGCCGGCTGATTGCCTGGGCTGACAGGGGAAATCGATCGCTCGCTTCGCTTTCTATTGTCATAGGATGACTGATCTCAACGCGTGTACGTCGGCGCAATGTCATGCGCACGCGCCGCCGGCGGCGGCGCGATTCAGGAAGGAAAGAACGAGGGGGAAAGCGTGCAACGACAGGCGCGCTCGCCTGCCGTTGCCGTCATGTCTGCATGACCAGCGACGTCAGTTGCGCCGCGCGCGCCACGGCCGTCTTTGCGTAGATCGACTTGATCTGCGTGCGGATCGTGCCGATCGACACGCCGCGCAGCCCCGCGCATTCCTGCGGCGACAGCCCGTCGCAGCACAGCAGCACGGCGAGATCGGCCTCGGCCGACGACAGCCCGTAGAACACGCGCAGCCGCTGCGCGCGGGCCGACGGCGAACGCAGGTCGGCGGCCGTCATCAGCGTCGCGACGCCCGGCCGCTCGCGCATCAGGCGCGACTGCTCGGGCACCGGCATCAACGCCAGCGGCAGCGGTTCGCCCGTCGCGCGCCGCAACAACAGCCCGCCGCGCGCGTACGCGTGCCGCCAATGCACATCGTCGACGCAGCCTTCCGGCGCGAAACGCCCGTTCACCACCCGCAACGCCGGCTCCGCCGCGATCAGCTGATCGGCCGCGCGATTCGTATAGCGCAATTCGCGCTGCGCGCCGAGCAGGAAGACCGGCACCGGAATCGCATCGAGCGCCGATTCGGCCGCGGCCACGCGCGCCTCGAGCTCGCCGATCCGCGCCTGGATCTGCAGCGCGCGGCTGATGTGCATTCCCATGTTTTCGATCGCGCGGCGCTGATCGTCGGACAGCCCCTGCGATTCGAGGCCGCCCTGGACGCTGAGGAATGCGCCCGAACCCTCGCTGCGATGGATGTACAGGCCCGAGATGCTGCCGATCCCAAAAGGGTGAAGGAACTCCTGATAGAACTCGCTGTGCGCACGCTGGTGCGCGGACAGGTGCTTGACGTCCTCGAACCAGCGGCCCGCCGGCCAGTTGCCGGCGACCGGCACGACCGGATCGTACCGATAGAACTCGGTGTTGTACGTGTGATAACACGCGGCGACCCATGACGCGTCGTCACCCGCCGCCTTCTCGATCGCCGGCACCCGCGCCGCGTCGTCGAACGACAGCAGCGTGACCATGCGCACGCCGACCCACGATCTCAGCCCGTCCAGCACCGTTTCCCAGCGTTGATCGCCCAGTGCCGCGGCATAGACGTCATCGATCCATGCCGATGGAATCAACCCGTTCATTTGCATCTGGCTACCCCGCGCCGTGCGTTTTTGTCGAACGTCTTCTGCGCATCTTAGTCAATTGACGCCAACGTTTGAATCACTCGTTCGCATTTGGTCGAAATACGACGTTTGTTACCGTTTATCATCAGACGTAATGGGCGTTTTCCGGCGTTTCGGCTCAATCGAATCCGGCACACGCAGGGTGGCGCGCTTTTCTTCCGGATCGCGGTATGCCATGATGCGGCGCATGACGATTCGAAACACCACGCTCTCGCTGCACCATCACCACGGACGCCCCCTGTTGCGCCGTGGCTCGTTTCGCATCTAGCAATTGCATCGGGTGAATGCCCGATCAAGACGACACCAAGGCGCCTGCGGCGCCTTTTTTGTTTTTTGCCGCCTTAAAAACCTGCTGCGCCGATCAATCGATACCGTACGGAGTGTTTTCAATGCAACAGCCCTGGAAAGAAATCGCCTTGTCGGATTTGCCGCTGCGCGAGGACCTCAGGTTGCAGCACGCGTACGGGGCGCCGCAGCTCGACGTGCCGGTCTGCCTGAACGTCAACGAGAATCCCTATCCGCCATCGCCCGCGCTCGTCGAGCGCATCGCGACCGCGGTGGCCGACGCCGCGCGCACGGCGAACCGCTATCCCGATCGCGACTTTGCCGGGCTGCGATCGCATCTGGCGGCCTATCTGACGCACGACACCGGCGTGACGGTCGACGCAGCGGGCATCTGGGCCGCCAACGGCTCGAATGAGGTGATCCAGCAGATCCTGCAGGCATTCGGCGGCCCGGGGCGATCGGCGCTGGCCTTTACGCCCGCGTATCCCATGTATGACGAATACTGCCGCACGACTTTCACGCGCCTCCATACGTTGCCGCGCACCGGGGATTTCGCGCTGGACGTGGATCAGGCGCTCGACGGTATCCGCACGCACCAGCCGGGCGTGGTGCTGCTGACGTCGCCGAACAACCCGACCGGAACCGCGCTGCCGGTCGGCGATATTCGCGCCATCCTCGACGTCGCGCCGGGCGTGGTCGTCGTCGACGAAGCCTATGCGGAGTTCCGGCGTCGCGGCGTACCCAGCGCGGTGACGCTGCTACCGGATCATCCGCGGCTCATCGTGACCCGCACGTTGAGCAAGGCATTCAAGTTCGCGGGCGGCCGCGTCGGGTATTGCGCGTGCGCGCCCGCGATCGTGCAGGCGCTGAAGCTGGTTCGATTGCCCTACCACCTGTCGGCCTTCACCCAGGCGGCGGCCTGCGCGGCGCTGGTCGCGCGCGACGAGATGCTGTCGCAAGTCGAGACGATCAAGGCCGAGCGCGATTCGACCGTCGGCTGGCTGCGCGGTCTGGGCCTCACGGTGGCCGATTCCGATGCGAACTTCGTGATGTTCGGCGAGTTTGCCGATCGGCACCGGATCTGGAGCGGCCTGCTGCGCCACGGCGTCCTGATTCGCGAATCGGGCCCGCCGGCGTATCTGCGCGTGTCCATCGGCACCGCTGCGGAGATGGCCGCATTCCGTGCGGCCCTGCTTGACGTGATGGCGGCCGGATAAGCGACCGGCCATCCGGTCGACGACGCGACGAAACACATGCCGGCGCCGCATCCGACGATGTACTTACTTCATCGCCGCGAAGCGCATTTCCATCTCGTCGATCTTCGCGAGCACCGCTTCGCTGAGCTTTCTGATGTGGCGCGGCACATCGGGCGCCGACAGCAGCTCCTCGATTCGCCCGCGCCAGTAGCTCGGATGCCGCACACGCACCGCGCCCGACATCGACACATCGTCAGCGTTCTGTTCGCTGTCCAGGAGAGCCACCATTCTCTGGATGTGAGAGAGCTCTCGTTCCACATAGTCTCGTGCCAGCATATTGATTGAAATTCCCCGAAATACGACAGCAGGCCTTCCGTCATCAACGCGCCATCGTGCTGCGATGAAAGCGACTCGCCGCACACATCGAACGCCATCGTAAGCAGAAGCTGTGTCAGTAGACTGCGTGGGCATGTGTTGATTTCGACTCGGAATGGCGGGCCTGCCCGCTTGTTCTGATGCCATCCGTCCCCGATGCCCTGTGGTCAATCGTAGGCTTACTGTCGGGCAATGGCATCTCCCAAAGTGGGGATGCCGTCCGATATTGGCGGGGGGATTTCCGGAAATCGTGGGGAGTCGGGGGGCGCACATGCGGCGGCCGGCCGGGGATGAATTCTCGATGGGCCGGCTACTTGAATGGCGTGCATCGGCGCACTGCCGCCGGGCAGGCAAGGGGAGGATTTGCAGCGCGCATGAGCGTGGCCCGGGGTTCGCGTTCACGACGATTTCGGACGGGAACGTGTGACGTCCGTCGTACGCCGTGCGCGTCGACAACGTTTGCGCCTGCGTGACGCGCCAGCGTGCGAGATTGTTTCGACATGGGGCGCGCGACGGCGCAGCCCACTTGCCCGGCTCGCCGCGCGCATTCACATCGCCGGTATCGAACGCCGCCTGACGCTTCGTCAAATCCTTTTGATCGAGCAACCTGTCGAAGTCCTTCGGCGAGTGTTTTTTTGGGTATTGCAAGCGCTTGTCGGTAGTGACTCGCGTGTCGCGCGCGAATATCCGGATGTTTCGCGAAACGACCTACCCGCGAGATACAGCCCGTCGGAATCAGATACCGGCATTGCCCTGCTTCAACCCGAAAATGAAATCCGCTTCCACCGATGCGCCTTTGGGCAATTGCAGCACGCCGACCGATGTCCGCGTATGAACACCGGCGTCGCCAAGCACCGCATACAACACATCGGATGCGCCGTCGGCAACTTCGCTTTGCATCGTGAAGCCGGGTGCACTTCGCACATACACGGTCATGCGCGGCACCGTCGCTATTACGTCAAGCGTGCCGCAGCGCGTTCTGATCAGCGAGAGCGCACGGAGTGTCGATACACCGGCAGCCCGGCGACCTTCATCGAGCGAAATGGATTCCCCCACTACGCCAACGAAATGCACCACTTCGCCGATCCGTGGAATCTGGCCGGCAATATAGGCCGTATTCCCGTCGACCAGAACGGGGGTGTACTTTCCGCCAATCCTGATTTCCTCGTCCGGATTGAAGCCGAATTCGGCGGCAATCTGAATCAGCTTCTCGTCTCTGTTCATCAGTGAATTCCCCGATACTTCATAAAAATGTAAAGAGTAGTTAAATCCCGATTGCTTGTCTTGAAGAAGAAAACCCGTGCGATCGGTCAACTTGACATGCTCGTGCCGTTAAAGATGCCCGGGTAATCCTCTACGTCTTCGTCAATACGACACACTTCTCAGGTGTTCGAAGCAGTCCTGCATCGCCATATTGACGACAAAACACGTAGTCGATGAGAATTTCCTCAAAATTTTCCGTTGAAACCGCTATCATGTGAGTACTCAACCTGAAGAGCGATACATGGCAACGTACAAGGAACTGAAAGCCCAAATGGAAGCTTTGGCCGAGAAAGCCGAAGCTGCACGTGCCGCGGAATTCCAGGCGATCGTCGACGACATCCGCACCAAGGTTGCCGAATTCGGCATTACCGAAAAGGACATTTTCGGTAACCGTCGCGGCCGTCCGGCCAAGCAAGCGGCCGCCCCCGTGCAGGCAAAGTATCGCGACCCGAAGACCGGGGCAACCTGGTCGGGCCGCGGTCGCGCACCCGCATGGATCAAGGACGCGAAGAATCGCAATCGATTCCTGATCCAGGAATAAGATTCTCGACGCGTACCGGCGCGCGGTTTTGCGCGCCGTCCTGCTATTTGGGCATCAATACCGGCGGTATCCAACGACCGCGCCGGGTTGATGAGGCTTTGTCTCATTCGGCGCGCGGCGGCATGCTGCGCGCCGGATCGAATTCGGCCTCGCCCTCGCAATATTTCCTGATTCAACGTTCGTAATAGATCGCAAGCCAGACGGTTTGCGTTTCTTCGTGCGTCCACGCTACGCGATGGCGGCAATGCGGCTCGATCAGCACGTAGTCGCCGGGATGCATTTCATGGCGCGTCGGGCCTTCTTCGAATTCGAGCACCGCCGCCCCCGACAACAGCACGACCCATTCGGCGCGTGCGTCGTCATACCAAAAACCGTCCGGGCTCGTGTGGCCCATCGATACGATTCGCTCGACGTTCAGACGCTGGCCCGTGACAAGGAGGTCGATTTTTTCGTCCTCATCGCGCCGGGCATCGGCGGTGAACAGGTTGCCGGTTTGAAGTTGCATGGGTTGGCCTCGTCGGCGGTATTGGATGGGCGCCAGGGTTGACGGTGGCGGGAAATGTTCACTGTAGCTCAATGGATGCGATTGGAACCGGCTCGTTTCGCTGGAAGGAAACGATGGCGGTACCTATTCCATGATCGGCCAACGAGAGACGATCATCGTCTTTTTTCAATCGCCGCTGTTGGGAGGTATCGCGTCGAGCAGACGGCAGGCTTGGTTTGCGATCGTGTCGGAAAGAACCCGCGGCCGTTCAACTGCTGCGCGGGCATACGAGGCTCGAGCGCGCTGGCCGATACCTCGGCACCGAGGTCGACGATGCGCTTGAGACGGCGGAGCGAACGAAGGCCTGCCCCAACGGCCGGCGAACGGACGTTTGCCGGCCACAAGCGGCCAATGGCTCATCCACAGCGAACGGCCGCTTCCCGTCGGGACGCGGCCGTTCCTGGCGGCAACTGTCACGTTACGCAAATCGTCGGGTTCAGCCAGTCGTTCGAGCCATCCGGTCGGTCACGCGAGCCAGGTTTTGATAGACGCGGCCATCGTGCCGGTCGAGATGCCATATCGGTCATGCAGCGTCGGCAGCGCGCCGGCATCGAGAAATTCGTCAGGCAGTGCGATCTGCCGGAACGACGGTGTCACGCCCGCGCCGAGCAATGTGCGTGCCACGGCTTCGCCGAGTCCGCCGATCACCGTATGGTTTTCCGCGACGATCACCATGCGGCCGGTACGCTTCGCTTCCCGCAGGATCGTGGCGGTATCGAGCGGTTTGATGGTCGGCACGTGCAGTACGCCGACGTCGATGCGGTCCGCCTCCAGCGCTTTCGCGACTTCGAGCGCGCGCATCGTCATGATCCCGGACGAGATCAGCAGCACGTCGTTGCCGTCGCGCAGCAGCTTCGCCTTCCCGAGTTCGAACGTGTAGTCGTATTCGTCGAGGACGGCGGGCACATTGCCGCGTAACAGGCGCGCGTACACCGGGCCTTTGTGTGCGGCGATGCCCGGCACCATCTGCTCGATGTCGAGCGCGTCGCACGGATCGATCACCGTCATGTTCGGCATCGCGCGCATCAGCGCGAGATCTTCGGCAGCCTGGTGACTCGGGCCATAGCCTGTCGTGAGACCGGGCAGTGCCGCCACAATTTTCACGTCGAGGTTGTCCTCGGCGATTGCCTGGTGGATAAAGTCATACGCGCGGCGCGTGGCGAACACCGCATATGTCGTCACGAACGGCTGTGCGCCTTCATGGGCCATGCCTGCCGCCGCCCCCATCAACAGTTGCTCGGCCATGCCCATCTGGTAGTAACGATCGGGAAACGCCTTTGCGAAGATGTGCAGGTCGGTGTATTTGCCGAGGTCTGCTGTCATGCCGATCACGTCGGTCTTCGTGCGTGCGAGTTCGGCAAGCGCCTGGCCGAACGGCGCGGAACGGGTCATCTGGCCTTCTCCCGCGATCGACGCGATCATCGCCGATGTCTTCAGGCGCGGCTTTTTCTCAACGGTGCTCATGCTGTTCTCCCTGCCTCGAGTGCCTCGAGCGCGAGTTGCCACTCGTGCGCGTCGACGCGGATAAAGTGGTTCTTCTCGCGTTGTTCGAGGAACGGCACGCCGCAGCCCATCTTCGTATCGCATACGATGATGCGCGGTTGCGGCTTGTCGTGATTGCGGGCGTTATCGAAAGCCACCTTCACGGCATCGATGTCGTTGCCGTTCACACGCTGCGCATACCAGCCGAATGCCTCGAGTTTCTCGACGAGCGGCTCGAACGCCATGATTTGCGTCGACGGGCCGTCGGCCTGCTGGTTGTTGACATCGACCATCGCGATCAGGTTGTCGAGTTTCCAGTGCGCGGCGGACATCAGGCCTTCCCAGATCGCGCCTTCGTCGAGTTCGCCGTCGGAGAAGAGGGTGTAGACGAACGCGTTCGACCCTTTGCGCCTGAGCCCAAGGCAGCGGCCTACGGCAATCGTCAGGCCGTGGCCGAGGGAGCCACCGGACATCTCCATCCCCGGCGTATAGCTCGCCATGCCGGACATGGGCAGGCGGCTGTCATCGCTGCCATAGGTTTCGAGTTCTTCTGCGGGCAGGACGTCGGCCTCGAAGAGCGCCGCGTACAGCGCAATCGCGTAATGGCCGTTGGACAGCAGGAAGCGGTCGCGATCTTCCCATTCGGGGTCATGCGGGCGGTAACGCATGGCGCCGAAGTACGCCACGGCCAGTACGTCTGCGATGTCGAGCGCCTGGCCGATATAGCCCTGGCCCTGTACTTCGCCCATCAGCAGCGCGTTTCTCCTGATCCGGTACGCACGCTCGGCGAGCGAGACGTCCTCGGCAATGATTTCGGTTTCCATGTATTGCTCCTTCGATATCGAGAGAATCCTGAAAGCGTCAGCGGTTGACGGACCTGGCCGGGACGAGGAACACGAGCGCGGCACCCAGCGTCACCGCCACGGAGATGAAGACGAGGCCCGCCGTCGATTTGCCGGTCAGGTCATTGAGCCAGCCGACGATGGCGGGCGAGAAGAATCCCGCCAGATTGGCGAAACAGTTCACGGCGGCGATGCCCGCCGCGGCCGATACCCCGCCAAGCAGTGACGTCGGCAAGGACCAGAACTGCGAAGACGATGCGAGGATGCCGGCGGCAGCAACACTCAGGCAGATAATCGACGCCGCGACGCTGCCCAGCGCGGGCAACGCGGCGAAACCCGCTGCGGCGATCAGCATGGGAATCGCGAGGTGGAAGCGGCGTTCGCGTCGGCGGTCCGCGCTCATGCCGATCAGCGGCAGCGCGACGAGTGCGCACAGGTAGGGAATCGCGGTGAAAATGCCGACCCAAAGCGGGTCCGATACACCGGCTTTGCGTACGATGGTGGGCAGCCAGAAAGTCAGACCGTACTGGCCGAGCACGACGCAGAAGTAGATCGCGGCCATCAGCCACAGGCGGCGGTCGCCGATGAACGCCCCGATCGAGAGATGAGCCGTCTTGTGCGCATCGTCTCCCGCGACATTGCGGGCGAGCAGTGCCTTTTCGGAGTCTGTGAGCCACGTTGCCTTGGCGATGCCGTCATCGAGGTACAGCAGGATCGCGATGCCCAGCACCAGCGACGGCACGGCTTCGAGCAGGAACAGCCACTTCCAGCCCGCCATCGACATCGCGCCCTCGAGCGAATGCATGATCGAACCCGACAGCGGGCCGCCGATGATGCCTGCCAGCGGAATCGCCATGAAGAACAGCGACAGCGCCTTTGCGCGGCGCACGGAGGGAAACCAGTAGGTCAGGTACAGGATCACGCCCGGCGCAAATCCCGCTTCGGCCACGCCGAGCAGAAAACGCAGCATGTAGAAGACGGTTGGCGATTTGACGAACACGAAGCTCGCGGAGATCAGCGCCCACGTGAGCATGATCCGCGCAAGCCACTTGCGCGCACCGACTCGGTGGAGAATGAGATTGCTTGGCACTTCGAACAGAAAGTAGCCGAGAAAGAAGATACCCGCGCCTACGCCGTAGACGGTCTCGCTGAAACGCAGATCGCTCAGCATCTGCAGCTTCGCAAAGCCTACGTTGACGCGATCGAGATACGCGCCCAGGTAGCACAGCATCAGAAAGGGAATCAGGCGGCGGCTGACCTTCGCGTAGGTTTTTGCCTCGAATGTCGGCGAGTCGCCGCACTGGATCGCATCGCCCGCGACGGCCGATGCGCTGTATCTGGATTTCATGTGTCTGTCTCCTGCCACGGCCCCGGTGGGTCCCGGGTGCTTCGGGATGCCGCGCACGCGCGGCGCTGTCGTTAGTGAATCAACATGCCGCCGTTCACGTCGAGTGTGATGCCGGTCAGGTAGGTCGAAAGGTCGCTGACCAGAAAGAGGCAGGCATTCGCGACATCGGCTGCGTCGCCGAGGCGCCCGAGGGGGATGCCCTTGATGATGTCGGCGCGCATGTCGGGCGTGAGTTTGTCGCCCGTGATGTCCGTCTGGATGAGACCCGGCGTGATGGAATTGACACGGATATGATCCGCGCCGAACTCGCGCGCCATGGCTTTGGCGAGTCCGAGCACACCGGCCTTGGCGGCGCTGTAGTGCGGTCCGCCGAAGATGCCGCCGCCGCGTTGCGCGGAAACGGACGACATGCACACGATGCTGCCGCCGTTTTGCGCCTTCATCGCGGGAATCACTGCCTGCGACATATGGAGCGTGCCACGCAGATTGACGTCGACGATCGCGTCGAAATCCTTGCCGCCGATTTCGAGCGTGCGAACCGGCTGCGTGATACCTGCATTATTGATGAGGCCGTCGATGCGGCCGTACCGTTCGAGCGTCGCACGCGCGGCGGCGACACAAGCGTCCTTGTCGGTGACGTCGCAGGCGAGGCCGAGATGGTCGGCGCCGAGATCGGCGGCAGCGGTTTGCGCGTCGTCCTTGCGCAGGTCGAGAATCACGACACGCGCCCCCTCTGCGGCCAGCGCCTTTGCGGTCGCCTTGCCGATACCACGGGGCGACGCCGCGCCCGTCACCACGATAATCTTGTTCTCGAGCAGCATTGCCTGTCTCCGGGGTGTTGATGTGTGCCCGTAGTGTCGGTGGACGGGGCAACGGCATCAACGCGGAAACGCTCAACAATGGCTGAGAAAAATTCAGATGACCGCCGCCTCCCGCTCGATCCATGCGAGAAAGCGTTCGACGCGCGGCAATTCGGCGTTTTGCGTCGGGTAAACCAGATGATGTGCGCCGACTTCAACGGAATATGTCTCGTCGAAAACAGGCACCAGCAGTCCGTCCCTGATTTTCACCGATGCGAGCGTCAGGCTCTCGAGTGCGATGCCGAGGCCGAGTGCCGCCGTTTCGATCGACATGTACGAGCGGTCGAAGGAAAAATCGAACGTCTTCTGCTTCGCGGATACGCCTGTCCTGCCGAACCATTGCTTCCACTGGACGAGCGGAGTCTCTGAATAGATCAGACGATGCGCCAGCAGGTCTTCCGGGGTCTCGACGGGATGCCGCTCAAGATAGGCAGGCGAAGCAAGCGGCGCAATGAATTCGCCACGCACTGTTTTCACTTCCAGCGTGTCCCAGTTGCCGTAACCGTGCCGGATGTCGATGTCGTAGTAGCCGTTCGAAAAAGAGACGTTCTCGTATGAGCACGCGAGATTGAGCTGAATGTCGCCATTCGCTTCCTGAAACGACGATAACCGGGGAAGCAGCCACATGAGTCCGAAGCTCGGACTCGAATGCACCCGCAAGATGTCAACCTCCGTGCGGCTCGACGCCCGCTCGGTCGCGCGGCTCAGATCCGCAAGCGACCCGGTCACGTCGGAGAGGTAGCGCTCGCCCGTGGGCGTCAACACGAGACCACGCCCGGACCGCTGGAACAACGGCTGGCCGACGATTGATTCGAGATTGCTCAGCTGATGGCTCACGGCCGACGCCGTCAGACCCAGTTCTTCCGCTGCGCGATTCACGCTTTTGGTTCTGGCGACACTCTCGAACGCAATGATGGACTTGAGCGGGGGAATACGCATCGTGACATTCTTTCGGTTGCGGTAGAAGGAAACCGACTTGTTCGCACGACATCTGCCCTGCCATCCTGTCGGCAACCCGCACAGCGTACACGCATCCGATACGACGGCAAGCGCGATGCGACCAGTCAAGCGTCTCGGCTTCCAACCACAATCCGACCTGGCGCCGTGCACGACTGCGCAGGACAGCGACATGCATTGTCCGGCTTTCCCTCCTGACGCGCGATCGCTTTTCGTCACCTGACGAGCAAGTCACGGCCCCGGACTCCCTCATTCAGCGAGCCATCTGCTGTCCGGGCTGCCGGCTTCGTTCGCGGGGATCGTCAGCATCTCGTCCATCGGCCGTGCGGAGGCAACGGCCGGTTTGCGTCTGCCCGGCCGGCTCACGAGAATCGCAGCCCGCCAATGCTACGTATGGTCACGTACCGTAGACAAAAGCCACCACGCGTTAATCCGTCGCCGGAATCCACGAGGCCGTCACCGCGTCGCTTGCGCGGAACGCGGGAAACTTCGCGCTAAGCTCCGCGATCGTGTGGATGTCGTTCTTCACGAGATCATCGCGCGTGATCAGCGTCGGCTTGACCACGATCCGCCGGCCCGGATCTTGCCCCGCGACGAGCAGCGCGGCGGCCCGCACCGACACCGCGCCGACGACCGCGGGATTCGTCGCGGCCGTCGCGACCCATGCGCTGCCGGGCGCGCGAATCGCCTCGATATCGGCGGTCGAAATGTCGGCGCTATAGATGCGCAACTTCGACGCCAGCTTCGCCTCGTCGGCCGCGAGCTTCGCACCGCGCGCGAATTCGTCGTAAGGCGCGAACACCACGCGGATGTCGGGATGCGCGCGATAGGCGGCCGCGGCCTGGTTCGCGACCGATTGCGCGATCGGATTGTCGACGGTGCCCCAGCGCGCCTGCTCGCGCACCTTCGGATGCGCGCGCTTGAAGTCCCGCCACGCGGCGTCGCGCCGGTCGAGCGGCGCGAATCCGGCGACGTACACGTAGCCGGCCGAGAACGCATCGCCGTTGTCCTTCACCGCCTGGTCGAGCAGCAAGTTCGCGAGGTCGCGATCGCTCTGTTCGATCTGCGGCACCTTCGGGTTACCGAGGTCGACATCGAACGCGACGACCTTGATGCCCTTGTCCAGCGCGCGCTGCACGACGTCCTTCAGCGATTCGGGGAGCCCGTGGTTGACGATGATCGCCGACACACCGACGCTGATCGCCTGCTGGATCTGCTCGCGCTGCTCGGTTGCGTCCTGGCGGCCCTCGTAGATGCGCAGGTCGATACCGAGCGCCTTCGCCTGCTTCTGCGCGCCGGCCTCGTATGCCTGGAAGAAATCGCCGGTCGACAGGTAGTTGACGAGCGCGACCTTCACTCCGCCCTTGTCGAACGGCGCGGGTGCGCCTTTGAGCGGGCCGGCATGCGATGCGGGCACGGTCAACGCGGCAACGGACAGGAGCGCGAGCGCGCGGATCATCCGGACGGGGCGCAACGGACGGCGAAACGGGAATCGCATGCGGGTCTTCCTTGGCTGGTGTCGGTATCCGGAAAATCTATCAGCGCGGCGAACCGCTTCAAACCGAGCGATTCGGCAATCGATATTCCTTCGGATGGCAAATCGTTGAAGCCGACCACGTCGCGCCTGGCACAAGCATTCGAGCGCGCGCGTGATATGCGTAGCAGGAATCGATGGTTAGCGCGCGGGAGCGTTGTCATTAGAGTCGCAAAGTTCAGCTCCCTCTTTTTTCAGCGCCCATCGACGCCATGACCCGTCCCGCCCGAACCCGTCGCACCTTTGCCGCCGCCCTGCTGACGCTCGCCGCCGTCGCCGCGCTCTCCCCTGCCCGCGCGCAAAGCGATGCAGCAGCAAGTAACGCCGCCGTACCGTCGCTGAAAGGCAAGCGCATCGGCATCACGGCGATCGGCACCGATCATTATTGGGACCTGAAGGCATACCAGGGTGCGATCGACGAAGTGAAGCGGCTCGGCGGAACGCCGATCGCACTCGACGCCGGCCGCAACGACAACCGCCAGATCGCGCAGATCCAGACGCTGATCGCGCAGAAGCCCGATGCGATCATCGAGCAGCTCGGCACGGCGAGCGTGCTCGAACCGTGGCTGCAAAAGATCCGGCAGGCCGGCATTCCGCTGTTCACGATCGACACGGCCTCGCCGTCGAGCCTCAACGTCACGACCTCGGACAACTTCTTCATCGGCGAGCAACTCGCGCTGAAGCTCGTCAACGACATCCACGGCGAAGGCAACATTCTCGTGTTCAACGGCTTCTACGGCGTGCCGGTGTGCGCGATCCGCTATGACCAGTTGAAGGCGGTGCTCAAGTACTACCCGAAGGTGAAGATCCTGCAGCCCGAGTTGCGCGACGTGATTCCGAACACCGTGCAGAGCGCGTACGCGCAGGTCAGCCAGTTGCTCGCGAAATACCCGAAGGGGCAGATCGCCGCGATCTGGGCCGCGTGGGACGTGCCGCAAGTCGGCGCGACGCAGGCCGTCGACGCCGCGCGCCGCAGCGAAATCAGGACCTATGCGGTGGACGGCAGCCCCGATGTCGTCGCGCTCGTGAAAGACCCGAAATCGAGCGCGGCGGCCGTGGTCGCGCAACAACCCGCGCTGATCGGCAAGACCGCGGTCGACAACGTCGCGCGCTACCTGGCCGGCGAGCGCACGCTGCCGCCCTATACGTATGTCCCGTCGCTGCTCGTCACGAAGGACAACGCCGGCTCGGCCCAGCAGACGCTCGGGCAGGCCGCCGCCCCGAAATGAGCGCCGACACGCGCCCGCCCGCGCTGGCGCTGCGCGGGATCGTCAAACACTTCGACGGCGTGCCGGCGCTGCGCGGCGCGTCGCTCGACGTCGCGCGCGGCACCGTGCACGGGCTGATCGGGCAGAACGGCGCCGGCAAGTCGACGCTGATCCGGATTCTCGCCGGCATCGACACGGCCGATGCCGGTACGATCGCGATCGACGGTGCGACACAGGCACTCGCACACCGCGCGCCGCCGGAGGGCATTGCGTTCATTCATCAGGAGCGTCTGCTGCCGGCGACTTTCACGGTCGCCGAGGCGCTGCAGTTCGGCAACGAACCGGCCTATGGCGCGGGGCCGCTCGGGCTGCTGGCGGCACGCCGGATGCGACGCGATGCCAGCGACGCGCTGCACGCGCATTTCGGCCTCGACCTGCCGCCGAACCGCCTGATTGCCGAATTGAGCGTCGCCGAGCGGCAGATCGTGCAGATCACGCGCGCGCTGATGCGCGACCCGCGCATCCTCGTGCTCGACGAACCGACCGCCGCGCTCGTCAGCAGCGAGGTCGACCGCCTGCTGCAGACACTCGACCGGCTGCGGCGCCGCGGGCTGACGATCCTCTACGTGTCGCACTACCTGAACGAGATCGCGGCGATCTGCGATCGCGTCACCGTGCTGCGCGACGGCACCGACGTTGCGCACGTCGACGCACGGACCACGCCGACCGAGGCGCTCGTCGCGGCGATGATCGGCACCGGGATCGCCGCACGATCGCAAGCGCCGGTGCGCGTGCCCGGCCCGTCCGCGCTGCGGGTCGCCGGCCTCGCGGCGCCCGGCCGGTTCGACGACGTGTCGTTCGAGGTCCGGCGCGGCGAGATCGTCGGTGTCACGGGGCTGCTCGGTTCCGGCGGAAAGCAGGTCGTGCGCAGCCTGTTCGGTCTCGAACGCGGCGTGCGCGGCACGGTGACGCTCGACGGCCGCGTGACGCGGCTGCGCAGCCCGCGCGACGCGGTGCGTCGCGGCATCGCGTTCGTGCCGGAAGACCGCCGCTCGCACGGCATCGCGCCGAGCCTGTCCGTGCGCGAGAACATCACGCTCGCGAGCCTTGCGCGCTTCACCCGATTCGGTCTGGTCGCGCGGCGCCGCGAGGACGACGCGGTGCAACGGCTGATCGCCGCGCTCGACGTGCGGGCGCCCGGCCCGGACGCGCCGGTGCGCCAGCTGTCCGGCGGCAACCAGCAGAAAGTCGCGCTCGCGAAATGGCTGAGCCGCGGCGCCGATCGCACGTCGCCGGTGTATCTCTTCGACGAGCCGACGGTGGGCGTCGATATCGGCGCCAAAGCGGAAATCTACCGGCTGCTCGATCGCCTCGCACGCGACGGCGCGGCGATCCTGCTGTTCTCGAGCGACCTGATCGAGCTGCTGGACGTCACCGATCGCGTGCTCGTGATGGCACGCGGCCGGATCGTGCGCGACGTCGCGACCCGCGACGCCACGCGCCACGATCTGCTCGCGTGGGCGACCGGCGCACGCGGCCACACGCCGCGGCAGGAGGTGGCCGCATGAACCGGATCCTCGATCGTGCGCCGCCCGGAGCGGCGTTCGCGCGGCTGCCGGGCACGTTCGGCGCACAATTCTGGCTGCGCTGGGGCGCGGCACTGGCGTTCGCCGTCGTGTGTGCGGTGTTTGCCGCGAGTTCGCCGCTCTTTCTGACCGTCGCAAACCTCGCGAACGTGCTGCAGCAGTCGGCCGTGGTCGGCATCCTCGGATTCGGGTTGACCGCCGTGCTGATCGGCGGCGGCCCCGATCCGATCCGCGGCGGTCTCGACCTGTCGGTCGCGGCGAACATGGGCCTCTGCGCAGCCGTGCAGGCCGTCGCGCTGCGCGACGGGGCGCCTGACGGCGCGGCGCTTGCGCTGATGCTGGCCACCGGCGCGGCGGTCGGTGCGCTCAATGCATTCGCGGTGATCGCGCTGCGGATCGTCCCGCTGCTGGCCACGCTGACGACGATGAATCTCTGCGCCGGCTTCGAACTGGTGCTGACGCAGAACACGTCGGTCGCGGCGGCGAGCCCGGTGCTCACCTTTCTGATCGACAGCGGCCCGTTCGACGTACCGCATCTCGCGCCCGCGTTGCTGATCGTCGCGCTGCTGTTCGGCGTGCTGCTGCACCGAACCCGCTTCGGCCTGCGGCTCGCCGCGACCGGTGCGCATCGCGATGCCGCCCGCGCGGCCGGACTGCGCGTGAACGCGTATGTCGCGGCCAGCTACGTGCTGAGCGGCGTCTCCGCCGCGCTGGCCGCGCTTGCGTCGAGTGCCTTGCTGAGCGGCAGCTCGCCCGGCGCCGGCGAAAACCTGCTGGCCGTCGTCGCGGTCGCGCTGCTCGGCGTCGTGTTCTCGCGGCGGCTCGTGCCGACGATACCGGGCACGCTGCTCGCCGCGCTGTTCGTCGGCATCGTCGGCAACGGCTTCCAGCTCGACAACGTGTCGAGCTACTGGGTCAACGGCGTCGAAGGCGCGCTGATCCTGTTCGTCGTCGCGACGACCGCGCTGATTCGGCGCCGCCATACGGAACACCATGCCCATGACTGAACGGATCGGCCGCCTGCAGCGGTTCTCGCTCGTGGCGGCACTGCTCGCGGTGATCGCCTTCTTCGCCGTGTTCGCACCGGGGTTCGCGCGGCCCGCCAATCTCGCCGACGTGCTGGTGAACAACTTCGCGCTGCTTGCGATCGCCGCGCTCGGGATGACGCTCGCGCTGTCGATCGGCGCGGTCGACCTGTCGCTGGGCACCGCGATCGACGTCGCGAGCCTCGTGTTCGTGCAGCTGGTCGCGCATCAGGTGGGCGTGCTGCCGGCCCTGCTCGGCGGCCTCGGTGCGGCGGTGCTGGTCGGCACGTTCAACGGCGCGCTGGTCGCCGGCCTCGGGATCGCACCGTTTCTCGCGACGCTCGGCACGCTGTTCATCGGCCAGACCGTCCAGCAGCTCGCCACCGGCGGCGGCCAGCCCGTCTACCTGCTGAACGTGGCGCTACCGCCGCTGTTCGGCGCGCTCGCACACGGTACGCTCGCGGGCGTGCCGGTGCCGCTGTGGTGCGTCGTCGTGCTCGCCGCGGCCGTGCATGTCGTGCTCGCGCATTCGGCGTTCGGGCGCTACAGCGCCGCGCTCGGCGCGCAGCCGGGCGTCGCGCGCCATTCGGGGCTGCCGGTCGCGGCGACCGTCGTGGCGACGTTCGTCGCGAGCGCGCTCGTCTACGGCGTGGTCGGCCTGCTGCTGTCGTCGACGGTCAAGGCCTATGTTCCGCAGGCCGGCAACGGCTTCCTGCTGAACGCGATCGGCGCGACCTTCATCGGCACGACGCTGTCGCCGACACGCCGTCCAGGCGTCACCGGCACCCTGCTCGGCGTGCTGCTGATCAGCCTCGTCGCCAACGGGCTGCTGCTGATCGGCTGGAACTTCTACTGGCAGCAGGTCGCCACCGGCGCGCTGATCCTCGCGGTGCTCGCGCTGAGTTTCATGGGGCGGCGTGTACGCGCCGCGTGAGCCGCCGCACGCCGTGCCCTCCCTACACCACGCTCAGGCGCGGGCGTCCGCGTGCCGGCCGATGCCGAACGTGAACGCCAGCGCGAGCACCAGCAGCGCCCCTTTCACGAAATCCTGCAGGTAATACGGCGCATTGAGCATCGTCAGGCCGTTGAGCAGCACACCGACGAACACGGCCCCGACCACGGTGCCGAACACGTTCGGCCGTTTCGCGCCCCACACCGCGTACCCGACCAGCGCGGCGGCCACCGCGTCGAGCAGCAGCGAGTGCCCGGCGCTGACGTCGCCGCGCCCGACGCGGGCGGCGATCAGCACGCCCCCCAGTGCCGCAATTGCGCCCGATACGACATACGCCGCGACCCGGTAGCGCGCCGCGGGCGCACCGGCCAGCCGCGCGGCCGTCTCGTTGCCGCCGATCGCATAGATCACGCGGCCCCAGCGCGTCGCTTCCATCGCGATGCAAGCCAGCACCGTCACCGCCGCCAGTATCAGAACCGGCAACGGCACCACGTCGAACACACGCAGGCGCCCGAGCGCGAGAAACGCGTCGGGAAACATGCCGCTCGCTTCCGTGCCGTCGGGCAGCACCGAACCGGTCGCGAGCGAATGCCCGCCGGTCGGAATCAGCTGCAGGCCCGCGAGCAGGAACAGCGTGCCGAGCGTCGCAAGCTGGTCCGGCACGCGCAAGCGCGTGATCAGCACACCGTTGAACAGGCCGGCTGCCACACCGAGCGCAACGCAGGCCGCCACCGCCGCGAGCGCGCTGCCGTGCCAGACAACCAGCACATAGCTCGCCGCCATCTGCGCGGATGCGGCGATGCTGCCCACCGACAAGTCGAAGCCGCCCGCCGCGAGCGTGATCGTCACACCGATCCCGAGCAGCGCGACGATCGACACCGCCTGCAGGATGCTGAACAGGTTGTCCACTTTCAGGAACGCGGGCTCGTTGACGGTAAAGACGACGACCAGCGCGGCAAGCACGAGCAGGATGCCGGTGCGTTCGAGGCCGGCGCGCAGGCGGGCCGACGCGGGCAGCGCCGGCCTGGCGGACGGCGCATCGGCTGCAACGGCAGGTGTGGCGGATTTCGGCATCGTCATGGATCAGTCCGACGGGTGGGAGGATGAATGATCGAGCGTCGCGCGATCGAACCGGACGACTCGATCGGCGACTTCGACCGCTTCCTCGAGATCGCTGACGAACACGAGCGTCGCGCGTTCGTGCGCATGGCGCCGCAACATGTCGACGATATCGGCGCGCGCACCGGCGTCGATGCCCTGGAACGGTTCGTCGAGCAACAGCAGCCGCGCGGGTTCCGCGTGCCAGCGGGCGAGCACGACCTTCTGCTGGTTGCCACCGGACAGCCGCACGAGACGGTCGTCGGGGCCCGTGCAGCGAATTCCGAAGCGCGCGATCGCGGCGGCGGCCGCCGTGCGCTCGCGCGCAGCGCGCACCGCGCCGCCGCCGAACCAGCGCGACAGGAACGGGAAGCTGATCGTGCCCGCGATCGACGCAAACGGCACGCTGTCGGGAAACAGCGACGTGCGCCAGCGGTCCTCGCCGGCGAGGAACACGCCGGCGCGAATCGCGTCGGCAGGTGAACGCGGGCGCCACGGCCTGCCGTCGAGCGTCATCGCGCCCTGCGCCGCACGCACGGCGCCGAAGATCGTGTTTGCGAGGCGCGACTTGCCGCCGCCGACGGGCCCCGCGATCGCGACGATCTCGCCGCGCCGCACGTCGAGATCGAACGGCGCGCTGGACTGCGTCAGGCGCAACCCGCGCACGCTCAGGCCGGTGTCGCCGGGCCGCGCGATCGGCGCCGGGCCCGGCGCACGCGCCTTCGGCAACGGCCGCCCGATCATCGTTTCGACCGCCGCGTCGAAATCGACCGGTGCGGCGAGATCGGCGACGATCCGTCCGTCGCGCACGATCGCGACGCGATCGGCGATACGGCGCAGGTCGCCGAGCCGGTGCGACACCAGCAGGACCGCGCCCCCTTCGTCACGCAATGTATCGAGCAGCGCGAACAGGCGCTCGGCCTCCGGCGCCGACAGGCTCGCGGTCGGTTCGTCGAGGATCAGCAGGCCCGGCTGCCCGGCAAGTGCTCGCGCGAGCGTCACACGCTGCTGGTCCGCCAGCGAAAGCGACGCGAGCGGCGCCGCCAGGTCGGCATCGAGCCCGACGCGTTCGGCGAGCGGCCGGGCGGCATCGCGCCGGGCGGCCGGCGGCACGCGCCACGGCGATGCCGGATCGCACAGCCGGTCGAGCAGCAGGTTGTCGGCGATCGACAGCGTCGGCACCACCGCGTCGGCAACCGACTGATGCACGGTCGCGATGCCGAGCTGCTTCGCCGCGTGCGGCGACGCGGGCCGGTAAGGCGTGCCGCGCAGCGTCAGCGTGCCGCCGTCGTGACGGATCACGCCGCTCAGGATCTTGACGAACGTCGATTTGCCCGCGCCGTTGGCCCCCATCAGCGCGACGACTTCGCCGGCGCCGATCGACAGGTCGAGCGATGCGAGCGCGGTCGTCGCGCCGAAGCGCTTCGACACGCCGATGGCCGTCAGGACGGGCGGCCGCGCGACGCGATGCCGTCGATCTACTCGGAGATTGGATGAAGTCGTCGTCAATGCGGTGTCGAAAAGATGTGCCTCTCGGCGGGCGGTGCCATGTGCGCAACGCCACCTGGTCACCGGAAACGTGCGGGGGATGCTTTGCGCGGGGGCAATCCCGCTTTGGCGGGGACGCCATGTCGCGGCTCATCGACTTCGGCCTCCACGTCGATCCGCGTCGAGCATGACTGTGCACCGGGCAGGCATCGACGCCGGTTCGGCCAATCTAGCGTGCCGCACGATGTACCCGCAAACAACGATTTCTGTCATCGATATGACGTGGGCGAGAATCCCGACTCCGCACCCTGTCACGATCCTTACGCTGCCGGAGATGTGCGAACCGCTGCGTGACGCGCTCTAATATTTTTTCTTTACCAGACTTTGTTTACCTGAAAATATAGCCCCGCAGTTCGCGCGATTTGCAAAGAGTCCGGACATTTGCGGATACGCGTATCGCCGGCCCGGCATCGACCTGAATACGCGGCACCTCGTCACGCTTGGAGTAAGCAGTGCCATGAGCGGCTGCGAGAATCAATTGTGTTTCCGGCCTGGCGCTGCCTTGCATCTCGGCATCTCGGCATCTCGGCGTATGGCGCCGAGCAGATCCGCGAGGTATTCATTGCAAGGTTTTGCCGGGAATGCGCGGGCGTTCAATGCGGCAGCCATTTTCACATCCGTCGCCGACACGTTCCAGAATAACGAATAGCATGATGCCCTCGACCCGGTGGCAACTGATCGTGACGTATGTGTGCGCCGACGCAGCCGTGACGGTTTCGTCTCGCATCCTGCAGTTCTATGCCACCTGGCTTTTGCTGAAGGGTATCGCGAACCCGTCGGCACTCACGCTGACGCTGGTCGCAACGTGGGCGACGACCCTGCTGATCCTTCCGTTCACCGGCATCGTCGCCGACCGAGTCCGCAAAAGTACGGTTTTGCTGGGCGCATCGTTGCTTGCCCTTGCGTCGGTGATACCGGTCGTCGTCGTCGCACTTGCGCTTCACGGCACCTACACGAACTGGCTTATCGTCGTCATCGTCATCGCGAGTGTGACTTCGAGCGTCGCCGTGGCGGCCCTTATGCCGCTGAGCACGCCGCTCATACCTGAAATTTCACCGGATGCCGACGAGGTCCGTCGAGGTCTGCGCCTGAAGGCGTCGGGTTTCATCCTGAATATCCTGTTCGGCCCGACGCTGGCAGGTTTCATGATCGGGGCATTCGGCGGCGAGTCCGCGTTATGGGTGAGTGTCGCAAGCAGTTGTTTCGGCGTCGTAGCGGCGCTCGCCTTCCACATATCATTCAGCGCGGGCCAATCGGTGCACGCGCACTCCGGCGAAGCGCCGTCGTTTTTTCAGGATCTGCGCCGCGGGATGCAGCGGGTGCTTGGTATTCGAGCCGAGCGGGCGATCGCGACAGCGTCGCTGCTTGCCAACATGCTGTTCGTCCCGTTCGTTTTCTTCCTGTTGCCGGCCAAGGTTCTCGCGGAGGGCGGCTCGATGCTGAACGTCGCCGGCATCGAACTGTCATTGGGTGCGGGCGTATTGGCGGCTTCGGCCTTGCTGATCCAGCAAGCACGACGCATTGTTTCCGATCACGCCACTTCGATCGTCGGCATTGCAATGATCGGCGCCTCCATCTTCGCGTTCGGTTGCTCGCACACGCTCCCCGTCTGGTGCATGCTCGGTTTCGCATTGGGTACCGGATTGACGATGTTCAACGTCACCGTCAATTCGAAACGGGCAATGGCCATTCCAGCCGGGCATCGTGCCGGTATGGAATCGAGCCTGATGTTTCTTTGCACGGCCGCTGCTCCTTTGGGTATCTGGATGTCGGGCGCGGCGCTGAAGACCTTGTCGCCAAACGCAGTCATCATCTACGGCAGCGAACTTTTCGTATTTGCGCTCCTTTGCATTGCCTTTTCCCGGCCGTTGAGGCTCATGCTCAATTCCGACGATGGTGGCTCGCCTCACTATCTCCAGACCAACCGGGAACTTTTCGACCTTCAATCGCCGTCGTGACCTGTCCATTCCTGCCAGTGCCGAGTGTGGCTTCGTCATTGTCGACGGCGTTCGATTCCCGGCTGAAGTCCACGTATGACGATCGACTCGAATAACGCTCAACGCATGCGCCAGAGCTGTATCCCGACAGGGTTCGCGCATACTTTGCGGCCGCGCAGCCAGGCGGATCAGTTCACAAATCAAAATCAATGTGCCAATATGACCGGCATGGAACTCCGTAACGTCCCGAACCAATTTCGTCATCATCACGGCCGTCACTCGATGCGCCGTGGTTCGTTACGTCCATAGCAGGACATCCGGGATTGCAGTTCCCCCTTCCTGTACACACGACCAAGGCGCCTACGGCGCCTTTTTTATTTTTTACCCCGAGGAGAACGCTCATGACCATGATCAAGCTCGACATGTAAGTAGCGTTCCTGCAGGTTCTCGCACAGATACTTGGACAACGTGCTTTTGCCCGAGCTACTTGGCCCGTTAAGTACAACGATGGCTCCCGGAGGGGGGAGCGTTTCGGTGATCGGCATCACGGAGCCCGTTCTAAGCCCGAAGGGGCGACTAGCTGATTGATAGGCGATATTGCGTCAGTCCCGGACGATCAATGCGTTCCTTGATCGCAAAGCCATGGCGCTCGTAGAACGGAATATTGCGCGACTCTGCGGTTTCCAAGGAAATCATCCCAGATGGTTCGATCTCGCGAAGATGCGCCAAGGTCGCATTTAGGAGCGTCGACCCGATCCCTTCGCCTTGTAGCATCGGGGACACACCGATGAACTCAATCCAGCTTGAGTTTGCAACAGAGGAGTTCGAGCCAGAACTCTCGCGAAGCAGATCGATTCTTCGCAAGGATAGTTCGCCACAGGTGCTTGCGATCTGATGTCCCAGCTCGGCAAAGTTGCCGGATGATTCTGCGCGGGACGCCGGCGCAAAGTAGCTCACGGCAACGAGGTCACCGCTACGCCACGCGCCCAAAGCAGGCATGAGCGCATCGTGGTGATATCTCAAATAGCTTCTCAGATAGTTTGTGCGGCGCTCGTCGAATCCCCAGTTTTCAGCGAACAGGCACCAGGCAAGGATGGGGTCTTGTTCGAACGCTGCATCCAGCAAAACCAACGCCGATTCAAGGAACTGATGCGGCAGGGGCGCTACCGATAGTTTTGTATCGTGCATGTTCGGTTTAGGCAGCAGGCGCTCGTTGAATGAATTGGCGTAACTTACAGCGTAGCTTTTGATTTTGAGCCTTATCAGATAAGGTGCTGGTACTGCTGCATCATTGGGGTGACGGGTGCAGGTGCTGTGGTGGGTTGGGTGCTCATGTGACCGGGAAAAGTTACTTTGGCTACCCGAGTTTACCAGTGGCTTCGGCGTTCACGCGCGAAGTTCGCCGTTTGACCAGGTGCGGGTGATCGTGAGCGGCAGCCAAGCGTTTCCAAACTCTCGCGACGCTAGACAACGAACAAGCAATCACAAAATATCAGAGACGGACCATTAGTACATACCTTCGCCCGGCTTGCACCAGGGCAAAGGTATTGACCGCATCGTAAACGTCACTCCGCGCGTATCGACGTTCGCATTCTGCGCGTGAATAAAATCTACGAAACGGTATTGATTTGGAGGTGGCAGATCTTCGCTGGCTCCCAGTCCAAACTGACGGCAGTGAGGCGTCTCGACACGAATGAACCCGTACTCGCCGTCGGGGCCATTCATATGCCTAGATAGATCCTTTGATAACCCGATGAGAGTCGCAGCGTTCTGTCCCTGCGCTGTCGAAACGACCGACAAGCCTGTTAATGCAACCAGAATGAGTAGTGACTTCACAAGTTGCCCAGTTGGTTTTTCGCGACGACGCATGATTGTGACACGTTCGATGCCATGCCCTTTTGGGCTAACGACAGATTCCGAAAAGGGTGGACGTAGTTATTGGCGTAGCTTTGCGGGCTGATCCTTGTCAGGCAAGGCGCAGGCACTGCTGCATCATTGGGGTGACGGTTGCAGGTGCTGCTGCGGGTTGCGTGCTCATGTGACCGGGAAAAGTTGCTTTGGCAGCCCGAGTTTACCAGCGGCCCGGGCGCGTCCGCGCGAACTTCGCCGTTTGGCCAGTTTCTGGTGATGGAGAGCGGTAGCGATCAGTATCACCCGGCTTTAGCATCCCGACCCGGCGCATAACGATAACAAGGACCAGCCATTCGACATCCTCCAGCAGATCGTCGACAATCAGCACGCGCTTCGAGCAACGACATGGCAGTGTCGCGTTGCCCAAAGGATCTGGCGTATGTCGAAGTCTTCGAACTGACGCACCGGGAATTACCATGAGATATCCGAGAACCTCGTTCATTCTGTCGGCGATCGATCCGGATCTTCTGTACCCGTGCCTCGAGGTTCGATTCGAAACCGACGACCTTGATGCGCTGCGGCGAATGGTCGACCCGAACGCATCCGAGGATGCGGACCTCGACGACTGCTATCTTCTGTCGCCGACACAGGTCGCCAACGTATGCGACGCCTTCGCGATCGAGTTTGAACATGGTTCGCGCGAAACCCTTCTCGCAAAATATGTGACGGCTCGCATTCTCGTACCGTACCTTGTCCATACCGGCTACGAGCTGGCTTTGATGGTGCAAGGGCGCAAACCATTCGGGTTCATTGAATTCAACAGCGAATGGCCGCCGTCGGTCGTACTGAAGGCTCGCTTCGACGAGTATGTGGCTCAAGGCGTCTTGCATTCCCAGGAAATCATCCGCGAGGTACCGGCTTGTCCAGGCCGCCCGGCGCGTCGAATCGGACAAGTTCTGTATACGCTCAAAGGCGAGGAGTGGCGCATCCCGGCTCTGGAATTTTTTCGTCAGAATCTCAACAGGGAAGGCGACGGCTGCGAGAACATGGTGCGCTTAGAGGGCGCGTTGCTCGGTTACGAGCGATGGCAAAACGACTGGTGGATCGACCATCTCGAGCGCAGCGGTACAGGCCTTTGTGGCATGTCCAGTATCGTCCAGGTGAACCGGGCGCAATTCGACTGGCTTGACCATGCGGGTTTCCGGGCGCTTCCGCCGGTCGACGCACCGACGTTCACACTATATTCGTCGCGTTGGTTCGACGAGGACGCAATGAAAGCCGCCATGCGGAACGACCAGACCATTGAAGCGTTCGTTCAGTTCAACGTCGGGTTGGTTCACATCATGCATGCAGCCGACTTTCGGACCGCAGGCCCTTATGAGATTCCGGCAACACTGATTCCGACGATAAACCATCACCTCTTGCGCGCGGTGAGGGTCTTGATCCGTCGAAGTGATTGCCTCGAAGCTTCCTCTTTGTAAGGAGGAGTCTGGCAAGTTCTCGCCGGCGGAGAAGCGGTCATATGAGTGACGACTGTAAGCAGTCGAATTTCTCTGGGAGGATTCCTTCGATGAAAGGATCGGGCCGACGACCTCTGCTACATAGCTTTCATTGAAAACCGATCATCATAGGGAAAGTGATCGACGCTATCCTTGATAACGGTAACAAAACAGCGGTTCGCGAGGAGTTCCATGCGCTCCTTCGGCGACAGTCCTTCTTCGTTGCACGATTCTGCATGAAGTTCCAAAAGATCAACCGTGCCGTCGACATTAAAGTGGAAGGTGTCGCCAAGGTGGTAATCGCGCCTAAAAGAAGTTCGCCATGATGAGTTGTGCCCCCACCCGTGGGCGAGATCGTGGTGCGGTCGTGTCTTTCTGCGAAAAGCCCAATAAAGAGTAGAAGCGTCAGCGACCTCTGGGCGCATGACACTGGCGTTTGCAGATAGAGTGACGCCCGCCCGCATCAAAAGAAGCGGACCGAGCATCAGGCATGGCCAGTGATATTTGGCAATTTGAGGTGACTGAGCCGCCTCAGCAGAGCAAAGTAGAGCAGCGATCTCGTGATGGAAAGGCGAATATCGATCGGGTCGCACGACATCCAAGCCGATGCGTTCCGAGAAGCACACAAGCTCATCCTCCGAGATGGCGGGGCCACGCCACTCAGTTCCATCGGCTCGTCCACTCTGGAAACAAAGCACTAGAAGCTCGAAAACGCGGCTAGCTGCATAAAGCAACCAGCGTTCGTCTTCGGATACATTCGGAATAGGCCTACCGCTTCTTAAGCGAATGGATCGGAGCCGTTCGATTTCGGCGGGATTCTCTTCTATCCAAGGAATCAGCACATCGACGAACGCCATCTGGCCTTGGTATGCGAGCAGGTCGTCATGAAGGGATCGAAATGACATATAGAAATACTCGCATCAAGAGGCTCGACGTAATCAGGGCCGCGACAACTCAGAGAAATACATGGGTCCCTGCTTTGCAAGACCGATACTGGACGAAGCTGTCAGCATGGTTGCTACAATCATTGTAGCCGGGGAACCGCATGGCCCTATCTGGAGGGCCGCTCCGGGTCGGTTTCGGGCAACTGTGCTAGGGCAAGTGCAAGCAACCCCGGAAGGTAGCAGTCGGCCAATTCCGGACGTCCATCGTTGTGCTCCACATCGCTGACAAGCAGGCCGGGAAATGAAAGAACGCAATTCGTGACTTTTTTGACAATTTCGCACGCGATTTCGACTTATTTTTTACTTGTCGGAGCATCCCAGAACACGGGAAAGAAAGCACGCTAAGTCGGTTGCAGTGGTTGGCACCGATCGTGAACGACTGTCCGTACCCGTCCCCCTCGATTACCTGTTCCGACAAAGGTCGATAAATCTACGATCGAACGTGGCACAAGCACGGAATGAGCAGCACGAGCTTCTACAATTGGCGCTACCTATACAATTCATTGACTTCTGAACGGAATAAATTGACGCGATGAAAATCGAAGGCATCCTTGGTCGAGTCGACACTGGTCTAGTGAAACTGGGGGGGGACTCGCTACCCTGTCTGTACCGGATTGAGGTGGCCGGACACTACTATTTTTGCGATCCCGGGGAGTTCGCTGCGATTCACAAGCAAATCGCTCGGGCAAACACCGGTTCGCGGGTATATGGCATGGCCTATCGTACAAGGAGCAACAACGGCGTGAGCTGGCTTATCGGCGACGGATTCGAGCTTGCTCCGAAAAGTTGGTTGCGACAGGGGCTATGGGCCACGCTGATTTTTATCGTATCGCTCGGATTGATGTGGCCACTCGGATATCTGATCCTTGGTGGTGGCGACAATCTGTTGTCGAGGATCGGCGGTTTTTTTTATTCGATTGCGCTTTTGATCTCGGCTTTAGTCGGTTTCTTGGGGTTTGGAGGAGGGCTTCTGTCTATAGTTCGTATCGTGACTGCATTCGCACCTCATCGTCTATGTGCCGAGTTCAGCTATCGACATGCATCAAGGCATTTTGCGGCTAAGAAAGCATGAATTCCCTTCCACCAATGAAACTGATCTCGGGTCGTGCTCGAGCCATCGAGCAGCTTACGGTGACCACTGAGCACATCATCGGAGTAGATAACCTTAACCTGACTGAAGTCAGCAGCCAGTATGTCGTGCTCGTCCTTGATGGTGTTGATACGCCGCTCACGCTTAACTCCTTCGACCCTAGTACGCTGTTCATCGCGGAGGGGGATGCGGTAGAAGTGGCAGGCATTCGTCAAGGCAACCGCGTAGATGTCTACGGCATTCGAAACGTCACAGATGGGTCAGTCTATCTCGTACGTCCTGCTGGAATGTACAGCTGGTTTGGTAGCTATCTCGTAGCGGGCATTTGTACTTTTTCGGCTTGTGGCACCCTCCTTACGATGGGCTT
The DNA here is from genome assembly GCF_001411495.1 of Burkholderia cepacia ATCC 25416. Lineage (NCBI taxonomy): Bacteria > Pseudomonadati > Pseudomonadota > Betaproteobacteria > Burkholderiales > Burkholderiaceae > Burkholderia > Burkholderia cepacia. Next base: position 407,131 of record NZ_CP012983.1, on the reverse strand, counting down.
GGGTGGTGAACGAGATCCGGCTGCTTACCTGCAGGTTATCGGGATCGCCGCCGCGATTGCCAGCGTCCCGTTCGGACTTGGATTGCTCGGAAGGCGTCTGGGCTACTCTAATCGGGCAGTTGAAGCGCATTCCCAATCCGGTGGAAAGCAGGAGATGATCGACGCGCAGTCAATCCTACAGTTGACGCCTGATGAGCTTAAACGAATTCGGCGGCTGGGATGACTTTGTCGACCGTTACCTTGCTTGATTTGACGGGGACGGCTGGAAGAAATGGCCATTAAACTTCTTTGGAATAGCTCTGACGAGCGGAAAGTTGGGGGATGCTTATCCACCGCGCATGAACGTCCGTTCTGGAGAACTGTGAAGGACCGCTCCGGGTCGATCTGCGCCGGTCGTGCGTCACAGGGCGGCGGCCGGCCGCGTTCGGCAGCCAAGAGCAGTCACTCAGAACACGTTCTTTAAAGCGAATATTGGCCGCCCAATAGCGAGTTGCTGCGAAGCATGCCGCGATCTTTCTTGGAAGATACTGCGAGCCGTCACTCCCGCGGCTTGTATAACGGCTTGTATAACCGACGTCAGCCGAGATAAACTCCGCCGCTACATCCAACTCTTTTTAAAAAAGGAGGTAAATATGGTTTTGCTCATGCGCCCACTGATGTTGGCACATTTGTTCAGCACATTCGCCTGCTCTTGCCTGAGTTCCATCGCGCTGCGATAACCCGGTCTGAGCAAAGCTTTCTCCTTCCGAGTCCTTTCTCGACTCCAAAGTTGTCGCCAGCGCTCCTGTTGACAGGGACGAACACGTCCCGAAAAAACGAGAGCAAGAGCATGACAACCCTGATTTCCGCACTTTCCTTGCAACTGGAAACCGGCCATGGCCCGCTATTCCAGGATCTTACCTTTACTGTAAAACTTGGCGACCGCATCGGCCTGATCGGCCACAACGGCTGCGGCAAGACCAGCCTGCTTGATGTATTGGCGGGCAGCCGCGAACCCGGTGTCGGTAGCGTGCAATATGCGGCAATGTGCCGCCTGCAACACGTCGAGCAGCATCTACCGCCAAGACTTGCCGACCTGACGACGCGAGAGGCGTTGCTGAAGAGCGTCGGCGGGCAACGGGCCGAGCATTGGCGGGTAGACAGTCTACTGGACGATTTAGAGCTGGCCACTGCGGCGGACATACCCGTTTCCGACCTGAGCGGCGGTCAGCACACGCGTTTGCTGTTGGGACGTGCCGTACTTGCGCAGCCGAATCTGCTGTTGCTTGATGAACCAAGCAATCATCTGGATCTACCCTCGTTGTTGTGGCTGGAAAATTTCCTGCGCCGCTGGCAGGGGGGCTTCATCCTGGTATCGCACGACGCGCGACTTCTGGACAGCCTCAGCAACAGAAGCTGGATTCTGCGCGATCAGCGCTTGTATAGTTTCGATATGCCGTGCAGCCGGGCCCTGGTCGCGTTGGCTGAGGCCGATGCAACGGCACAGGCGCGTCATGCAGGCGAGCAAAGCGAGATAGACCGGCTGGCCGCCAGCAGCAAACGTCTGGCCATCTGGGGGCGCGAGCACGACAACGAGAAACTGTCGCGCCAAGCCAAGTCCATGCAAAGGCGTGTCGAAAAACTAAAGGAAGACCAGACCTTTGTGAGTCGCGGCAGCCCGTGGCGCTTGAAGCTACAAGGGAGGCCATTTGCGGCTGACCGTCTGATGGCCTTCGAAGGGCTGCATGTACGCGCCCAGGCGGACGAACCGATCCTGTTTGAGGTTCACGATTTGTGGTTGAGGCCAGGTGACAAGGTCGCGGTCCTGGGCAGCAATGGCACGGGCAAATCCTCGTTGCTGCGCCAGTGCTGGAGCGATCTGCAGCGGGGGGAAGCGCGCATGGGTTGGCGTTATCATCCGGCCGCACGCATCGCCTACTACGATCAGTCATTGCATCAACTGGCCGACGACGCCACTTTGTCTGACGCTCTATATAAATTCGCGCCCGTCGGAGACAGAGAGCGACGGCAGGCTTTGATTTCCGCCGGGTTTGCGTATGTCCGCCATGGTCAGACCGTCGCCACGCTCAGTGGCGGCGAGCGGGCTCGTCTGCTCTTTCTCGCGCTGTCCATGGCGAGCTACCACCTGTTGTGGCTCGACGAGCCGACCAATCACCTGGATATGGAAGGTAAGCGCGAACTTGCTGCCGCACTGGCGGCGTTCGATGGCGGTTTCATCCTGGTTTCGCACGACCGCGAATTGATCGAGCACAGTTGCAATCGCTTCTGGGCAATCCATAACGGGCGCTTGCAGGAATTGCCGGATGCGGAAAGCGCGTATCGAAATTTGTTCACATCTCGTGAGCCCGCTGTACCCGAGCAGATTCCGACCACACGGAACCACACCGGCGTTCAATCCACCAGCAGTGACGCTGAGGCACTGTGGCAACGGTGGTGTCAGTTGGAGACCTTGCTGGCGGCAGAACTCGTACGCAAGCCCAAACATCAAAAGCCGCGACTGCAGGAACAGTGGCGGGAAGAAATGCGGCAACTGGAACGGGAGCTTGGGCTTTAAGGCGTATGTGACGGGTACGGTTCGCAGCAGCGCGGCGACGTCTGACTGGCTATAGGCAGAGACTGGTGCGGTGCCTCTTGGTGCCGCCCGCCGCCAGTATCCTGCGATTCCACACCCGCTTCACGTTCTGATCGAACGAATGGCCGATATCGAAAAGCTCGAGTGTCGCTTTCGGGTCGACCACGGTCAACCAGCTCCGACCAGCCGCCCACGACCAATCGCTCGACGCCACGGGCCAGTCTGTTGATAATCAGGACATGATCCGCCGACTCAAGGCGTCACTTCTAACCCAAACAATCGCGATCGACACGTCTTTTGCGCATTTCTTGCCGGAGTTACTTGTGTACATCGATGTACCCCGCGGTCTCGTGTTCTTCGACCAAACTGACGCTTTCCTTCCCGAGCCGGCGTTAGTGCAATACGACCGTGATTCGAAAACGATTACATCGATCGCCGGCGCGCAGACGGACGATACGGTGTGTGATGTATCGCGCGACGGCCGTCGCCTTGCATTGGCATCGGCGTCGTGGATAGTCGCACGCAATACCAACCGCAGCCGCTTGACCGTAGTTGCCGATGGCACCGTCCTGCATCAGACCGACAAGTTTCTGTCGTTCTGGACGCGCCTGGATCCGTCCGGGCGCTATGCGCTGGTAAGCGCCTTCAAGAGCAATGACAAAGGCCGTCCGGTGGTGATCGATCTGGACACCGGCGAGCATGGCGATCCTGTCGCGCGTGATTTCGATGCACGTTTCGGCGACGTGGATCCGGTCGACGGACTCCTTTGGGCTCCAGACGAACGAACCGGGAATTCGGTGCTGACCGTGAATTGCCGCAGCGGCGAGATCAATAAGGTCAATCTCCCGGCGGGCGGCAAGGTCAAGCGCCTGCGCTTTGCGCGCGATGGGTCGGTCATGTTCGTCGCGAGCGATACCAATCAATTGCTGTGCTGTGACCGGAATGGCTCGGTGGTATGGTCGCGCGATATTGGCGAATTTGGCGAGGTTCGCTCGGCCAACATCCTGTTTAACGAGAGTGGCAGCCATTTGTGCTTACCCTTGCCGGAAACGGCACGCTGCAATTGGGGCGAGGATCTGGTGATCGACGCACATACCGGTGCGGTCGAACATGCCATTCAACGTCACCGTGGGCCGCCCGCGCGACTGGCAGCAGATTGGTTCGGCGACCGGCTGCTGACGCATGGCGGTGAAATCGTCGATTTTTATACCGGCAAGGTGACGGACATGCTGTCGTTCAAAAGCGGCAGTAGCGCGATCGCGGGAAACCTCGGCTGCTGACATATCGATACCCCACCGCCTCACTCGGTCAGCAACTCAACACCGCGACGCGACGAGATCCCGGCCAGCTGTTCAGCAGGCTGCGGCCGCGCGAACAGAAACCCCTGCACCTGGTGGCAGCCGATTTCCTGCAGGAACGCGAGCTGCTTCTCCGTCTCGACGCCCTCCATCACGACATCGAGCCCCAGCGCGCGCCCCATCGCAACGATCGCGCGCACGATTGCATCATCCGTGCTGCCCGAACCGCAGTCCGTCAGGAACGACCGATCGATCTTCAGCGTATCGACGGGCAGATCCTTCAGGTACACCAGCGACGAATAGCCCGTACCGAAATCGTCGATCGCCAGGCTGATCCCCCGTGTCGCCAGTTCGCGCAGCAGGATGCCGATTTCCTCGCGGGTGTTCATCGCCATGCTTTCGAGCAACTCGAGCTGCAGGCATTCGGCCGGCAACGCGGTTTCGCTGAGGATGGTCGTCAGGTCGCTGAGGAAATGGTCGGTAAAGCACTGCCGCGCCGACACGTTCACCGACACCCGCCCGAACTCGAAACCCTCGTCGAGCCAGCGGCGCGCCTGTCGGCAGGCTTCGCGCAGCACCCACCGGCCGATCGGGACGATCAGCGCCGACCGCTCAGCCAGCCCGATGAAGTCGCCCGGCGGCACCAGGCCCTTGCGTGGATGCAGCCAGCGCAGCAGCGCCTCCACGCCGACGATCCGGCCGCTGGCCAGATCGTATTGCGGCTGGTAGAACAGCCGGAATTCGTTCTGCTCGAGCGCGCGGTGCAGCTCGCCGAGCGTCTCCAGCTGCTCCATCGCCGACGACGTCATCTTGCTCTCGAAGAACTGGAACACGTTCCTGCCGCGGCTCTTCGCGCCATACATCGCCTGGTCCGCGAGCAGGATCAGGTGCTCCGCCTCGGTGCCGTCGTCCGGATAGATGCTGATGCCGATGCTCGGCGTCACGAAGATCTCGCGACCGCCGACATCGATCGCCCGCGCCACTTCGTCCAGCAGCTTGCGTGCAACGCGCCCGACGTCGCGAACATCGTCGAATTCCTCGAGCACGAGCGCGAATTCGTCACCGCCCATGCGCGCCACCGTGTCGTTCGCGCGCACCGACGCGACGATGCGCTCCGCGACCTGCTTCAGCACCTCGTCGCCGGCGTTGTGGCCGAGCGTATCGTTGACCAGCTTGAAGCGGTCGAGATCGAGGTACATCACCGCGACCTTGCGACCGAGCCGCTTCGCGTGAGCGATCGCGTGCGCGAGCCGCTCCTCGAACAGCGCCCGGTTCGCGAGATCGGTGAGCACGTCGTGCGTGGCGAGATAGCCCAGCCGCTCCTCCGCCTGACGCCGTTGCGTGATGTCGGAGAAGATCGCCGCATAGTGCGAGATCTCGTCATCGTTGTCGCGAATGCTGGTGATCGTCAGGTATTCCAGAAACAGCTCGCCGGTCTTGCGGCGATTCCAGATTTCGCCTTGCCAGTGGCCATCGGTCGTCAGCGAATGCCACAGCTGCTTGTAGAAATCCGGCGTCTGGCGCCCGGAACTCAGCAGGCCCGGGTTGCGCCCGATCACTTCGTCCGCGGTGTACCCGGTCAGGCGCGTGAAGGCCTGGTTGACGCGCTCGATCCTCGCGTGCCGATCGGTCACCATGATGCCTTCGAGCGCCGATTCGAACACCCGATCCGCCATGCGCAGGTTGAAGCGCGCGAGACCCAGCGCTTCGTCGCGCTCGCGCACGGCGCTGCGCAACTCGTTCGCGTATTCATGCTCGATGCTCTGCAGCACGTCCGCGAAACAGAGCAGCCCGGTCAGCCTGCCCGCCTCGTCCCGAATGCCGACGTGCCGCATATTGTGCTCAGTCATGAAGCGCTGTGCTGTATACAAACTCTGCTTCGCGCTCAGCATCTGCAGCGGCTTGCTCGCGTAGACCCCGACCGCGCCCTGGGACGCGCCTTCCGCCAGGAGCCGGACGATGTCCCGCTCGGTCAGGATGCCGTGCTCGCCGTCGTCGTAGCCGACCAGGATCGCATCGATTCGTTGCGTGCGCATCTGCGTGACAACGTCGTGCAGCGCGACCTGCTCGGACACCACGACGGGCGGATGGACGCGGATCGATTCGATCGGTTTCAGGTGCAGGAAGAACTCCGGCCCCTGGTTCACGACGACGTCGGTCTGCGTCAGCACGCCGATCGCGGCGTTGTCGCGGACCACCACGAAGTGCCGGACGCCCGACTGCTTGAACTTCATCGCGGCCTCACCCAGCGGCGTGTTGGCCTCGAGCGTCAGCACCGGATGGCTCATTACCTCGCTGACCGGCCGATCGAGCCCGTGCGGATCGTCGCCGGCCGACAGTGCATCGCGCTCGGTCCAGATCCCGACGACCTGTTCATCCTCCATCACGACGATCGAGCTGCAACGCTCGATGAACATGCGTCGCGCGACCTCCCGCACCGGCGTGGCGGGCATGCAGGACAGAATCTGACGCGCGACGAGGCGCGCAATCGGAACATCGTAGCTGCTCGGATACATTCTCTAACCAAGACGAAAAGCCCTCGCCGGCGCGCTTCGATCCGGCAACCTTCAGGCTCGCCCGCGGCGACAGGCGCGGTGCGATCTCGCTCGCCTCGAATGGTTGCGTACTCATCGAACTCGCAGACGGGGCATTGACCCATCGTGTGAGGCGTCGCGGCGGCGAGCGTGGCACATGAGCCGCGACGTCGCATTTGACGATCCCTTGTCCAGCGGGTTCAGACGCCGGAGCGCCGCCCACTCGGAGGCAGCCGCCCTGAGTTAACGACAGATTCGTGGAAGAGTTGAGTGCCGTGACGACATTCGTGCTGCGGGACGGCAAGTCGAGCGGCTGCGGGGCGGGTGAACCGTCAATGCGGCCGAGACACCCCCGGCTTCAGCAGGGCTTTTTGTTACACGCGGGTGACAAGGCGTCGCATGGACCGGCGGCGGCGCTCATGGAGGAATGGAACCCGTCCACGGCTGCCGTGAAGTCCGGGCGATCCGTCGGACGAGACTCGAGATCGGGCGGCCAGCTGCGCCCCGGCCGCTTGCGGCCGTCTGCCATGAACGCTCGAATCGTTGACGATCCGAGCGCTCATGGTCATATGGAACCACCAGAATGCTGCCAGCCCGGCGTATTGCACCCACTACTCCGGGCTTCCGGGCCTGCAATTTGAAGATCAGAAGCTATGGTGCATGCCGATGTTGACCTGAACCTGGTTACCGCCCGATGAGGTGTTGCCAAAGTCGGCAGCCGAAGCCTGAGCGCCCTGGGCATGGACGTAGGCGCCCACGGCGTAAACCGACGTGCGCTTCGACAGCGCGTACATGGCACCGAGCGACGCCTGGTTGATCGAAGCCATCGTGCGGCCTTCGGCAGCCTGGCTGGGTGTGGCTGCGGAACCGTAGACATACGTGTACCCGGTGGCCAGCGACAACGCCGGGGTGACCTGGTACTGCAGGAGCGCACCCAGCACGTTGAAGTGGATCGACGGCTGGCCGTTGTTGCCTTGGTACTGCGCATTCGAGTACCGCAAGCCCGCCGTGTACGGACCGATCTGGTATTGAGTTGCGATCTGGGCGATGCCCGCGCTCTTGAACGCATTACCACCGTTATAACCCGAGCTCGGATAGCCCAGCGCGGTACCGAAACCCGGTTGTGCCGTTGCGTTCTGCCACCCGTTCTCACCCTGGTTGGCCGCGCGGAAGTAGCCGCCGGCGACGGTCAGGCCGCCTTGAGCGTAGTTCGCCGCCACCGACCACGATTGCCCCGAACCCATCGCACCGGCAACACCGCCGAACGAGTACGCGCCTTCAGCCTGGAAGCCGTTGATGACCGGCGAAATGTACTTCACGGCGCTGTTCTGGTTCGTCGTGTTGTCGTTGTTGTCGACGTCGCCCGGGGTCGAGAATGTCGACGCTGAAATGGCGTCGCCCGTCAGGCCCTGCACCATTTCCGTTACGGCATCGAGCTGGCGCCCCATGCGCAGCGTACCGTACCGATCGGAAGCAATGCCGACGTATGCCTGGCGGTTGAACAACGAACGCGTGGCACCAATCGGCCCTTGGCCGTTTATGCCGCCCGTACCGATATTGAAACCGTTTTCGATCTTGAATACCGCCTTGAGGCCGCCGCCGAGGTCTTCGTCCCCCTTGAGGCCCCACTTGTTCGAACCTACGGCGCCGCCGTCGAGGCCGAACCGCTTGTGGCCATTGATGTTCGAGGTGTAGCCGATACCCGAATCGAGCATGCCGTACAGGGTGACCGACGACTGCGCCATTGCTGCCGAAGATGCGGCGAATGCGGCAACAGCGATAACGCTGACGTTGACGTTTTTGTTTTTCATCTGTATTTCACTGTCAGGAGTGGTTTTGGGATTGTTTGAAACGGGTTGTGTCGTATTCGAATGCAGACGGCGGCGCACGGCCTGCGCGTCGTCTCGGCCGCAACGGCCAGCGTCATATTCGCCAAATCGGCATAATCAAATCAATCATTTCGTCATCCTCAAAATTTCATGCGGAGAAGCATCGCGCATCTCGACCTGTCCGGCACTCTTTCGATCAGAACAATCGCGGCGTCCCCACCTGGATCAAAGCCGCTTCCTTGCTTCCGTTGTCGCTCCAGCCCTACGGCACCGTGGATCGAGAATGTGCCGAGTCGCCTGTTTGCTGCATCAATACCTTGCCTTCCAGCTCCGGCGAAACTTCACCGTCGATCACGCGAAGAAACTTGCCCCCTGCGCGGTGATTTCCGGGCGCGCCTTGGCCACGAGCGCGCACTAGAGGATTCATTCGAACTGACGTCCTCCCGCCGTATTCATGATTCGGCGAACCGATGTGCCGAATCCGCGAAGCCGGACAACTCGAGCGGATCACCGCGCTCAGCCGAACCTTCCCCGATCGCATTTCGGAGCAGTCCGGCGTCGTCACGTCCAGCGCCCGTGCAATGCCTGCGAGCAAGGTCGGCGATGACGAAACCGGACCACGCTCCACCTGCTACAAAAGACCGTCTGGACGTACCGACCGCCATTACAGGCTGCTTGAGCGTCCGGTTCAACCGCTGGCGAAGTACGCGAACCTAATCGCCGGGCACCAACGTGGACGGATCGCGCTTAGCAAGTGCGAAAGACCATATCAGGAACATAATTTTGCGTCAAAAATTGTTTGATATAAGTTAATCTGGTTTGATAACGTTGCGCCATGCCGGACTTACCCTTATAGGAACTGGCCCGAGGACACCGCGTCAGCAAGATCCGCGCCGTGACGCTGATCCACGATCAGACGAAAACCTGGTGTCGAACGGGAGCGCTTATGCGCTGACGACAGACGCTCCCTATCCGACGTCGAGCCGGGGCCAAAATGGCAGCGGTAAGCGAGGTATCCTGACTCGCATCGCAGGGCACCAGCCCGCCGAGACAGACGCTGCAGGCCGTTCTCTCGAAGTGCTCGCTGCATCGAGGTTCCCGTCGCTTCCGCATCCGCTGCCCGGGCCTTGATGATTCCGTGACCGCGTGTGACTCCTTTCCAGAAATGCGCCCGGCTGCTTCCGGTACCTGAATGAATTCAAGTCCCGTTCGACTCCGTGAACACGTGCCGTCCGACATCGAGCGATTTTGCGAATTGCAGATGAGCTCGCAAGTGGCCCGCTACGTGTCGTGGCTCCCGCGAACGAGAGCGCAATGTGAACATGCGTTGGCGGACGCGATCGCACAGCAACGATCCGCGGAGCGGATACGCTTCTTCTACGCGGTTGAATGTCAGCACGTGAAGGGAATGATCGGGAGTGTCGGCTACACGATCCGCGACTCCGTTTCGGCTGATTGTGGCTGGTTTTTATTGCCTGACTTTTGGGGAAAGGGCTACGCGGCTCATGCGATTCGTGCGCTGCTCGTTCTCGCGTTCGGCTCGGGCAGGATGACGAGCATGACGGCGTCATGCGCTATCGAGAATCGAGCCTCTCTTCGCGTCGCCGAAAAATGCGGGTTTCGCCTGATAGCCACGACAGGTGATCGATGCACCTTCGAAATCCACAAGGAAGAAGTCAATCGCCACAGCGTGAAGATGTGAACCTCTTGGTGACTTTGTAACCGCCAATCACGTGGCATCCGTGCTTACGATGAAATATCAAATAATTCCACAGTCGATTGATATTGATTCTGCACGCAATGAATTTATTCATACTTTCCCCGCATTCAAGGATGCAATTTTCATGTGCAAGCTTTGCTCATTGAATAATCTTCCCGAAAAGAGACGGTATAAGACAGAATCGACGACTCGCGACTGCGGACGTTGGAAATTTTTCAAAGCAGCGACCTTCTCGGTGCACATGGTGCACGTCACATTTGGTCTTTTGAGGGCGACATGGACGGAATAGCCAAGGCACTTGTACTGGCCGTGAGGTACATCGATCAGCGGAGTAACTTGCACACCGAGGACGACGACGTCAACGCACTTGAGGAGATCGCAGCGGCACTTGCAGTTGCATCGACAACAGAGCAGGATGCCTTTGCCAGGATGGCAACGTCGCTTGGCTTCCCTGAGCTAGTGGAGCAACTCGGCCTGGATTCGCCGCGATGACCGCATCGGGCGGCAGCCGGCCAAACAGAGGCAGTCGACCATTGTGTCAAGATTGATAACACTGCGAACCATTCCAACCAAGGCAAAACAATGATGACTTCCGGCGACGGCCTGACCAGTCCCGCGCGGCTCCTGCGACTCGCCTCATGGGTAATCGCGATCATCTTCGCCGTCTTTCTGAACATGCTCGGCAGCCTCGTGATCCGCGACATGGCGTTTGCCCCGACGGGCGGCCCGCCCGTCATCGAGCAATTCGCCGATGCGCCGACGAAAGCGCGGCTGGACGCAGCGCGGCGCAATCTGCAGGCGCAGCACAACGCGCTTACCGACAAGGCCGACACCATGGAGGTCGCGCGCGGCCGCGCCGCGAAGGAGTAGGCGGCCGAGAAAGAAAGCTTCCGCAACTGGCTGGCAACGCGCTCGGTAACCGGCGACAGTGCGAGGGACCCCGACATTCTGGCGAGAACTCGCAAGCTGGATTCGCTCCAGGCCGTGGTGGTCAACTGGCAGCATCAGATCGATGCGATCAACGATCAGCAACGGGCGCTGGCATCGCAGCTGACTCAAGTAGACACGCAAATCGCCGAAGCGGACGCAGCAGCCGAACGGCGCTTCGACGAAGCGACACGGCACTACGAGTTGCAAGTGTTCGGACTGCGGCTTGCGCTGACGCTGCCGATACTGCTGGTTGCGATCTGGTTGTTCATACGCTATCGCAAGATACGCTACTGGCCTTTCGTGTACGGTTTTGGCCTGTTTGCACTGAGCGCGTTCTTCATCGAACTGGTCCCGTACTTGCCGAATTTCGGCGGCTATGTCCGGGTCCTGGTGGGCATTGCGCTCACGGTGTTCGCCGGCCTTTACATGATGAAGGCCTTTCAGCGCTATGCCGAACGCAAACGGCTCGAATTGCAGCAGGATCAGGGAGAACGCGCGCGCACGATCGGCTACGAAAAAGCCGTTCGTTCGCTCGAAAAAAAGCGCTGCCCGTCATGCGACAAACAATGGAATCTCGGCGGCGACGACTCCACGTTCTGCGTGCATTGCGGATTACGACTCTTCAATGTCTGCGAATGCGGCGGCCGGAATTTCTTCTTCTTCCCGCATTGCCATCAATGCGGTGCGGCTCAGGGAAATGAGGTGCCGGCGTCGTCCGACTGACAACTGGTGTCGGCGTACGGCGGCTGTGGAGCGTTGTCGATAGCCTTCAGCGGATCGGGTCGGGTCAGTCGCGGAACCAGGCAGCGACCGGGTTCGGCGGCGGATTCAAAAGGTCGTCCGGCACGGGCCGCTCGATCGTTCACAATCCTCGACCCGTCGCCCTCGCTCGTTGAATCCGCAACCATCCGCGAACGCCGCCGATGCCGTCACGCGTGCGTTTCAGCGACAGCTTCGCCCGGCTTCACTGCCATTCGCCGGGATGACAGACCACCCAACCCGGATGATAGCTATCCATGTCCGTGTGCCCCCAGCACCAGCCGTGCTGGCGAATGGTTTTCATCATCAGCTCGCGTTGTGCGCACGCACTGCCCGGAGCATATTGCCCGTCAGGCAATAGTTTCGGTGCCGCGCCGTTCCTGCATTGGCCATCAACCGCTTCTTCCTGACGCATCAACTCCTGGACAGCGGGTGGAACGGTGCGGGCCAGCGTGGCCTTGTATTCGATGCAGGCGGCCGCCTTGGGGTCGTTGGATTTGCCGGCACATCGGGACTGGAGCTTGTCGATGTTTCTCGACACTTCCGGCGGATACGTTTCGGCGTGCGCCGCTGTAACACATCCCGCCAGCAACAGGCTGGCGGCGGCAAGAGATCTGATCAAAATCATTTCGTGAAGGACACGATGCATCGGGTAGCCCAGGAACCGGCGAATTATGGCACGTGCGCGTTTTCAACGACTCGCCGGGCAAGGGTGTCCGGACATCCCTCGGCGACGCAACGGGACACTCACGAACACGGCCGGCGCCCCGCGGATTGCTCCAGTCGCGCGAGGTACGCATCGCCCCATTGCTTCATCGCCTCGAGCACCGGGGCGAGCGTTCTGCCGAATTCGGTCAACGTGTATTCGACGCGGGGCGGAACCTCGGCGAAAACCGTACGGGTCACGATGCCGTCCGATTCGAGCTCGCGAAGCTGCAACGTCAACGAGCGCTGGGTCACCACTCCGATCAAGCCGCGCAACTCGCCGAACCTTTTGGTACCGCCCAGCAGATAGTGCACGATCAGCGGCTTCCATTTCCCTCCCGCGACATCGACCGTCGCGGCGACCGAGCACGGATACGTGCTAACCGAAGATGTCATGCCGGCTCCCAATAGGATAATTTCTTTCCCTATATATCAAAGACGTGCCTTCTTGTGCAAAAGCGGTCGACCGCCGATAGTCCCGGCATCGTTACATCGGCCGCCGATAACCGGCGACCGGACTCATTCAAGGGATCAGATCGATGAAGGCCGCTTATTACGAACGTCAGGGCAACGCTTCGGAAGTGTTGAGGCTCGGGGATTTTCCGGTTCCGCAACCGGGTCCGGGCGAAGTCCGGGTACGCATCCACGCATCGGGCCTGAATCCCAGCGATATCAAGGCGCGTACCGGCTTCTCCGGCCGTTCCGCATTTCCGATGGTCATTCCGCATCAAGACGGTGCAGGCGTGATCGACGCGGTCGGTGCCGGCGTTGCGCCGACACGGACAGGCGAACGGGTGTGGCTGTTCGAAGCGCAATATCGCCGCCCCTTCGGCACGGCCGCGGAATATGCGGTCGTTCCGGAAGCACAGGCCGTTCCTTTGCCCGACAATGTTTCGTTCGAGGTCGGCGCCTGCCTGGGCATTCCGGCACTCACGGCCCATCGCTGCCTCTTCTCCGACGGCGACATCAAGGGTCGCGCGATACTCGTCCAGGGCGGCGCGGGAGCGGTCGGAACCGCAGCAATCCTGCTTGCAAAATGGGCCGGCGCGTGGGTCGCGACCACCGTTTCAACGCCCGCGCAGGCAGACGCCGCACGGCGTGCGGGTGCAGACCTCGTGATCAATCGACGGCTGCAGGATGTGGTCGCGATCGTGAAGTCGGCAACACGGCAGCGGGGAGTCGATCGTATCGTGGAAGTCAGTCTGCAAGACAACCTCGACATCGATATGCGCTGCCTCGCCAACGGCGGCATCATCAGTTCGTACGCCGTAGGATCCGCTGCCGATCAGGTGCCGCTTCCCCTGCTCGACGCAATGATCGCAGGCTGTACATTCCGGTTCGTTTACATTTACACCGTCCCGGCGGCCGCCAAGTCCGCAGCCGTTTCGGCGATCTGCCGATGCCTCGAGGACGGCGCCTATGTGCCGACCATAGGCATGCAATTCGCGCTCGACGCCATCGTTGAAGCCCACCAGGCTCAGGAATCTGGCCAGGTTATCGGCAAGATCATCGTCAGGCCACCGCTCGTCCGGTCGCATGAGCCGGCGGACGTTCAGCCGAATGATTGATCACCGCAAGGACGTGTCGGCAAGCCAGCGTCCCCGCATTCGCAATGCCGGGCACTTCCGGCGAAGGACGGCCGGGATTCGTGAGGCCCCCTGCCGCGAGATCGAACCGACGACGCTCATGTTCGAACGTGTCGTGGTCAGCGTCATGAAGCCCCCTCGAGAATGACGAAGGTCCCGGTTGCTGCCCCGGCGCGAAGTGCCTTGGCCGTCTGGTATTCGGGGCTCTCATAAAAACGCCTGGCCTCGGCGAACGAATCGAACTCGAGAACCACATGCCGCTCATGGGCCTCGCCTTCGAGGTTTTCATACTGCCCCCAGGCCGCAATGACCTTGGGGCCGAAAGCCTTGATTGCATCACCCGCGGCTTCTGCATAAGCAGCATAGGCGGCCGGGTCCGAAACGCTGACGTGTGCGACTAGATAACCCTTCGGCATGTCGATCTCTCTTTGGTAACGGGAACACGCGATTCAACGCGGGGCGGCGATCTTCAACGACTTGCGTCGACTGGATTGAGGTGCGATCGCCGGTTCTATTCCGACGCGACGCGCCGGAAAGGTTGAGGGCGCCTGCCCGCCTCCTGACGCTCGATCATCCAGCCGGGATAGCTGGCCGGCAAAGCACTCACGGCATCGAGACGCGCAAGCTCGGTCTCGGTCAGGACGACGTCGACCGCGCCGAGATTGTCTTCGAGCTGTTCGATCCGTTTGGCGCCGACAATCACGCTCGTGACATGCGGCCTCGCAAGTAGCCACGCGAGCGCGATCCGGGCGACCGAGACATCGTGCGCATCGGCGATGGTGCGCATCTCTGCAACGCACGGCCAGGCTCGATCAAGATCGACCGGCGGAAAATCGAAATGATTGCGCCGCGAACCACTGTCGGTCGACGTACCGGGGCCGAACTTCCCCGACAGCAACCCGCCGGCGAGAGGCGACCAGACGAGCAGCCCCATCTGCTCCTCGACGACGAGTGGCACCAGTTCGCGCTCGACGTCACGTCCGGCGATCGAATAGTAGGCCTGGAGCGTCTCGAAGCGCGTGGCGCGAAGCGCCGCACTCAGCCCGAGCGCCTTGCCGATCCTGCCCGCGCGCCAATTCGACACGCCGACATATCGGACCAGCCCCTGCCGCGTGAGATCGTCGAGGGCGCGCAGCGTCTCTTCGATCGGCGTGACGGGATCGTTGGCATGAATCTGGTACAGATCGATATGGTCGACCTGAAGCCGTTCCAGGCTTCTCTGCACGGAATCCATGATGTGGCCGCGCGACGCCCCCTGTTCGTTGGGCTTCCGGCCCATCACGCCGGCCGTCTTGGTCGCGAGCACGATCTCGCTGCGCGGCACGCCGATGTCCCGGAGGGCCTGCCCGACGATGCGTTCGGACTGGCCAAAGGAGTAAATGTCGGCGGTATCGATGAAATTGATTCCGTCGGCAAGCGCGCGGGCGATCAGCTGGTTCGCCTCGTCCTGTTCGACGGCGCCGATCGCCTTCCACATGCCGGCATCGGCATTGCCGCCCAGCGTCATCGTGCCGAGGCACAACTCGGAAACGTACAGGCCGGTGCGGCCAAGTTGCTTGTATTTCATCACCCTTCCCTTCAAACGTGGCTGGATGGCATGCGGCGGCGTCCGTTGCGTTGCGTCACGTCCCGTCGCGCATGCCGGGATTTCAGTTGCCTCGAGGTGTTCCGGACCGAAACTGTCCGGCGATCGTCGCGACGCGCATGCCATGGCGGCGTGCCGTCTCGAGGTCCCCCGATGACATTTCCTCGGGCGACGCATCGGCAGGCGTTTGCGCCATCGGCCCGATATAGGCGCCCATGCGATTCAGGTCGTCACGCATCGAGGCTTTCACGTTCGCCGGCTTGATGTCCATGCTGACCCAGATGCCGCCGTGCTGCCCGGCGAGCAGGAAGAAGTATTCGAGCGTGTTGAGCTTGTCGCCGTTGATGCTTGCGCTGTTGGTGAAGCCGCCAAAGATCTTGTTCCGCCATCCGCCTTCGAACCAGACCTTCGAGGATGCGTCGGCAAACTTCTTGAACTGCCAGCTCGGGCCGCCCATGTAGGTCGGCAAGCCGAACAGGATCGCGTCCGCGCCGGCGAGCATTTCCCAGGCATCCGCTGGAATGTTTCCCTCGCTGTCGATCGCGACGAGCACGGCGCGGGCGCCTTCGGCGACAGCGTTAGCCATGCGCTCGGTATGCCCGTGGCCGGAGTGGAATACGACGACTGTGTTGACCGGAGAGGCGTGTGGTGTCATGGGTGCTTCCTTTCGTTCGCGTTGTCCGCGGTGGACGACATGGAAAGCCACTCTACCGAGCCACAACTGAGTTATAAACGATGACAAATTGAACGTTCTGTTACTCCCTGGGTGAACAATGCAAAACCTCGACGCGCTTTTGATCTTTGCCCGTGTCGCCGAAATGACGAGCTTCACGCGCGCGGCCGAAAGCCTCGGTATCCAGAAGGGACGTGTGTCGATGGTGATCCGTGAACTCGAGCGGGACGTGGGCGTTGCGCTCCTGCACCGGACCACGAGGCGCGTTCAGCTGACTGAAGACGGGCGCGCCTTTTATTCACGCGCGCGCGACCTGCTGGCCGAAGTACAGGAGTTGCAATCGATGTTCTCCGGCAACGGCACACCGTTGCGGGGAAGGCTGCGCGTCGACATGCCCACCGAGCTGGCACGCAGCGTCGTGATTCCCGCACTCCCGCAACTGATGGCGGCGCATCCGGAACTGGAACTGGAACTTTCGAGCACCGATCGGCGTGTCGATCTCGTCCAGGAAGGATTCGACTGCGTGATCCGGCTCGGGCCGATCGTCGACGAGACGCTGATTGCCCGGCCGCTGGGAAAACTGCGGATGACCAATGCGGCGAGCCCGAGCTATCTGGCGCGGTACGGCACACCGCACACGCTCGATGATCTGCGCACGCAGGGACACCGAATGATCCACTACACGCTGACACTCGGTGCCAGGCATGCCGGATGGGAATACCCGGACGGCGACGGCTATGCGTCGCTTCCGCTGCCGAGCGCGATGCAGGTCAACAGTGTGCAGACCTATCATGCAGCCGGGCTGGCCGGCCTCGGGTTGATCCAGGCGGGATATCCGACGCTTGCGCACTACATTGAAAGCGGCGCGCTGGTGGAGGTGCTGCCCGACTTGCGTCCCGAGCCGCTCGCCGCGTCGCTTGTCGTGGCCCATCGGCGCAATCTGTCGCCTCGCGTCCGGGCCTTCATGGACTGGATCGAGGGGGTGTTGGAGCCTTATCTTGATTGAGCGGCGGGTGTGGTGGTTTATGTCCGGCGCGGGTCGTTCGGTCGTTCGGCGACACCTTCGTCGATCAGGTCTTGAATCGCGCTGGCGCTTGTACGTTCGTCGAAGGTCGCTTACTGGAACGCAAGTCGAATGGTCGTGACAGATCGCAATGGCTTACCGTCCGCATCATGGTATCGGGTACATCGGCTGGCAAGTAGCGCCGCTTTCGCACTGTCGTTCAGGCACGCGTACCCCGTCGATTCGACAACAGTCACGTTTTCAACCTGACCGTTGACGCTGATTTCGAAACGCAGCTTTACCGTCCCGCTTTCGTGTGCCCGCCGCGCCTCGTTCGGATAGTCCGGCCTGACCAGGTTGCATGTCGCCTGGTGAGCGACATCGGGCGCGGCCACGGACGACACGAGTGCTTCAGGCGTCACGGCAAAGGCCGATAATGCGGAACAACTCAGGCACGCCGTTGCGCCGTGTCGCAGAATCGGAAGAAGTTTTATTTTCCGCATGAGGTGCGAGTGGTCGGTGCGGATCAGTTTTTGAAGCAGTTGCGAAGCGTTGGATCAGAATCCATAGGTCAGGCGATCATAGCTGGACGGTCGCTTGATGTCCGCAGGCAGCACGATGAATGTCCGATTTGGCTTTCGATGCAGGTTTGGAATGGGTTGGGAATCACCGATCAGGATCGACGGGTTGAATCCGCAGACATATTCGGCCGTTCGTCAATGAAAATACACGGTCATTCGAGTGACCGCATCGGTAGCCGAACTCGGACCGATGCGGTTAAAGTTCTGCTGAACCCGGGTTTGTGAATTCAAAACTATACTTCACTATCAGCAATGGCTTCGACCAGAAAAAATACAGGAAACGTTTCTCGCGGAAAACCGGCTCTTGAGCACCATCTCACTAGTCTGAAACGCATTTTGACACTGGGAGATGCTCGCATGCTTGAGCGGCTTGCCGCCAGCCTCATTGGTTCGCTTATCGGCGTAAGACTGGCTGTTTCGGATTCTGGTTTTCAGTTTGGTGCAGATGCCGGGACCGCAGGCAGCCAGGGCCGACACATTCGTATAGAGAGCAAGCGCTATGCGGACGGCACCTCGCTCAACAAACGCGAATTGCAGGGTGAAGTCGACGATGCACTCAAACGGAATCCGCTTCTAGAGCTTTGGATTCTGGTGTGCACACGTCGTGCTGACGAAGGACTCAGAGAGACGCTGAACGGGAAAGCCGACTCTGAGGGATTGCCCATTGCTGTTATCGACTGGGACGATCAGAGTGGAGGAATACCAGAACTCGCGGCGCTCTGCGCAGTCGATCCAGAGCTTGTAAAGCGATTCTACGGTAAGCCTGCGAGCGACGCCGCACTGGCAATCCACGAAGCCGCCCAACCGGTAATCGGAATGATTCGCCGGGAACTGGAGCCCTGGAAAATCGGATTCGATTCTGTGCGGGAAGCTGCGGCGCAGCGTATTGTTTCTATCTGGAACAATGCCACCGAGTCAACCGCGCTTTTTGCACAGAACGCAGCGGGCGGCGCTGCCGACATCTTTATTACCAGGAAAACTGTTCTCGATCAGTTGGATAACTGGTGGGCAAAGCCTTCGTACCAGCGCGCTATTGCTCACGGCAGTGAGGGCGTCGGCAAAACGTGGACAATCCTGCACTGGATTGTGCGTGAACTGGAACGTCTACCTATTGTTCTCGCGATACCTTCATCGGCGATCCGTCGTTTAAAGGGGCTCTCAAACGGCACCTTGCAAGAGTTTCTCGGCGACGAGCTGTACGACCTCACTCGTAGCAGGAACCGTGTCTACTGGGAACAACGTGTCCGCCGACTGCTTAGCCGTCCGGCCGAGGAAGGGCCAGCTCTGCTGCTAACGTTGGACGGGCTGAACCAAGAGCCATCGTTCGAATGGGTGCGCCTTCTCCAAATATTGCAGGGCGAGACGTTTCACACTTCAGTGCGTACTCTGGTCAGTGTCCAGACTCACTTCCTTGAAAATCGGCTTCAGGGGCTTCGCTCGGCCCCGAATACGAGCGTACGCATAGGAATTGAACCCTACAGTGACATCCCGGGGGGAGAGCTCGATGAGTTGCTAATCGCACATTCCATTCCGCGTACAGAGTTGTCTGCGGACCTCGTCAGGCTGGCCTGCATTCCAAGGCTCTTTCCGCTCGTCGTCCGATTCCGTGAAGAGGCGTCGTTTAAGGGGGGCGTGACGGTCAATCGTCTGTTGTGGGCCTATGGCCGAGACGAATTGGGGATGCGAGAAGGGCGGAGCTTTTCAGAGCTGGAGTGGACTCAATGGCTGGTTGCTCAGGCGAATAAATATCTTGAACAGATTGGAAGTACCGGTGCAGATCTCGCACGGCTCGCAGAACAGTTCTCATACACGGCAGATGAACTTGCAAGTTCGGCGCAGGTGAGTGCTCGCAGTGTCGACGACAACTATAGACGCCTAAGCGAAATCATTTCTGGCGCGTGGATGGAAGAAGTCCCCGGTAGACTTGGGGTTCATCGTCCAAAGGAATCGACAATTCATCTCGCTTTGGCAGCGGCGTTGCTGACAAAGTTGGAGGAGGCCTCGGCAAACGGCCATGATGTAACCGCAGCACTTGAAGAGTGGCTAGATCCAATTGCTTCCACATCGGCCTCGCCCGATATCCTTTCCGCGGCTATCTCTGTGCTTGTTGCGCGAGGTGCGGCAATTATGCAGGACGTCACGACGCCTGTTCTTTTTGCACTATTACAAAGCCAGAACGCAAACGACGAGCATCGGAATGAGGTAGTAGACCTTGCCCCCGCGCTGGCAGTGCCCTTGCTCGATGTGACCGAAATGTCCAGTGGCCGTGCAATGGCCTCTGCTCGCAGCTGGGCTGTGCAAGCCCTCCGCCTTATTACACCTGCCGGCGGCACAGTCTGGAATGCCGTTCTTGACCGACTGGTCGAGTGGGTGGCGCGAGTGCCATGTCCGTCTCCTGAGGAAAGGATTCGCGACAAGGATGCTTCTGCAATGCTCTCCCGGCATCTTGTCCACTTGATTGGTACCGATGAGGCCGGAATCCATCCTGTGATGGGCATTCCACTTAGGTTACAGCATAAACGATTCGATGATTTGCGCGAGCTCGTTCCAATTCTTCTGCAGGGAAAAGCACTGCATTCTGCGGAGAGAGTTTTTGCTGCCACTTGCGTCGTGCATCACGTGGACATGTTAGGTAGTGATTTTTGGCTCGCAATGCGTTGGCTAGTTCTTCTCAATCAGGTGGACCGCGATGAAGTGGTCAGAATGCTGGTCCGCATATCGGACGCGGCGCTGCATGTCGTGACCGAGAAGGGTGTTCACAAGGATTTTCAGCAACAAATTGCAGCCTTCCTGCGCTGGCTCGCGGGCACTGAAACGTCGGAGGCGGAGGCGTCCGCAATTCAGGATCGCCTGCCAGGTAATTTCGAATACCAACGGGATTACCTCGCCAACCCGAGTCAAAGCTTCTATGCACTTGAATATCGTCATACATTACAGGTGCTGGGCAATTCGACCCTGCCCGTTTTGAGACGAGCAGAACGTACGGCCCGGTACTGGGCAGCGCCTAATTTGAATGTGCCGAAGTCGTTTGTTGATGCATTGGCCGAGACCGCAAATGCACTCGACGTTAGTCTGCTCAGAACAGGCATGACATCGACAATTGAGGACCATAATTTCGATACTTTAGTTGGAGTGCTGGGTCGCTTTACCCCCGACGCACTCGGCGCGCTGGTGACACGTTTTCTCAGGCAACTTGCTGAACGCACTGATCAAGCTCGCCACTGGGCGGGTTTACAGGCTCCAGACCACGTGCTGCTTGTGGACGATGCTGCTGCCAACGCTGCGAGTATGTTACGGCACAAGCAACCGACCGTACTGCACAAGGATGAACAATTTGTCGCGGCACGACTGGTCCATCTTGAACTTCTGCCACTAGATGTGAGGTCCCAACTCGACCTGCTGGCGGAAGCGGAAGGCGTCCCGATTTCTCTCACGCTTCGCTACACGTTGAAGCCTGCCGACTCCGGTACGCTGTCCCGGTTTATTGAAGACCGGGGTGTGGAAAATCAGCGGGTGATAGAGGTGGTATTCGCATCTCTCGGATTTCATCCAGTACCACTGCCAGAATCCGAAGTCGAACGTCTCGCGAATGTTGCGTTGGCTCTAGAACATGAGGTGCTTCGCAACGTAGCATTTATTGGTCTTTCAACCTCCAACCCTGCGTCGTTCGGCCGGGTGCTGCTGCAAAACGGATGGTGTTTTAAAGCGAGCCAAACCGTCTTCGAGCAGGAGTACGGAAGCGCTGCCGTGCTTGCGGCTGCGAAGGAGCGGTCGTTGATCTCACTGGCAGGTCTTGTCGCCCCGTGGTCGTTGCTACGTGCAGCTCTCGAGCGAGGCGCCGCAGAAGAGGATGTGAAAGTCGCTGCTCAAGCTCTAGATGCGACGTTAAGTGCCAGCCAGCATCTAGACATCGGCGTGCTGGACTCCGATGTCACGATCGACGTTTCGGACGCTATTGCTCGGCTATCGCTGCACGCTCGCCAGAACGAGGAAAATGTTCAGTCTCTTGCGGAGATGTTTGATTTCAAGAAGCGGGAGGCACGTGAGCGTGCAGCTCGATCCAATACGTTGGCTCAACTTGAACGGGCGCGTACCGCTGGCGCGAATCTGTATTCGATACTATTCCCAACAGTACAAGCGCGATTGCTTGTGAAGAGCGCTTCAGCCGAGGTCGACGCGTGGCTGGACGGGATGGAGGAGCTGACGGTTGACTTTGTCCGACGCGTGAATCAGGCGGGGGGGTTATTTGTGGCGCTCTGCGAGGCTCTGATGGAGGTTGCTCCCATTCGCGGTATTGCCCTTTGGCGTGCGCTTAAACGCTCCCTTCGTGTCAAATTCACTGGTATCGCTGGCGTTGACGACCTGATGCACATGCCATTTCGGGTAGACGGCGGTCCGGCAATCAATCAGTTTCGCGACGAGTTGTATCAGCTTCAGGGCAACGCGACGACCGCCGACTACGTGGAAACGGTCGTCTGCGCACTCGCAAATGGTCGTCGCGACTGGCTGGATTCACGGATCTTGGCTGATGAGAACTCGACAGAAGATTGGCGACGCAAACGCGCAATCCTGTTGCGGGGACTGACGGACCATGTCGCTGTTGACGAACTGGAGTGGCCGGAAGGAGACTTGAACGAAGGTTGGGGGCAAGTAAAGCGGGAAGCGCAATTCTGGCGTAACCGGTCGGCTTTCTCTCGGTATTGGTGGCAAGAGTTTGTTTCGGCGAGCAGCGCGGAGGCGGCCTACGCCGCATGGCAGGTTCTGCTCACCTGTGTGGACCGAAAAATCTGGATTTGGATTGACCAGGATTTTGCAAGTCTCGACGAGTCGGATCTGTTGTCGCGGAGAAAGCTGTTACATCTTCAACTGTCGAGACGAGCGCTTGAAAGAGCAGTCAACGACGGGGAAAAGAAAGCCGGGAACAACGCCACTGAAAGTCTAATGTCCTGGAAGGCTCCCAACCATTGGCTAGATTTGTCAGTGGTGCAAGGCTAGAAGTACTTTTTTTGCGCGGCAATTACAAGGTCTCATAGCTGAGTCGCACGCAGATCGCGTCGTACGTCGGCTCCGGCTGATGACCTGCCGACCAACATGGCCGCCCGAATGGCCGTTATAGATTGAACGCTGCCTTTGAGTACACGTGGTCCCGTAGGACCGCTGCGGGTCGGTTTCCGCCTCGGTCACCACCGCTAGTTCCCAACCGCGCCCATCCCCATCACACATACGCGCGAGTATTCAAGCAGGAGGTGATCGGAGAATTGTTGGAACCGGGCATTGTCACGCACCTGCGTTATCAGCGGACTCTCGAGTGACCGCGCGAACTACGAGCATGCCGGCACATAAAAGGCTTGACCCCAACCCGCCCCCCCTCCCCCTACTCCGCATGCTCACGATCGAACGCACGATTACTCGCCTCGATCGTCGCGAGCGCATTCTCCGCCCATGCCTTGAGATCGATGACGAGCGGAAGCAGCGTACCGGCCAGAGAACTCAGCGCGTACTCGACACGCAGCGGCAGTTCGTCATAGACATTGCGCACCACCAGTCCGTCGCGCTCCATCGCGCGCAGCGTCTGGGTCAGCATCTTCTGCGAGACACCTTCCAGGCGGCGCTTGATGTCGCCAAAACGCATCGGCCCATCCTTCATCGCGACCATGGCCAGCACGGTCCACTTCTGCCCGATACGCGCGAGCACCGCGCGTGACGGACAGACTTTCAGGAACGCATCGGGCGGCAACTCGATCTTCTTCGTCATGGTTACCCTCGGGTACCTAATTGATTGCAGAAACCGGAATTGAAAGAATGATGCCACCCAATCAATCGTGAGGTGCATGCCATGAAGATCGCATTCCTGGGCGGTGGAAACTTTGGCGGGAATCTGGCCGAATTGCTGGTCGCGGCGGGACATGATGTGGTAGTCGGCTTGCGCAATCCCGCGAGGGCGCGCCCGGGCGCCCGGTACCGAATCGCGTCGCTGGACGAGGCCGCGACGCATGGTGATGTTGTCATCATCGCTGTCCTCTATCAGGCGTGCGCCGAGGTACTTCCCTCCCTTGCGCATCGGCTGGCCGGCAAGATCGTTGTTGACGCAACGAATGCGCTCAAGGACGACTGGTCGCCACTTCCGCTGGGGGCCGACGGATCGGCAGCCGAGGCGATCGGCCACCTGCTGCCGGGCGCGCGTCTGGTGAAGTGCTTCAACACGGTGTTCGCCGACATCATGACGCCGGATCGCATCGATCGCGGTGGCCATGCCGTTACGGCATTCATCGCGGGCAACGACGTCCAGGCCAACACGACGGTCGCCGAGATCGCGGAAAGCGCGGGGTTCGCGCCCGTCGTGACCGGCCCCTTGAACAACGCCCGTTATCTCGAGGCGATGGCACACCTCAATATTCAGATCGCCATAGGTCGGGGCGGCGGAACGAATGCCGGCTTCGTGTACCACCGCGCGCTCGCTTAGAAGCCCGGGTGTTCAACCTCGACGCGGTCGCCAATGGAATCCCGGCCGCGCAGAAATAGCGCGGCGCCAGCGGGCGGCGATCGCTTCGGCTCACAAGTGTCACGCACCCGCAACGCGTCGCTTCCTGTCGACATTCGATTCGCCACGAATCCCCGATCGCTACCTGCGTTCGACTTCAACGCCCCGCACCATGCTCGATCAAATGCTCGACGAAACGAGTCAGCTTCGGCAATGGCCGCCGATCGTGCCGATACACGATATGAACCGGATGCGGCGCCGGCAAGTACGCTTGCAACACCGGCACCAGCGCGCCACTCGCCAGATCGTGCGCCACCAGAACTTCAGGCTGCAGCAACAATCCCGCGCCCGCGATGGCGGCCATGCGCAGCCCGTTCCCGTCGTCGCACGTGAAGACCGGATCCTGCGAAACCTGCGGCCCGTCCCACCCACCGAGCTTCCACCCGTTACGGCCGTTCCACACCGAGTGAGACAGGCAGTGATGCACGCCCAGATCCTGCGGCGTCTCCGGACGTCCATGCCGCGCGAGGTAACCGGGCGATGCGCAAATCACCATGCGATACATGGTCAACGGTTTTGCGATCAGATCGACGTCACCCAGTTCACCAATTCGAACGGCGAGATCGAAACCCTCGTCCACCAGGTCGACGACGCGATTGCTCAACACCAGCTCGATGCGCACGAGTGGATGCATCTGCTGGAACGTCGCGGCCAGCGGCGCGACGACGCATGCACCGAAGGTAATCGGCGCGCTGATCCGCAACGTGCCGGACGGCGACGCACGCAATCGCTCGACCGATGTCTCGGCGATCCGCACCTGTTCAAGCGCGCGCTTGGCATCTTCGTAGAACACGCGCCCCGCGTCCGTCAGGCTCTGCCGTCGCGTGGTGCGCTCCAGCATGCGCGCGCCGAGGCGCTCTTCAAGTTCGCGCACGTACTTGCCGACCATGACCGCCGACATGCCAAGCCGCTGCGCCGCCTCGGTGAAGTTGCCCCCTTCCACGACGGCAACGAAGGTTTCCATTGAACGCAGCTTGTCCATATTGCGAACTGGCGATTAGTAGTGTCGGAAATTAGAGCACATTTATCTCAATATTGGTTCGAAGAACAATGGCTGCTCCAACCTGAAATCGAAAAGGAGTGGTTCCATGAAGATCGTTGTAATCGGCGCCGGCGGAGACGTCGGACGTGCCGTGGCAGATGAGCTTGCGCGTGACGGAAGACACGAAGTCGTTCGCGTGGGTCGCACCTCCGGTGACCATCAGGTCGACATCACCCATGACGAGAGCGTGAGCGCGCTGTTCGAGAAGATCGGGCAAGTCGACGCAATCGTCGCCGCCGCGGGCAATGTCATCCTTGCCCCGATCGAGAAGATGACGGCGGCCGATTTCCACAAGGGATTGCAGGACAAGCTGCTGAGCCAGGTCCGCATCGCACTGGTGGGCCAGCACTATCTGGTCGACGGCGGGTCGATCACGCTGACCTCGGGCATCGCGGTCGATGATCCGATTGCGCAAGGTGCCCATGCCGCCGCATCGAATGCCGGAATTGAAGGATTCGTGCGCGGGGCCGCGTGCGATTTTCCGCGCGGCATCCGGATCAACGTCGTGAGCCCGACGGTGCTGACGGAATCCATGGATCGGTTCGGTCCGTTTTTTCCCGGCTGCGAGAGCGTGCCGGCGGCACGTGTGGCAATGGCCTATCGACGCAGCGTGGAAGGCGTGCATAGCGGTCGCGTCTATCGGGTCGGTCATTGACGTTGAGGGTTCGCCCCGCGAGCCCGAATTCCTCGCGCCCCTGCCTGCCCCAGATTCCGCCACGCCATCACCGCACCGGCCACCAGCAACAGAACGGAAACGATCAACGCCCGCGCCATCCCGTGAACGAACGTCGCGCTGTCTGCCGCCCGAACGAAGAAACCAAACAACGCGACGCCCAACACGCCGCCCACCTGCCGGGCCGTATTCAACAGCCCGGACGCCACCCCTGACTGCGCGGCGCTCACCGCCGCGAGCGCCGCGTCCGTGATCGTCGGTATCGTCAGCGCGATGCCGCTGCCTGCCAGCAGCATCGGTATTGCGAGCAGCGCGTTGGAGTGCACGGCGATCGCCGGCCACATCGCGAGATACCCGACCGCGGAAATCGACAGGCCGGCCGTCGCCAGCGTGCGCGCACCGAGCCTGCCGGTGAGTCTGCCGGAAGCGATGCTCATGGCCATCAGCACACCCATCATCGGCAGAAACGCGACACCCGTACGCACGGGCGTCATATGCCACACCGACTGAAAAAGCAGGCTCAACGTAAACACGATCCCGTAGAAGACCAGATTCGCGATCGCGCCGATCACGATCGAACTGCGGACGATCCGGTCCTGCCACAACGCAGATGGCAGCATCGCGTCCGGATTACGCGCTTCCAGCCGGACGAACGCGATGCCCAGCCCGACGCACAACGCGAACGCGCCCACGATGACCGGGTTGCGCCATCCCAGTGCACTGATCTCGGTCGACGCGAACGTGAGCGCCGCCAGCGCCAACGCACCGGTCAGTTGTCCGGGAAGATCCAGGCGCCTTCCGCGCTGCGCTTTCGTGTCCGGCGCAAACCGCCATGTCATCCAGATACCGGCCAGGCCGACCGGCACATTGACCAGGAAAATGCTGCGCCAACCCACGGCAGCGATGAGCAATCCGCCGGCCAACGGCCCCGCGGCCAGCGCGATGCCGCCGCCGGCGCCCCACCAGCCGATCGCCCGGCTGCGCGCCGCCGCGTCGTCGAATGCGACGCGCAGCACGGCCAGCGAGTTCGGCACCAGCAGCGACGCGCCGATCCCCTGAACGAGCCGCCACGCGATCAACGCTTCCATCGAATGCGCGATGCCGCAGCCGATCGACGAGAGCGTGAATATCGCGTAGCCGGCAATGAACACGCGCTTTGCGCCCAGCCGGTCGCCGAGGGCGCCGGCCATCAGCAGGGTCGCCGCGAACACGAGCGCATACGCATTGACGACCCATTGCAGGTCCGTGACCGCTGCGCCAAAGGCCGTCCGCAATGCATCGAGCGCAACGTTGACGACGCTGACGTCGATCAGGACGACAGCAAAACCGAGGCACGCGGCCGTTTGAACCAGCCGCGGGTGATGTCTGGATGAGGTCTGCATCGGCAATCCTTCGCATGGGGAGGATTGCAGCGTAGAGGATCGCCTTCTGTGCGAATATTCCGCGAAACAGCACAGCAACCTGGAGAAAATGCACCGATGTTCGACTGGGAAAACCTGCGCTACTTCGTTGCCGTCGCACAAACGGGGAGTCTTTCGGCAGCCGCCAGGCGCTTGAATGTCGACCACGCGACCGTCAGCCGCCGCTTGGGCGCACTCGAAGCGGAACTGAAGATCCGCGTGATCGACCGGTTGCCGCGCGCGTGCCGGCCGACCGCCGCCGGCCGGCAGATACTCGAGCTCGCCGAGAAAATGGAGGCACACGCGTTTGCGATCGAGCGCCTCGCGCTCACGGAACACCTGCCGATGCACGGCACCGTGACGATCAGCGTGCCGCCCGTACTCGCAAACAACTTCTTCGCGAATCATCTACATGAATTCGCGCAATTGCATCCGGGCATTCGGCTATCGATGGCCAGCCAGGCGCAACGCGTGTCGCTCGCCCGTCGTGAAGCCGATATCGCCGTGCGCCTGTTCCGCCCCGAGGAACCGCAAAACGTGACGCGCAAGCTGGGCGAGATGGCGTTCGGGCTCTATGCGAGCCGCGACTATGCGCACGCGTCGTCGCCCGACGACTGGGCCTTCATCTGCTACGACGCGCAATTCGCGGAAATGCCGCATCAGAGATGGCTCGAGTCGATCGCGCGAGGCCGCCGTATCGCGTGCGAGGTGAGCGACATCACGACACAGCAGGTGGCGGCACGTACAGGCATCGGCGTGGCCGGGCTGCCGGTGTTCATGGGCGACGACGATCCCGTGTTGCAGCGCCTGCCGTTCGACGGGGAACCGTACGCCCGGGATCTCTGGCTGGTCGTGCATGCCGACCTCAGACATGCGCCGACGATTCGCGCGGCAATCGACTTCATCGTGGACGTGACGGGCAGGACGTTCGCGCCGGACGCCCGACCGTAGCGACGGCGACTACGGTCACCCGATCGCGCTGGCCGAGCCGGCTGTCAGCGCGCCGCTTCAACGTCGGAAGCAGCCGGTCTCGCTCATCGTCGACCGCCCCTCCCCGGCATCCGCGCGCCGATCAGGCCACCGCCCTCAACCACGCAAGCACATCCGCCTGTGCACGGCCTGCCACCACCGGCTCCGGCGTCAATAGACAGTAATGCGAACCATCCTCGACGAACCCCATCGGCGCGACCAGCACGCCGCTTTCGATATCGTCGCGAACGAGATGCCACGGGCCGATGGCGACACCCAGCCCCGCAACCGCCGCCTGCAGGCTGAAGTAGAAATGGTCGAACACCTGCCCGCGCCCGCTCACGGCCGGCTGATGCGCGGCAACCGCCCATTCCTTCCACGCGTCCGGCCGTGTCCGCGTATGCAACTGCGGAACGTCCGTCTTCAACGAACGCTCGCCGCGACGAGCGGAAAACCACGCATCGACCTTGTCCGGCCGGCAAACCGGCCCCACCCGCTCCGCGAACAGACGCTCCGCGTGGTAACCCGCCGGCCACGCAAAGTCGTTGCGTCGAATCGCCATGTCGATGCCGCTGTCGAATGAAAACGGGCCACCCGCGGCAGCCAGGTGAACGTCGATGCCCGCATGTCGCGCCTGAAAATCCGGCCAGCGCGGAATCAGCCAGCGCATCAGAAGCGTCGGCTCGCACGACAGGACCCAGCGCCGCGCCCGGGCGGCCTCGGTGCGCAATTCCTGCGCGGCGTGACGCATCAGCCCCAGCCCGTCGTGGACCGCCTGCGCCA
The DNA here is from genome assembly GCF_001411495.1 of Burkholderia cepacia ATCC 25416. Taxonomy (NCBI): domain Bacteria; kingdom Pseudomonadati; phylum Pseudomonadota; class Betaproteobacteria; order Burkholderiales; family Burkholderiaceae; genus Burkholderia; species Burkholderia cepacia. The sequence continues at coordinate 377,948 of NZ_CP012983.1, read as the reverse complement.
GCTTGCGGCCCGCGTCGGTCAGGAACACGCGCCGGCTGCGCCGCTGGAACAGCGCCACGCCCAGGTCGTCCTCGAGCAGCCGCACCGCGCGGCTGACCGCGCCGTGGGTCAGGCACAGCTCGTCGGCGGCACGACTGAAATTCTCGTGACGCGCCGCCGCCTCGAAGCAACGCAGGGCCATCAGCGAAGGCAGGTTCGCGCGCATCGATTGTGAATCCATCTCACCATTCTGGTCAGAAATCATCGCTTTTCCGGATGAAACTTGACCCATAAGATTGCGCCATCAAGCCATCAATCGCAAGGACAGGACGATGACCGAACTGATAGTTGTAGTCACCATCACGCTGCTGGCCGTGATCAGCCCGGGCCCGGACTTCGCGATGGTCACGCGCAACAGCCTGATGCTGTCGCGTCGCTCGGGCGTGCTCACCGCGCTGGGTATCGGGCTGGGCGTGACGGTTCACGTGAGCTACACGCTGCTGGGCGTCGGCCTGCTGATCCGGCAATCGTTGTGGCTCTTCAATGCCGTCAAGCTGATCGGCGCGATCTACCTGGTCTACCTCGGCGTGAAGATGCTCATGACGAAGGCCGGCAGCAGGCAGGCCGACGCGCCGGCCGCACCGCTGTCGGACCTGGCCGCGCTGCGCACCGGCTTCCTGACCAATGCGCTGAACCCCAAGACCACGGTGTTCATCGTCAGCCTGTTCATGCAGGCCGTGCGGCCCGACACGCCGTTGATCGTGCAGATCGGCTACGGTGCTTTCATCGCGCTGGCGCACGCCGGCTGGTTCAGTCTGGTGGCCGTGTGCTTCTCCGCGACGGCCGTCCGCGATCGCCTGCTGTCGCTGCGGCACTGGATCGACCGCACCTTCGGATGCCTGCTCGTCGGCTTCGGCGTTGCGCTCGCCATCGCGCGCGGCGGGCGCTGATCCGGGCGTCCGCCCCGCACGCCGACACAAGCGCCGGGAGCACACCGCAGACGCACCGACTCACCGGCGCACCGGATACGCTGCGCGGCAGCGTCAGAACCCGCGCGCGATCGATCGGGCTTCGTCGATCGCGCGGCTGCGATCGACCTTTCCGTCGGCACCGAACAACGTACGCTCGACGACGATGCCCGTGACGTCCGTCACGCCCACGAACCTGAGCCATGTTTCCATGTACGGGCGCTGAAGATCGAACTCTGCGGCCGGCGTAAACGAACCCGGCGACTGATAACCGAGCCCGCGCGCGTAGACCACGGCCGCCTTTTTCCCGGCCAGCTTGCCGGTGAAGCCCGTGTCGTCGAACGTGAACAGCACGTCCTTCTGCGAGATCGTATCGATCAGGTGCTTGAGCTTGTACGGAATGCTGAAATTCCACAGCGGCACGCCGAACAGGAACTTGTCCGCTGCGTGGAACGGCGCTGCGAGCTGCTCGATCCGCTGCCATGCCGCCGCCTGCGACGGTGTCAACGCGGTGCCGCTCAGCCCCGCATATTTCGCGGCCAGCGCGTCTTCGTCGAATTCGGGCATCGCCAGATCCCACACGTCGAGCTTTCGTATTTCATGATCGGGATGCGCATGCCGGTACGCGTCGAGAAACGCATTGCACACTTCGATGGATGCGGAATATGCCTTGTTGGGTGAGCCTTCGATATAGAGCACGCACGTCATGGAGCCGGTCCTTGCCAGGAGTGACGGCGACGCGCCGGATGCGCGGTCGCCCACTACGGTTCGCAGCGTATCGAGCCCGCTTATAATTTGGAAACGATATTAATTGATTGAATTAACCCGGATTTGTGATCAATGGAGAATCCTCTCGACACGGCGCTGCTTCAGACGTTCGTCGCGGTCGCCGACGTGCGGAGTTTCACCGGCGCCGGTCGCAGGCTGAATCTCAGCCAGTCCGCGGTCAGCGCCCAGATCGTTCGTCTCGAAGAACAGGTCGGCCAGGCGCTGCTCGTGCGCAATACGCGCAGCGTCACGCTCACCGCGCATGGCCAGACGCTGCTCGGTTACGCGCGCGCGATGCTCAATCTGAGCGGGGAAGCGAGGGCGCGGCTGGGAGCCGGCGACGCAGCCGATACCCGGCTGCGCATCGGCGCATCGGAGGATTTCGCGGAAGGCTGGCTGCCGGACGCGATGCGCCGCCACTCGGCCACGCGGCGCGGATTGCGGCTGGATCTGACGGTCGACATCGGCGACAGCTTGTTTCGGCGGCATGCCGACGGCGAATTCGATCTCGTGATCGGCAGCCGGTGCGCGCACACGGATCAGGGCGCGACGTTGTGGCAAGAGCCGCTCGTCTGGGCATTTGCGCGCCACGAGCGGTTGCCGGAAGGCGAGGTGGCGCTCGCGTGCTTCCCCGATCCTTGCCCGTACCGGGGCGCCGCTCTCAAGGCGCTCGCGCTGGCCGACCTGCGCTACCGGATCGCATGCGAAAGCCCGAGCGTCGCCGGCATCCGGACATGCGTGCGCGCCGGCATCGCCATCGCGCCGGTGCCGCGCAGCGCGATCGACGGCACACTCCGGGAACTCGGCGTGGCCGACGGCTTGCCGGAACTGCCGGAAGTCGAATTCGTGCTGATGCATGACGCGCGGATGCCGGCCGCGGTCGAATTCGCCGCGACGATCTTCGACGAAGCCGCCGTTCGCACGGGAGCGGGCAAGCGCACTACGCCCTAGCAGGCATCGTGCGGCCGCGTTCAGCGCTTGGCGCTCAATCCCGCGCGCACGCCCACCGGTTCCCGGCTCCGCCCGAGCAGCGCCGCCAGCGAGAGATCCGCGAGCTTGCCGAACGGCGCGCGCAGCAGGCTTGGCAGGTTCCAGCGCCCCTGCACGAACACGCCCTTCGCGTGGCTCATCGCGCGGAATCCCTCGATGCCGTGATACGCGCCCATCCCGCTCGGACCAACGCCACCGAACGGCAAGTCTTCCTGCGCGACATGCAGGAGCGTGTTGTTGATGCCGACATTGCCCGACGTGGTGCGCTTGAGCAGCGACTCGCAGTCGCCGTCCTGCGCACCGAAGTAATACAGCACGAGCGGACGCGGACGCGCATTCACGTAGTCGACGACTTCGTCGATCGTGCGATACGTGCGCACCGCCAGGATCGGCCCGAAGATTTCTTCCTGCATGACGGCCGTATCGTCGCCGGCGCCGACGATCAGCGTGGGGGCGAGCGTCCGCTTGCGGGTCGCCGCCTGCTGCGGGCTCACGCCCGCCTCGATCACGCGCGCGCCCTTGCTGCGCGCTTCGTCGACGAGCCCCTTCAGGCGATCGTAATGCCGGTCGCTGACGATCGACGTGTAATCCGGGCTCGTCGGCCCGTCCGGATAGAAGCGCGCGACGGCCGCATCGTATTGCGTGACGAACGCGTCCAGGTCGTCTTCATGCACCAGCGCATAGTCGGGCGCCACGCAGGTCTGTCCGCCGTTCGACAGCTTGCCGAACACGATGCTCGACATCGTCCGGCCATCGACATGCCCCCGCGCGACGATCGCCGGGCTCTTGCCGCCGAGTTCGAGCGTCACCGGCACCAGGTTCTCGCTGGCCGCCTTCATGACCTTGCGGCCCACCTGTGTGCTGCCGGTAAACAGCAGATGGTCGAACGGCAAGCCGCTGAAGGCCGCACCGACTTCCGGGCCGCCGAGCACGACCGCGACTTCTTCGCTCGGGAAGGTCTCCGCGAGCATCCGGCGCATCACCTCGCTGGTGCGCGGCGTCAGTTCCGACGGCTTGAGCATCGCGCGATTGCCCGCGGCCAGCGCGGTCGCCAGCGGAATGAAGGTGAGCGAGAACGGGTAATTCCACGGCGCCATCACGCCGATCACACCCAACGGCTGGTACTCCACGTGAGCCTGCCCGGCCCGATAGAAAATCCCGACGTGCCGGCGCTGCGGCTTCGTGAAGCGGCGCAGGTTGCGCGTCAGGTAGTCGATCGCCTGGATCACGCCGACCAGTTCCATGATCGCGGTCTCGTGCCGCGAGCGATTCCCGAAATCGGCGCTGATCGCCTCCTCCACTTCGCGGCGATACGCCAGCACCACGGCGCGCAGCCGCGCGAGCCTGGCCTTGCGCTGCTGCAAGGTCGGCGGCCCCTCGCTGACGAACGCGTTGCGCTGGCGGGCCAGCAGCACCGCCGGGTCGAAGCTCGAGATGGATTCTGCGGAAACGGCCATGGTGAACCTCACGAGGTTGCGTCGATGTAGACACTGTCAACTTGCATGCGGCGGATCATAGGCCCACAATGTGTCCCCTGTCAACATAGGAGCAACACGATGTCGTCGGATGAGGATGCGGACGCCGGGCAAAAGGCCTATCACCACGGGGATCTGCGTCGCGCGATCATCGAAACGGCGCTCGACACGCTGCAGGAGCAGCAGGGCTGGCAGTTCACGCTGCGTGAAATCGCGCGGCGCGCGAACGTCAGCCACTCCGCGCCGTACCGGCATTTCCCGGACAAGGCCGCGTTGCTGCACGAGCTCGCACTGATCGGCTTCGACCGCCTGCGCGACGAGCTCGCCGCGTCCATCGATCCCGCGGCGAGCGCACCGGACGTGCTGCTGGCGCTCGCGTATGCCCATCTCGCATTCGGGCAGCGCAACCCGGATCTCTATCGACTGATGTTTGCCGCGGATGCCGGGGAGCCCTCGGACATCCATCTCGATCCGCGCGTGCAGGCGCCTTTCCTGCTGGTCGTCGACATCCTGGAACACGGCCAGCGCGCCGGCACGATCCGCCCGCGCCCGGCGCTCGGCCAGGCAACTGCCTGCTGGGCGCATCTGCACGGCCTGACGATGCTGGCGATCGACAGGCGGCTGGTGCGCGAGAAGGTCGGCGATCACGCGATCGAAGATGCGCTGACAACCTTGCTGGACGGACTCATACTGCCCGCCAGCCCTGCGCGGGAAGCAAAGACAAAAACAAAAGCGAAAGCGAAAGGGTCTTGACCTTCAACTTTGCTTAAAGGTTATGGTTTGCCTCGGCAGCGTATCGAGGCCATGGGTATGTGTACTGCCATCCGACAATCCGGCGGCACGTAGAAGACGTCCGCCCGTGGCCGATGAAAAGGAATCCGCATCATGAGCAAGCGCATCCTTCACGTCGTCAGCAACGTCGCGCACTACGCCGACCCGTCGCAACCGACCGGCCTGTGGCTGTCCGAACTGACTCATGCCCACCACATCTTCGCGGCGAAAGGCTATGAGCAGAGGCTCGTGAGCCCCAAGGGCGGCGTGTCGCCGCTGGAGCCACGCTCGCTCAAATGGCCGCACGCCGACGCCGCCTCGAAAGCGTGGCGCGCCGACAAGGCCAACGCGGCCCTGCTTGCCAATACCGCGCGCCCCGACGAGATCGATCCGGCCGATTTCGACGCGATCTACTTCACCGGCGGCCATGCCGTGATGTGGGACTACCCGGACGACGCGGGGCTGCAGCGGCTCACGCGCGAGATCTACGAGCGCGGCGGCGTCGTGTCGTCGGTCTGTCACGGCTACTGCGGGCTGCTGAACACGACGCTGTCGGACGGCTCGCTGCTGGTTGCCGGACGCCGGATCACCGGCTACTCGTGGGTGGAGGAAATCCTCGCCGGTGTCGCGAAGAAGGTGCCGTACAACGTCGAGGAGCAGATGCAGCAGCGTGGCGCGCGCTACGAGAAGGCGCTGCTGCCGTTCACGTCGAACGTCGTCGTCGACGGCCGTCTGGTGACCGGCCAGAATCCGCAATCGGCGAAGGCGACCGCCGAGCAGGTCGTCGCGCTGCTGTGAGGTGATGCGCCGGCGCCCCGCTACGCGCGGGTCGGCCGGCGCAACACCGGTTCGTCGCGATCGGCGGCGGCCTCGCCGCCATCCGCTGCATTCCCCGGCGGGACCCGCGACAGCAATCGTTTCGCATGGGTCGCACAATCGACCGACGCCGGTTTCGCCGCGATTTCGGCGATCAGCGACAAGACCTGCCCCTTGCTGCGCGCCAGCCGCGCCTCCAGTGCCTCGATGTCCCGCACCTTGCGGTGCAGCGCCTCCAGCAACGAATCGCATGGCCACTGCGCGAGGCCGGCCGGAATCAGCGTGCGAATCTCGTCGAGGCTGAAATCCGCCTTCTGCGCCGCCGTGATCAGATCGAGCACCGTCACCGCTTCCTGCGGATAGGAGCGGTAGCCGTTCGCTTCGCGCGCGACGAGCGTCAACAGACCGATGCGCTCGTAGAAGCGGATGCACGAAGGAGTAAGGCCGGTGCGTTCCGCCAGTTCCCCGATCTTCATGTTCCGATACTCCTTCGCCGGATCGCATCCGGCCATCCGTCCCGTCGTGACTGCAGGTTGTCTCCTGAAATTGATTCGCTATCCGATCTTTATCGGCTTCCTGTCGCAGGGCCGACGGCGCGCACTCACATCACGTCGAAACGCAGCCCCGCGTGGCGAACCAGGCGCTCGATGTAGCGCTCGTCGAACATCGTCGCGGGCGTCCAGAAGCCGCCGCCGCGGCCGGTCTTGACACCGTCTCCGCCGTAATCCAGCGCGAGACCGATCGCGGCCTGGCCGAGCATCTTGCCGGTGGAGCCATAGCCCGGATCGCGGTCGCCGGTGACTTTCACGCGCAAGGTCCGCCCGTCGTCGGCACGACCGAAGAAACGCAAATCGTAACGGCCGGCCAGCTGGGCGGCCGCGCTCGGCCCCTCGCCGGGCTTCGGCAGCAGAAAACGCTCCATCAGGCTGCGCACCGGCTTGATGAGGACACCGACCATGAACGCGCCGAGGCCGGCCACCATCGTCAGCGCCGTCAGGCGGCCCTTCAGGCCCGTGCCCGTCATCACCGCTTCGTCATACGTGAAGCGGCTGCCGTACGCGTTGCCGGCCAGCGCATTGGAACGATGCACGACACGCTCGTTGATCGCCGCCATCACGAATGGCGCGATCCACGCGTCGAAGTCGCGATCGAACGCCGCGGATCGCACCGCATGCTGGCGTACCGTGAAGCCGTGCCCCTTCGGGCACAGCGAATAAGGATCGAGCAGTTCCCTGCGCAACGCGGGATCGGCGGCCGCTTCGCGGACGACGTTGATCACGCTCGCCACCGTGCCGCCCGACGCGCCGCCCTTCAGCGTCCTGACGCGCATCTTCACCTGCGCGGCCGGCACGCCCCACCGCTGCCGCGCCTGCTGCTGCAGGAAGAACACGCCCATGTCCGACGGCACCGAATCGAAGCCGCAGCAATGGACGATGCGCGCGCCGGATTGCCGCGCCGCCGGCTCGTACCTGTCGATCATCCGTTTGATCCACTGTGTTTCGCCGGTGAGGTCGCAGTAGTCGGTGCCGGTTTCCGCGCAGACCCTGACCAGCGGCTCCCCGTAAAGCGCATAGGGGCCGACGGTGGACACGACCACGCGCGTCTGCGCGCAGAGCGCTCGAAGCTGCGCTTCGTCGGCCGCATCGGCAACGATGATCGGCACCGACTGCCCGGCCGCACCCAGCGTATCCCTGACCTGCCCGAGCTTCGCTTCGGAGCGGCCGGCGATGGCCCAGCGCAGCGTCTCGCCGGAGCCCGACAGGTACTCGGACAGGTAGCGGGCCAGGATCTGCCCGACGAAACTGGTGGCGCCAAATACGACGAGATCGTGGGTCGGCCGGGTCATGGGCGGTTCCTCATGGGGGATTCCTTCGGCGCGGGGGTACCGCGAACGGACGTGGCGTCAGCGTTGCTTTCCGGGTTCATCGAAGGCCTTCAACGGGGTCGGCAGGTTCAGGACCAGTTGCGCGTCCTTCACCACGTCGAGACGCAGGATGGTGGACGCGCCCAGCCCGTCGAGCAGCTGGCTCAACGGGCCGCCGTGCCGCACGAGCTCGACGTTGCGCGGCAACAGGCGCTGGGCGAACGATAGCGCATTCGTCTGCACCGATGTCTGGTGCCATTCGCCGTCGATGCGATTGATCATCGTCGTCGAGCCCATGTGCGACTGCGATGCGACGTGGGTCAGTACCGGCAGCGGCACGCTCAGGCTCAGGTCCGGCCGGCCGCCCGGGCCGGCGATGCGTGCGCGGGCGGTGGCGCCGAGGTCCACGTCGATGTCGGCAAGCCACTTGGGCAACTGATAACCGTGCACGCCGCGCACTCGCGCGATTTCCGTGGTGACCGGCAGCGCCAGCACGTGCGCGAAGAAGCTCCGGCGCCGCATCGAATCGATCAGCTCGCGCGCGTGCGACCCTGTCGCGCCGGGCCGGCGGATAACCACCGCGACGGACACTTCGTCATACGGATCGTTGTCGCACACCGAATACGAGAAGAAGGTCAGCGCGACCAACCCGTACCCGGGCAGCGCACGCAGCGGTTCGAGCGGCACCGGCAGCGTGGTCCGCAGGCGTTCGAGCGGCGCAAGGAACAGCAGCTGGATGCTGCTGGAACGGTAGTAGAAATTCGGTGCCCAGGTCGGGCCGACCCGCGAAGCGACCTGACGCTTCGGAATCCGACGGAAAAAATCGATGTTCCCCGCGGCGGGATCTCGCGCCACCTCGTCGAGGTCGGGATTCATCCGGAACCGGTCGTAGTACCCGCCTTCGGGCACGTCGACCGTGTGCGGCCCGAATTCGACCTGTGTAAACCGCCTGTCCATGTTCGTCGCCTCTCGTCGATGATCGACCGTGGCAGGCAACACCCGAAGCCCGCTGACTCACCGCCGTCAGCAAGCACTCTAGGATTGAAGTCAACTTTAAGGTCAAGGAGCGGAATAGAGGGGCGCGTCGGATCGCGTCGGGACGGCCGGCCGGTGCGCCCGGCGGGAGCGCCGAATCATTTGGCGGCCGTGCGCCGGCCCTTGCCGCGTATCGGCACCACTGCCGGTTTGCGCAACCGGTCCATCACCCACCGCGTACGCTCCGAGCAGTTCAGTTCGGTCGGCCGGTTCCGGATGCTGTCGATCGCGACGAGCAGTTGCGCCTTGTTCTCCTTGAGACGCTTCTGCATCGCCTCGATCTCGACGACTTTCCGTTCGAGCGCCGCCACCAGCCCGTCATGCTGCCAGTTGCCGGCTTTCACCGGCAGCAGATGGCGGATCTGCTCCAGCGAGAACCCGGCGCGCTGCGCGCCGGCGATGATCTCGAGCATCCACACCGCGTCTTCGCCGTAGTCGCGATAACCGTTCGTGCCGCGCTCGACCGCGGTGAGCAGCCCTTCAGCCTCGTAGAAACGGATCCGCGATGCCGTCAGGCCACTGAGCTTCGCGAGCTCTCCAATTCTCATACCTGCCTCGCAACCGTGTTGACATTAAACCTAACTTTAAACCTACAGTGAGCGCATCGCCAGGCCGGCCGGACGGCCGAAGCCGCGTCGGACACAGCACCGGCCTGGCGATCATCGCGAACGGCAAGACCGTCACGCATCGATATCGCCTACCGAACAGGAGCAGACATGGGATACGTCACAACGAAGGATGGCGTCGACATCTTCTACAAGGACTGGGGGCCGCGCGACGCCCAGGTGATCTTTTTTCATCATGGCTGGCCGCTCAGCGCCGACGACTGGGATGCGCAGATGCTCTTCTTCCTGGCCCAGGGTTATCGCGTGATCGCGCACGACCGTCGCGGCCACGGGCGCTCCAGCCAGGTCTGGGACGGCCATGACATGGATCACTACGCGGACGACGTCGCCGCGGTCGTGAACCACCTCGGCGTGCAAGGCGCCGTTCATGTCGGCCATTCGACCGGCGGCGGCGAAGTCATCCACTACGTCGCGCGTCACGGCGAAGACCGCGTCGCCAAGGCCGTGCTGATCAGCGCGGTTCCGCCGATGATGGTCAAGACGGACAGCAATCCGGGCGGCCTGCCGAAAGCCGTGTTCGACAACCTCCAGGCGCAGCTCGCGGCGAACCGCGCGCAGTTCTACTACGACGTCCCGGCCGGCCCGTTCTACGGCTACAACCGCGACGGCGCCAAACCGTCGCAAGGCGTCATCTGGAACTGGTGGCGGCAGGGCGTGATGGGCAGCGCGAAGGCCCACTACGACGGCATCGTCGCGTTCTCGCAGACCGACTTCACCGAAGACCTGAAATGCACCACGATTCCCGTTCTCGTGATGCATGGCGACGACGACCAGATCGTCCCGTATGCCGATTCCGGTCTCCTGTCGGCGAAGCTGGCGAGGAACAGCACGCTGAAGACCTACCAGGGCTTCCCGCACGGCATGCCCACGTCCAACGCCGACACGATCAACGCCGACCTGCTCGCGTTCATCCGCGGCTGAACACGGCAAGCGCCGACGCGGCCTTCAGCGGCAATCGTCGCCGAAGGCCGTCTTCCTGCGTCCGTCCGCTCCCGAAGGCAGCGAGTCGACCTCGTGAAGAAAATCGGGAACCGCTTCTCCGATCGAGGCGAGATACCCGGCCATCGCGCCGGCGACCTTGCGCACGGCGGGACGTGCGGTTATCCGCTCGCGCCACGCGAGCAGGCGCGGCGTTTCATCCGTCATCGGTGCGCCCTTGCGCGCACCGAACAACTGCGCCATGTAGAACGCGATATCGGCGTACGAATACGCGCCGGCCACAGCGCGGGATCGCCGTCCATCAGCACCGGCACCTGCCGCTTCGGGTTGATGCGCACGACATCCGGATGCCAGCCTGAACTCCGTCAACGCAATGCTGCACCGAATGCGGCCGGATCAGATTTCGTCCGCAAATTCGTCGAGAAAGCGCTGCAACCGGTCGCGACGAACGATCGCCATCCGGGTACCGGTGACGGTCTGGAAACCGGTTGAAAGCCTCAGCAGTTTCGTGCGGAAGTGATCGATCGCGAAACGCGTGTCGTCGAGTTCCCGTTCCGATGCGTGCGGATCGGCCGGGTCGTACAGCGCGCTGCCCATCCGGCCCGCGACATAAAAGCACCGCGCGACGCCTACCATCCCGATCGCATCGAGCCGGTCGGCGTCCTGCAACACCTTTGCTTCGCGCGTCGTCGGCGCGACACCGGCCGAGAAACTGTGCGCCTCGACCGCATGAGCAACGGCGTCGACCTTCGCGTCAGGCCAATCCAGCGACTTCAGCACCTGCCGGGCCTTTTGCGCCGACAGCCGCGATGCCTGCGCGCGAAGCGGGGAATCTTTCTCCACCGCCACGCAGTCGTGCAGCAATGTCGCGGCGAACAGCACCTCGGCATCGCCGCCCTCCTTCGCGTGGATCGCGGCCGCGTTCTTCCACACGCGTTGCAGATGCGAAGTGTCGTGGGAACCGTCGCCGTCGGCGCCGCTCCAGTGAGCCAGCAGGGCCTTGGCCAGATCCTGAAAGGGTGCGAACGCAGGGAGGGTCATGAGGGGCGGCGGTCGAGGTCGGGATGCCGATTATCGCCGCAAGTGCCGCACGGCACACGATCGGCAGCCCGATCCGCCGTTGATCCCGGCGCCTGCGCGTCGAACGCAGTGCCGGGTTCGCCACACGATCGTGTGGATGCATCAGACCGCGGCGGCTCACTCGGTCATCGCCGAGCGAAACAGCCACGATCGAAACGGATTCAATTCCACGCATGGCGCGCCGGGCGCACGCCGTTCAGATAGTAGTTGCCGACGAGGTGATATTTCCAGCGCACCGGATCGTGCAGCGTATGCGTGCGTGCATTGCGCCAGTGCCGGTCGAGGTTGTGCTCGGAAAGCGTCGCCTGCGTGCCGGCCAGCTCGAACAGCTTCTCGCCCGCGAGCAGCGCGATCTCCGTCGTCAGCACCTTCGCCTCGCCCACCGCTACCGACGCGCGCGCAACGTCGTCCTCGGTCACGTCGCCGCGCGCCGCGATCTCGTCGAGCGTGCGCGCCGCGCGCTCGAGCAACGCCTCCGCCGCATGCAGCTGAATGTGCAGATGGCCGATCTCGCGGATCGTCAACGGATCGTCCGCCGCGCGCTCGACGCCGCTGTCGACCCACGGCCGCGTGCGTGTGCGCACGAACGCCAGCGTATCGTCGAGCGCGGCCCTGGCGATACCCGCGTCGATCGCGGCCTGGATGATCTGCGAGAGCGGGCCGTTCAGCGTCGGCAGGTCCGACACGCGTTGCGCCGGCAGCACGTGCGACGCTGGTACGCGCACATTGTCGAGCACGACCGTGCCGCTCGCGGTGGTCCGCTGCCCGAATCCCGACCAGTCGTCGATCACGGTCAGCCCCGGCGCCGGCTGGCGGATGTAGGCGAGCCACGCGCGGCGCTCGTCGTCGAGGCCGAGCACCGGCACGTAATGCGCGAACAGCGCTCCGGTCGAATAGAACTTGGTGCCGTCGACGACGTAATCGTCGCCGTCCCGGCGCACGCGCGTCTTCAGGTCGAGCACGTGCTTCGTGCCCTTCTCCGAAAAACCGTTGCCGAACCGCTTGCCGCTCAGCACTTCCGAGAAGAAGAGACGCTTCTGCGCGTCGGTGCCGGTCAGCGCGATCACGTCGACCAGCCCGAAATGATTCTGCGGCAACTGCCCGAGCGACGGATCGGCCGCCGCGACGATCTTCACCACCTCCGTCAGCGTCACATGCGAGACGCCCGCACCGCCATAAGCCTTCGGCACCGTGATGGCCCACAGCCCCGACTGCGAGAACCATTCGATCTCGTCGCGCGGTAACCGGCGCTCCCGGTCGCGCTCGGCCGCGCCTTGCGCGAGCCGTTGCGCAAGCGCATGCGCGGCCGCGATGGCCTGTGCGTCGTCGGCGATCACGCTGGCCGCCTGCGGTTGCGTATCGGCCGGTCGTTCCTGGATCGTGGCGCTCGTCTCTGACATCGGGCTCTCCTGCTGGTTGACGGAAACGTTCAATCTAGCAGCGCCCCGAGCGCCGGCAAACCGAGCGATTCGCACAACGATATTCCTTCGAATGACAAACGATGCGGCACGCCGCGTGCAAAAAGCCGCGCATCAGCAGCGATATCGACACCCCGGCATCGATGCCACGGCGCGTCGCCCGCGTAATGCCCGGCAGCGATAAGGATGTACGAATCCGTTATTGGATCGTCCGCATCGTGCTTCCTATACTGGCCTGCCGGCATCGACGGCCCCCGCCTTTCAAGGACCACCGCATGACTTCATCTCCCGCCGCAACCGAACTTTCCACCGGCACCGACTATGACGCGCTTGCCAGCCGCTTCAGGCCGATCTTCGAACGCATCGCGGCCGACACCGCGGAACGCGAACGCCGCCGCGAACTGCCGCACGAGGCGATCGGCTGGCTGAAGGCCGCCGGCTTCGGCGCCGTCCGGCTGCCGGTGCGCGACGGCGGCGCCGGCGCATCGCTGCCGCAGCTGTTCCGGCTGCTGACCGAGCTCGCTGCCGCCGATTCCAACCTGCCGCAGGCATTGCGCGGGCACTTCGCGTTCGTCGAGGACTGGCTGAACGCGCCGCCCGGCGCCGACCGCCAGACGTGGTTCGACCGCTTCGCGAGCGGCCAGCTCGTCGGCAATGCATGGACCGAGACCGGCGACGTGTCGCTCGGCCAGACCATCACGAAGGTGTCGGAAAAGAACGGCCGGCTCGTGCTGAACGGCCGGAAGTTCTACAGCACCGGCAGCCTGTTTGCCGACTGGATCGACGTGTTCGCGCAACGCGCGAGCGACGGCAGCGACGTGATCGTCGCCGTCGCGACCGCGCAGCCCGGCGTGATCCGCGAAGACGACTGGGACGGCTTCGGCCAGACGACGACCGGCAGCGGCACCACGCGCTTCGAGGACGCGACGGTCGACGCACGGGACGTGATCGACTTCGCGCGACGCTTCAAGTACCAGACCGCGTTCTACCAGCTCTTCCACGTCGCGACGCTGGCCGGCATCGGCCACGCGATCGTGCGCGACGCCGGCGAGCTGGTGCGCCATCGCACCCGCGTGTACAGCCACGGCAACGCACCGCGTGCCAGCGACGACGCGCAGCTGCAGCAGGTGGTCGGCGAGATCGCGTCGTGGGCCTACGCGGCCGACGCGCTCGCGCAGCGCGCCGCGCAGCCGCTGCAACGGGCCTACGAAGCGCACTTCGGCGGCGACGCGGCGGCCGAGCACGATGCGAACGTCGCGGCCGAGATCGAATCCGCGCAGAGTCAGATCGTCGTGTCGGAACTCGTATTGCGTGCGGCGACGCACCTGTTCGACGCGCTCGGTGCGTCCGCCACCCGCAGCACGACGGCGCTCGACCGCCACTGGCGCAACGCGCGCACCGTGTCGTCGCACAATCCGCTCGTCTACAAGGCGCGGATCGTCGGCGACTGGGTCATCAACGGGCGCACGCCGCCGTTCGTCTGGCAGGTCGGCAACGGCGCGGGCACGCAAGCAGAAACCGGAGCCGCCCAATGAGCAAGACCGGCAAGACCATCCGCTTCAACGCGTTCGAGATGAACTGCGTCGGCCACCAGTCGCCCGGGCTGTGGGCCCATCCGCGCGACCGGTCGTGGCAGTACAAGGATCTCGACTACTGGACCGACCTCGCCCGCGTGCTCGAGCGCGGCATCTTCGACGCGATCTTCATCGCGGACGTGATCGGCTACTACGACGTCTACAAGGGCAGCAACTACCATGCGCTGCACCAGGCCGCGCAGATCCCGGTCAACGATCCGCTGCAGCTCGCCGCGCCGATCGCGATGGCGACCGAGCATCTCGGCATCGGCATCACCGCGTCGACGACGTTCGAACACCCGTACACGTTCGCGCGCCGGCTGTCGACCGCCGATCATCACACGAAGGGCCGGCTCGCGTGGAACATCGTCACGTCCTACCTAGAAAGCGGCGCGAAGAACATCGGTGACCACGGCCTGCGCACGCACGACGATCGTTATGCGGTCGCGGCCGAATACGTCGAGGTGCTGTACAAGCTGTTCGAAGGGAGCTGGGAAGACGGCGCGGTAGTGCGCGACCGCGACGGCCGCGTGTTCACGCATCCGGAGAAGGTGCACGAGATCGGCCACAAGGGCCGGTTCTTCGACGTGCCCGGCTACCACCTGTGCGAACCGTCGCCGCAACGCACGCCGGTGCTGTTCCAGGCCGGCGCGTCCGGCCCCGGCAAGGCGTTCGCCGCGCAGCACGCCGAATGCGTGTTCGTCGCCGCGCCGACCCGCGCGCAGCTCGCGCGCTACGTGGCCGACGTGCGCGCGCAGGCCACCGCCGCGGGGCGCGATGCGAGCAAGGTATTGATCTACAACCTCGTCACCGTGATCGTTGACGAAACCGACGAGAAGGCGCAGGCCAAGTTCGACGAGTATCGCAAGTACGTGTCGTATGACGGCTCGCTGGTGTTCATGTCGGGCTGGACCGGCATCGACTTCGGCCAGTACGCGCCGAACGATCCCGTCCGGCGCGTCGAGACGAATGCGATCGTATCGGCGGTCGAACATCTGTCGGGCGGCGACACCGCATGGACGATCGAGGAACTGGCGGCCTGGGGCGGCATCGGCGGCCTGGGCCCGGTGTTCGTCGGCTCGGCGGCGACCGTCGCGAACATCCTGCAGGAATGGGTCGCCGCGACAGACGTGGACGGCTTCAACCTCGCGTATGCGGTCGCGCACGAAACCTTCGAGGACGTCGTGCGTCATCTCGTCCCCGAACTGCAGCGGCGCGGCGTGTATCCGACCGGCTATGCGCCGGGCACGCTGCGCGAGAAACTGTTCGGCGGGTCGGCGCGGCTGCCGGACGAACATCCGGCCGCGCAGTTCCGCGACATCGAGCAGGTCAAGCGCGATGCCGAGCGGGTAGCGGCCTGAGCGGACGGCATCGCGACGGCCGGTCGGCCCGTGTGCGGGCCGGCCGGCTTCACGACAGGCAGCAACCGGCACGTCGGGCCGCTCGCCCGACACCTCGCCCGATCGCTGCTCTCCTCCTCACTCGAAGAAGCACGGTGCAGCCCCGCTGCGCGTTCTGCCTGCGCACTCGCGCATCGAGATGCAATGCAGATATCGCGGTAACGACTACGCGCGCACTGAAGAAAGCGCGCGCGTTATCCAGCCGACGAGCGATCCCGACCGCCTTCACTCTGCGCCGTCGTCGTCGATGTCCCGCGCCGTCGGCTCATAACGCACGATCAGCAGGAACACGATCGGCGTCGCGGCGCTGATCGCGACGACCCAGAACATGTCCGTGCCGAGACGCGCCTGCAGGATCGGCAGCACGAACAGCGCCAGCGCCTGGCCGATGCCGCACAGCGACCGCCCGAAGCCGACGCCGGTGCCGCGGATCGACGCCGGATACGACAGCGTCGGGTAGATCATCATCTGCGCGCCGGGCCCGAACCCTTCGGCGAACAGCCAGGTGCCGAGCATCAGCAGCACGAAGCCGATCGCGAGTGCGCCATGCGGATGCCCGGCCAGCGCGAGCGCCACGAGCGCGACGAACTGGAGCGCGAAACCGGCGATCGCGACATGGCGCGACGCATGGCGATGGGCCAGGCGCATGCCCAGCAAACCGCCGGTGAACGCAAACAGCACGTTCAGCGCCAGCGACGCCGCGATCGTTTCGAACACGCCCGCACCCAGAAACTGCGACAGGATCGACGGCAGGAAGAATGCGATCGCCGTGTATTCGAACGGGATGCACAGGTTCATCACGCTGGCGACGATCGTGCGCCCCAGGTACGGGCGCTGGAACAGCACGCGAATGCGCACGGGCGGCTGGCTCGGCGCGCGTCGCGCGTCCTCCGCCTCGTGTGCGTGAATCCCGTACGACTCGCGCAGGATCCTCGCGGCATTGGCCAGGTCGCCCTGGTTCGCGGCCCACAGCGGCGATTCGTTCATGAAGCGGTTCCTGAACAGGATGATGACGAGGGCCGGCACCGCGCCGAAGATCAGCGATGCGCGCCAAAGCCATCCCGCGTGCTCGGCCGGCAGCAGGAAATACAGCCCGAAGATCAGCAGGAAGCACGCCGACGACGCCACGTACCACATCGGGCACCACGCGGCGAGCCGCGACGCCTTGTTGCCGCGACCGTTGAACTTCGAGAATTCCGCGAGAAACGCCATCGCGACGGGCAGGTCGATGCCGACACCGAGCCCCATCACGAAGCGCGCGGCGATCAGCACCCATACATTGGGCGCAAGACCGGCCGCGATCGCCGCGACCACGAAAAACAGCATGTCGGCCATGAACACCTGATAACGGCCGATCCTGTCGGTCAGCCATCCGCCGATCAGGCTGCCGAAGATCGTCCCGATCATGATCGCCGACCCGACCAGCCCGGTCAGCGCGGGTGTCAGGCCGAACTCGCGCGCCACGTCGTCGATCCCGTAGGACAGCGTCGTCAGGTCGTATGCATCGAGAAAGACGCCGCCGAGCGCCAGCAGCACGATCATCCGGGCGTGGCTGACGGAGCTGTCCACCGTGTTGATCAGGCGCGCGACGTCGCTTGCCGAGCGAATGGGGGAGGAAGCCGGGGAGACGGCATTCAGGTCGATCGAACTCATCGCACTCCTTTGTTTTTCGCCGACGGGCCGGCGATGTCCGCATGAAGCCGGAAGTCGTGCGTGTTCAATCGCGGCCGGCAACGACCCTTCGCAACTGCACGCCTCTCGACACGCGACACGCGACGCCGTCGAGCTCCGGCAGCAGGCATTCTGTTCTCCCGATCCGGTTCTCCCAAGCGATATAAACCGATAAATTAATCGACCCGCGTCATAAAGTTGCCCGCCGCCCGCGCTTAGCAGCAACGCGCATGTTCAATCGCGGATTTCTTCGTTACCGAAACCCCGCGGCTTCGCTACATTAGCCGGTCACCCTGCCCGTCCCCGGCTCGTTGCCGTTCTTCCGGAGAATCCCCGATGAAGCTGTCCTGGTCCCGCGTATGGCAATCCGCGGCCCTCGTCGTTGCCGCGTTCGCCGGCCTCGTCTCGGTGCACGCACGCGCGGCGACGCCCGCGGAAATCCGCGTCGACTACGCGTACTACTCGCCGGAGAGCCTGGTGATCCGCCACTTCGGCTGGCTCGAGGACGAATTCAAGGCCGACCGCACGTCGATTCGCTGGGTGCTGAGCCTGGGCAGCAATCGCGCACTCGAATACCTGAACAGCGGTGCGGTCGACTTCGGTTCCGCCGCGGGTCTCGCGTCGGTGCTCGCACGCGCGAACGGCAACCCGATCCATACCGTCTACGTGTTCTCGCGCCCCGAGTGGACCGCGCTCGTGGTCCGCAAGGACTCGCCGATCCGCTCGCTCGCGGACCTGAAGGGCAAGAAAATCGCCGCGACGCGCGGCACCGATCCGTTCCTGTTCACGCTGCGCGCACTGCATACGGTCGGCCTGACCCGCGACGACGTCGAGATCGTCAACCTGCAGCATCCCGACGGGCGCACCGCGCTCGCGAACGGCCAGGTCGATGCGTGGGCCGGCCTCGATCCGCACATGGCCGCGGCGCAGCTCGACGACGGCGCCCGCCTGCTCTACCGCAATGTCGCGTTCAACACCTACGGTTTCCTGAACGTCCGCGATGCGTTCGCCAGCCAGTACCCGCAAGCGGTCACGCGCGTACTGAAGGTCTACGATCGCGCGCGCCAGTGGATCGTCGCGCATCCGGTCGACACCGCGCAGATCGTCGCCGACGAATCGAAGGTGTCGCTGCCGGTGGCGAAACTGCAGCTTCAGCGCAACGACTTCAGCGACCCCGTACCCGGCGAAACGCAGCGCGCGGCACTGAAGGCGGCCGCGCCGGTGCTGACGGCCGAGCAGTTGACCAAGCCCGGCGTCGATCCCGCGAAGATCGTCGATACGCTGATCGATCCGGCGTTCGCGCGCCCGCTCGTCGCCGCTTCGCACTGAGCCTGCCGCCCATGACGAACAGCGCCGCCCGCGACGACACGCTCGCGCCTCGCCGCCCCGCGTCGCCCCGCGCCGGCCGGCGCGATCCGCTTCGCCGATGGCGGCTCGCGGGCCTCGCGCTGCCGTTCGCGGTGCTCGCGTTGCTGGAGGTCGTCGTGCGCCAGGGCTGGCTGCCGGACCATCTCGTTCCGGCGCCGAGCGAGATTCTCGCCACGCTCGCCGGCATGGGCATCACGCGCGTGGCGCGCCACGTCGGCGCGAGTACGCTGCGGGTCGCGGTCGGTTTCGCGGCCGGCGCCGTACTCGCGCTCGCCGTCGGCGCGGCGATGGGCCTGAGCCGACGGATCGACGCGCTGCTCGAACCGACGTTCCAGGCGCTGCGCGCGATTCCGTCGCTCGCGTGGGTGCCGGTGCTGTTGCTGTGGCTCGGCATCGATGAAGCACCGAAGATCACGCTGATCGCCATCGGCGCATTCTTCCCCGTCCACCTCGCGGTGGTCGCCGGCATTCGCGACGTCGACCGCAAGCTCGTCGAGCTTGGCGCCGTGTACCGGCTCGGCCCGCTCGCGCTGTTCCGGCGAATCCTGCTGCCGGCCGCGCTGCCGCAGATCGTCACCGGCCTGCGTACCGGCCTCAGCCTCGCGTGGATGTTCATGGTCGCCGCGGAGCTGATCGCAGCCACGCGCGGCCTCGGCTTCCTGCTGAGCGACGGCCGCGAGACCGGGCGGCCCGATCTCGTGTTCGGTGCGATCCTGCTGCTGGCGTTGCTCGGCAAGCTGACCGACGGCGCGATGGCGCGCATCGAGTCGCACTGGCTCGGCTGGCGCGACGCATTCGATCACGCGAAACGCAAGGCGTCGACATGAGCACGCGCGCTTCCGCACATACGGCAGCGGACGCGGCAACACCGCTGCTCGACCTGCGCATCACCCGCAAGCTTTACGGCGGCCGCACGATCCTCGCCGACGTCCCGCTGCAGGTCACGCGCGGCGAGATCGTCTGCGTGGTCGGCCCGAGCGGATGCGGCAAGAGCACGCTGCTGCGGATCGTCGCCGGTCTCGACACGGATTTCCGCGGCAGCGTGAAGCTGGGAGGTGTCGCGCTCGACGGCCCCTCCCCGCGCGTCGGCGTGATCTTCCAGGAGCCGCGACTGCTGCCGTGGTTATCGATCGCGGACAACGTCGGCTTTGCGGCCGGCCCGCGAGGCGGGCGAGCGCCGGCCGTCGCCCGGCTGCTCGACGAAGTCGGCCTTGCCGGCGTCGCCCGGCAACTGCCGGCCACGTTGTCGGGCGGGATGGCCCAGCGCGCCGCGATCGCGCGCGGGCTGTTCGGCGAACCGGACCTGCTGCTGCTCGACGAACCGTTCAGCGCGGTCGACGCGATGACCCGGATGCGGTTGCAGACGCTGCTGCTCGATGTCGTCGCGCGGCACCGGACGGCCGCGATCGTCGTCACGCACGATCTCGACGAAGCGCTGTACCTGGGCGATCGCGTGCTGATGCTCGCGCCCGACCCGGGCCGCATCGACGACGAGATCCATGTCGAAGCCGCACGACCGCGCGACCGCCGCGACCCGTCGCTGGCCGTGCTGCGCGCGCGGCTGCTGGACGCGTTCCAGCATCTTCAGGATCGTGCCGGCGGGGCAAAGCGTTTGACGCACGACAACCCGGGTGGGGAATCCGGCATTCGCGCGGGCTGATTTCGGGCTGATTCCGGGCTGATTCATCACCGATTCGTCGCCGGCATCTCCCGACCCCGATCCGGCACACGTTCAACGCCTGGGCGACGCATCCGGAGTGTCACGCGCGTGCGGCGAGAGTCGCTGTCGTATCGGCGCCCCAACAGGGTGCGCGGGAGATCGAGCGTGCCCGCTCACGTCGCGGCCCCATGCAATGCCGCGACGCGCCGGTGCACCGACGCACATCAACCGTGCTCAACCGTGCGTATGCCGCAATTCGCCGTCGATCGTCTGCGGCAGCGTCAACAGGTTGAAGATCGGGCACACGGCCTCGACCGCCTGATGCAGTGCACGAATCGTCTCCGGCGGTTCGGGCGACACGATATCGAGCGTGTAGCGGAGGTTGTGCGGAAACACCGGCACATGCTCGAAGCCCGGCTGCTGCGCGAGCGGATGCTGGTCGCCGGTCACCTCGACCTCGATCGAGTCGATCTTCAGGCCGCGCTCCGCGGCCTGGATCAGCGTGATGTGCGTCAGGCAACTGCCCAGCACGCCGAGCTGCAGCTCCGGCGACGCCGGCCCGAGGTTGTAGCCCGCAAAATCGGGCGGACTGTCGCTGATCACCTGGAAATCGCGAATGCGGATCTCGCGCACGCCGCTGCGGCCCAGTGCACGCACGGTCGCTTTCAACGGCGTCGCCTTGAATTCCGGATCGTTGCGCGCGGCATCCTTTTTCGCGAGCCAGGCGTCGCGCTTCTGTTCGAGATAGTCGTTCAGTGTGGTCATGGTCGGGCCGGTACGGTCGCAATCATCGGCCTCGCATGCGGCGGCCGGTTGAGGGAAGTCGTCATGCTATTCCGATCCGCTTCGGCTACTAAACGATCTTTCCAGCAAAGCAATTCGCGCCGCGCGATGTCACATTGCAACCTCCGCGTTCAGGAACGCGTCGGCAGTTATGCACCGCCCTCCGACTTATCCACAATTTCCGTGCATAACCCTGTGGAGAACCTGGCGGCAATCGCGCTGCCGCCCTTGCCGACAGGCGTCGCCGCGCCGCCGTCGCCGCATCGCGGGCACTGAACGAGAACAGCGGCGCATCGGGTTCGATGCTCGCCCGGATCCGGTTCCTCACCGTGCCGGCGCATCGGTTGCGTCAATATCGGCAGTCAGGATGTCCGCACCAGAAGTGTGCTGCTTCGACGACGTCCGCACCGTGTCGTGCCGCGAGCGCGGCCCGACGATCCGGTACCCGCCGCCCGCCTCGAGGCATCACGCGAGCGCGTCGTCACGCAGACGGAACTGCGCGACCGCCGCGCTCAGCCGCGCGCCTTGTTCGTCGAGCGACAGCGCCGCGGCCGCGGCCTCCTCGACCAGCGCGGCATTGCGCTGCATCGCCTGCTCCATCTGGATGACCGCGGCGTTCACCTGCTCGATGCCCGACGATTGCTCTTCGAACGCGTGGCTGGTGTCGCTCATGATCGTATTGACGCGCTCGACCGCGGCGACGAGCTCGGCCATCGCCGAGCCGGCGAGTGCAACGAGACCGCTGCCGTCCTCGACGCGCTGCGCGGAATGGCCGATCAGCTCGCGGATTTCCTTCGCCGCCGACGCGCAGCGCTGCGCGAGCCCGCGCACCTCGGTCGCGACGACCGCGAAGCCGCGCCCTTGCTCGCCCGCGCGCGCGGCTTCGACGGCAGCGTTCAATGCGAGGATGTTGGTCTGGAACGCGATGCTCTCGATCACGCCGACGATCCCGGAGATCTTCGCGGAACTGTGCGAAATCGCCGACATCGTCTCGACGACGCGCCGCATCGCGTCGCCGCCGCGCGACGCAATGCCCGCCGCGCCCTCGACATAGGTGCGGGCATCGCGCGCGTTGTCCGCGTTCTGGCGCACGGCCGCCGTCAGCTGCTCGACGCTCGCCGCCGCCTGCTGCAGCGACACGGCCTGCTGCTCGGTACGCGCCGACAAGTCGACGTTGCCGCTCGCGATCGTGCGGACGTCGCCGACGATCGTCTCCGTACTCGTGCGCACCTGGTTCACGGTGTCGACGAGGCCGTCCTGCATCCGCTTCAGCGCATGCAGCAGATACGCCATCTCGTTCTCGCCGGGCACGACGACCGTGCCGGTCAGGTCGCCCTTCGAGATCTTTTCGAACTGGCCGACCGCGAGCCTGATCGGCTCGATGATCGCCTTCGCGAGCACGCGCTGCGCCACGAAGCCGATGACGAGCGCGAGCACCGCGACCGCGACCATCCCCCACACGATCCGGTGGAACAGGACACCGGCCGCCTCGTAGCGCGCCTTTTCACGCGCAACCTGGAACGATTCGAGCGCATCGATCGCCTCCTGGTACGCGGTGAACAGGGCGGGCGGCGCGGTGCGTTGCGTGTCGAGGAAGCCGAACGCGTCGTCGCCGTCGAGTTGCGCGAGCGCCTTCAGGAACACGCCGTCGAGCAGGGCACGACGGCGATTCTGCAGCGTGTCGAACAGCGCCTGTTCGTCGGCGCTGCGCGCGTGCAGGCGCGCGTAGGCATCCAGTTCGTCGTTGCTCTGCTTGAGGAGCGCGTGGACTTTCGCGACCTCTTCCTTCGCCGACCGGCCGGCGCTGATGACCTGCGCGACGTCGCTCATCCGTTCGCGCAGCACGAGCATGCGCTCGGAGCTGGTCTTCAGGTGCAACAGCGACGCGGTGTCGTCGCGGTACATCGCCTCGAGCGAACCGTTGCCCATATAGAGGGCCGCGATGCATGCGCCGACCACCAGCACGAGCAGCACGGTATAACCCGCGATGGTCGCGACGAGACCACCACGGATAGTGAGTTGTTTTCGCATGACGTTCCCTTGCGCCGGCCGGGCGCGGCCAGCGGCGGATGTGGATTCCGGATCACGAAAGACGCGCGCCGTGTCGCAACACGCGGCGCATGGGCTGCGAACGGGTTAACGGCGGGTGGAGCGGGGAGGTTTTATCCGCACGCGACGCGAATCTTGACGATTGCGACAAAAGAAGCAGAAAGGTGCGCTCGACTCGTGCGCCAAGCAGTACCAACGATTGCGTGGGTCACTTTCCGCGAGCGTCGGGCGGAACACGAGGAACGCGAGGCACGCGAATCGCTCGACGCGTCCCGACAGGTATCTAACCGCCGCCGGCCAGCCGTGAACGGATCTCGTCAACCGAGAGATCGCGCAGATGCGTGGCGATCTGCCATGTATTTCCCCAGCGGTCTTTCACCATTGCCCGCCTGTCGCCATACGGCATGTCGGCCGGCGCTTCGAGCGGAATCGCGTGTGCCGCGAGCGCCCGCCGATAGGTCAGGTCGGCATCCTCGACATAGACGTACAGAAACGCGGGCATCGGATCGCGCAGGCCGTCCTCGCCGCTGACCATCACGACGGAATCGCCGATCCGGATTTCCGCGGGCAACCCGGGTCGAAACGCGCCCTGGGCGTGAAATACCGATCGCATGAATTCGATCAGGTGTTCCGGATCCGGCACCACGATGCGGGGCGTGACGGTATGCCATCCGTCGGGCTGGAATCGGGCCATGTCGGGCAGCCTCCGAAAAGATTTCCGCGGGTATTCTCCTCCGGCTCCGGCGCGCTGCAAAGGGCACGCCGCCGCCGGCCGGAACGCCCTTGGTTCAATCGACGACGAGCAGTTTCGCGCCGGTCCGGGTGGACGATCGACGGGCCTCCTTTACGAACCCGGCCTGACGACGCCGGCTTCGTCATAAGCGACGATGTTCAACCCTTCCGACGCCGTCGGCGCGACGAAGTACCGCGTCATCCTGTCGAACTCGGCGTCCGACGCCTGGAACGGATGGTCGCCTCGCGCGTTGCGCGCGCGCAGCCGCGCCTTGCAGACCGCATCGGTGACGTCGAGGTAATGCAGCCGATGACCGCAGCCGGCGGCCTGCGAAACGGCGAGCCCCCATGCGCGCGCAGCGACGGTATTGAACGGCACATCCAGCACCACCGACACGCCGGCCTGCAGCACCGCGCGAGCCTGATCCGCAATCACGTTGCCGACGCGCCGTGCACACCGGACGTAGTCGTCGATCGACAGGATCTCGCCCGGATAAAGATGCGCGAGCCACGCGTCTTCGCTGATCGCAACGACCGGCCCGGCGCTCGCGAGCCGCGCGACGAGCGTCGATTTTCCGGAAGCGATCTTGCCGCATACCATGTGGAGCAACACGGCATCGTCCGATGCCGTCGCGTGAAGTGACTTCGTCTGCATTTCCAGGTTCTCCGTTGAATGCCCGGAAAGCAAAAACCCGCCTTCCAGGCGGGTTGTGACGATATCCATTCAGTCGATCGCTACCCCGCCGGCAATATCGCGGCGCGAATAATCGAACGGATTGGCGAATGGGTCATGCGCGTCAGAATAACCAGCGGCCCGATTGCGGGCAAGCGAATCGGAAACGGCATACTTCAACCCGCAGGCTTAAAGCTGATACCCTTGCCGGAAAACAGATATGGAGTTCCGTGGCGGCCCGCGCCACCTCCATTCAGAAAACAGAAAACCAAAGAGAGGGCATTCCGAAATGAAACGTGGTTTTGTATTTGCCGGCCTGCTGGCAATGTCGTTGTTCGCCGCGCAGGCGGCACGGGCGCAGGAAAAGGCCGCGCCGCCTGTTTATACGTGGCTGTCCGAGCGTTTCCCGGATTACACCCGCTACGATTCCCCGGTATTGACCATCAGCGATTCGGGTTTATCGGCCGACCAGGGCATCGTCGACGCGCAACTGACGCTGGTCCAGTCTCCGCAAGGCGTCGATTCCGTACTGGGGCTGGCCGTCGCCTTCCATACGAAGCAGAAGTGGAATTTCAATACCGTGCGCGACTACGGGAAATTCGGCACCCGCTACCGGCAGCCGGACCTCCCCGTCGTGATTCCGACGCTGAACGGCGGTGGCTACAACGACACCGGATACTGGAACACGGCAGCCGATGGCGGCAAGACCTGGCCCGTCAACGGCGGCGTTTTCATCCTGCTGGACCGCCTCAACCTGAAGACCTACGAGATCAGCGGGACCGACCTCGTGCTCAGCCTCTCGGACTACGACGCAACCGACAAGGTCTTCAGGATCCGGATTCCGGCCGCGTACCTGTCGCGCTTTCTCGCCAGCATTCCGAACGACCGCCGTCTGGTGCCGGAAGAGCTGAGGGGCCGCCCGATGGGCTTCGGCGTGCATTTCGTCGACCTCGACGAGCGGGTACAGTCGGGCATGAAGCTCCCCGGCGGCGCGCTGCAGATCCTCGGTGTGCTGCCCGGCACCGTCGCCGATCGCGCCGGCCTGAAGAACTACGATGTGCTGATCCGGTTCGGCGATCGCCCGCTCAAGACGATGGCCGATCTGGCCGACGCCGTGCATGCGACCGCCAAGGGCACCGTGGTGCCGCTGACCGTCTGGCGCGATGCCAGGGCGGTCACGCTGCAGGCGCAGTTCTGAGCGCGCCGCCGGGCCGGCGCGCGAACGCGGCCTGACGCCGCGGCGCACGCGTCACGCGGCCCCGTCGCGCCCCTTCGGAAACGCGCCATGGCTCATCGCGTCGAGTTGCCGCTCGATCTCCGCGCGCAATTCGGCGGAGATCTCGACGCTGTCCAGCAACTGCGAAATCCATAGCCCGTCGGCGGCGAGCCGGCAGATCATCAGCGTCGCGGCCTGCTCGAGCGGCACCGGGTCGGGGCGCGTCCATTCCCGCATCGGCACCGACCATCGTTCGCGCGTGTCCTGGTCGGTAATCATCGACGCGACGAGCACGCGCAGCACATCGGTACTCGCGACCGGCTGCGACTCGTCGAGCACCGCGTGCATGTAGGCCCGCGCCGCCGCACCGGCGCCGCCGGCATCCGCCGCCACCCGCTCGGCCATCTGCGCGGCGAACCGCCCGGTCGCCTGACCGAACAGCGCATCCAGCAGCCCCTGCTTGTTCGCGAAGTGATACTGCAACGCGCCCTTCGTCACGCCGGCGCGCTCGGCCACCGCATCGAGCGTCAATGCGGCCACGCCGTGATGTGTCGCGATTTCCGATGCGGCCGCCAGCAGCTGCGCGCGCACCTGGTCCGGTGCTTTTTTCCGACGCACGCCGGCGGTGGCGACGGCCGGCGCCGACGATGCTTCAGGCGCCCGCGCACCGGCCACGGCAGCCGGTTCGACAGGCTCGGCCACATCGTGCGGCGCGGGTTCGAGGTGCTTTTTCATGGTGCGGATGTTAGCACCGGGCGTCTCGATATAAACATTCCGGCTGGATGGTATGATCCGCCGCATGACTCGATCCACCCCCTCCCCCTGGTCCGCGCTCGACACCGCCATCGCCCGTGGACGCGACGCCCTCGTGCGTCTCCAGCAGCCCGACGGCAGCTGGTGTTTCGAACTCGAATCCGACGCGACGATCACCGCGGAATACATCCTGATGATGCATTTCATGGACAAGATCGACGACCTCCGCCAGGAGCGGATGGCGCGCTACCTGCGCGCGAACCAGCGGCTCGACACGCACGGCGGCTGGGCACTGTACGTCGACGGCGATCCGGACGTGTCGTGCAGCGTGAAGGCGTACTTCGCGCTGAAGGCGGCCGGCGACAGCGAGCACGCGCCGCACATGGTCCGCGCGCGCGACGCGATCCTGAAGCTCGGCGGCGCGGCACGCTCGAACGTGTTCACGCGCATCCTGCTCGCGACGTTCGGCCAGGTGCCGTGGCGCGCGGCGCCGTTCATGCCGATCGAATTCGTGCTGTTCCCGAAGTGGGTGCCGATCTCGATGTACAAGGTCGCGTACTGGGCGCGCACGACGATGGTGCCGCTGCTCGTGCTGTGCTCGCTGAAGGCGCGCGCCCGCAATCCGCGCAACGTCTCGATCCGCGAGCTGTTCGTCACGCCGCCGGATGAGGAACGCCGGTACTTCCCGCCGGCGCGCGGCATGCGCAAGCTGTTCCTCGCGCTCGATCGCACGGTGCGTCATGTCGAGCCGCTGATGCCGAAGGGCCTGCGGCAGCGCGCGATCCGCCACGCCGAAGCGTGGTGCGCGGAGCGCATGAACGGCGAGGACGGGCTCGGCGGGATCTTCCCGCCGATCGTGTACAGCTACCAGATGATGCAGGTGCTCGGTTACCCGGACGATCATCCGCTGCGGCGCGATTGTGAGAACGCGCTGGAAAAGCTGCTGGTCACGCGGCCGGACGGCAGCATGTATTGCCAGCCGTGCCTGTCGCCGGTGTGGGATACCGCGTGGAGCACGATGGCGCTCGAGCAGGCGCGCGGCGTGGCGGTGCCGGAAGACGGCGAGCCGGACGACGCGCGGCGCGCACTCGACGCACGCATCGCGCGCGCGTACGACTGGCTGGCCGAACGCCAGGTGAACGACCTGCGCGGCGACTGGATCGAGAACGCGCCGGCCGACGTCCAGCCGGGCGGATGGGCGTTCCAGTACGCGAACCCGTACTACCCCGACATCGACGACACCGCGGTCGTCACCGCGATGCTCGATCGCCGTGGCCGCACGCATCGCAACGCGGACGGCACGAACCCGTATGCGCCGCGCGTCGCGCGCGCGCTCGACTGGATGCGCGGGCTGCAATCGCGCAACGGCGGTTTCGCGGCGTTCGACGCCGACTGCGACCGCATGTACCTGAACGCGATCCCGTTCGCCGATCACGGCGCCCTGCTCGATCCGCCGACCGAGGACGTGTCGGGCCGCGTGCTGCTGTGCTTCGGCGTGACGAAACGCGCGGACGAACGCGCGTCGCTCGCGCGCTGCATCGAATACGTGAAGCGCACGCAGCAGCCCGACGGCAGCTGGTGGGGCCGCTGGGGCACGAACTACATCTACGGTACGTGGAGCGTGCTGGCCGGCCTCGCGCTCGCCGGCGAGGACAAGTCGCAGCCGTATATCGCACGCGCGATCGAATGGCTGCGTTCAAGGCAGCATGCGGATGGCGGCTGGGGCGAGACGAACGACAGCTACATCGACCCGAAGCTGGGCGGCACCAATGGCGGCGAGAGCACGTCGAACTTCACCGCGTGGGCGCTGCTCGCGCAGATGGCGTTCGGCGACTGCGAATCCGATTCGGTGAAGCGCGGCATCGCGTATCTGCAGTCGGTGCAGCAGGAAGACGGTTTCTGGTGGCATCGTTCGCACAACGCACCCGGCTTCCCGCGCATCTTCTACCTGAAGTATCACGGCTATACCGCGTACTTCCCGCTGTGGGCGCTCGCGCGTTACCGGCGGCTGGCGGGCGCGGCGGCGGCTGCGCCCGCGGCAGTCGATGCGGCCGACACAGCCGTCGCCTGAACGATCGCGCGCCGTGTCCGGCGATCAGCGATCGATCGGCAGCGGTGCATCGGCCGCGACGAGCTGCTGCTCGCGCATCTCGCGCCAGAAATCGGCGGGGATATCGAACGTCAGTGCCGCTGAATCTTCCGCGATCCGCTCGGGCCGGCTCGCGCCCGGAATCACCGCGGCCGTCGCCGGATGCGCGAGCACGAACTGCAGCGCGGCCGCCTTGACCGGCACGTCGTAGCGCGCCGCGATCGCGCGGATGCGCTCGACCTTCGCGACGATGTCGGGCGGCGCCTTCCGGTATTCGAAGTGCGCGCCGCCGACGAGCACCCCAGAACTGTACGGGCCGCCGACGACGATCCCGACGTTGCGGGCCGCAGCCGCCGGCATCACGCGCTGCAGCGCGCGTTCGTGATCGAGCAGCGTGTAGCGGCCGGCCAGCAGCATGCCGTCCGGTTGCGGTTCGGCCAGATCCAGCACCAGTTCGATCGGCTCGACGCGGTTCACGCCGAGGCCCCACGCACCGATCACGCCTTCTTCGCGCAGCTTGCCCAGCACGCGGAACGCGCCCTTGCGCGCGGCCTCGAACTGCGCGAGCCATTCGTCGCCATGGATGTCCTGCGCGATGTCGTGCACCCAGACGATGTCGAGGCGGTCGGTGCGCAGGCGCTTCAGGCTGTCCTCGATCGAGCGCAGCGTCGCGTCGGCCGAGTAGTCGCTCACCAGCCGGTTCGCGCGGCCATGCGCGAAGATCCCGCTCTTTTCGCCGTAGTCGCGCGTCTTCGCGTCTTCCATTTCGTCGAGCACGATGCGGCCGACCTTCGTGCTGATGACGTAGTCGTCACGGCGACGGCCGGCGAGCGCGTAGCCGAGGCGCGCTTCGGCCAGGCCGGCGCCGTACGACGGCGCGGTATCGAAGTAGCGGATACCGCGCGCCCACGCGGCTTCGACGGTGGCGATCGCTTCTTCGTCGGGAATGTCGCGGAACATGTTGCCGAGCGGCGCCGCGCCGAAACCGAGCCGGTTGTCGGCCGGCAGCGTGTCTTTGAGACTCATCAGTTGCTCCGGGTCTGACAGGAAAGTGAACCCAGTCTAGGTTGCACACATAAGTCTGTCCAAGACATAATTCGTCAAACTTGAGTCCCAGAAGGTCTTATATGCTCGACATCCGCCAGCTTCAGTATTTCATCGCGGTCGCGGAAGAGGAACACGTCGGCCGCGCGGCCGAACGCCTGCACATTTCGCAATCGCCGCTCAGCCGCCAGATCGCGCAGCTCGAGGAAAAGCTCGGGCTGACGCTGTTCGAACGCAGCCAGCAGCGCATTCGTCTGACGCGTGACGGCCGCACGTTCCTCAGCGAAACCCACGCGTTCCTGCGTCACGCGAACCGGCTCGAATCGCTCGCGCGCCGGCTCGGCCGCGGCGACGAAGGCGGCCTGTGCATCGGCTACCTCGAAACGGCCACGCACTCGGGCGTGCTGCCGCGTGCGCTGAAGACGCTGCGTGCCGATCGCCCGTCCGTTCACATCGCTCTGTATAACTATCAATCCGCCGCGCAGCTCGAAGGCTTGCGCGAACGCAGCCTCGACATCGCGCTCGTCACCGAGCCGCCTGCACCTGACGACCCCGAACTCGATTCGATGCGGGTGCTGAACGATCCGATGCTGCTCGCGATGCCCGACGGGCACCCGCTCGCGAAGAAGAAGACGCTCGTCGCCGACGATCTCGCCGCGCAGGCGTGGATCGGCGTCACGCAGCACGAAAGCGCGCCGCGTCACGGCGCGTTCGTCGCGGCGTGCGCGAAGGCCGGCTTTTCGCCGGACATTTCGGTGGAAGCGACCGAGCCGCTCGCGGCGCTCGGCCTCGTCGCCGCCGGGCTCGGCGTGACGATGATCCAGCAGAGCCTGCGTCACCAGGTGCCGGAAGGCGTCGTGCTGCGCGAGCTGCCGTGGTTCAGTTACCGCACGCCGCTGTGGGCCGCGTGGCACAAGGTCAACCTGCGGCCGCTGGTCGGCATCTTCCGCGAAATCCTGACCGGCGAAGAGGTCGTCGCGGTGGCTGGAAAGTAACGCTGCGGATGGCCGGGGGGCCTGCACATCGGTGCGGTCGCGCATGCGAAGCAAACATGCCAACGCCTTCGACACGAGCCTGAACCCGCGACGAAGGCGCCGACGGAGCCCGATATCGCCGGGCTCCTGCTCACGCGATGCGATGCGTCGAGTCGCGCTGCCGTCAGGCCGCCGCGAACCGCTTCGCCAGTTCCGCGAGGCCGTCTTCGTAGATCCCGCGGAACAGCTTGACGGTGTCGTCGTCGGTCGCGCCGTGCGGCGTGAACGTGCCCGACCATTCGACAGTCGACGCGTTCGGGCCGTTTTCGCGCACGCGCAGCGTCGAGCGATAGTTCACGACCGGGAACGGCGCTTCGAGGATCGCGTACGTGTAGCTGCGTTGCGCTTCGTCGAACGCGACCAGCCGCTCGACGATCGCCTCGCCGGCCGGGTTCGCGAGACGCCGCACGCGCCCGCCTTCGCTCAGCTCGCTGGCCGGAATGTACGACAGCCAGTCGGGCAGCGACCCGAAGCCGCCGATCAGTTGCCAGACCGTCCCGGCCGAAGCCGGGAGTTCGATGCTTGCATTGGCCTGTGCCATGTCATCACCTTTCAGGATCGACGTCAGGATTAGCGATCGATCGGCAACGGCGCGTTGGCCGCGATCAGACCTTGTTCACGCATTTCGCGCCAGAAGTCGGCCGGGATCACCACGTTCAGCGCTGCCTGGTCTTCCGCGATCCGCTCCGGACGGCTCGCGCCCGGAATCACCGCGACGGTGGCCGGATGCGACATCGAGAACTGCAGCGCGGCGGCCTTGATCGGCACGTCGTAGCGCGTGGCGATCGCCTTGATCCGCTCGACCTTCGCGAGAATGTCCGGCGAAGCCTTCTGGTATTCGAAATGCGTGCCGCCCGCGAGCACGCCCGAGCTGTACGGGCCGCCGACGACGATCCCGACGTTCTGCGCGGCAGCCGCCGGCATCACGCGCTGCAGCGCGCGCTCGTGATCGAGCAGCGTATAGCGGCCGGCCAGCAGCATGCCGTCCGGTTGCGGTTCGGCGAGGTCCAGCACCAGTTCGATCGGCTCGACGCGGTTCACGCCGAGACCCCATGCCTTGATCACGCCTTCTTCGCGCAGCTTGCTCAGCACGCGGAACGCACCCTTGCGCGCGACTTCGAACTGCGCGAGCCATTCGTCGCCGTAGAAGTCCTGCGCGATGTCGTGCACCCAGACGATGTCGAGGCGGTCGGTGCGCAGGCGCTTCAGGCTGTCCTCGATCGAACGCAGCGTCGCGTCGGCCGTGTAGTCGTTGACGATGCGGTTCGGCCGGCCGTGTTCGAACAGGCCGCCCTTTTCGCCGAGATCACGCGCCGACACGTCTTCGATTTCGTCGAGGATCACGCGGCCAACCTTGGTGCTCAGGACATATTCGTCGCGCGGGTGGTTCGCCAGCGCATCGCCGAGGCGGATTTCCGCCAGGCCGGCGCCATAGAACGGAGCCGAATCGAAATAACGGATGCCGTGTTGCCATGCCGCTTCGACGGTGGCCGCGGCTTCCGCGTCGGGGATGTTGCGGAACATGTTGCCGAGCGGGGCCGTACCGAAACCAAGGATCTTGTTACCGGGCAGCTTGTCTTTGAGACTCATGATTTTCTCCAGGGAATGAGGGAAAGCGGGTTCAGTCTAGGTACGTCGGTTAAGTCTGTCCAAGACGGAATTCGACACACTTGAGTCCCCGGAGGTCTGAATGGCCGTTTCAAGGCCTGCCTCGATGCCCCGCCCCGATACCCCGTTCCGGCAGGACGCCCGACCGGCAAGGCTTTCGACCGAATCCGCACCCGATTCGTGATTCCAGATCAAAAATCATTTGGGCCGGCAGCCGTTTTTCCCGGGCGCCGCGATACCTATATTGGCTGCACTCGCAACGACATCGACGTGGTTGCGGTTCACTCGACCCGACAGGTACCCATGATGAAAACGCTGATTTCTTCCACGCTTGCCGCACTGATCCTTTCCGCACCGGCGCTGTCGTTCGCGCAGCAGGCCGACCATCAACTGACCCGCGCCGAAGTGAAGGCCGAAATGGCGCGCCTCGCGGCCGTCGGCTACACCCCGGCGCTGGACCACAACCAGTATCCGGTCGCGATCCTCGCCGCCGAAAAGCGCGTGCGGGAAAACGCCGTCGCACACAATGCGCCGGGCACCGCACCGGCCGCCGCGACGTCCGGTTACGGCAGCGAAGCGCGCACCGCCGGCGAATCCGGCCGCGTGACGACGATCAACGGCCGCGACTCGATCTATCGCGGTCATTGAGCCGCGCCGACGCGCAAGAGCGCCCGCCTCCCGATACGCGCCACCGCTCGTCCCGCCCTTCCGCATGGCCGGCCCGAATCGCCTGAACAGGCATTCGGGCCGCGCGTCGTCGCCGCATTTTTTCTCCCCCGCCCTGCCCCGCGAAACCCGCTCGCACATCGTCACCGCGTACGCCGATTCGTGACTGCGCAGTACAAGTTCTTATGCCGCTTCATCCGTTTATCCGCCGCGCGCCGCGCCGGATACTGCGCACCATCCGGCGCGAGGCGCCCCACTCGATATTTCGCACACGTATGAACCGATATCCAGGATTGAAGCGCATCGCGCGACCGGCCGTGCTGGCCGCCATTCCACTGGCCGCGCTCGTCGCGTTGTCCGGCTGCCGGTCGGACGACAAGGCGCCGGCCGCGACGCCGAGCGTGGTCGTCAGCGCGCCCGTCGCGCGCGACGTCAACGACGTCGACGTCTATACGGGCCGCTTCGAAGCGGTCGACACCGTCGACGTGCGCCCGCGCGTGAGCGGTTATCTCGACAAGGTCGCGTTCCAGGACGGCGCGACCGTCCGCAAGGGCGACCTGCTGTTCGTCATCGACCCGCGCCCGTATCAAGCGGCCGTCACGGCCGCGCAAGGCACGCTCGAACGCGCGCAGTCGCAACTGAAGCTGAGCCGGCAGGACTTCGAACGCGCCAGCATCCTGATCAGGACCGACACGATCGCGCAGAGCCTCTACGACCAGCGCAGGCAGGCCGTGCAAAGTGCGCAGGCCGAGGTGACGAGCGCGCAAGGTGCGCTCGAACGCGCGCGGCTCGACCTGTCGTTCACGCGCATCGTCGCGCCGATGTCCGGCCGCATCAGCCGCAAGCGCGTCAGCGAGGGCAACCTCGTGAAAGGTGGCGACAGCGACGCGACCGTGCTGACGACGATCGTGTCGCAGGACCCGATCGACATCTACTTCGATGTCGACGAGGAAAGCTACCTGCGCTATACGCGCGAGGCGCAAAAAAGCGGCGGCAGCGCGTCGTCGCGGCAGGTCGCGATCGCGCTGCCGGGCGATGCGCAGCCGTCGCTGACGGGCACGATGGATTTCGTCGACAACCGCCTCGACGACTCGACCGGCACGCTGCGGCAACGCGCGCGCGTCGCGAATCCGGACCGGCGCCTGAGCCCCGGCCAGTTCGGCCGCGTCTATCTGTCGAGCCGCGTCGCGCATCACGCGCTGCTCGTGCCGGATGCGGCCGTCGCGACCGATGCGACGCGCCGCGTGCTGTATTTCGTCGATGCGAACGGCACCGTCGCGATTCGCCCCGTGACGCCCGGCCGCCTGTACGGCAACCTGCGCGAGATCGACGCAGGGCTGAACGCGGGCGACCGCGTGATCGTCGACGGCTTCCAGCGCGTGCAGGCCGGCGACAAGGTCAAGGCCGTGCCGCGCGCGATCGAAGCCGCCACGTTGGCCCGCGCGGCGAGCGGCACGACCGGGAGCGCGCAATGAACCTCGGCCGTCTGTCCGTCCAGCAACCGGTGCTCGCGATCGTCCTGTCCATCGTGCTGACCATCGCCGGTGCGCTGGCCTATTTCTCGCTCGCGGTGTCCGAGTATCCGGACATCGCGCCGCCGACCGTCGTGATCCAGGCGACCTATCCGGGCGCGTCCGCGGAAACGGTGTCGCAAACGGTGTCGACGCCGATCGAACTCGAAGTGAACGGCGTGGAAGACATGCTGTACATGTACAGCCAGGCGACGTCCGACGGCAGCCTGAACATCACCGTGACGTTCAAGCCCGGCACCGACGTCGACAAGGCGCAGGTGCTCGTGCAGAACCGCGTCGCGCTCGCGACGCCGCGCCTGCCCGAGCCCGTGCAGCGCAGCGGCGTATCGGTGCGCAAGTCGTCGCCGACGCAGCTCGGCACGATCTTCCTGTACTCGCCGGACCAGCGCTACGATCCGCTGTACGTGTCGAACTACGCGATCCGCAACGTCGCGGACGTGCTGAAGCGGATCGAAGGCGTCGGCGACATCAACCCGCTCGGCGCGCGCGAATACTCGATGCGCATCTGGCTCGATCCCGAGCGCGTCGCGTCGTTCGGCCTGAGCCCCGGCGACCTGATCGCCGCGGTGCGGGCGCAGAACACGCAGCTCGCGGGCGGCGTGGTCGCGCAGGCGCCGATCACGAACCAGGCGTTCCAGCCGAACCTGATCTTCGAAGGGCGGCTCAAGCGTCCCGAAGATTTCAGCGACATCGTCGTCAAGCAGGGCAAGGACGGGCGGCTCGTGCGGCTGAAGGATGTCGCGCGCGTCGAGGTCGGCGCACTCGCGTATGCGACCGACAGCTACATGCTGCGCCACCCGACGATCGCGTTGCAGGTGCTGCAGCAGCCCGGCGCGAACGCGGTCGCGACGATGGATGCGGTCGAGAAGAAGATGGCCGAACTGGCCAGGGACTTCCCGAAGGGCATCGTCTACAACATCGGCTACAACCCGACCGCCTTCATCGGCGACAGCATCCACGAACTCGTCAAGACCATCTACGAAGCCGTCGTGCTCGTCGTGTTCGTCGTGCTGCTGTTCCTGCAGGGCTGGCGGCCGTCGATCATCCCGATCCTGTCGATTCCGGTGTCGCTCGTCGGCACGTTCGCGGCGATGGCCGCGCTCGGCTACTCGATCAACAACCTGACGCTGTTCGGCCTCGTGCTCGCGGTGGGGATCGTCGTCGACAACGCGATCGTCGTGGTCGAGAACGTCGAGCGGCACCTGTCGGCCGGCGCCGGGCCGCGCGACGCGACGCTGCTGACGATGAAGGAAGTCGGCGGCGCGCTGTTCGCGATCACGCTCGTGCTGTGCGCGGTGTTCGTGCCGACCTCGTTCATTCCGGGCATCTCGGGCCAGTTCTTCCGCCAGTTCGGCGTGACGATCGCCGTGTCGACCGCGATCTCGTTCTTCACGTCGGTGACGCTCGCGCCCGCACTCTCCGCGATGATGCTGAAAGCGCACGCCCGCGATCACGACGTGCCCGCTCCGGCGTCGCGCATGGCCGCGCCGTTCGCGCCGGCGATGCGCGTCGCGCGGCGCATCTCGAACGCGTTCAACCGCGTGTTCCAGCGCCTGTCCGATGCGTATGGCCGGCTCGTCAGGAAGGTCGTGCGGATCATCCCGGCGATGGGCGTGCTGTACGTGGTGCTGATCGCCGCGACCGGCTACCTGCTCGTGTCGAGCCCGAAGGGCTTCATTCCCGCGCAGGACCGCGGCTACCTCGTCGTGCTCGTGCGGATGCCCGACGGCGCGACGCTCGAACGCACGAGCGCCGTCGCACGCAAGATCGAGGACATCGCGCTGTCGGTGCCCGGTGTCGCACGCGTGCCGGTGTTCTCCGGCGTGAACGCGGCGACCGGCACGAACTCGGCGAACAGCGCCGGCCTGTTCCCGGTGTTCCAGCCCTGGCCCGAACGCAAGGCGCGCGGCCTGACGATCGACACGATTGCCGCCGAGATGCGCAAGCGGCTCGCGGCCGTCACCGAGGCGTCGATCGTCGTCGCGATGCCGCCGCCGGTGCAGGGCCTCGGCAGCACGGGCGGTTTCGCGATGCGGCTCGAAGACCGCAACGGCCTCGGCACCGCCGCGCTCGCGAAGGCGACGCAGGATCTGGTGGCGGCCGCGAACCGCACGCCCGGCATGGTCGGCGTCTATACGCCCTACTCCGCGACGAGCCCGCAGGTGCACGTCGAGCTCGACCGCGAGAAGGCCGAGATGCTCGGCGTGCCGAGCCAGGCCATCAACGACGCGGTCGAGACGTATTTCGGCTCGACCTACATCAACGACTTCAACATCGTCGGGCGCACCTATCGCGTGACCGCGCAGGCCGACCTGCCGTTCCGCGTCGGCGCTTCCGATCTCGCGCGGCTGAAGGTGCGCAACCGCGACGGCGAGATGGTGCCGATCGGCAGCGTCACGCGCATCGACGACACGCTCGGCGTCGATCGCGCGCCGCGCTACAACCTGTATCCGGCCACCGAGATCAACGGCGATACGGCACCGGGCCTCGGTTCCGGCTTCGCGATCAAGACGATGGAATCGCTCGCGAAACAGGTGCTGCCGCCCGGCATTTCGTTCGAATGGACCGATCTGTCGTATCAGCAGACCACGGCCGGCAACACGGGGCTGCTCGTGTTCCCGCTGTGCGTGCTGCTCGTCTACCTGGTGCTCGCCGCGCAGTACGGCAGCTGGAGCCTGCCCGTGTCGATCCTGCTGATCGTGCCGATGTGCCTGCTCGCCGCATCGCTCGGCGTGCGCGCGCTCGGCCAGGACGTGAACATCCTCACGCAGATCGGCTTCATCGTGCTGGTCGGGCTCGCCGCGAAAAACGCGA
Source organism: Burkholderia cepacia ATCC 25416 (assembly GCF_001411495.1). Classification (NCBI taxonomy): domain Bacteria; kingdom Pseudomonadati; phylum Pseudomonadota; class Betaproteobacteria; order Burkholderiales; family Burkholderiaceae; genus Burkholderia; species Burkholderia cepacia. The sequence goes on along the minus strand of NZ_CP012983.1, from coordinate 340,553 downwards.
TCCTGATCGTCGAGGTCGCGCGGCAGCTGGAGGCCGACGGCACCGAACTCGTCGAGGCCGTCGTCGAAGCCTGCGTGCAGCGGCTGCGCCCGATCGTGATGACGTCGCTCGCGTTCATCCTCGGCGTGCTGCCGCTCGTGATCTCCGACGGCGCCGGCGCGGAAATGCGCCAGGCGGTCGGCGCGGCCGTGTTCTTCGGGATGATCGGCGTGACGTTCTTCGGGCTGCTGTTTACGCCCGTGTTCTATGTGATGGTTCGCCGGCTCGCGTTGCGCAAGGCCGCTGTCGCGACCATCGCGACGGAGGTGGTGCAATGAAGTTCGTTCGACTCGTGGCCGCGCTGTCCGCGGCGGCCGTCCTGACCGCGTGCACGAGCGCGCCGGTCGCCACCGTCACGCCGCCGCCGCTGGCCGCGACCTATGCGAACGCGGATCTCGCGGCCGGCGGCCCGGCCGCCGACACCGGCGCGTGGTGGCACGCTTTCCACGACCCGATCCTCGACGGGCTGGTCGACACGGCGCTCGCGAACAACCTCGACCTGCAGGCCGCAGTCGCACGCATCGACGCGGCGCGCGCGGTGCGGATCGGCGCGGCGTCGCAGTGGTTCCCTTCGGTCGACCTGAACGCGGGCGCCGGCCGCCAGCGGCTCTCCGCCTCGCAGGCATTCCCGACCGATACGCCGACGACCGGCAACGCGTTCGACCTGAATGCGAGCCTCGCGTGGGAAATCGACATCTTCGGGCGCATCCGCCAGGGCGTGTCGGCCGCCGACGCGGATATCGCGTCCGCGCAGAACGATGCGGCGGCCGTGCGGATCGCGACGATCGACGAAACCGTGCGCACCTACGTGACGGTGCGCGGGCTCGAGCAGCGGCTCGCGCTGGTCGAGGCCAACGCGTTGAGCCAGCGCAGCACCGAGGAATCGACGCGGCGCCTGTTCGACGCGGGCGTCGTGCCGGTGGCCGACGTGGACCGTGCCGCCGCGCAGACGGAAACGACGCTGGCCGAGCTGCCCGCGCTGCAACTTCAGCGGCAGGCCGCGATCCACCGGCTGTCGATCATCACCGCGTCCACGCCGCAGGCCATCTACGCGCGCGTCGATCCGCCCGCGCCGGAACCGGTGTGGACGGCCGCCGCGCCGGGCGTCGGCACGCCGGCCGACTTGCTGCGCCGCCGGCCCGACGTGCGCGCGGCCGAGGCGCGCGTTGTCGCCGCCTATGCACGGATCGGCGTGGCGGAGGCCGACCTGAAGCCGCACCTGCAACTGATCGGCGTGATCGGTGCGGCGATCGACGGCTTCTCGGGCGCGACGCTCGCGCGGTCGCTCGCCTGGATGGCCGGCGCCGGCGCGAGCGCGCCGCTGTTCGACGGCGGGCGCCGGCGCAGCGTCGTCGCGTTGCGCCGCGCGCAGGCCGCGCAGGCGGTCGCCGCGTATCGCTCGACGGTGCTGACGGCCGTCGGCGACGTCGAGACGTCGATCGCCGCCACCGCCCGCGATCACAGCCGGACCGAGCGCCTCGAACGCGCGGTGTCGAACGCGCGCGGCGCTTATACGCAGATCAACCGGTCGTGGCGCAGCGGCGAATCGGCGTTCATCGATACGCTGGAGGTGCAGCGTTCGCTGCTCGCGGCCGAGGATTCGCTCGCGCAGGCGCGCACCGAGGAAATGCTCGGCCGGGTCAGGCTGATGACTGCGCTGGGGCAGTAAGCGCGCGGTTCAGGTGCGACCGCTGCCGCGCATCGGTCGATACGCAAAGGGCGGCGGGTTCGATGTGATTCGAACCCGCCGCCCTTTTGCATCTTGCGTGGCCAGCTGCGTGCGGTACCGGCTCAGTCGATGTCGCCGCCTTCCTTCAACTGCGCGCTCAAGTAGTCGAGAAAACTGACGATGCGCGACGACAGCGTCGCGTTCCGATAGAACACCGCGTGAATCGGCTGGCGGAACTCGACGGTATCGTCGACGAGCAGTTCGACGAGGCTGCCGTCGCGGCGATGCGTGCCCGTCATGTAGTCGGCCAGGCACACGATGCCGGCGCCACTGAGCGCGAGCGTCAGCAGCGTCTCGCCGCTCGACGCCTGCAGCGCCGGATGAATCCGGTACACGCCGCCGTCGGCGGTATGCAACGGCCAGTGGTTCAGCGTTTCCGGCTGCACGAAGCCGAGCAGCGCATGGTTCGCGAGATCGGCGACGCTCGTCGGCACGCCGGCTTTCTCCAGATAGGCCGGGCTCGCCAGGATGCGCAGCCGGCTGCTGCCGAGCCGGCGCGCATGCAGCGTCGAATCGCGCAGCTCGCCGATCCGGATCGCCACGTCGGTGCGCTGTTCGAGCAGGTCGATGATCTCGTCGCTCGTATGGAGTTCGGCCGTGATCGCCGGATAGGCTTCGCGGAAGCCGGGCATCATCGGCGCGATCACGTGCTGCATGAACGGCATCGCCGCGTTGATCCGCAAGCGCCCGGACGGCGTCTCGCGCTGGCTGACGATCTGTTCCTCGGCAAACTCGACCGACGCGATGATGTCGCGCGCGTAGTCGAGAAAAAGCTTGCCCTCGTCGGTCAATTCGAGGCGGCGCGTCGTGCGGCGGATCAGCGTCGTGTCGAGCTTCTCCTCGAGGCGCCGCAGGATCCGGCTCATCACCGAGGTCGGCTGGTGCAGCTTGTCGGCCGCACCCGTCAGCGAACCGGTATCGGCGATGGTCACGAACGCGAGCATCTCGTCCAGGGTCGTCTTCATGGTCGGCAGTCTTCCGCAGTTTCAGAAACCGCCACGATAGTGCCGCCGCGCCGCTTTGATAAGCCGGCGCGCGCGCGAATCACAGTTGATTTCGATTCAATGATTCGCGGCGACTATTGTCCGAACAATCCGGCACGAAGCGGGAGGCCGCATACGCAAACGCGCCCGGGCGGGCGCGCTTTTCGTCAGACAAGGCAACGCCGTGTCAGGCCGCGACGGGCATCTCGTCGCGAATCCAGTCGAGCATCGCGCCGTGCGTCGGCGCCCACCCGAGTTCCTGCCGCGCGCGCAACGCCTTCACGCGGCTGTTCGACGCGAGCGAGTCATGCGCGCGCGAATGGCCGAGCGCCTGCGCCGCATCCGCGATATCCCATTCGACGATGGACGGCAAGCCGAGCCGCTCGCCGAGCGCATGGCCGATTTCCGCGAACGACGCTTCGCCGTTTTCCGCGAAGTAGAACGCACCGGGCGGCGCGGCATCGATCGCGCGCAGATACAGATCGGCGACATCGTCGACGTGCACGTTCGACCAGCGGTTCAGCCCCTTGCCGATCACGCGCACCGCGCAGGCATCGCGCGCGATCGCCGCGAGCAGCGGCAGTTGCGCGCTGTCGCGGCGGATGCCGAGGCCGTCGCCGTAGATCATGCTGTTGCAGATCACGGCCGAGCGGATGCCGAGGTTGGCCGACGACATCACGAGCCGGTCGATCGCGCGGCGCTCGGCCTTCGCGGGTTTGACGACGGGCGTCGTCTCGTCGAATACGGGGGCATCGCCATGCGCGCCCTGTGCGTCGTCCGCGATCACGCTGGTGCCGCTCGTATGCACGAACGTCTTGCCCGAGCCGCTCAGCGCGCCGATGATCGCCTCGACGGCCTCGCGGTGATCGCTGCTCGCCGCGTTGACGACGCAGTCCGCGTCGCGCGCGAACGCTTGCAGCAGCGCCGAGTCGTCGAGCGTGCCGACGACCGGCATGATGCCGGCCGCCGCGAGTTTCGCGGCGTTGTCGCCGTCGCGCGTCAAGCCGGTGACGACGTGCCCCGCCGAGACGAGCCGCGCGGCCACCGAGCCGCCGATGTAGCCGCTCGCGCCCGTCACGAATATCCTGATGCCTTTCATCTGCTGCTCCGAGAGCGAGACAGCCGGTACGGCAGACGTCTCGCGAAATGTCGTGCGTCGCAGTATCGGCGGCCGGCGTTGCACGCGGAAGGGCGGCGTCGCGAAAACAGTTTTGAGCGCAACGGGATGATCGGCCGCGTCAGACGAACCCCTCGTCGACCAGCGTGCAGCCGTCCGCGGTGATCTCGTGCCGCTGGCCCGAGCCGCCGGCCACGCGGCTCCAGCTTTCGGACACGAGCATCGCCGCATCGCCGTCCGTGTGCAGCGCATAGCCGAATCCGCCATACATGCCCGGCACCGCGAACCACATGCGTTCGGCCTGCGCGTCGAATTCGAGTAGCGGCTCGAGCTCGGGCAGGCGCAGCGCGTCGACGCGCAAATGTGCGATGCGGCCGAGCATCATCGCGTGGAAATGGCGCTGGATGGCGAACAGCGTGGCGTCGGGCACGAAGCGTCGCGGCTGCGGCGCCAGCAGGTCGACCAGATGCCGATGCCCGCGCCGCACGGCGATATCGACCGGGCGCTCGCCGTGGGCATCGCGCAGCATGCGCCACGCACCGAGCCGCAACAGTTGGGCGACGACCGCCTTCGGTGCGCCGCCGCGGGCGGCCTGATGCAGCGGCGCACGAAGCGACGTGCCGCCGAGCCGGTTCGCGTTGACGAGCGCACGCTCCTTCGCGACGAGCGCGAGCATCGTCGCCCAGTCGCCGTTCCTGGCCGCGTCGGCCAGCGCGTGCCGGGTCGCGACTTGCGCGTCGCCGAGCACGTCGGCGCCCGTGATGCCGTCCCATGTGATGCTCAACCGGATCTCCTCGTGTATCGCGTTCGCGTGACCGCGTCGATCGCCCATCATAAGCGTTCGTCGCGCCTGCGCGATCGCGCGGCGCTGCTTCGGGTCACGATTCCCCGGCGTCCGATCCGGCCGCTGCCCGCACAGGCGCGTCGATCTGCGATGATGTCGGACGCGAGGCCACGCATCGCGATCGCCTCGCACGGGCGCGCCGCACGCGCACCCGATCCATCCACCCCGACGAAGCATGCTCATCATGATCGACGTTTCCTCCATCACCGACGCGTTCGCCCCGAGCGGCGAGCCGACGCAGTACCGCGTATCGCCCGAGAAACTGATTTCCGGCGATCCGCTGCACACGCTCACACCCGGCTTCGCGAGTCCGTGCGGCCGCTTCTCGACCGGCATCTGGGAAAGCACGCCCGGCTGCTGGCACGTCGCATACACCGAAGCGGAATACTGCGAGATCCTCGAAGGCACGTCGGTGATCACCGACCTCGAAGGCAACCGGAAGACCCTGCGCGCCGGCCATCGTTTCGTGATTCCGCCGGGTTTTCGCGGCACGTGGGAAGTCGTCGAACGCACGCGGAAGATCTTCGTCGCGTACGACGAGCAGCCGCCCGAATGAGCGGCGAGCGGGCGCGATCGATGCGGCATTGCACGACAGGTCGACGATCCGCCAGCCGCGCGGCATCGCCGCCGTGCGCCATCGTTCGTCCGGATTCGTCGCGACCGCATCGGTCGCCTTCCCGACAGCCCGGCACGCCGGCCGTGCGGCACGACCGGCCCGCCGGCTGAAACGTTACCGCCGGCCGTCGAGCGCCCCGAGAATCCCGTACGCGGCCTTCACGCGGTCCTCGTTCGGAAAGCTGCGGTTCGCGAGCATCACGATCGCGATCCGCTTCGACGGGACGAACGCGACATAGGTGCTGAAGCCGTTGGTCGAGCCCGTCTTGTTGATCCACGTATCCGCGCTCGGCGCGAGCGGCGGCTTGATCGCGGAGGCCGGCAACCCGTCGCGCAGCATCTTCATCGAGTTGCCTTCGAGCAGCGTCGGCAGCGCGACCGGATACGGATACTGTTCCCAGATCAGGTCCTGCGTCAGCGGCCCCGCGCGGAAATAGCCGGTGTGGGTGCGTTCGAGCGCGCGCTGCAGGCGCGGCGCGGTTTCGATCAGCCCCATGTTCGCCTGCACGAAGCGCAGCAGGTCGGCCGCCGTGGTCCGCACGCCGTAGGCCGGCTGCCACAGCATGCCGCCCGTCATCCGGATCGGCTTGCCGTCCTGCGTATAACCCTGTGCGTAGTCGGCCTGACGTGCTTCCGGCACGTTGATGTACGTGTGCGTCATGCCGAGCGCGGGAAAGAGCCGCTGCTCCATCAGCACCGCGAAATCCTTGTGCATCGCCTTCGCGGTGAGCCACCCGAGCATGCCGACCGACACGTTCGAATACGTCCGGTACGTACCCGACGCATGCGCGGGCCGCCACGCGTCGAGATAGCGGATCAGGCCCGCGTCGTCGCGGATGCTGTCCGGCACCTGCACCGGCATGCCGCCCGACGTGTGCGTACCGAGATCGAGCAGCGTCACGACGCCGAACGGCTTGCCCTGCAGGGCAGGCAGGTACTTGCCGACCGGATCGGCCAGCGACAGTTCCCCGCCCTCCTGCGCGTCGGCCGCGAGCGTCGCGGTCAGCGTCTTGCTGACGGAGCCGATTTCGAACAGCGTGTCGCCGGTGACGGGCTTGCCGGTTTGCGTCGACATCACGCCGTAGTCGAACACGTAGGGCTTGCCGTCGGCGACGATGCCGACCGCCATGCCGGGAATCGCGTACTGCTTCATCAGCGGCGCGATGTGGCGGGTCACGGTGTCGTGGAGGTCGTCCGGGGTGGCGGCGGCCGCTCGGCCGGCCGTGGCGGTGACGCACGCGGCGACGAGCAGGGTCGCGGCGAAGCGTGTCGCGTTGAATCGCATGGTTGCGGTTCCTTCGATTTGCGATGGTTGCGTGGACAACAGATCCGGTCGCGCCATGCGGAAATCACAGCGGCCGGCCTGCCGAAGCAGGACTATCCGCTGTAAGCCGTCCGTCAACAATCGACGTTATGTTGATCGAGCCTAAAGAAAAACTTATGGGCTTGGCGAAGGCGTGGATGACCGCTGCCGTCGTCGCGGCGTGCTCGATGGTTTGCGGGGAACGTCGGGCGGCACCGTCAAGTGCACTGCCACGAACGCGACACGTCGGTGACGTTGCCGTACAAGCGAGTCACGGCGCTGGCAACACGAGGCTCGAGCACGTCACCCCGGCAACCGGTCCAGAAACGCCAGCATCGCCGCGTTGAACCGCGCGGGCCGCTGCAGCGGCGCGAAATGGCTCACGCCGGGCAGGATCGTCAGCGTCGCGCCCGGGATCGTACGCGCCAGGTACGCCGCATGCTCGGGCCGGATGAATTCGTCGTGCTCGCCCAGCACGATCGTGACCGGCACGGCGATCGCCGCGAGATCCTCCGCGCTGTAATCCGGTTGCGTGCGCATCATTTCGCTGACGGCCGCGACGAATGCATCGAACTCGCCCGGTGTCGCGGAAAGCGCCGCATAGTCCTTGCGATGCCGCGCGAAGCAGCGGTCGAGCAGCGGGCCCGGCACGATCTCCTTCGTGCCGCCCGGGTCCATGTTGCACGCGAAGAAGAACACGCCGGCCGCACGTTCCGGCGCGCGATCGGCCAGCACGAGCGCGATGCACGCGCCGTCGCTCCAGCCGACGAAGCGCGCACGGTCGACGTGCAGCGCATCGAGCACCGCGAGCACGTCCGACGCCATGCGTTCGTAGGAATAGGGTTGCGCGTCGCGCGTGCTGCGGCCGTGGCCGCGGCTGTCGATCACGATCGCGCGGTAGCCGGCCGCGAGCAGCGCCGGCACCTGGTTGCCCCAGTTGCCGCCGTGGCCGAGGCCGCCGTGCAGCAGCACGACCGGCGGGCCGTGGCCGAACGACGCGTGCCAGATGCGCGCGCCGTCGTGTTCGAGCCATCCTTGCTCGTCGGCCGCCGGCAGCGGCGTGCCGCCTTGCGCGTCGAAGCGGACGAGGTCGTCGTCGTCGAGTTCCGCATGCATCGTTCTGCCGTCCTGTCGAAGGAGACGTGCTTGCGATTGTAATGCGTGCGGCCGACGCGGCCGCATCCGCTCAGGCCTGCGTCGACACCAGCCCGCCTGCCGACGAGCCGCCCGTCTTCTCGACGGCCGCCGCGAGTTGCGCGATCGCGGTCGCCAGCGCCCCCGCGATCGCGCCGGCTTCCGCGCTCAGCGACTGCTGTTCGACCTCCGCGGCCGGGTCGTCCTTCGCGCGCTGCGCCGCGCTCGCCATCTGGCGCTCGATCGTGGCCAGCTGCTTCTGCAACCGGTCGATCAACGCTTTCAGCTGCGCGACCGCCGGATCGTCGGACGACGCGCCCGATGCGCCGAGCGTTTCGCCGGTGGCGCCGGTCGAACCCTGCGCACCGGACGTGCCTGTCGTACTCGCCGCACCCGTCGCGCCCGCGGCATTCGTCGCGCCATCGGTCGATGACGTCGCGGCGGGCGCGGCCGACGAAGCATTCGCGCCCGGGCTCGCGTCCGCCAGCGAGGTGCGCGTGGTCGTGGAGAAATCGATCTGCATCGTGTCGGTCCCTGTGTCGGTAAACGAATCGTGGCTGGGGGGGAATTGCCTTCCAATTCGTTTACGGCATTCGTCACACGAAACTTGAGTATCGGGGCCCGACAGATTTGGCTGAAGATCGCCGGTTTTAGTCGCGAAAGGGCCAGATTCGCGGCACCGCAGCGCTGATAAAATCGCGGCTTCGCCGGCGGAAGTCGCGCGCCCGCTGCCCCGGGGCGCGAGCGCGCAACGCCGCCGGTATCGACTCCCGCCCTTCCGGGCGCGGCACGCGACACGTGCCGACGCCGCGGTCGCGGCTGCGCGGGTCGCTTTTTCCGTTCGCCTGCGTGCCCCGCTCGCCGCTTCAAGCGGCGAACGCCGTCCGGCGCGCGCTCACTTCATCACGCATTCGAGGAACACACGATGGCCCGCATCGGCGCCTTCTGCATCACGACGTGGCTTGCCGCCGCGATTCTCTACTTCGGCCAGCACTCCGTCGCGATGATCGTGTTGAGCGGTGTCGTCGTGTTCGGCGGATTCGACCTGCTGCGTCCGTAAGCGCGCAGGGCCACGCGGCCGCGCCCGGTCGCGACGGCCGGCGCGACTGTGATAGCCTCTTCCGCACCGTCTGTCACGCGCACGCCTCGCCGGCAACCAGGAGAACGGAATTTGAATCATGGTTCGAACCGCCACCCGGCCGCCCTCGCCTGCAAGGTGTGTTCGGCCCGCGCCCCCATCTGCGGGCTGGTCGATTTCTCGCGCTGCGGCGCGGACTTCATTGCCGGGAAGAAAGTCGACCCGTTTGCGGGCGTGCCGGTCTACTACCATGCTTGCGAGCAATGCGGCTTCACGTGGGCGCCCATGTTCGACAGCTGGACCCACGACGATTTCGCGCAGCATGTCTATAACGCCGACTATGCGCGCCACGATCCCGAGTATCTCGAGGTCCGTCCGCAGCAGCATGCCGACCTGATCTGCACCAGTTTCGCGGAAATGCGGGAAGGCCGGATTCTCGATTTCGGCTCGGGGCTGGGCTTGCTGGAACGGAAACTGGCATCGCGCGGCTTCACGGACGTGACGTCGTACGATCCGTTCTCGCACCCGGTTCCGCCCGAAGGCACGTTCGACACGATCCTGTCGTTCGAGGTGTTCGAGCATCATCCGGCGCCGTTCGACCTCTTCGACCAGATCATGCGTTACCGGAAACGCGACGGCGCGCTGCTGTTCCAGACGTCGCTGATCAGCCGGGAGATCATCGAGCGCGGCATCGAGCAGTGGTGGTACTGCGTGCCGCGCAACGGGCACATCTCGTTCCACACGCCGCAGTCCCTGACGCTGCTTGCCCAACGCCACGGGCTCGAATACGGCGCGTTCAGTCCCGAGCTGCACGTCGTCTTCGATCGCGCGGCGACACCGCACTGGCTCGACAGGTTTCTCAAGCCGTAACGGCTCGCCGGCGATCAGGCATGCAACGAACGCCGCGTGCCTTCACGCGGCGCTTGCACGGCATCGCGCCCACGCCCACGCCGCCGTCAGCATGCCCCGAACGTCGGCACCGCCGGATCGACCGCCAGCGCGCACTCGTTGAACACGACCGGCACGCCGCCGAGCCCGAGCCTGCAGTTCGGGCGGTCGAGCCGCCACCCGTCGACGCGCAGCGCGGCGCGCGACACCGGCGCACCGCTCGCATGCGGCAAATCGATCGTGACCTGCCGCTTCGCGCCCGGCATCAGGTTCAGGTAGTTGTCGCTGTAGAACGCGGGCAGCACGCGCGCACCGGTCGACGAATCGAATACCTGCAAGTGCGTCATCAACGCGAACGTCGTGCCGATGTTCGCGACGTCGACCGTGATGCGCGTCGTCGTGTCGTCGGTCTCGGCCGATGCCGCGCCGATGGCAACCGCCGCGCCCGGCATCGTATCGAGCGACGTGTACGCGGTGTCGCCTCCGTCGCGCTGTCGCCAGTACACGTTCTCCGCGAGCGGATTGCCGCCCGCGTCGGTCAGCACGAGCGACACGATGCACACGTCCGACTTCGCCGCGGCCATCGCCGCCTTCAGGTTCGCCACCACGCGATACGAGGCCTTCGCGACGCCGCCGACGTCCGCGACAGTCCGGCTGCTCGACGTGCCGTCGAGGTTGTACACGCGCATCTCGACGCGGCCGGTGACGGCCGCCGCCGTGTGATTCGCGATCGTCACGTCGGCGGTATTCGCATCGAGGATCGCATTGACGCGACGGCACCCGTGCCGCACCGCGAAGAACGACGCATGCGCGTCGAGGTCGTGGCTGTACATCTGCCACACGAAGCTCGGCTGCGCGGGGTTCGTCATCCACATGATCACGCCGGTGGCCGGCGACGTGATCTTCCCGGCCACCGGGCCGATCATCACGGCCGCGTTCGCCTCGTAGATCGAGCGGATGCATTCGTAGTTCATCATCTGCGCCTTGCGCACGAAGTCTGCGAGATTGCGGATCGCGCCGTAGCGCTGCGCCGTCATCGCGATGTAGCCGGCGCCGCCCTGCTTGCCGACCGACGGGTAGTACGCGCCGTTGCCGTTCATGTCGCGGTCGGCCCAGAAGTCGTCCGGGCATTCGTACGAGCCGGGCGGCAGCATCGATTCGACGCATTCGAGCGTCGGGATCGAATGCGAGCCGACCTCGTTGTGAAACGCAATCGACGTCGTGCCGTAGCCGCGGCTGAATGCCGCCTGCGGCGAGGCCCAGTTGTACGGGCCGCCGGACGAATAGCCGTTCACCGCGCCGGTGCCCGTATCGCCGGCCGAACTCGTGAGGCACAGGCGCTGCGGATCGAGTTCGGCGACGAGCGCGTCGAGCCCCTTGACGAGTGCCGGCGGCGGCGCACCTTCGTTGCCGCCGCACCAGAGCAGGATCGACGGACGATGGCGGTTGCGCGCGATCACGTCGCGGATGTTGTCGAGATCGCGCGGCACGTTGGCCGGCCCCGATCCGTCGCCTTCGGTCGAGAAGAAGAAGTCCTGCCAGACGAGGATCCCGTAGCGGTCGCATGCATCGAAGAAATCGTCGCTCGTGCTCTGCCCGTTCCAGTTGCGGATCAGGTTGAGGTTCGCGTCGCGATGGAGCCGCACCTGGTTGAACAGCCGTTCGCGCGGAATGCGCTTCAGCGCTTCGTCGAGCCCCCAGTTGCCGCCCATCACGAGGATCGGCAGGCCGTTGACCGTGATGCTCAACTGCGGCCCCATGCCGATGTCGCGCACGTATTCGATGCGGCGCAGGCCGACCTTCAGCGTGCGCTCGTCCGAGCGCCTGCGCGCCACCTCGATGCCGACCGTCACCGCGTAGAGGTTCGGTTCGCCATACCCGTTCGGCCACCACAGTCTCGGCTGCCTGATCGACAGCGCCGCGATATCCGACGACGTGAGCGACACCTTCGTCGTCGTACTCGATGCGGGAATCGCGATGTCGTGGCGAAACGGCGCGCCGTTGCCGACGGTGCCGACGACGGTCGCGACGAGATCCGCGCCGGAGCCGTTGTCCAGTTCGAGATCGAGCCGCAACTCGGCGTGCGACAGGTCGGTGGACAGCGTGTGCGCGACGTTGATCGCCGCGATCCGCACCGTGCCGGTCGTGAACCATGCCACTGGCTGCCAGATGCCGAGTTCGCGATCGGGGATCGTCGGCAGCCAGTCCCAGCCCGCCGAGCAGAAGAAGGTCGGCCCGTTCTTCAGCGTGACGCCGGTCGGGCCGCCGTTGCGCCCGCCGCGCGTGACGCCGCTCGCGTAGCTCGGCAGCAGCGGCCCTTCCGAGAAATCCGGCTTGACGACGCGCACCGCGAGACCGGCCGCGCCGCCCGCTTGCGGCACCAGCCTCGAGATGTCGAACGTCCCCTGCTTGAACGCGCCTTCCAGCCGGCCGACGGGCGCGCCGTTCAGCCAGACCTCGGCGCAGTAGTTGACGCCGCCGAAGCGCAGCCACAGCCGCTGCCCCGGCTGCCGTGGGGGCGCCGTGAAGGTCGTCCGGTACCAGTAGTCGGTGTCCTTCAGCGTGTCAGGAATGGTGTCCGTGACGATGCGGCCGTAGAACGGGTCGGGATACTTGCCGTTGACGATCATGCTGTTCAGCACGGTGCCGGGCACCGTCGCCGGCGCCATGCCCGGCACGCCGGCCGCGCCCGACAGTTGCGCGCCGCCGGCGCCCGGCAGGCTGCTCGCCGGGGCGAACGTCCAGTTCGTCGTGAGATCCTGCGCGGCCAGCAGGCTGTGTTCGGGGTCGCCCGGCACGACGGGCGTGACCGTCGCGGGGCCGTCGGCGCCGGGCGTGCCGGGCGCGCCGGCGGGCGCATCCATGTCGCCCCCGCAGCCGGCGAGCCAGCTCGTGCCGACCAGTGCGGCGCCATACGACAGGAATTTCCGGCGTTCTTTCGACGTCATGTGGTTGTCTCCCTGATGATGCCGACATCGTCGCGGGCGCGCGCGCGACGCGAAGCCGCGCGCGCGCCGGTCACGTTCACTGCGCGCCGGCCCGGCGCATGCGCATCACCGTCGACGGACTGCCGGCCGTCATCTGCGTATAGTCCGCGTTCGGCCCGGACGGCGGCGTCAGGTTGTCAGCGGCCGCCCATTGCGTCGGCGCCGCCGACAGCGTGTAGCGCATCGTGCCGCCATTGGCGATCTTGCCCAGCGGCAGCCATGAGCCCGCGTAGTCCGCGCCGTTCACCTTCAGCGACTGGATATACGCAAACGACGGGTGCCCCGCACCGTCCATCGCCACCTGCTTGTCGCTTTCGAGCCGCAGCGTCTTGCCGTTGCCGAACCAGACGGTGATCCCGCTGAACTGCGGCGTGGACAGCGCGAGCCCCGCCTCCGACGGAATCACCGGGAACATGCCGAGTGCCGCCCACACGTACCAGCTCGACGTCGCCCCCATGTCGTCGTTGCCCGGCAGCCCGTCGCGCGCGGTCGTGAACGCCTTCGACATGATGATCGGCAGGATGTACTGCGCACCGCTCGGCTGCCCGGCCCAGTTGTAGCCCCACGGCGACTGGAACGACGGTTCGTTGCCGATGTACAGGCCGGTGGACGATTCGCCGCCGTTCAGGTCGCCGGAGGCCGGCACGGTCGAGAACGGCGTCGTGATCGCAAACAGCGTGTTCAGCCGCGCGACGGCCGCCTGCTTGCCGCCGATCGCGTCGATCAGCGCGCTCCAGTCCTGCGCGAAGGTCCAGAAGTAATTCGGCTCGGTCGATTCATGGAACGAACCCTGCACGAGCGTCCCCAGCGTGCCGGGCGCCGAGCCGGCCGGCGGCGCATTGCGCGCGGCGATCACCTTGTTCGTGTAGTCGAAGATGTTGCGCCACCACCCGGCCCGCGTGTACAGCGTGCCGATGTTGTCGGGCGTCACGCCGACCGACGGCGCGTTCAGCACACTGGCGGGCAATGCCTGCAGGAACGCGGCCGCGGAACGGTCGCTCAGCACGCGCTCGATGGTGGCCGAAGACGAGTGACCGTCGTCGCCCTGCGACAGGTAGTGGGCCGTCAGGAAGTTGGCGAGGCCCGCAGCGCTTGCGCGGTCGTTGCATGCGCTCGACGGATCGAACACCGACTGCTTCGTCAGCCGCGCGGCCGACACCAGATCGAAATCGGTCGCGCCGAACTTGTACGCGCCGGCGATCACGTTCAGCGCGTTGTCGCCGGCCATCGGCGTCGAGTCGTCGCTGCCGTCGACCCAGTGCGGGAACGCGCCGCACTGAAGCCCGTCGACCACGAGCGACTGCATCATGTCGCTCGTTTCCTTTGGCGCGAGCAGCGCCAGCAACTGCGTTTGCGACCGGTACGTATCCCACAGCGAGAAGCCCGTGTAGTGGTTGCCCGCGCCGCCCTGCGAGCCGTCGGTGCGCCGGAATGCGTAGTCGCCGACCTTTGCCGTCGCGCGCTGCGGCACAGTGCCGGTCTGGTCGACCGACGCCGGATAGCCGCCGCTCGCGTTCTTCGGCTGGCGCATGCTGCGGAATTCGCCGTTCGTGTCGCTGTAGAGCGTCGGCGTGCCGAACACGCGATAGAGCGCGGTGTAGAACTTCGTCAGGTTCGCCTTCTGCGTCGCGTTCAGCGATGCGGGCGCGGCGGCCTGGTCGATCTGGATCGTGTTGAGCCGGTCGTTCCACAAGCCGGACGCGTTGTTGCGCGCGTCGTCGAACGCGAGCTTTTCGCCTTCGGCTTTCAGGTTGGCCTGCGCATTCTGGATACTGACGGACGAGACCCCGACCTTCACGGTGACGGTGCGGTCGGTGTCGGTCAGGTCGAATTGCAGCGTCGCCGCGCCGTTGCTGACGGTATTCACCGCCGACGTGCCCGCCTGCTTGCGCAGCGGCTTGTCGAAGGTCGCGTAGAAATACACGGGCGCGTTCCACACCGTGCCGTACGGCGTGCAGAACGCCGGCGCGACGGCCTGCCCGCTCATCGACCTGCCGTCGCTCGCGAGCGCCAGCGCGACGTTGCTGGCGGTGACCTTCGTGCTGCCCGAATCGCTGTTGCCGTTCAGCTTCGCGTCGATCGAGAAGAAACCCTTGTCCTTGTCCGTGTACGTGAAGCGCGCGATGCCGGAGCGCGCCGTCGCGCTCAGCTCCGTGACGATGCCGTTCGCGAGGCGGACCTTGTAGTACCCGGGTTCGGCCGTTTCATCCGCATAGCTGTACCCGATTCCGGTCGGCCGGCCGCCCGACGCGATCGCCTTCGCCGCATCGGCCGGCAGCATCGCGACCGTGCCCTGCCCCGGGCACCCGACACCGCTCAGGTGCGTCACGCTGAAGAAGTCGATCGTGCCGCCCGCCCCACCCGTCGACAGGTAGCCGCCCGAGCCGTTGAAGTTGTAGCGCGGCGTATTGGGCCCGAAATTCACCATCCCGAACGGCACCATCGCGCCAGGGCTCACGTTCCCCGCGTAGCCCGAGTCCGAGTTGACCTGCGTGCCGATGAGCGGGTTGACGAACCGGGTCAGCTGCATGTTGGTGCGCCTGGGCGGCGCCGGCTGATCGGGCTGCGGCGGCCGGGAAGGGTCCGAGGACGGCGGCACGGTCGACGGCGTGTCTCCCGCGCCGTTGCTGGCCGTCTGAACGCTGTTCACGTCGTCGCCGCCGCACGCGGCAAGCGCCGCGCAAGTCAGCGTGGCGACGAGCAAGAGTCGTGGATGTCTCATTTTTTCGTTTAGTACCGTTAATCAAAACGATTGTTCCGGCGCCGCGATCATCCGGCACGCCGCGCGGCGTAGCGTCGACTGGCCCTCCAGGCGACGTCACGCCGGCTCGTTACATGCGAATACCCCGCGACGATCGTTGCTGCCGCAACCGTCGCCTCACCGCCCTGTCTCCGGGAACGTCACATCCTTCCCAGGGGCTTACAGTGCCGTAACGACTGTTTATTCACCACGAGAAGTTTCCCGAATTTTCAGTTTGTTTAACTAAACAATCTGGAGTTAAGCAGCTTCGGGTATGCATTCCCGCCATTTGTTGCGTTGCAACGGCGGCGCACCGGGAGGTGCATTGACGGGCGCCCGGCGAACCCGGGCGCCGCATGAACGTGAAGAACGGGACGAACGGATGCCGTGCGCGTCAGCGCGGCAACGTCCGCAGCGACGACGGTCCACCCGTCAGCGCGATCCGCTTGCCCGTATCGCGCAGCTTGCCGCCTTCCACCGCATAGAACGCCAGTTGCCGCTCGACGTTGAACTGCACGATCACGTGCCGGCTGTCCGCGGTGAACACGATGCCTTGCGCGGCTTCGCCGCCGGGCACCTCGCTCACCTTCACGGCCTGCCCGTTGCGGATTTCGAACAGCAGCACCTTGCCGATCTTGTGGCGGCCCGGATTGTCGGCCGTCAGGTTCGAGCCGTCCATCGCCTGCACGGCGATCCACTTCCCGTCCGGCGAAATCGCGACGCCTTCCGGCAGCGACGGCACCGTCAGGTACTGGACCGTGCGGAACGGCACGCGCGACACGTCGATCAGCGCGACCGAATCGGCATCGCCCGCGAGCGTGCCCGTATAACCCGGCAGCCCGGCCAGCCCCACGTTGCTGACGACGGCCCAGCGGTTGTCGCTCGACACGTCGATCGTGTAAGGCGCGACACCCGTGCTCAGGCGCGACCCGCTGTCGGTCACCTTGCCGTCGTCGACGTTCAGCACCGCGATGCCCTGCTCGTCGCGCAGCGACACGAGCGCATGCTTGCCGTCGTGCGTGAAGCTGATCCCGGCCAGCCGCTTCTTGCCGATCTTCAGGCTGCCGTCGAGCGTCACCTGTGTGCCGTCGATGCGAAGGATCGACACGCTGCCGTCGACGTTCGCGACGAGCGCGAGCTTGCCCGAGCGGTCGATCGCGATCCCTTGCGGATGCGTGCCGAGCTCGATGCGCGTGACCGACGGCGGCGCGGCGTCGAGATTCACGACCTGCAGGAACGTGTCGAACACGAGCTGCTTCGCGGCCGTGTCGTAGCGCGTCGGCGCGCCGACAAGCGCGAGCTTCGCGTCGGGCGTGATCGCGACGGCCTGCGGCGGCCCCTGGATGCCGTTCTCGACGTCGACCTGCCGCGCGACCTTCGGCGGGAACGTGCTGGCGTCGAGCAGCGTCAGCGTGTCGGCGGGCGGCGAAGCGAGATAGGTGTCGCGGCCCTCGACGCGCTGGTACTTGCCGTCGTTGCCGGACACGATCCAGTCGGCGGCGTGCGCGGCAACGGCCGTCGTGGCGAGGGTCAGCGCGGCGAGCAGGCGCGCGCTGCGCGGGCGGAAGGAATTCGAATGCATGGCGGTCGGTTCTCCGGATCGGTTGCGGATGCAATGGATGGCTCGACCCTGCTGCTCGACGGGTCGAAACCACCGCATGATGCCCGAAAGCCGCCGAATCCGGCGTCCCGCACCCGGTTCGTTTCGGTCAACCCGTCCGTCGCGCGCCGAACGGCCACTCGCCGACGTCGTCGAGCGGATACACCGGCCGCGCCAGCCGCTCGTAGTGAAACAGCCCGTAGTCCGAGCCCGTCACGCCGCGGCTGTCGCACTCGACCAGCGCGGCCGCGATCGGCACGAACACCGGCCGGCAATACATCCGCGATTTCAGCAGCAGGAAGCGTGCGCGGCGCGGATCGACGCCGACGCTCTCGAACACGCCGAGGTCCCACGGCTCCTGCGTACGCTCGGTGATGACGAGCGTGGCCGCGCCGATATCGAGCACGGCCGTGCGGCCCATGTATGCGCGCTGGCCCGTGTAAGTCGGCCCCGTGATCACGTATTCGCCGTCGGTGAGCGCACGCACGACGCCGGTCGCGCGAAACGGCTCGCGCCGCACGCCGCCGTGCGACGGCAGGCGGTTGCCGACCGGCACCGTCACGGTCGCGCCGACGCCCGCGTCGATCAGCGCGGCGACGGCCTGCGGGTCGCACAGCGGCCCGCTGACGATGCCGTCGAGCCCGTGCGCGAGCGCGGCCTCGAGCAGGTCCATCGTGTCGCACGGGCCGCCCGACATGCAGTTGTCGCCGTGGTCGAGCATCAGCACGGGCCGGTCCGCGCCACGCGCGAGCGCCGCGGCCTGCGCGACCGATTCGGTAAGCGGCGCGCTGCGATAGACGAATTCGTCGCGCGCGTCCCAGATCTGCCGTGCGATGCGCTCGGCGACCGCGTCGGCCCCGGCGCGGTCGCCATCGGCCACCACCACGACGCTGATGCACGGCGCGGGAATGTCCGCGAGCGAGAAACCCGGCAGCACCGATACCGCGAGCATCCCGTCGGCCTCGGCCGCGCGCGCGGCCTCCACCGCGCGCTTCATCGCGCCTTCGGCGCTCGCGCTGCGCAGCGTCGACGTCATCAGCGGCGGCTGCCGCCATGCGAGCACGGGCCGCGCGCGACCGTGAAGCCGGTCGAATAGCAACCGTGCCGCATGCTCGCCGGTCTCGTACATGTCGACGTGCGGATAAGTCTTGAAACTGACGATCACATCCGCGTGATCGACCATCTTCTGCGTGACGTTCGCATGCAGGTCGAGCGCGACCGCGATCGGCGCATCGGGCAGCGCCGCGCGCACACGCGCGAGAAGGTCGCCCTCGCCGTCCGCGCTCTGCTCGGCCACCATCGCACCGTGCAGGTCGAGCATCACCGCGTCGCAGCCGGGCGCGGCCGCGACGATCGCGTCGCAGATCGCCGCATACGCGTCGGCCGCAACCGGCCCGCTCGGGTTCGCGGCCGCCGACACGGGCGTGACGATCCCGGCGCCTTCACGCTCGGCCGCGTCGAGGAACGCGGCCATCGCGGTGCGCATCCCGCGATTCGCGCGATACGCGTCGTCGCCCCAGTCGGGGCCGTTGCGGCCGAACGCGGCGAGCGGCGTCGGCACCGGCGAGAACGTGTTCGTCTCGTGGTTCATCCGGGCGATCAGGATCTTCATCGTGTACTGCCCTTCGCGATCCCGGCCGCGCCCAGCATCGCCTGCAGCAGCACGTTGCAGCCGGCTTCCAGATGCACCGGATCGGCGTCCTCGATCTCGTTGTGGCTGATCCCGTCCTTGCACGGCACGAAGATCATCGCGGTCGGCGCAACGCGCGCGAGATACACAGCGTCGTGGCCCGCGCCGCTGATCACGTTCATCGACGACATCCCGAGCGCGTTCGCGCCGGCGCGAACCTGCTCGACCAGCGTCGCATCGAACGGCTGCGGCGGAAAATACACGACCTGCTCGACGTCGATCCGCATGTCGGCCGCTGCGCCCAGGTCGGCGCACGCCGCGCGCAGTTGCGCATCCATCGCCGTCAGCGTCGCGTCGTCAGCCGCGCGCAGGTCGACGGTCAGCGTCACGCGGCCCGGAATCACGTTGCGCGAATTCGGGTGCACGTCGACCCAGCCGACCGTGCCGCGTCCGTGCGGCGGATGCGCGAGCGCAATGGCGTTCACCGCGCGCACCAGATCGGCCGCGACCAGCAGCGCGTCGCGTCGCAACGCCATCGGCGTCGGGCCCGCGTGCGCCTCCATGCCGTGCACGGTCACGTCGTACCAGCGCTGCCCGAGTGCGCCCTCGACCACGCCGATCGTCGTGTCGTGCGCCTCCAGCACCGGCCCCTGCTCGATATGCGCTTCGAAATACGCGCCGACCGGATGCGCGCCGTGCCCGCCGTCCGCATGGCCCGCATACCCGATCGCGGCAAGTGCGTCGCGCACCGACACGCCGTCGCGATCGCTTTGCGCGAGCGCATGGTCGAGCGTGAACGCGCCCGCGAACACGCCGGAGCCCATCATCACGGGCACGAAGCGCGAGCCTTCCTCGTTGGTCCAGACGGCGACCTCGAGCGGCGCGCGCGTGCGCACGCCCGCGTCGTCGAGCGTGCGCAGCACTTCGAGGCCCGCGAGCACGCCGTAGTTGCCGTCGAACTTGCCGCCGGTCGGCTGCGTGTCGATATGGCTGCCCGTCGTCACGGGCGGCAGGTCGTCGCGTTCGCCGGCCCGCCGCGCGAAGATGTTGCCGATCGCATCGACGCGCACCGTGCAGCCGGTTTCCTTCGCCCACGCGACAAACAGGTCGCGTGCCTCGCGATCGAGTTCGGTGAGCGCGAGGCGGCATACGCCGCCCTTGTCGGTCGCGCCGATCCGCGCGAGACGCATCAGGCTGTCCCACAGCCGCGCGCCGTCGACGCGCAAGCCGGACGCCGCGACGCCCGGTGTCGAATCCTGAACTTGCATCGATGGATTTCCTCGCAATGAAAGAGCGCGACGCTTACGCGACGCCGACGCCCAGGTAACGGTCCTTCACCTCGTGATCGGCCGCGAACGCCGCGTTGCTGCCTTCATAGACGATCACGCCCTGTTCGATCACGAAGTGGCGGTCCGCGAGCTGCGTGCACACTTCGAGGTTCTGTTCGACGAGCAGGATCGCGACGCCGGCCGCCTTGATCTGCTTCAACTGCGCGACGATCTCCTCGACGATCACCGGCGCGAGCCCCTCGACCGGCTCGTCGAGCATCAGCAGCCGCGGGTGGTTCATCAGCGCGCGGCCGATCGCGAGCATCTGCTGCTCGCCGCCCGACAGCTGCGCACCGCCGTTGCGGCGGCGCTCCTTCAGGCGCGGAAAGATCCGGTAGATGTCGTCGAGCTGCCACGGCGAATCCCGGCGCGCGCCGAGCAGCAGGTTTTCCTCGACCGACAGCAGCCGGAAAATCCCGCGATGCTCGGGCACGAAGCACAGCCCGCGCGTGGCGATCCGGTGTGCGGGCTGCCCGGACAGCGAACGGCCCACGAACGTCACCGTGCCACCGGTTGGTGCCACGACACCGGCGATGGTCTTGAGCGTCGTCGACTTGCCCGCACCGTTGCGCCCCAGCAGCGTCACCGTCTCGCCTTCGTTCACGTTCAGCGAAATGCCCTGCAGCACGTGACTCTTGCCGTAGTACGCATGAACCTCCTTCACGTCGAGCATCATGCGCGGCCTCCCGTGATCATGTTGCCGAGATACGCGCTGCGCACGCGCTCGTCGCCGCGAATCGCGTCGGGTTTGCCTTCGACCAGCACGCGGCCCTGCTGCATCACCGTAATCGTGTCCGAGATGTCCATCACGATGCCCATGTTGTGTTCGATCAGCACGACCGTGTAGTCGTCGCGCAGGCCGCGGATCAGCGCCTTCATGTCGTCGAGATCGTCGATCCCCATGCCCGACGTCGGCTCGTCGAGAAAGATCGCGCGCGGTCGCGCCGCCAGCGCCATCCCGACCTCGAGCCGGCGCTGCTGGCCGTGCGACAGCACGCCGGCCGCCGTATCGGCGAAGCGCTGCAGGCCGAGCCGCTCGAGCACGTCGTCGACAATGCCGTCGTGCGCAAGCGCACCGCGCGGCGGCGTCCACGGATTCAGCGCGCGCCGCGATTCGACGCCCTGCGCGGCAACGCGCAGGTTCTCGCGCACGCTCAGGTTCGGAAACAGGCTCGTCACCTGGAACGAGCGCGCGATGCCGCGCCGCACGCGCTTGTGATCGGGTTCGCGCGACACGTCGTGACCGTCGAACAGGATCGAGCCCGACGTGATCGGCAATGTGCCCGTCAGCGTATGGAACAACGTGGTCTTGCCCGCACCGTTCGGCCCGATCACCGAATGCACGGTGCGCGGCATGATCCGCAGATCGACGCCGCCCAGCGCCGTGAACTTGCCGTAGCGCTTGACGATGCCGCGCGCTTCGAGAATCGCTTCGCTCATTGCCGCTCCTCGGTCGTCTGCTCCGTGCGTCCGCCGCGCCGCAGCGACGCCACGACGCGTTCACCCAATCCCCACAACCCGCGCTGCATGAACAGGCTGACCGCGATCAGCACGAGGCCGAGCAGCAGCAGCCAGCGCGGCCACAGCGTCGACAGCCAGTCCGCGAACAGCACGTAGAATGCCGCGCCGAGCACCGACGCGAACAGGTTGCCCGTGCCGCCGATCACCGTCATCACGAGGATCATCTCGCTCGTGTGATAGTCGATGTTCGACAGCGGCGCGATGCCCGTCATCAACGCGTGCAGCGCACCCGCGAAACCCGTGACCGCCCCCGAAAGCACGAACGCCGCAAGCTTGAAGCGCTTCACGTCGTAGCCGGCCGCCGCCGCGCGCGCCTCGTTGTCGCGGATCGCGAGCAGCGTGCGGCCGAACACGGAGCGCGACACGCGCAACAGCAGCCAGAACACCGCGACAAACAGCACCGCGACGAAGCCGTAGTAGCGCCACGGCGAATCGAGTGAAACGAGCGGATGCCCGAACGCGGCGAGCGCGGGACGCGGGATGTCGAGCAGCCCGTTGTCGCCGCCCGTGACGTCCGGCGTCGTGTAGGCGAGAAAGTAGAACAGCTGCCCGAACGCGAGCGTCAGCATCACGAAGTAGGTGCCACGCTGCCGGATCGAGAACCAGCCGACGAGCGCCGCCGCGACGGCTCCGAGCACGGTGGCTGCAGCGAGCGCAGCGGTCACCGATGCGACGCCGTGCGTCAGCACCAGCCCCGCCGCGTAGCTGCCGAGCCCGAAGAAGATGCCCTGCCCGAATGACAACAGCCCCGTATAGCCCAGCAGCAGGTTGCAGCCGAGCGCGGCGAGCGCGAACACCAGCACTTCGGTCGCGAGCGAGCCCGAGCTCAGCGCGACCGGCAGCATGCACACGACGGCCACCGCGAGCCAGCCCTCCGGGCGTTGCAACGCAGAGCGCCATGCAGGCACGCGCTGCGAGACTGCCGCTCCCGACGGCAGCGGTTTCGACGATTCGATCATGCGGCCCTCCCCAGCAACCCGTTCGGACGCAACAGCAGCACGGCCGCCATCGCGACATAGATCATCAGCCGTGCGCCTTCCGGCCACAGCGTGCTCATCAGGCTCTGCACGATACCGACCAGCAACCCGCCCACGAGCGCTCCGAGAAAATTCCCCATCCCGCCGACCACGACCACGACGAACGCGACGCCGAGCGCCTCGATGCCCATGAACGGATCGACGCCGCGAATCGGCGCGGCGAGCACGCCCGCGAGTGCCGCCGTCGCCGCGCCGAGCGCGAACACGAGACTGAACACGCGCGTCACGTTGATGCCGAGCAGCGATACCATCTCCGTCGATTCGCTGCCCGCGCGCACCGTACTGCCGAGCCGCGTGCCTTCGAGCACCCACCACAGCAATGCGGCGAGCACGGCCGTGAACCCGATCACGAACAGCCGGTATTTCGGGTAGACGAAGCCGCCCCAGATCACGACGCCGTTCAGCGCGTCGGGCGGCGGCACGTTGTCGCCGAGCGGGCCCCATGCGAGGATCGCGCACTCCTGCAGCACGAGCGCGAGCCCGACGGTCGCGAGGATGTGGAATTCGTGCTGTTGCGCATACACGTGACGCAGCACGAGCTTCTCGACGATCCACGCGAACGCGCCGACGACGAGCGGCACGACCGCGAGCGCGACCCAGAAATTCGCCGACCATTGCAGCGCCTGGTAGCAGAGATACGCGCCGAGCAGGTAGAACGCGCCGTGAGCGAAATTCACGAAGCGCAGCAGGCCGAACACGATCGACAGGCCGACGGCGAGCAGGAAATACAACATGCCCACGCCGATGCCGTTGACGATCTGCAGCAGATAGACGTTCATGGCTTCCGTGTCAGAAAGGAAGGAAATGGACGTCCGCGGCGCACGACGGCCGCGGACGCATGCATAGCGTCACGCGAGCTTGCAGCCCGTCTTGTCGATCGGCAGGAACGACTGGCCCGAGCTGACGATGTCGGCATAGTCGTCCGCGCTCTTCATCCGGCCCTTCGGCTTGCCCTTCAGCAGGTAATAGTTCTTCAGCACCTGGTGGTCGCCCTTGCGGATTTCCTCCGGGCCCGTGAGGCCGTCGTACTTCATGCCCTCCATCGCCGCAACGACCTTCTTCGGATCGGCACTGCCGGCCTTCAACATCGCGTCGACCAAGATCTTCGAGCAGATGTACGACCCCGCGAGGCTGTAGTTAGGGTTCGCCTTGAACGCGGCGTTCGTGCGCTTCACCAGATCGCGGTTCAGCGGCGAATCGATGCCGTGCCAGTACTGCGCGCCGAAATACACGCCGTCGCAGATGTCGGGCCCGAGCGCCTCGAACTGTTCGAGGCCCGACGCCCACGCGAGCAGGATCGTGCAGTTGCGCTTCATCCCGAAGCTGACGGCCTGGCGCAACGTATCCGACGATTGCGAGCCGAAGTTCAGGATCAGCAGCACGTCCGGCTGCGCGGCCACCGCGTTCGTCAGGTAGCCGCTGAATTCCTTCTCTGCGAGCGAGTGGTAGCTGTTGCCGACATGCTCGATGCCCTTCTCCTTGAAGATCGCTTTCGCGGCCGACAGCAGGCCGTCGCCGAACACGTATTGCGGCGTGATCGTGTACCAACGCTTCGCCTTCGGCAGCATCTGGATCAACGGGCGCACCGTCTGCTCGATCGCGCCGAAGGTCGGCACCGACCAGCGGAACGTCGCGGCATTGCAATCCTTGCCGGTGATTTCGTCCGCGCCGGCCGTCGTGATGAACACGCCGTCCGCCTTCTGGACTTCCTTGCCCATCGCCAGCGATTCGGACGACAGGATGCCGCCCGCGAAGAAGCGCACGCCCTTCTGCTGCGCGATCTCCTGCACACGCCGCACAGCGGTCGCGGGCTTGCCCTCGGTGTCGAGCGCCGTATAGGCCAGCGGCATCCCGAGGACCTTGCCGTACTGCTTGACGACGAGCTGCATGCCGAGATCGGCGTACTTGCCGTTGGCGGCGAACGGCCCCGACATCGGCACCGGGCACGCCAGCTGGATGGGCGAACCCTGCGCGAACGCGGCACGGGACGACATGCTGCCGAGCGCACCCGGCACGGCCGACAGCGCGGCCAGTTTCAACAGTTCTCGGCGATTCAAGTTGACGCTCCTGATAAAGGGGGACACACGCGATGCGACCGACTGCCAAACCGTGCCCACGCCCTGCAGGATGCGCGCCGCCGGTTGATCCTATTTATCATGATAAATAGAATGAACCTGATGCTAGAGTTGATCAAAATTAGTGTCAATCAGGCAAAATTCCGTACTCGCGCCGGAACGGATCGTCGACGATGACGCGGCGCGCAGTCAGACAAAGGAGTCGTGAAGATGGTCATGGACCGAGCCAGGGCGGGCCTCGCAGTCGAAATCAAGCAGCCGAAGCGGGCCGACCTCGTCGCCGAGGAGATCAAGCGGCTGATCACCGAGAAGGACCTGAAGCCGGGCGACCGCCTCCCGCGTGAAGCCGAGCTGCAGCAGCTCTATGCGGTGAGCAAGAGCACGATCCGCGAGGCGCTGAAGTCGCTCGAGGTGCAGGGGCTCATCAAGGTCACGACGGGGCCGACGGGCGGCGGGATGGTCGTCGAGGTGCCGCTCGACCGCACGCTGCAGCTGCTGCAGAACTACCTGTTCTTCAAGGACGTGACGATCGACGACATCTATACGGTGCGCCAACTGCTCGAACCCGAGCTGGCGGCGGGCGCCGTGCCGCACCTGACCGAGCGCGACTTCGCGGCGCTCGAGGCGAACATCGCGTGTTGTGATGGCGGCTCGGGTATGCACGACCGCGGCCACATGCTGCGCCAGCGGCAGGAGGACACGACGTTCCACGACATCCTCGCAGCCGCGAACCCGAACCCGTTCCTGCGATTCAGCTGCGAGCTGATCAACGAGATGATCCGGCAGTTGATCGAGTTCCGGAACGATACGCCGCTCGTCGAGCACAAGCGCTTCGGCGAAGCGAACGTGTCGATCCACAAGGCGATCCTGCAGGCCGCTCGCGAGCGCGATGCCGAGCGCGTGCGTGCGCTGATGGTCGAGCACATGACCGACGCGCCCAAGCATGTGAAGCGGATGAAAGGCAAGCTGCGCGGGCGTCTGATCCTCGACTCCGAAATCCGCAGGCGGGCCGCCGCTCACATTGCGGGACCCGATGCGGCCGCAACGGATCCCGAAGAGGACTGAGCGTCGGCCGGCGCGGTCGATTCAAGGCCGACTGCTTCGCGGCGGCCTGAATACCCCTACCGCGCCGCGAATGCCGATGACGCGCCGTTGCGCACCGTTGCGGCCGAACGCCGCGAGCGGCGTCGGCACCGGCCGGAACGTATTCGTCTCGTGGTGTACCCGGGCGATCGGGATCGTCAGCGCACGCCGCCTTCCGTGTACCCCGTCGTGCCCTTCGTCTCCAGATATTCGACGAGGCCGAACTCCGCATACTCGCGGCCGTTGCCCGAACGCTTGTAGCCGCCGAACGGCGCGGCCGGATTCCACGCCGGATAGTTGATGTGCACGTTGCCGACCCGCAGCCGTGCCGCGACCCGGCGCGCACGTGCCGGGTCCTTCGTCTGCACGTATGCCGCAAGCCCGTAGACCGAATCGTTCGCGAGCGCGATCGCCTCGTCCTCGGTGCGGTAGGTCAGGATCGACAGCACCGGCCCGAAGATTTCCTCGCGCGCGATCGTCATGCCGGGCGTGACGTTCGAGAACACCGTCGGCTTCACGTAGAAGCCGTCTCCGAGCCCGTCGGGCCGACCGGTGCCACCGGCGACGAGCGTCGCGCCTTCGTCGATCCCGCACTGGATCAGCTGCTGGATGCGGTCGAACTGCGTGCGGCTGACGACCGGCCCGATATCCGTTTCCGTCGAACGCGGATCGCCGACGACGGTGCGCGCCGCCTCGTTGCGCGCCGCGGCCTCGGCTGCGGCAAGGTGGTCGACATGCACGAACATCCGCGTCGGCGCGTTGCACGACTGCCCGCTGTTGCTGAAGCAACTGCGCGCACCGCGCGTGACCGCATCCTCGATGTCGGCATCGGGCAGGATCAGGTTCGGGCTCTTGCTGCCGAGTTCCTGGTGCACGCGCTTCACGGTATCGGCGGCCGCCTTCGCGACCTCGACACCCGCGCGCGTCGAACCGGTGAACGACACCATGTCGACGTCCGGATGCCGCGACAGCGCGTCGCCCACTTCGTGCCCGTAACCGTGCACGAGGTTGAACACGCCCGGCGGCACGCCGGCTTCGTGCAGGATCTCCGCGAACAGGATCGCGCTGAACGGCGCGATCTCGCTCGGCTTGAGCACCATCGTGCAGCCGGCCGCGAGCGCCGGCGCGACCTTGCACACGATCTGGTTGATCGGCCAGTTCCATGGCGTGATCAGCGCGCACACGCCGATCGGCTCGTGCGACACCAGCAGCGAATCGGTCTGCGTGCTGAAGCGGAACGACTGCAGCGCGCGGATCGTCTGCTCGAGGTGCGCGGTGCCGACCGCCGCCTGCATCGCACGCGCGAATGCGATCGGTGCGCCCATCTCCTGGCTGATCGTCCGCGCGACCTCCTCGTAGCGACGCTGGTAGATCTCGAGCACGCGCCGCAGCAGCGCGACGCGCTCGCTCACCGGCCAGCGCGAATACGTGTCGAAGGCCTGCCGGGCCGCGCCCACCGCACGGTCGACGTCGGCCGCGCCGCCGACCCTGAGCTGCGCATACGGCCGCGCCGTGCTCGGGTCGATCACGTCGATCGCCTTCGCATCGGCCGGGTCGAGCCACTGGCCGTCGATATAGGACTGTTGTGACGTTCGCATCGAATGCTCCTGTTGTGACGGATGCCGGTGTCGCGCTCAGCGCGTCGCGCGCGCGAAGGTGTCGACGAGAATGTCGCGGATCTGCGCGACGAACCACACGATTTCGTCGCGCGACATCACGAGCGGCGGCGAGAACTGCGCGATCGGCGTGCCTTCGTGATCGACGCCCGCGCGGCACAGCAGCCCCGCGTCGAAGATCGCGGGCGCGAGCAGCGTCGACACGAACGCCTGCGCGCTGATGCCTGCCGCCCAGCGGCGCGCGGCCTTGTCGGTCACGAGTTCGAGCGAGTAGTGGTAGCCGTCGCCGCGCACGTCGCCGACGCACGGCAGTTCGAGCAGGCCGTCGAGGGTCTGGCGGAACACCGCTTCGTTGCATCGGACGTTCTCGAGCACGCCTTCGCGCTCCATGATCGCGAGGTTCGCGAGCGCGGCCGTGCACGCGACCGGATGGCCGCCGTATGTCGCACCGTGCAGGAACATCTGCTGCGGGCCGTCGAGGATCGTTTCGACGACCGCGTCGCTCGCGATCACGCCGCCGAGCGGCACGTAGCCCGACGCGATGCCTTTCGCGAACGTGATGATGTCCGGCTTCAGCCCGTAGCGCGCGGAGCCGAAATATTCGCCGAGCCGGCCGAACCCGCAGATCACTTCGTCGGCGACGAGCAGCACGCCGTGCCGGTCGCAGATGTCGCGCAGCCCGGCCGTGTAGCCGGCCGGCGGCGTCAGGCTGCCGCCCGCGTTCTGCAGCGGCTCGACGACGATCGCGGCGACGGTATCCGGGCCTTCCTGCACGATCAGCGACTCGATCTCGTCGAGCAGATGGCGCGTGAACTGCGCTTCCGTCTCGCCCGCCGGGCGGCCGTAGCGTTTCGTGTTGCCCACGTGGCGCACGCCCGACATCAGCGGCTCGAAATGCTTGCGGAAGTTCGTCATCCCGTTCAGCGCGAGCGCGCCGAACGACGTGCCGTGATACGCGACGCGCCGCGCGATGAACTTGCGCCGCTGCGGCTCGCCGCGCGACTGGTGATACTGGCGCACCAGCTTGATCGCCGCTTCGTTCGACTCCGAGCCGCTCGACGTGAAGAACACGCGGTTCAGCCCGTCCGGCGCGAGCGTCGCGAGCTTGTGCGCGAGCGTGATCGCCGGCTCGTGGCCGACACCCCAGTTGGTCGCGAACGGCAGCCGCACCATCTGCTCGCGGATCGCGTCGCCGATTTCCGCGCCGTGGCTGTAGCCGACCTGCACGCAGTACAGCCCGGCCAGCGCATCGAAGTAGCGCTTGCCGTGGCGGTCGACGAGCCAGCAGCCTTCGCCGCGGTCGAACACGGTCAGCGCATGGTCGCGATACGCATCGGCGTGCGTGAAATGCATCAGCAGGTGGCGCTTGCCGAGCGCCTGCAGGTCCGCATCGAGATTGACGTCAACAGCGTTCATGGTTCACTCCTCCTTCAGGGTTTCAGGTCCGGCGCGGCGCGCCCGGTCATTCAGTTCATCGACAGCGTCGGCGCGGGGCGCGTGAAACCGCGCGTCAGCCATGCGAGCTGGCAGAGCCCGAGCACGAGCCAGCCGATGCCGACGTAGAACGTCTGGCGCGACAGCCCCGACCAGAGCCACACGTTCATCGCGAAGCCGAGCGCCGGCATCACGCCGAACGTGATCCAGCCCGCGAAGCGGCGATGCTCGGCGCGGCACAGATAACTGCGCATCACGCACAGGTTGACGATCGCGAACGCGACGAGCGCGCCGAAGCTGATCATCGTCGACGCGAGATCGAGCGTGACGAACAGCGCGGACAGCGACACGACGCCGACCGCGAGCGTCGCGCGAACCGGCGTGCGCAGCCGCGCATGCAGGTGGCCGAATACGCGTTCGGGCAGCACCCGGTCGCGGCCCATCGCGAACAGCACGCGCGTCACGCTCGCCTGCCCGGCCATCGCGCTCGCGAAACAGCCGGCCACGTACACGGCGACGAAGAACGCCGACAACGTGCCGCCGCCGATGCGCCGCATCAGCTCGAGGCTGGCCGAATCGAGATCCTTGAATGCGTGCCAGTCGGGAAACACCACCTGCCCGACATACGCGATCAGCATGAACAGCACGCCGCTCGCCAGCGTGCAGAGCAGGATCGCGCGCGGCACCGTGCGCTTCGGCTCGCGCGTTTCCTCCGACAGTGTGGTGACCGCGTCGAAGCCGAGGAACGACAGGCACAGGATCGCGGACCCGGCGAAGATCGCGCGCGCATCGCCCGACGACGGCAACGCGACGGCCATCGACAGCCCCTCGCCTGCCGCGACCCGCGCCGATGCGATGACGAAGATCGCAATGAACACGAGCTGGCTCGCGATGAGGATCAGGTTCACGCGATTGACGAGCCGGATGCCGACGATGTTCAGCCCGGTGATCAGCGCGATGCTCCCGACGATCCACACGCTGGCCGGCACCATCGGAAAAATCTGCTTCATGTAGATGCCGATCGCGAGGTAGCTGATCATCGGGATGAACAGGTAGTCCATCAGCAACGCCCAGCCGACCATGAAGCCGGCCGACGTGCCGAAATTGCGGCTCGCGAACGTATAGGCGGACCCGGCGCTCGGCATCAGCCGCGCCATGTGGCCATAGCTGCGCGCGGTGAACAGCATCGCGACCAGCGTGACCGCATACGCGGCCGTCAGGTGCCCGTTCGTCTCGCTCGTGACGAGCCCGTAGGTCGTGAACACCGTCATCGGCAGCATGTACGCGAGGCCGAAGATCACCAGCGTCGCGAGGCCAAGCAGGTGCGGCTTGCGGCGGTCGTCCGCGTCGCTGCGAAACGCGTGCGCTGCGAAGTCCTGCGTCGCGGCGGCCGATGCGTATCGACCGGGGCTGTCGTTGTCCATGCTGTCCTCACGTAGGTGGCGTTCACGGCTTCAACACTCGTGCGCCCGGCACGGCCGGCGGCGCACGACTGGAAGAAAGTGTGGTGCGCCAAAAATTCCGCCACGAATGAGAAATGCGGACGTAATCGGGGGATATTTCCGGACACCCGGCCGCGTATCGCGCCGGCGTGTCATGCATGGTGCTGTGCCGCACTGGCGTTTTGCGGACATTCCGGCTATGTTCTACGCGACCCAGTCGCCCCGTCAGCACCATGGACACCCGCTCTCATCGAAACCAGAGCCGGGCCGAGCGCAGCCTGCGTTCGTCGCTCGGCCTCGCGCGCCCGGCCGGACGCCAGGAGGACATTCCCGCCACCGTCCACGCGATCGCGGTCGCGCTGGACGAGTGCCGCGTGCGGCACATCGACGGTGCCGCGCTGCTCGAAGGCACGGGGCTCGGCGCGGACGAAGTCGCGTCGCCGAACCTGCACGTGAATCGCGGCCAGGAGCAGCGCTGCTTCCGCAACCTGCTGCAGCGCAGCGGCGTGCCGTCGATCGGGCTGTCGATCGGCGCGCGGCTGCACGTATCGACACTCGGCCTCGCCGGCTACGCGATGCTGATCAGCGGTTCCGTCATGCAGGCATTCCGGTGCATGAGCCAGTTTCCGCTGTTCATGGGCCTGTATTTCGACGTGCGTATCGATGCGCATGCGGACGGCATGAGCGTGACCATCAGCCGCTACAACGGCGAGCCCGATCTCGAGGTGTTCCAGATCGACATGTGCCTGTCGAGCCTGCGCCTGATCGTGTCCGACCTCGTCGGCAAGCCGGTCTGGCCCGCGCAGGTACAGCTCGCGCGCCGCACGCCACGCAACGCGGCCGACTACACGCGCCACTTCGGCTGCAGGGTCGCGTTCAATGCCGGTGACAACCGGCTCGTGTTCACGTCCGTGAACGGCACCGAGATGCCGCTGCTCGCGAACGAAGTCAGCTTCAATGCGCTGCACGGCCAGTGCGAGGCGCTCGAACGGCAGTGGGCCGCGTCGGTCGGCACGCGTTTCGCCGATCGCGCGAAGGAGCTGATGGCGCGCGACCTCACGCGTTTCAAGTCGATAACGTCGCTCGCGAACGCGCTGCACCTGACGGAGCGCACGCTGCGCCGTCGGCTCGACAAGGACGGCCTCACGTTCCAGTCGCTGCTCGACGACGTGCGCCGCGACGAGGCGGTGCGGATGCTCGACGATCCGGAGCTGACGGTCGCGGCCATTGCGGAACGTCTCGGCTACAGCGAGCCGCGCAGCTTCCGCCATGCGTATCGACGCTGGACCGGGCACCCGCCGCGCGCCGGCGCCGAATCCGACGCGTAACGCGCCATGGACGCCCGGTTGAAAGGCCCGCCGCACAAGCCTTCGCGCCGACCGGCCACGAGCCGGATTCATTGACGGCATCGGCCATTCCCGCACACGTCATGCATCACCTGCGTCTGCATGAAGTCGCGTTCGAGATGGCGGTTATCGTCCGGGTCGACTCAAGTAGAATGCGCGCAACCATCAAGCCGAGCGGGGCCACGCTTCCATTCCACTCGCACCGGCGCAACGCGAACAAGACGACACGAACATGCGCAGCGGCATCCGCGGGCCGCGCCGCCCCAACCGGGCGCGCGCCACCGCGACGATCGACCGCCGACGAAGCCTCCATGAGCAAACCGATCCTGTACCTCCTCGCCGGCAACGGCAGCGCGGCCGACTGGTGGGACGACACGCTGCCCCACTTCCGCCGTTACCGGCCCGTACCGCTGGAACTGCCGGGCTTCGGCGACAATCCCGCGCCGCCCTGCGAAGATCTCGCCGCGTATGCGCAAGCGCTGCTGGACGCGACCGAACCGGGCCACGCGATCATGGCGGTCGGCGTGAATGCGCTGCTGGTGCTGCATGCGTTGCAACGGCGCCCCGGCCACTTCGGCCGCAGCGTGCTGCTCGCGCCCGTCGGTGCATTTCTGTGGGAACGGCGCCTGCCGAAACTGATGGCGCCGAAGCCGCTGCGCAAAACCATTCACTGGCTGCTCGCGCACTACCCGGCGCTGTTCGCCCGCAAGTTCTCGAACCTGACCTGGACACGCGCGCAGTACCGCCGCATGGGCGCCGGCTACGCGCGCTGCCGCGCGTTCCTGCCGCACTGGGATCTCGTGCGCGCGGATACCGCGCTGCCGCTGCTCGAGTGGGTCACCGATCGCATCGAACTCGTGTGGGGCGACCAGGACGCCGTGCTCGGCGTGCGCCAGGCCGCCGCATGGTCGGCCATCCTCGCGCGCGCCGAGCTCACCGTCACGCTGCAGGCCGGCTGGGGACACTATCCGTGGATCGACGCACCGGCTGCGTTCGCGCAGTGGCTCGAAGCGGGCGACGCCGGCTTCGTCGCGCACACCAAGGGCGGGCGCCTGGCGCTGGCGACGATGGCCGGCCTGCCCGTGCCGCCCGCGCTGTCGCTGACCCGCGCCGACGATCCGCGCCTGCCCGGCTTTCTCGCGAGCCAGCCCGACGCCGAGTGGGCGATCCGCTCGTCGAGCCATGGCGAAGACCAGGCCGATGCGGCCAACGCGGGCCTGCACACCACGTTCCTGCGCGTACCGGCCTCGCAGGCCGCCGCGCGCGCGGCCGAGCTGCTCGACGGCGGCCTCGAGGAAACGGTCGTACAGCGCTTCATCACGCCCGTGCTGTCGGGCATCGCGTTCGTGCGGCATCTCGCGGTCGAAGTCGAATGGGTGGAAGGCCACCTCGAATCGCTCGCCGACGGCCAGGCGAGCCCGCAACGCGCGATCCTGTCGCGGCTCGGCGAGCCCTGGCAACGCGGCACGTTCCCGGGCGCGCATGGCCTGGACGCGACGCAACTGTGGACCTTCCTGCAACGCGTGCTGCGCGCGTTCCACTACGTGCCGGGCGATGTCGAATGGGCGTGGGACGGCACGCAGCTGTGGCTGCTGCAATACCGCCCGATCAGCAGCTACGGCTGGCACCGGCACCTGACCGCCGCGAACATCGCCGAGATCCTGCCGCCGCAGCCCAGCCGGCTGGTCGAGTACGCCCAACGGCGCGCGGCCGGCAGCATCCCGGCCATCATGGCGCGCTGGGATGCGCGCGTATTGCAGGATAACGAACCATTCACCGCGCTCTATGGCGGCGCGTCGTACATCAACAACGACCTGTTCCTCGCCCGTCTCGCCGACTGGGGCGTATCGGCCGGCAACTACAGCGGCGAGATCGGCGGCGCGACCCCGCCGCTGCGCTGGCGCCCGCTGCGGCTGCTGCGTTCGCTGCCGGTGTTCTGGCGCATGCTGCGCGCCGCACGCGGGCATCTGCCGACGCTCGAACGCGGCCTGCAGCGCTTCGACCGGGAACTCGCGACGCTCGTCGAGCAACGCGCCGACGGCCGGCAGCTGGCCGACTGGTTCACGCGCTTCTACGTGTTCGTCGTGCAGGGCAACCTGTGCATCGCGTCATCGCTGGCCAGCAGCGGCGGCGCGCTCTGGGGCCGTCCGCCGACCGCGTATGGCCGGCTCGAGAACAGCCCGCATCGCCTGCCGTGGGAAACCGATCCGGGCACCGCACGGCCCGCGCCCGCCGATCTGCCGTTGCAGGCGTTTCCCGACTGGCCGCTGCCCGTCCGCGTGCTCCACGCGCTCGGCGCGCCCGGCATGCGCGGCTGGTATCTGCAGGTGCGCGAGTGGTATCGCGACAACCTGATGCGCGTGTTCTTCCGCCTGCATCACGCGATGCCGGCCGCCGACCGCGACGCATGGTTCGCGCCCTATCCCGATCGCCGCGAACGCAACGGCAGCTTCTGGCAGGACGGCAGCGAAGGCACCGACGAGGCGGCCGGCTTCATGATCTATCCGGGCCACACGCAAGGCGTGCTCGGCCGCGACATCCTGCTCGAAGACACGCTCGACCCGGGCCGGCACGCGCAGTACCAGGCCGCACGCGCGGTGATCGCGCGCATGGGCGGCCGGCTGTCGCACGGCGCGACGCTGCTGCGCGAACTGCGCAAGCCGTCGGCCGTGCTGCCGCGCGTCGACGCGGCGTGGATCGGGCGCGAGGTGCAACTCAGCGACGGCCGGCTGACGCTGGTCGACTAGGCGCGACGCGGTTGCCGCGGGCCCGGGCGCGGACTCAGCGCACCGGCGTGCGGGGTTTCCCGTCGACCTTCAACGTACGCCGGTCGTGCGCGGCTTCGTATTCGACCGTCTGCGCCGGTGTGACGGCGCCGTACGAACGGCCGTTCACGTAGACGATGCCGTCCCGCAGCTCGATCCGGTCGCCGTTGACCGTCGCGGTGGCCCGGTCGCCTTGCAGCACCGCGCCCGAGCAACCGGCGGTCGAAAAGCTGCGCACCGACGTGCCCGGCATCGCGGCGATCCCGCCCTGATCCGCCGCATGCGCCGCGCTGCAGGGCGGCGCATCCATGCTGCCGGCCGCGTGAACGGTACCGGCACCGATCCCGCACCCGGCAAGCAACGCAATCGTCATCGGCTTCAGATTGTTCATGGTGGGCTCCGTTGTCCGCCGCCGCGGATCGATGACCGGCCGACATCCGCGCTCGCATGGCGGGGCGTCCGGATGCACCGAGTATGCGTCCGGTGCCCGGCACTCCGCCATCCGCGCCAATACCACTCACCGCCCGCCCATCCGTCCCCGTGATCCGCGCCGACGCCG
This sequence comes from Burkholderia cepacia ATCC 25416, assembly GCF_001411495.1. NCBI lineage: Bacteria > Pseudomonadati > Pseudomonadota > Betaproteobacteria > Burkholderiales > Burkholderiaceae > Burkholderia > Burkholderia cepacia. Next base: position 305,660 of record NZ_CP012983.1, on the reverse strand, counting down.
GCCCCGCAAGCACCGCTCGGCACGACGCGTCCCGATGAAAATCCGCCTTGATCAAGTTGCGACCCGCAACTATTATTGATTGCGATCCGCAACCGTTCCGGACTGACCATGGACCTCATCGACGCTCCCGCCAAGCCTCGCGAAGCAACCATCCTCGAGCTTCGCGACTTCTCCCGCAAACTGGTTCGCGAGCTCGGTTTCATGCGCGCGACGCTGGCCGACAGCGACTGGGCGCCTTCGGCGGTTCACGCGATCCTCGAGATCGGGATGGCGCCCGGCATCAACGCCCGCGATCTGGGCAACATCCTGCGGCTGGACAAATCGAACACGAGCCGGCAACTCGCGCGGCTCGAGGCGGCCGGCATCGTCGAACGGCGCGTGTCGAGCGACGATGCGCGCGCGACCGAGCTGTACCTGACCGCCGACGGCAAGAAGCTCCAGAAAAGAATCGACGCGTTCGCGACGGATCAGGTGTCGAATGCGTTGCGCCGCATGGTGCCGGCGGATCAACAGGCGCTGCTGCGCTCGCTCGCGCTGTATGCCGATGCGCTCGCGCAGGACAACGCCGCCAGGGCAAGCGCCGCGACACCCGATGCGCCATCGATCCGCGAAGGCTACCAGCCGGGCTGCATCGGCGATATCGCGAGCCTTCACGCGCGCTTCTATTCGGAACACTGGGGATTCGGCGCCTTTTTCGAAAAGCGGGTGGCGACCGAGCTGGCCGAGTTCGCCGGTGCGCTGCCGGCCGACGGCAAGGCGCTCTGGCTGTGCCAGGAAGACGGACGGACGCTCGCGTCGCTCGCGATCGACGGCGACCCGGCAACGGGCGTCGCGCACCTGCGATGGTTCATCGTGAACGATGCGTTGCGCGGCTCCGGCATCGGGCGCCGCCTGATGACGGAAGCGATGCGCTTCGTCGACGCGCAGCGGTTTCGCGAAACCTACCTGTGGACGTTCAAGGGCCTCGATTCGGCACGCCACCTGTACGAGTCGTTCGGCTTCACGCTGACGAGCGAATCCGCGGGCACGCAATGGGGCACGGAGGTGGTCGAGCAGCGCTTCAGCCGGCCCGGGCCATCCGGCGGCTGAAGGTCGATGGGCTGCATGCCGTCGAATATTCTCATCACTTGACGCGCGTCATGACCGCTCGAGCCGCGTCGCGTGCGCGGTTCATCCGTTATCGCGATCACGCCGAACGCCTGCATCGGCCTGCGAATCACTAGGGAAAATCCCGAGACATCCTTACAGCGATTTCCCTGATGATTCACGGAAGCGTCATGTTTTCGGCGATCCAGCGGTCCGCCAAGCTTTCAGTTCCCGTCTCGAAACCGATGACGCATCGCGGCAAATTCGATGACCGCGGCCTGAAATGGCAGTCGCTGGCGAATCGTCAGGTGTTCAATACTTTCAACAACCCGGTCGAGAGTAAACGTGAGATTCCGTGGCCCGCTGGTGCGGTGGAGACGAGGCGATGCGCGAAACCTGCGCGCCGCGATCGCGTCCACCGACGACCGTGACGGCTGGCAAAGTCCTCGCCTGCATCTGTCGATCTACACCATCCTGTCCTGCCGCTCCGTTCGCCGCCACAACGCCGTCGCCGCGCGTGCGTACGTCGCGATCCATACCGACGACGTGGCCTCGCTGCTGCCTTAGCGCTTCACCCCTTTTCCTGTATCCGTTCGACCTGCCCGCCGTGTCGCCCGACCGGTGACGGAATCCGCTCGCGCTTCGTTTCCGTGCGAGCCGGCCCGCAATCGAACGGATTCCTGATCGTCGCGCACCACGCTCGCTCACCGCGAGCGGTGCTCGCGCACGCCCGCTTCATCCGATGAACCGTCGCGCACCGGCCCGCGCATCGCGGATCGACACGCGCCCTGAAAATGGAAGACTTCGTCATGCGAATCCGCACGCTTGCCCGCAGCATTGCAACCGCCGCCTCCCTGTCGGCCGCCGCGTCCGCCGGCACGACCGCCCACGCGGCCGGTGAACTGAACATCTACAACTGGTCCGACTACATCGCCCCGGACACGGTCCCGAACTTCCAGAAGCAGACGGGCCTCCACGTCCGCTACGACAACTACGACAGCGACGACACGCTGCAGGCGAAACTGATGTCGGGGAATTCCGGCTACGACATCGTCGTGCCGACGTCGAACTACATGGCCAAGCAGATTCAGGCGAGCGTCTACCAGCCGCTCGACAAGTCGAAGCTGCCGAACCTGTCGAACCTCGATCCGCTGCTGATGAAGATGGTCGCCGACGCCGATCCGGGCAACCAGTACGGCGTGCCATGGGCCTACGGCACCGACGGCATCGGCTACAACGTGCAGGCGGTGAAGAAGGCGCTCGGCGACAAGGCGCCGGTCGACAGCTGGGCGCTGGTGTTCGATCCGGCCAATATGGCGAAGCTCAAGAGCTGCGGCGTATCGTTCCTCGACCAGGCGGTCGACGTGTTCGCGGCCACGCTGCAATACATGGGCAAGGACCCGAACAGCACGAACCCGGCCGACTACCGCGCGGCGTACGAGGTGCTGAAGAAGGTACGCCCGTACATCACGCAGTTCAACTCGTCGGGCTACATCAACGATCTCGCGAACAACGACCTGTGCGTGTCGTTCGGCTATTCGGGCGACGTCGGCATTGCGCACCGCCGCGCCGCCGAAGCGAAGCGCCCGTACGAGATCCGCTTCGCGAACCCGAAGGAAGGCGGGCTGCTGTGGTTCGACATGATGGTGATCCCGAAGGATGCGCCGAACCGCGACGCCGCGCTGAAGTGGATCAACTACCTGCAGGATCCGAAGGTCAACGCCGGCATCACCAACGCGGTGTTCTATCCGACCGCGAACAAGGCCGCGCGCCAGTATGTGAAGCCCGCGATCGCACGCGACCCGTCGGTGTATCCGGCCGACGAGGTGCTGAGCAGGATGACGCTGCTCAAGCCGATGCCGCCCGAGATTCGCCGGCTGCAGAACCGGCTGTGGGCGCAGTTGAAGACGGGGCGATGAGCGTCGTCGCGCGACGCGACCCGATCCGGTGCCGCACCTGCGGCCGTCCGGACGGAGGCGCATACGGCGCCGACGCGCACGTGCTCGCGTCGTTGCGGCAGACGTTCGACCCATACGCGACGTCGCGCGACCTGCCGCATGGCCGGCGACAGCAGGAACCGGCCGCGCCGAGCGGACGTCGAGACGAATGCGCTCGACGCCGTTCGATGCGCTATCGCGACACCTGCTCCGCCGAAAACGCGTCTTCCACGAACCGGATCACGTCGTCGAGCGACGACGTGCACGTGGCGCCCGCCGCGAGCACGCGAAACGCCCCCTCCGGCCCGAAGCAGACGAGCGGCTTGCGCCAGCGCCGCGCGAGCGCGATCTCCTCGGCCGTGCCGTGCCCGCCCGGCAGCGCGACGATCAGGTCGCTGCTCAGCACGTTCACGTAGTTGCGGTTGATCGTGTGCGGCTCGGCGTCCGGCTCGCGGCGCGGCAGCGGCGTGAGGATCGGGATGTCGACGAACGGATGCGGATAGCCGTCGAGCGGCACGAAGCCCGCGAGCGGATCGGCCTGCGTCGGCAGGATGCCGATCGATCGCCCGGCGCGCCCGGGCACGCCGGCGAACGCCCGCGCGACCGCCAGCATCACGCCCTGCCCGCCGCCCGTCAGCAGGTTGAAACCGGCCCGCGCGAGCCATGCGCCGAGCGGCTCCGAAAACGCGAGCCACGGCTCCTTGCCCGAGCCCATCACGCCGATCGTCCTGTTCTTCTGCTGCATCGTGGTTTCCGGAGAAGGGGTTGGATTGCGCGCGATCGCCGCGCTCATTCGAGCTCGACGCCCTTGAGCTCGGGAATCAGAAACAGCGTCGCGACCATGTCGAGCACGTAGAGGCCGGCGAGCATGGCGATGGCCGTCTGGAACGAATAGTGCGCGGCAAGCGCGCCGACCGCGACCGGGCCGAAGCCGCCCACCGCGCGGCCGATGTTCCACAGCACGTTCTGCGCGGTTGCGCGTGCGGCCGTCGGATAACCCTCCGACATCAGCGTCCCGTAGCCACCGACCATCCCGTTGACGAACATGCCCATCAGCGCGCCGGCCCACAGCATCGCCGTCGGGTCCGACAGCCGCGCATACGCGATGACCGTCGCCACCGCGCCGAGCTGGTACAGCAGGAACGTCGGCTTGCGCCCGATGCGGTCGGCCAGCTGCCCGAACACCCAGACGCCGATCATCATCCCGACGACCGTCACCGCCGTCCACACCCCCGACTTCGTCAGCGAGAAACCCATCTGTTTCGACAGGAAGGTCGGCAGCCAGATCATGATCCCGTAGTAGCCGAAGTTCTGGACCGAACACAGGATCACGATGCCGAGGCTCGTGCGCGCGGTGCGGCCGTCCGCGACGAGCAGGCGGAACGCGTTGGCCTTCGGCTGCGCCGCGCGCTGCACGAACGCCTCCGGCTCGTGCAGCTTGTTGCGCATCGCCCACGCGAGCAGTGCGGGCAGCACGCCGACCAGGAACATCCCGCGCCAGCCGATGTGCAGCAGCAGGAACGGCGTCAGCAGGGCGGCCAGCAGCACGCCGGCCTGCCAGCCGAGCGCGACGTAGCACGATACGCGCGCGCGTTTGCTGGCCGGCCACGCTTCCGCCGCGAGCGCCATGCCGATCCCGAACTCACCGCCCAGCCCGATGCCCGCGATGGTGCGGTAGACGAGCAGATCCCGGAAGCCCTGTGCGAACGCACACAGCCCGGTGAAGACCGCGAACAGCAGGATCGTCCAGGTCAGCACGCGCACGCGCCCGTAGCGGTCGCTCAGCGCACCGAACAGGATGCCGCCCGCGACGGCGCCGATCAGCGTCCAGGTGACGAGCGCGCCGCCCTGCCCGGGTGTCAGGTGCAGCGCCGCCGTGATCGCCGGCAGCATGAAGCCGAGGATCAGCAGGTCGAAGCCGTCCATCGCATAGCCGATCGCCGATCCGGCCAGCGCTTTCCACGCGTATGCGCCGACCTGCTCGACGCGCGGGGCCGACGGGCCGCCGAGCGTCGGAGATTTCATGTTTGCTGCCATGATGTCCTGCCACGATTGTCCGGCGACATTCTAAGGCCTGTGCCCGCGAACGAAGGGCCGGCAGGTCGGCCAGTGGCGAGGCTCCGCGTGCGCCGGCACCCGCCTGCGGGACGGCATGGCGGCAACCTGCGGGTCATGAACGGGAGAGAAAAACGGCGGGCCGGTGTCGGCGGTGAAGCCGGCGATGTCGCGGCCAGGCCGGACACCGGATGAACGACTACGTAGGGGGAGCGGGTTGCCGGCCGGCCCGCTTGCGCGAGCCGGAGGGCGCCGGAGGGTCCGGCAGCCTGGCCGGCTTCAGCCCTGGTCGTCGCCGGGCCACCAGGTCTTGGCCTCGCGGTCGACGGCGAGCGTGTCGAGATCCTTGCCTTCGAGCCATTTCGGCCGCGGGCCGCGGCCCGACCATGAGCGGCCGGTCGTCGGATCGTAGTACTTGGCAGGCGCCTTGCGTTTTCGCTGGACGATATAACCGAGCGCGCTCAGCACTTCCTGCTGCGAAATTCCCAAAAGCTCGACCTGTTCCTTGAATGCCGCGAGCGCGGCCTGCTTCTCCTTCTGCTTCGCATCCGACAGCTTGATATTCAGGTCCCGAAGTTGTGCTTCGAGTTCCTGCAGGGCCTGGGTCATGTATTCATCCTCTTTGGGCATGTTTTCGCAAAAAGCTCCGATGGCGGAACCTACCACGAAGTTCCGCCGATGGGTGCTGTCAAATGTATGTATCGTTTGCCTGAGCCGGCGTGGCTTGCGCGATACGCACTAAACGACGTCGCGCGTCAATCGATGACAGACTGAACCGGCCCGGCAACGCGCAGCCCGCCGCATACGAAGGCACGGGCGAACGACTGCGGCAAGTAGGCGCCGCACCAGGCACTGGCGCGGCATGGCGCGAATGATAGCAGTGCGCGGCATCGCGATGCAGAAGTCGTCGGCCGGCGTCGATCCGGACCCGGTCGCTTTTTGGTCGCTTTTCGGCCGCTCGTCGATCGCTTTTCGGCCGCTTACAGACCGACGTCGCAGGCGTCCCACGCGATCCTGTCGAACAGCGCGCGCAGCTTCGCGCCGCGCGCCGCGTTCAGCGCGGCCGCATGCGCGACGCGCCCGGCGAGATGCGCGCGGAAGTCCGGACGCGCATCGCGATTCTGCGCCGCCGGCCCGCTCCGGATGCAGTTGGTCAGGATGGCCTTCAGGAGATCGAACTCATCGCGCGCCAGGTTCGGATGACGATTGACGACCACGCCGGCGAGTTGCTGGCGCATGCCGCGCCGCATCACGCGCGTCTTGCGCAGGTGCAGCGCAAAGCCCTCCTCGAGCGCGATCGCGGCAACGCGCACCTGCAACCGCTCGACGTCGCGCGCCAGCGCGCCGCCGCCGGAAAATGCGAGATCGTCGGCGTAACGCGTGTAGGTTGCATCGAGCGAACGCGCGAGCGCGGCGAGCCGCATGTCGAACCGGAAGGCGCTCAGGTTCGCCAGCGCCGGCGACGTCGGCGCCCCCTGCGGCAGATGCCGTTCTCGATAGCGCTGGCGGCCGATCCAGTCGAACCGGTCGCGCAGGTCCGGTGCGAGCAGCCGCGCGGACGGCACGCGGTTGGTGCACAGCCCGGTAAGCGTGCGCGCGACTTCGGCCGGGTATCCGAGCGTGACGAACAGCGCGTGAATGCGCGCGGCGCGTATCGATACGAAGAAATCCGCGAGGTCGAAACGGACGACGACATCGCGATCGGCATGCGGCGCCGCGAACGACACGATCCCGTGCCCCTTGCGAAAACCGTGCACCGCTCCGTGCGGCGCGATGCGGTCGAGCAGCCCGTGCAGGATGCGGCGCTGCGCTTCGCGCAGCCGGCCCTTCGGGATCTCGACCAGTCGGCACCCGCCGCTGCGCTTGTCGTGCGCCACGTACGTGTAGTGATGCAACGGCGTGGCGCCGCTGCGCGCGTCGACGCGCCAACGGTCGGACAGCCAGTCGAGTTCCGGCACGCGCACGCCGAGCCAGTCGGCGAGATCGCCGGGCGTCGCCCATTGCGGCACGTCGCAGCCGGCCAGCGGCGCCGGCAACGGCAGCTGGACGAGCGGCCGCCGCACGACGCGGATCGCGGCGGGCCGATCGCTGCCGTACCACGCGAGCACGAAAGGCGGCGCATCGGCGAGGTGCGCCGCAAGCGCATCGATGTCGACATCGGCCCAGCGCGCGCCGAAGCGCACGAGCGCGGCGTCCGCGACTTCGTGAGTCCACGGCGGCGCGCCGCCGAGTACCGCCGCCATCCGGGACAGGACGCCGGCACGTTCGGGCGCACCGGCCAGCATCGCCTCGGCAATCGTGCGGGTGGTATCGCGCAGGGATGAAGACATGGAAAAGGATGGGCGGGACGATGAGCCAACGTGACGGGTATTGCGAGGAGTCACGTTGCGCAACGCGCAACGGCGCTCCTTGCGACGCATCGGGATGTCGATCTGATCCACGGGGTAGCCCCGTAGTCCTGGAACATCGGCTGCCTGTTCCGGGCGTGAGCTTGACCCACCGGCCCGCGATGCGACTTTAAAGGCCGCGAACGCGGCGTGTCAAACCGGGGCGATCCGGTGCGGCCGGATCGCGACGACCGACCTACGCGCGCCGGGAAAACAGTTCGCGGTACGCGATCGGCGCGACGCCGACACCGGCCATGTTGTTCAGCATCGTGGCCCAGGTCGCGTTGTCGACGCTGACCGGAAACGACCGCACGCGGTTGGCGAGCAGCCAGAAGGTGCGCGTCATGCCATTGCTCATCGCGACTTCGTACCCGCCTCCCTCGATCCAGTAGCCGACCGGCGGCAGTGCCACCGGTTCGAGGCGGCCGGCCCGGAACGCGGCGGCGGCCGACGCGTACTTGCTGTCGAGCGGCATGACGCGGCGCGGCACGCAGTCCTGCGAGTTCGGCTGCGGGAATCTCGGGCTCGTGCCGAGCCACAGGCCGTAGAACGTCTGCGCGTCGAGATGCACGACGTAGCGCTCCGTTTCGGCGGGCGTCGCCGCCATGTAGCAGTCGGCCTGGCCCGGAACGGCGACACGCCACATCGCGCGCTGCGCGCTGAGGTCGACCAGTTCGCTCGCCTGCGGCCGTGGGTGGACGGGAGACGGTCGTCCCGCTTCGCGCAGGTCGCGCGCGCGATCGAGTCCGATACGAAGACGTGTCAGCATGGGCCCTCTCTTGCTCTCGTGATTTGTTCGAATGAGCCGGGGTGCGGGCGAAACCATCGTCGCGCGTCGGCAAACCGTGTGCCCGGCGCCCTGGCGCTCCCGGTGTGCCCGGGAACCCGCGCAGTGTAGCGCCTTTCCGTTCGGGCACGAGTCGCGTCGTGCCAGAGATTCCTCCCGCGCTCGAACGATCGCCCCCCCTATGAACGCCCATGCGCTTCGCCTGCCGCGCCGGCACCACCATCGATCATCGCCTCAATATTCGCCGTCGATTATTTGAATATCGAAACAATCAAAAAATAAAAACAACACCACCCAGAATTCAATTAAATCAAATTCAAACAAAAAATTATCGAATTCCATTAACGATAAATTAATTCGATTGGCGCCCTCAAACCCAAATAAATAGTCTGTGTTGTGCGCCGCAACACCGCGATTCAAAAATCAAAGAGGTAACGGAGGCGCAGCACGAATCATTTCATTCGTGCTTTGTCGCAAAGTTCCAGCTTGCCAGGCCCCGTTGATTTCCAGACGCTTGCGAATCAGCAATCCGGAAGGACAGACATGTCTTTCCGGACGTGGCCGACGTCGTCAGATCGCATCATTTCATTCAATTCCAAAGGAAAGTCATGAAGAAGATTGCAACCGTGCTGTTTTCAGCACTGATGCTCGCCTCCACGTGCGCGTCCGCACAGGCACTTTGCAAAGCCGGCAAGATCGACAAGATCGAAACCGACACCACCGGCAACCTGCTGGTGACGATCAACGATGGCGTCTACTCGTTCAGTGCCAAGGAAGTTTATTCAATTATTTACCAGGCATATTCTGAAAACAGAAATATGTTTATCTATGGAAATAATTGCGCGAATGGCTCGCCGGCGACCCGCTTTGCGATTCGTTAATCGATCTTGAAGCGCTCGACGATTATCGATACGTGAAGCCCGGTGCTGGATTGACGGTCTGAATCCAGCACCACCGCGGGCTGGGGTGCCGATACTGCGCGACATCGCACCTGCATGCCCGCTACCTGTTCATCCATCTGCCATTCCCGTCCGGGTACCGACGAAGCCGGCCGGCTTGCCATTGCGATTCAGGCGTCGTCCGGCGTTTGTCGCCTCCATCGCATCATCGTGACGTTCACGCCGAGCCGGATGCCCGGTTCGTTGCGCCAGGCTCGCGCGTGATTCCATGTGCGGCTTGTGAAAGCGCATGCACGGCCGTAGCATCAGGCATCCCTGCGTCGGCGACCGTCGGGGCCCAGCCATGAGCAGACGCCCGGCTGTCGGATATCGCCATGCGCAGACCGTACCCATCCCCGTCGAAGGCGCCCAATGATCGACCACGTTTACATCTCAGTCACCGACATCGAAAAATCACTGGCCTTCTACGCTGAAGCCTTGAAGCCGCTCGGCTGGAGCATTTTCGGCAACTACGACTCCGCCTCGGGCCCGGAAAGCGTCCCCGATCTTTACGGCATCGGCGACGACGTGTACGGCAAGGGAGCGGGAGTCGGATCGAGCATCTGGCTGCGCAAACGCCATCCCGGCGAGACCGGGCTTTACGTCGGGATCGTCTGCGATACCAATGAACTGGTCGACGCGGCCTACGCCGCCGCGATCAAGGCCGGCGGGATTGACGAGGGGAAACCGGCGGATCGTACCTACTTCGCCCCCGGCTACTACGCCGCCAACGTAGCCGACTTCGACGGCAACCGCCTCGAATTCGTACACAAGGCGTGGAACCCGAAGCGACACGCATAGCACATCGATGCACGGGCGCCCTGGCTGTTCGGTCTGCGCCGCCCGCGCCGACGCGTGAATCGCATGCGGCATGGCGCACCCCGCATCGGCTGAGAAGCGCGACCGCGCGGGCCGCCTCCCGGCGGTCCGCCACAGGCGACGTCACCGATCCAGCAAGCGCCCCAGCCGCATCATCGTGACGTTCACGCCGAGATGCCGCATCGACGGTTGCACGATCACGCAGTTGTCGTACGGCGTGACGATCACATGGTCGCCGTCGCGGGCAATTTCGGTGCCGGCCTTCCCGATCACCTCGAGCCCCGTGAACGGTTGCGAGAACCGGAAATCCATCGAACGCGCGACGACCGGCTCCGTGATCTCGACGAACTTCTGCCGCACCGGCACGGCCTGCGTGAGGAAGGCCGCGACGTCGTCGCGCGCAACCACGCCCGCATGCAGCAGGAAGCGCGCCGCGCTGTCGAGCGCGACGTCACGCGCGCTCGCGGCGAAGTGCTGGCCCGTCTCGATCAGCAGCGCATTCTTCGCGCTCGCCGCGTCGCCGAAGCCGCCGTAGTCGCGCAGCCGCGTGCCGTTCGCATGGCCGCGATCGATGATCACGTGCTCCGGCGTGCCGATTGCGGCCGCCAGCGCGATCGCCTTCTCGAGCGGGCCGGTCATCATCAGCGGCGCGGATGCCTCGTGCATCGAATGAATGTCGAGCAGCAGGTCGACCGTATCGAGCAGCGGACGCATCGCGCGCGCACGCGCGAGCTCGCGGCTGTCGCGCGTGCCGTCGAGCGCGGCCGGCGTCCACACGCGATTCATGTCCTCGTCGAGGTAGCGCGTCGCATCGGCGTTCTCCGCACTGAAGTGCTCGTAGGCGCCCACGTTGCCGAAGCCGAGCGACAGCCGGCCCGCAATCGGCTGCAGGCCCGCGGCCAGCAACGTATCCACCGCGATCGCGCCGCTGACTTCGTTGCCGTGCGTCAGCGCGAGGATCATCACGTGCTTGCCGGGCCGGCCGCTGTCGAACGTATGCAGATAGTCGATGCCCGTATTGCCCGCGCGCCAGCGCGAGATGTCGGGGAAGGCCACTTCGATCGGATAGGCCGGCAAGGCGGCGCGGATGGCTTCAAGCGTGGTCATGTCGGAAAGGCTCAACAAGGTTCGGAAAAGGCACGGCCGGCGTGTGCCGGCTGCGCCGGAATCGGGTTTGCGGCCGGCGCGTCACGCCCCGGTCGCGCGTGTCGATGGCGCGGCGGCGGCCGCCGCGCCGCGCATCCGGCGGCCGAGCGAAATCACCGACGTGATCCCGAGCACGGCCGTCGCCATCACGTAGAAACTCGGCGCGAGCTTGTTGTGCGTCGCGTCGATCAGCCAGGTCACGATCAGCGGCGCGAAGCCGCCGAACAGCGTCACCGAGAAGTTGTACGACAGCGCGAGGCCCGTGCCGCGCGTGCTCGTCGGGAAGATGTCGGCGAGCAGCGCCGGCAGCGGCGCGAGGCTCACCGCGATCAACAGGCCGACCAGCGCCTGGACCGCGAGCAGCGTCTCGACCGTCGGATAGCGGTTCAGCATGACGAACAGCGGCCACGTCGTCGCGCCGACCAGGATCAGCGCGATCAGCATCACGCGGATGCGGCCGAAACGGTCCGACAGATGCCCGACGACCGGCGCGGCGACCATCAGCATCGCGCCCGTGACGACCGCGCCGAGATACGACGACGTGGCCGGGATATGCAGCTGCTTGACCGCGTACGTCGGCATGTACAGCTTGTGCACGTAGTTGAAGGCCGTGGCCGTCGCGACCACCCCCGCGCCGAGCAGCATGTTCGCGCGATCGCGCACGAACACGTCGCGCAGCGGCGACTTCGCGCGCCCTTGCTCACCCAGCCGGCGGAAATCGGCCGGTTCGTCGATGTTGCGGCGAATGTAGAGCCCGACCGGGCCGATCAGCAACCCGACCGAAAACGCGACGCGCCAGCCCCACGTGTGCAGCTGGTCGGTCGTCAGCAGCAGGCTCAGCAGCGCCGATACGCCGGCCGCGAGCACCGTCGCGAGCCCCTGCGTCGACATCTGCCAGCTCGCGAAGAAGCCGCGCCGCTTCGCATCGGCCTGCTCGACCATGAACGCGGTTGCCGCGCCGAATTCGCCGCCCGTCGAGAAACCCTGCAGCATCCGCGCGACGATGATCAGCAACGGCGACGCGATGCCGATCTGCGCATACGTCGGCGCGAACGCGATCATCGCGGTGCCGAGCATCATCAGCCCGATCGACATCGTCAGCGATGCCTTGCGGCCCGCGCGGTCGGCGTAGCTGCCGAGCACGATCGAGCCGAGCGGACGCGTGACGAACGAAATGCCGAACGTGCCGACCGACAGCAGCAGCGAAGTCGCCGCGTCGTGCGTGGGGAAAAACAGCTGGCCGATGACGATCGCGAAGTAACCGTAGATCAGCAGATCGTAGAACTCCAGCGCGTTGCCGATGCTCGCGGCGCAGATCTCGCGCCACGGGTTGTGCGGGGCCGGCGTCGCGCCGTGTGTATTGCGGGTCATCCCTTTGCTCCTCCGGTAATGCTGGCCGTCAGGATTTTGAAAGACGGCGCGCGGCTTTGCCGGCGGCCGTTCGGGCCAGTCAAGCGCGGAGTGTAGGCAACGCGGGGCGGGCGTTCGTGCCGTTTCGGCACGCAATCGTGCCGATCGGCGCGCAGGCCGCGCGGGCGCTGCCCGCGGAGGCTATGCGGCGCCGTCGTCGCGGGCCGGCGCGGTGCGCCAGATCGCGTCCAGTACCGGGTGCGGGTCGTTCCGTCGACGGTACAGCGCAATGTCGAAGCCGATCTGCCAGTCGGCGCCCCCGACGATCGCGAGCTCGCCGCGCCGCACGTCGTCGGCGACGAGCCGCTGCGGCAGCCACGCCAGGCCGAGCCCGCGGCGCGCCATCGCGAGGATCGCTTCGTACGAGTCGGCCTGGTACACGGGCCGCAACGTCGGGCGGCCGGGCATTTCGGCGAGATGGCGCGCCAGCACCGCGCGCAGGGTCAACGTGCGCGCGAACGCGAGCCACGGCACCGGCGCCTGCCCGGCCGGCAGCCGGTAGCGCACGCTGCCGCGCGCATCGAACGCGCTGACCGGCACCAGCACCTCGCGCGCGACGGACAGCCAGTCGAAGCGGTCGCGATCGATCAGCAGCCGCGTATGCGGGCTCGAATAGACGATCAGCATGTCGGCGTCGCCGGCCGTGAGCTGCAGGATCGCTTCCTCCGCGCTGCCGGTCGACACGGTCGCCGTAAAAAAACCGGCGCGCGCAACGGTCTCGTCGTACCAGTCGGGGAAGAAGGTGGCCGAGAGCGTGCGGCCGGTCGCGATTCGCAGGTTGTTCTCCAGCACCGGCGACGCTTCCTGGAGTTGCGTGCGGGCGCCGTGCAGGACGTCGAGCGCGTTCGATGCCGCATCGAGAAACACGGTGCCCGCCGCCGTCAGTTCGAGCGGCTTCGTGCGCGCGATCAGGCGCGCGCCGACCCACTCCTCGAGCGACCGGATACGGCGGCCAAACGCCGGATGCGTGACGAACCGGTTCTCCGCCGCGCGGGTGAAGCTGCGCGTGCGCGCGAGCTCGACGAAGTCTTCGAGCCATTTCAGTTGCATGGCTGGGCTCCTGGGTGGGCGATGATGGGCCGGCCGATGCGCGCGGGCCGCCTCCGTCGCGCAGCTGTCGCCGTGGACGGCTGCGGATCACGCGGCGCGGGCCGCGGCGTGGCGCGGCGCGGCGCCCGATCCTACAGCGTCTGCGGCGCATCGCGCAGGACGGCGCGCAGCGCGATATCGAAAGGCGTCGCGTGATCGATCCCGGCTGCGCGCACGCGCGATGCGTCCAGATGGCAATCGTACGGACGCGGCGTCGCGTCGGTCGGCTGGTCGATCCGCGTGAGCGATGCTTCGATGCCGAGCGCGGCCGCGATCCGCTGCGCAATGTCGTACTTCGTCATCGGCTCCTCGCCCGACCAGTGACGGATGCCCGTGATCGACGCACCCGCGAGATGGCGCAATGTCAGGTCGCGGATGACGTCCGCGACGTCGGGCGTATAGGTCGGGTAACGGATCGCCCAGGCGTCCATGCCGACCGCGGCGGCGCCCGGCCGTGCGGACGCGGCGATCGCCGGCACGAGACTCGTGACGGCCGATTCGCTCCAGTCGACGATCGGGCCGTACAGCAGCGGCAGGCGCAGCACGCACGACAGCGGCGACGCGGCGAGGAGCGCTGCCTCGCCTTCCAGCTTCGTGCGGCCGTAGATGTTCAGCGGATTCGGGGTGGCGTCCTCGCGGTACGGAGCGGCCTTGCCGTCGAAGACGTAGTCGGTGGAGATACCGAGCGTCCATGCGCCGTGGCGCGCGGCGAGCGCGCCGATGCGCGCCGGGGCGGTGACGTTGATTGCGCGTGCGCCGTCAGGATCGCGTTCGCAGACGTCCGGGCGGCGTTCAGCCGCGCAGATGATCACGGCGGCCGGCTGGCGGGTGGCGAAAAGGTGTTCGAGGGCCGGCTCGTCGAGGACGTCGAGTTCGGCGAGGTTTTCCGCAGGCAACGCAAGGCGTTTTGCGCCTGCGCCGTGCGGGTTGCGAATCGTCGCGACGAGGTTTAACGAAGACTCGCGGGACAGCGATGCGGCAACCGCGCGGCCGAGGAGGCCGGCGGCGCCGATGAGAAGGACGGTCGATTGAGGTACGGTAGCCATCTGTGAAAGGGGAACGGGGATTCCCCAATCTATACAAGAACAGGCAACCGATGTCGACTCCCCTCACTCGTCGGCTGCATGCCTGTCTTCTCGTCACGTCGGGACTCGCGGCGCCGGTCGGCCTGGCGACACCCGCCGAGCGGATCCGGATGACGCTTCCGGCACGCTCGTCATTCGCGGACAGGCAGGCTGCAGGATTCCCGTCGACCTGCCTGATCTCCAGTTCGACGGGCGCCACCGACGTCGCCATTGCGTCCGACAGGCACGACAGCGCCGCGAGCAAGCCCGGCGCGCTGCTTCAAAAGCCTGTCTGCACTACCTGAATCCTCCCGGAACGGCACAAGAATGCGAACAAGCGCTTAGGTGGCCCGACATAACCATGGTGAAACCCGTAAGCGGCGCCCGGCCCAACCTTGTCCGCGCCGTCATTCGCGACCGGAACGCCACGACGCGAAGCCCACTGCGCCGCTCAGTATCCTGCCGACGCGCACGGGTTCCCTTCCTGCCCCGGCGTCGCAATGCGGACACCGCCCCCCGCTTGCCTGATCACGCAAAACGCCGAGCTGTACACCGGGCCATAGCCCCCTCCCGGTACGATCGAGATGCTGTAGAACTTGTTGATGTCCAGCGCCCTCGGCGCCGCACGCACAACCGCACCGGCCACGGTCTGGCCATAGACGAGACACGCGCCTCGCTTCAGATAAACCGGCGGCGCACTCCCCGGAACCTCCAGCGCCCAATACGTGACAACGGGACTGACCGGGCCGGTTTGTCTCGTCACATCGACCCCGCGGATCTGGATCGGGTCGGAACCAGTGTCGTCACTTGCCGGCAGGCAAGCAGCCGGTTTTCCGTCGATCTGCCTGATGTCCAGGCGAATCGGACCGTGCGACGTGGCAACCGCACAGGAGGTAAACAACCAGCACGATAGGCATGCCACGGCACTGCTTCGCAAAATTTCCCTCACGCTTCGCATCCATTCATCGCGGCATCGAAACCACTCGAGTCAATCAGGAATTCAAACATCGCCACCGTGCGACGGCGCCCGTCCCGCTACTTCGGCAAATTGTCCGTATTCTTCGGATCCCGCAGCAACGGCGCGAGCACCCAGTCGAGTTCTTCCGGCGCGCCGACGTATCCGCGGTGAATGATCGCCTGGTATTTCTTGAGCACATGAATCGCGAAATAATCCGCGACCAGATTTCCCTGCTGCTCCATGTTGTAGTCGTGAAAAACGTTCTGAGGCGTGATGGTGTACTGATAGGCACGCTCGCCGCGAATGGTGACGGTCAGCCCGTGCCAGCGCATCGAATATCCGAGCTGGTATTGCCAGACGTGCGTCATCTCGTGCATGAACCATGACATGTCGCCATCCGCCACCGACGCGGCGGAGAAGTCCTCGAGAAAGTCCTCGTCGCGAAAATACATGTGCCCGTCAGGAGTAACTGCGGTTCTCTTGCGCTGCATGTCGAACCAGAAGTAACTCCCCCGATGCACCCGCACCTTGTCGTAATCGATGCTGTCCTTGAAGACGGTCCGGGCCATCTCGATCTCGCCCGCCGTCAACGGCCGATCATGTCCCTTGACCGTCATCGACTTCTCCGATTCTCCCAACTGAAACTGGTTCGTCTGCACGCCGTTGATCTTGACTCGGCAATCCACGCCGTCACCGCCTTCCGCGCAAGCTTCACGACGCCGTCGATCAGTGGCCGGCTGTCAAGCTGCGTACCACGCGGCACGGTGACGGCGGCCGACATCTGTGCCGCCCGGCCGCTGTCCATCTCGAAGTGCGCGATCGAACATGACGGAAACGCGCGCAAGTAGTGCGGGTACAGCGTCTCGAACCATGCCTCGGTAAACCGCGGATAGTCGTCGTTCTCCGTCGGCAATGTCCTGAAGCAGACGATTTCTGCGAGACGCCGCGGCGTGAACAGCGTCACTGTGCACGCGCAATCATGTCCGGAACCTGTTCGTTTGGCAACGCAGCACCCACGCCGCACGCGCCACACGTCACGCCCCGCCCACAAAAACAAAACCCGGCGCACTTTCGTGCACCGGGCTCCGAGCCGAACGGAACCGCCGCCCCGCCTTACTTCCGGTCGAGCGAATACCGCCCCGGCCCGGTCAGTGCGAGCAACAGCAGCCCGCCGATGATGCTCACGTTCTTGTAGAAGTTGATCATCGCCATGTATTGCTCCATCCCCTGCAGCGCCCAGTAGCGATGGCCGATCAGCGCGGTCGCGAGCGTATAGGCGGCGAACACCAGTGCGAGCGGCCGCGTATAGAAGCCGGCCGCGATCAGCAGGCCGCCGACCAGCTCGACCGCCACCGCGATCACCGCGGCCAGTTCGGGCGCTGGGTTCCCCGTCGACGCCATGTACGCGACGGTGCCCGAGAAGCCGTTCAGCTTCTGCCAGCCGAACAGCACGAACAGGATCATCAACAGCACGCGAGCCGCCAGCAGCAGCTCGTCCTTCTTCGACTCCAGCGAAACGTAACGCATAGCAATATCACCCTTGAATTGACGGTTTGATGCATCCGGTGCCGGGAGGCGCCGAATCACTCCTCGCACGATCGGACAGCAGGCCGGAGCGCCCGCCGCCGAAGAATCCGTCGGGTTGCGCCGTTCCCGGCGCGCTTCCGATCGGTTCTGGCGAAGCACGGGTGCAGTCTACTGTCTCGTCACGAATCATCAATCCGTCAAAGAAGGATTCGCTGTCTCATTAAAGTGGACAATCGACGACAAAAGCGCCGACAGGCAAAGGTCGGCAGGCAGTGCAAATCAACCCGCCGCATGTTTCCGGAACACGGAAACGCCACGCTTCTTTCAGGCCACCTGATTCAATCGATATTTTCGGCTTCAATTGACACAAATCGGTCACAACCGCGCATATCGAACTTGTCATTAAACGGCGGGTTCAATATCGATTCACAAAGGCCGACTTGATTCCCGCAACTCGACCCGCATTGCAATCTACCGGGCATTCTGTTTCAGAAAAAATCTCATGGCCCGGAAACGAACATCGGCAATACGAAAACGTTTCGCGGGCAGGCGGACTGGAATCGCCGGTGACGCATGTCGTCCGTCAGACAAGGATTTCAGCCCGTCATCGACTGGGAAACACCCTTTCCACACACCGTCGATCGATCCGATGTTTAGCAGAATCAGCGCAAAACCTTGACCAATCCTTCTCGCCCTTTGCCAGTTTTCAACACCGTGAAAAATGCTTGAATAAATACAGCCAAAACGGTGTGTTTACGGCAAAAAATCGCAGACCTTTAGCCCTCACTCAAACACCCCGTTCCCGTCTGCATTTTTCTCAACATGCATTACAAAAAATTACCAAGTAATACCGATTTAAATATACGATAGCGCACGTCCTTACGTTTTCCCGACACTCCCGTGAACCCCGGGAACGCGTCGCGCCGGACGCGCCCTGCCTTCGAAGCGCCGCAGGCCGACCCGGCAGCCGCTCGTCACGGGATCGTTATTCAACCGGAGACCACCCATGGCAACGAACACGCCCGTGACCAGCGGCGCGAACACGAACAGCCTGTTGCAACAGGCGGCGCAATCGATCATCAACGGCTCGACCGGTAATCCGTCGATGGACGTCGGCACGCTCGTCAAGACGCTGGTGAACGCGAAAACCGCCGGCCGGGCCGCCGCGCTCGCCGCGTCGCAGACCACCGGCACGACGCAGATTTCCGCATTCGGCGCGCTGTCGTCCGCACTGGGTGCGCTCGAGGCGGGCCTCGCCTCGCTGTCGAATGGCGGGCTGCAGTCGACGTTCACCGCGGTCGCGAGCGGCAAGGGCCTGACCGCGACGGCGGGCGCGGGCGCGGTGGCCGGCACCTACACGATCGGCGTCACGCAGACCGCGACCGCGCAGGCGCTGGCTTCGTCGGGCTTCGACGGGAGCAAGGCGCTCGGCACCGGCACGCTGACGCTGTCGCTCGGCAGCCAGTCGTTCAAGGTCGACGTCACCGGTACGAACAACACGCTGTCGGGCATCGCGGCCGCGATCAACTCCGCGGCGAACAACCCGGGGATCAGCGCGACCGTGATCAACGGCACCGACGGCGCGCACCTCGTGCTCGCGTCGACGAAGACGGGCTCGGCGAACGCGATCAGCGTCGCGGTCGGCAACGTGGCCAACGACAACGGGCTGTCGAACCTCGGCGTCACGTCGACTGCCGACACGACGGGCGGCGCGTCGAAGATCGAATCGGCGAACAGCGCGGCCGCGTGGCGGCAAAGCGCCGTCGCGCAGGACGCGAAGTTCACGCTCAACGGCATCGCGTCGACCAGCGCGAGCAACACGGTGTCGGGCGTGCTGAGCGGCGTCACGCTGAACCTGTCGGCGGCCGCGGTCAGCGCGACCGACACGCAGACGCTGACGGTCAGCACCGATACGAAGTCGCAGGCGGCCACGATCACGAACTTCGTGAACCTGTACAACACCGTCGTCAAGACGATGGGCGCGCTGTCGAGCTACACGGAAGGGGCGAGCTCGCAGGGTGCGCTGATCGGCGATTCGACGCTGAACACGATCCGCAACTCGCTCGCGTCGATCGTCGCGCGCGGTGTCGCGAACGAGAACGGCAACGGACACACGAACCTGATGGCGATCGGCATCTCGCTCGAGAAGGACGGCACGCTGAAGGCCGACAGCGCGAAGCTCGACAGTGCGCTGTCCAACAACCCGTCAGGGGTCGCGCGCCTGTTCAACTCGACGAACGGGATGGGCAAGCAACTGACCGACCAGATCGCGCCCTTCACGAAGAAAGGCGGGATGATCGAAGTGCGCACGAACGCGCTGAGTGCCAACCTGAAGCGCGTCACGCAGCAGCAGACGGATCTGGCCGACTACGCCGCGCAATTGACCAAGCAGTATCAGGCGCAGTTCACGGCGCTCAATACGCTGATGGCCAAGATGAACTCGAACACGCAATACCTGACGCGGCTGTTCGGCGGCGCCAACAGCAGCGGCACGCTGGCGAACAAGTGATGCGCGCCCGGGCCGCCGGATGATCGCGGCGGCGGCGGCCGGTCAATGGATCGACCGGCTCGCGCCGCCGCGCACGGCGTCCCGCCTGGACACATCACGCAGACGCCGGCGGTGCGCAAGCATGCGCCGGGCGCCCTTCCGCGGTTCGCTCCATCGCGGCAGGCCGTGCCGTCAGCCGAGACCTTCGACGCGATCGGCAAACAAATCGATCGCACGCGACACCTGACGCCCGAAATAGCCTGGCCGTTCGCGCTCGTATGCGCGCAGCAGCGACGTGCATTCACGCTCCGCCCAGCGCCACACGGGGCCCTGTTTCGCGAAGACCGGATGACCGTGCAGTTCGGCCGGTACCGCGTGCTCGTCGTCCCAGCCCCAGAAATACGCCTGGTACGCGCGTGCGTACGGCATCCCCAGATGGCTCGCCACGGTCTCGTCGTGGCGCAGCGTGAAATCGACGATTTCCTTGCGCGCACGGCCGCCGATATCGTCATGACGCGCCTCGATCCAGCAGTGATACCTCGCGAGCTGCGACAGGTGCCGCGCGGTGCGGCGCCGCTCGCGCGTCGTGCACAGCGCATACAGGTTGCCGCCGCCGAAATCCAGCACCTCCCCACCCGCGAACGGCCGGTACGGCTTGCCGGTCAGCAGCGTCAGCACCTGCGCGCCGACGATCGCGTAGTCGGCACATCGCATGTAGCCGCTGCGCGTCGTCGCTTCCGACACGCTCCGGTGGACGACCTCATCGATCACGGCATGCAGCATGGGATCTACCGGTGCCGCCAGGATCGGTGGCTGGCTTGTCGTCGTGACGTGTTGCATGGGAAACGGATGCGGATTCAACGGTTCGTCGGGAAAAGCGCTCGGCGGCGCAATATTACGAATCGTTACAAGAAACGATGAGGGGGGATGATCAGATTTGTGTGCTTTTGTCGCCCGACGTGAACATGCACCGGTCAGCCGGCGGCGGCAGATCGTGGGGCGCAACGCGTCGGACGGACGAGCGGCGACGCCGCGGTTGGGGATTGGCTTGGCTTGGCTTGGCTCGACGCGGCTCGACGCGGCTCGGCTCGGCTCGGCTCGGCTCGGCTCGGCTCGGCACCGGCACCGGCACCGGCACCGGCACCGGCACCGGCGCTTGAGGCTTGAGGCTTGAGGCTTGAGGCTTGAGGCTCGGCGCTCGCGGCTCACAGCTCACGGCTCGCCGACGGGATAGTGCGATGGAATGGATGAAGGTGGGACCGCGCGTCGGCGCCGTGTCGACAGCCCATCGTCATTCATGACGACGGGCAACCCTGACCGTCAACGAATGCAGCGGCCCCGCCGCGACAGGTACCCTTGCCGCCCTCGACAGCATAGAAACGCCCGATGGATTCGCCGGGCCATACGTTGGGGCCGAGCACGCGCCGGGTTCACATCATCGGCGATCGCGGATACGCCACCAACACCGCTTGTCGCGACGCGTACACAACGCAACGCATCGCGACAAACCGGCCGTGCTTGCAGCCACCGTGCGCCTCCCGACGCCCCCACGCGCGAGCATCCGCCTGCACGGCACGCGATGCCGTCGCGCACCGCAGAACACGGACGGCACACCACGCGCCCTATTGCGCAGCGATCCGACGACGGAAATGCTCGGTGCCGGCCACGATCTTGTCGAGCACCGCATCGAGTGCCCAGAATCGTTCACGCACGTCGTAGTCGATCGCACGGCAGCGGATCGACGCGAAGGTGCCGATCCGCTGGTGATAGAGCTTCGCGAGCGCCGGGTACCCGAGTGCCTCCGACACCGCCGAGACGACCAGGAACGTCGAAAGCTCGTCGGCCAGTTCGGGATGCGCATCCCCTTGCGTGCGCAACCACCGGTACAGATCCGGATGAAAGTTGGTGAACACGCCGTTGAAGCCGGCGGAACCCGCCTTCATCGCATCCCGCGCAATCGCGGCATTCGCGTTGAGGATCTTCAGCGGCGAGCCCTCGGCGAGCGCGACCCGCCGCTTCACCGTTTCCAGGTCGCAGCTCACGTCCTTGAGCATCACGAACCGGCCCGTGTCGATGCACGCGCGCAGTTCGTCATCCGACAGCAGCCGCCGGTAAGGCGCCGGACATTCGTACAGCCCGAGCGGCAGGTCCGACGGCAATCGCGCAAGCAGCCGGTGAAGGTGGTCGAGCAACGCGGCACTGCCCTGGCGCTGCGGATCGAGGCGGTTGGTCACGAGCACGACGCCCTGCGCGCCCGATTCGGCCGCCGCGCACAGCTCCGCGGCCTGCGCGTCGAGATCGTCGCTGATGTGCCCGGACGCGACGACGGGCACGCGCCCGGCCACCCGCTCGACCACGAAGCGCGCGAGCTCCGCGCGTTCGGCCAGACTCAGGAACTGCATCTCGCTCGATTGCGCGACCGCGAACAACGCATCCGCGCCGTGCGCGAGATACCACTCGATCAGCCGCTCGAGCCCTGCGTAGTCGATCGCGCCGGCATCGTCGAACGGCGTCAGCATCACCGGGACGATCCCTTCGATGGTCACGTTCGCTTGCTGCTGTTGCATCTGTTTCTCCTTGCTTCAGTGAATGCGGGGGGTAGGCTCACGCGGGCAACGGCCCGGGCGCGGCGTTCGCGGCCTGCTCGGGAATCGGCTTGCGCACCAGCAGCAGATAGGCGATCGCACCCGCGAACGCGATCGCCGCGGCGGTCAGCAGCGCCGGCACGAACGACCATTTCTGCGCAATGATGCCCGTCAGGATCGGCGCAAGCGCACCGCCGACGAAGCCGCCGAAATTCTGGATCGCGCCGAGCGACGCGACGCGGCTCGGCGGCGCGGCCGCCGTCGCGAGCGCCCACGAGCAGGCCGACGCCGCGTTCGCGAGAAAGATCACGACCGAGATGCAGGCGAGCGCCACCGTGTTGCTCTGCACGAGCGCGGCCGGGATCGTGAAGACGACCATCCCGAGCATCGCGACCACCACCGCATTGCGCCGGCTCACGACCGGCGAGCGGCTGCGGCGCGTGATCAGGTCCGACACCCAGCCGGCCACCAGCGAGCCGACGAACCCGCACAGGAACGGCACCGACGCGGCGAAGCCCGTCCGGATCAGGCTCATGTGGCGTTCCATCGTCAGGTAGCCCGGCAGCCAGGTCAGGTAGACCCAGTTCAGGTACACGGATCCGAAGTAACCGATCAGCATCCCCCAGGTCGTGCCGTGCGAGAACAGGCTGCGCCATTCGACGAACGTCAGTTTCGGTGTCGCGGCCACGCTTTGCGCGTCGGCATCGAGGTAGTTGCGCTCGGCGGCGGACAGTTGCGCGCGCACCGGATCGCGATACAGCGCGAACCAGACGACGGCGACGACGAGGCCGAGCGCCCCCGTCGCGATGAACGCCCAGCGCCAGTGGAACGACGCGACGAGGATCGACAGCAGCAACGGCGCGAGCGCGGTGCCGAGCGGCGACGCGGCGTTGAAGATCCCGGTCGGCGTGCCGCGCGCGCGCAGCGGAAACCAGTTGCTCACCACCCGCGCGGCCGACGGGAATTGCGGCGCCTCGCCGATGCCGAGCACGATGCGCGCGACGATGAACCAGCCGAAAGTCGACACGATGCCGCCCGCCGCCTGCGCGAACGACCAGACGATCAACCCGACGCCGAGCAGCCGGCGCGGCCCGATGCGGTCGACGAGCCCGCCGACCGGAAACTGGCACAGCGCATAGCTCCACGAGAAGGCCGACAGCAGCAGCCCCATCTGCGCGAGCGACAAGCCGAGATCGCCGCGGATCGCCGCGCTCGCGACGGCCAGCGTGCCGCGATCGAGGTAGTTGACGATGCCGCTCGCCATCAACAGCGCGAGCGCGATGCGTTGCCCGCGCCGGATACGCGGCGGTGCGGGCGGGACGGTCGGGGTTTCGTTCATTGCGGTTGTCTCCATGTCACTGGTATCGGCCGGTTCCGGCCTGTCCGTCTGATGCGGCATTCAGGGTTCGAGGCGCGCCACTTCCTCGCGCGTCGGAATCGAGGTCTGCGCGCCGTGGCGCGTCACGCTGATCGCGGCGGCGCGCTGGCCGAAGCCGATCGCGTCGTCCATCGACGCGCCGCCCGCGCGGGCGGCCGCGAATCCGCCGACGAACGTGTCGCCGGCCGCGGTCGTATCGACGGCGGCCACCGTCATCGCCCGCAAGCGGCCGTTACCGGCGCCGCCGCGCCAGCAGACGCCGCGCGCGCCGAGCGTCACCAGCACGTTGCCGACGCCCTTCGCGCACAGCGCATCGGCGGCGCGCACGGCCGATGCGTCATCGCCGACGGCGATGCCGGTCAGCGACTCGGCTTCGGTTTCGTTGACGACGAGGTAGTCGACCCGTGCCAGCAGCGCGTCGAACAGCGGCTGCGCGGGCGCGGGGTTGAGCAGCACCGGCGTGTGGTGCGCGGATGCACAGGCGATGGCGCGCGCGACGGCGGCAACCGGCACTTCGAGCTGGCACACGAGCAGCGCGGCCTCGGCGATCGCATCGCGCGCCGCGTCGATCCGGTCGGCGTCGAGGCGCGCATTCGCGCCGGGCACGACGACGATGCTGTTCGCGCCGCCCGCGTCGACCGTGATCGTGGCCACCCCGGTCGCCGTGCCGCCGATCCGGCCCAGGTGCGTCACGTCGATGCGTTCGGCCGCCAGCGCATCGTGCAGGCGCGCACCGAACGCGTCGTCGCCGACGCAGCCGATCATCGCGACCGACGCGCCCAGCCGCGCGGCCGCGACCGCCTGGTTCGCCCCCTTGCCGCCATGAACGGTCTGGAAATCCGTGCCGAGCAGCGTCTCGCCCGGCACCGGCAGGCGCGGCGCGCGCGTCACGAGGTCGATGTTCACGCTGCCGACGACGGCGATGCGCGGTGAAAGGATATCGCTCATTTTGCAATGTAACCGCTTACATTCGCGGCGGACAAAATGGCCGAATCGGCCGTCGTCGATGAAAATCTCACGATATGGATAGAATATGTGTCTGACATAATGCGGAAGCACGCCAAGATAGCGCTTACATTCTCACAGGGTCGAGCGGGAATGCAAGCGGCGCCACCACGAATCGAGGGTAAACAATGACGCATTTGACAACGCGGGGCGCCGTCACTGCCGCCCCGCCGGGAGCCGGCCGATGAGCACGCCTCCGTCCCGCGCCGGCGCGCCCCGGGCGCGCCGCGGCAGCGGCCGCTCGGTGCTCGGCGATGTCGCGAAGCTGGCCGGCGTATCGACCGCGACCGTCTCGCGTGTGTACAACGATCCCGGCAAGGTATCGGCCGACGTGCAGCAGCGCGTGCGCGACGCGGCGCGCGCGCTGAACTGGATTCCGAATGCGGCGGGCCGCGCGCTCGCGTCCACGCGCACCCACATCACGGGCGCGATCATTCCGACACTCGACGACCAGGTGTTCGCGTCGCAGGTCGCGGGCATGCAGACGGTCATGGCCGAGCACGGCATCACGCTGTTCCTCGGCTGCTCGAATTACGATCCCGCGCAGGCGCTGGCCCAGGTGCGCGCGATGCTGTCGCGCGGCGTGGAGGCCGTGTCGCTGGTCGGCGAAGCGTATCCGCCGGAACTGTTCGAACTCCTTGCGATGCACCGCGTGCCGTACGTCGTCACTTATGCGTATCGCGACGACAGCCCGCACTGCTGCATCGGCTTCGACAACCGCGCGGCATTCGCGCGGCTCACCACCCACCTGCTCGACCTCGGCCACCGCGATTTCGCGATCATCATGCAGCCGTCGGCCGACAACGACCGCGTGCAGGCCCGCCTGCGCGGCATTCACGACACGCTCGCCGCGCGCGGGCTCGCGGTACGCCCCGTCCATCAGCACGAGGGCGCGGCCACGATCGCCTTCGGGCGGGCGAGCCTGCGCGCGATCGCGAACAGCGATGCGGCGACGCGGCCGACAGCCGTGATCTGCGGGAACGACGCGCTCGCGCTGGGCGCGCTGCTCGAGGCGCAGGCGCTCGGCATCGACGTGCCCGCGCAATTGTCGATCACCGGGTTCGACGACGTCGCGCTCGCGCGCGAAATCCAGCCGCCGCTGACAACGATGTGGGTCGACACCGACGCGATCGGGCGCCAGGCCGCACAGGCCTTGCTCGACGCGCTCGAGAACGGCGCGACGGGGCCCGGTCATGCCGTCCTGCCCGAATTGCGTACGCGGGGATCGGCTGCGCCACCGGCGCACGCGCGCGCAGCGGGAAAGAAATGAAGCCGCACCGGGCGGCTTCGGCTGCCCGGCCCGCTCGTCACTGCATCACGTCGACCGGCAGTGTCTTGTCGAGATTGTCGTGCCACGCCTGGATCGTCTTCGGCACGGTTTTCTTCCACGCGGGCACGTTCGAGTAATAGCGCATCCGGACGTTGCTCTGCGCGTCGAACACGAGCAGCCCGATCCATAGATCATTGCCGCGGCGCATCACGATCGCGGCGTTCGTCGTCGCGATGCCGCGCACCCAGTACGACGTCACGTGCGCGTTCAGCCCGTCGAGATCCCTTGCTTCGGCGCCGTAATTGACGATGTCGACGAGCGTCTGGTAATCGGCACCGAGCAGCTTGTGCGCGGTCGCGTTCTGCTGCGCATTCGCGAGCACATCCAGGCTCACGAGATCCGCCGGCGGCTTCGCCTGCATCTGCGACGCCGTCACATAATCGCCCGAGTAGACGACGCCCGCACCGGCGCCGCATTCGCCGTCGGCGCCGTGCTGCGCGACCTGAACGCGTGCACCCTTGAGGCTGAAGTCGAGACGGCATTGATCGTGACTGAACGTGCCACTATTGCCGTGCAGTTCGATATCGCCACCAAGTTCGCCGGTATTCGCGCCGTTGTTGCCGCTCAGCTCGAAATGCAAACGTGGCGCCGTGCCGGTGAACGTCAGCACACCACCGAACGACGGATTACCACTGTCGAGATACCACGTCTGCTGCCAGCGATCGGCGGCCAGCGGCCTGCCGTTCAGGCTCGCGAGCCGTTCGCGGTAGCGGTCGCCGAGGCACAATTCGTCGGCGCCGCACCGGTCGCGCTGCTTGAGCCACTTCAGCTGCGCCGCCTTCAGCGCGGCCGTGTCGCCGCCTTTCGCGAGCGCCTGCTTCCACGCCGCCGCGAGGTCGCCGTCGAGCTTCGACAGCGCGGCATCCGCGCAGATCGTCTTCTCGGTTGACGAAGCGGCCTTCGCGCAGTCGAAGCCGGCCGCGTGCGCGGCGGCCGGCAACAGCGTCAGCAGCACGGCCGCCGCGACGGATCGCACGCGCATGTGCAATGCGCCGTCGGCGGAAATCGCGGTTTTCCCGCGAGCATTCGATCGGTTCTGGAGGATCATCGGCTTGGATCGTCGCTGGATCGCGAGCCTGTAGAAGCTACCTGCACGCGGTATTCGAGGTAAAAACGCCCGGCCCGGCATGGGGCGCATGCCGTTGCTCGCCGAAGCCTAACCCGAATGCGCGACGCCGATCAATCGACGTTCGATGTCGGCGCAACCGTCGCGGCGGCCTCGCCGCATTGCACGATGCCGCTCGCAATGCGGCTTCCATGGCGGCATCGACTGAAATGATCGATGCGCACGCAACGATCAGTCGAGCCCGCGGCTCGCGCGGCCCCCTTGCACAGGCCGCACAGCGTGATCGCGTTGTGGCGCCTGCCGGCCTTCCGGATCTGCGGGCCGACGCAATACGGCGGTCAGCCGTCGAACGGCACCAGCTCGTAACTCGTGCTCCGGCCGCCGGACGACGAGCGTTGCAGCACGCCGCGCTCGACGAGTTCAGTGATGTCACGCAGCGCCGTATCCTGCGAGCACTTCGCGAGCGCCGCCCACTTGGTGCTCGTCAACTTCCCCTCGAAGCCGTCGAGCAGGCGATTCATGACCTTCGCCTGACGCTCGTTCATCACGACGCCGGCACATCGTTGCCAGAAGCGCGCCTTGACCAGAACGGCGTCGAGCGTCGCATGCGCGTGATCGATGGCCCGGCCGAGCGCGGTCAGAAACCACGCGAGCCATTCCGTGACATCGAGCGAACCGCGCTGCGTACGCTCCAGCACGTCGTAATACGCGTTGCGCTCGCGCTGGATTTGCGCCGACAGGCTATAGAAGCGTTGCGGACTGCGGTCGGCACGCGCCAGGACCAGATCCCCGAGCGCACGCGCGATGCGGCCGTTGCCGTCGTCGAACGGATGGAGCGTGACGAACCACAGGTGGGCCAGGCCGGCCCGGATCAGCAGGGGCTCGACCGGCGCGGCATTGAGCCAGGCGAGAAAGCGCCCGGTTTCGTCGGCGAGGCGCGCGGCGGGCGGCGCCTCGAAATGCACGCGCTGCCGGCCGATCGGCCCGGACACGACCTGCATCGGCCCGGTCGCATCCGTGCGCCAGCCACCGACCGTGATCCGCGACATCCCCGAGTAGCCGGTCGGGAACAGTGCCGCATGCCACCCGAACAGACGGGCTTCGGTGACCGGCGCCGCCGCATGGGTGGTCGCGTCCAGCACCATGTCGACGACGCCCTCGACGTGGCGGTCGACCGGCGCCAGCGCGCCGATATCGACGCCGAGCCGACGCGCGATCGACGACCGCACCGATGCCACGTTCAGGCTTTCGCCCTCGATCGCGCTGGTCTTGACGACGTCCTCCGTCAGCGCGGCCAGGCTGGCCTCGTCGCGCAGCGCCAGGCCGACGTCCGCCAGCCGCCCGGCCAGCATGCCTTGCGCACGGCTGACGTCGGCGAGTGGCGTTGCCAGTGCAGGCAGGTCGAAGCGCCATGCGGGCCAGTCGGCCGACGCCCAGATGAAGGTGTAATCTCCGCTCATGATGCGGAGATTATCCCACCAATTCACCGCACGGTTCAATATTCTCTGCAAATCCTGCGGAGAATAAGGCCTCCATTCCCCGCAAACCGACCCGCTACCGCGCCCGACCCGCCCCGCCCTTCGCCGCGGGCGCGGCCTCCCCGAGCCGTTCCGCGAGAAACCCGATGAACGTGCGCAGCGTGACGAATCCCTCCCGATGCTGCGGGAACACGGCGTTGAGCGTGATCGGCGAAGGCGCATACGCGTCGAGCACCGGCACGAGCGCGCCGCTGTCGAGCGCCGCGCCGACGATGAAGTGCGGCAGCAGCGCGATGCCGAGCCCCGCGATCGCCGCGTCGCGCACCACTTCGCCGTTGTTCGCGACGAGCGGCCCCTGCACGTCGAACGTGCGCGCCGCGCCGTCGACGCGGAATTCCCAGCCGATGCGCCGCTCGCGCCCGTACAGCAGGCACGTGTGGCCGGCGAGATCCGCCGGCGTCTGCGGCGTGCCCTGCCGCTTCAGATAAGCGGGGCTCGCGCACGCGACCATCCGCCACGCGCCCAGCGGGCGGGCGATCAACGTCGAATCCTCGAGCGAGCCGATCCGCAGCACGAGATCGAAGCCCTCGCCGATCAGGTCGACGCGCCGGTCGGTCAGGTCGAGGTTCAGCCGCACGGCCGGGTGCGCGGACAGGAATTCGGCGATCAGCGGCGACACGTGCGTGATCCCGAACGACAGCGGCGCGCTGATTTTCAGCGACCCGTGCAACTCGGTGCTGCGCACCGACATCGCCTGCTCGGCGTCGGCGATTTCCGCGAGGATCCGCTGCGCGCGCGCATAGAACTCCTGCCCCGATTCGGTCACCGCGAGGTTGCGCGTGTTCCGGTGCAACAGCCGCACGCCGAGCGACGCCTCCAGCGCCATCGTGCGCCGGCTGACGAACTGCTTGGACAGCATCAGTTGATCGGCCGCCGCCGTGAAGCTGCCCGCATCGACCGTCGCGACGAAGATCCTCAGGTCGTTGATTTCCATATTGTCCACTCCATAGCGACAGTCATTATCTCTACAGCCATTTATTTGTCAAATCGATTGACCTAAGATTCACCTCAACGAACGGCCGGTCCCACTTCCGAGGTCCGGCGTCTTGAGGAACAAAAATCATGATCGAAATCCGTGCAGCAAACCAACGTGGCCGTGCGGAGCATGGCTGGCTCAGCTCCCGTCATTCGTTTTCGTTCGCGAACTACTACGATCCGAAGCAAGTCGGCTTCTCCGACCTGCTGGTGATCAACGACGATCGCGTCGCGCCGGGCCGCGGCTTCGGCACGCACCCGCACCGCGACATGGAGATCCTGTCGTACGTGCTCGACGGCGCGCTGGAACACAAGGACTCGATGGGCACCGGCTCGGTGATCGTGCCGGGCGACGTGCAGCTGATGAGCGCGGGCACGGGCGTGCGCCACAGCGAGTTCAACCACTCGCCGGAACTGCCGGTCCACTTCCTGCAGATCTGGGTGGGGCCGGCCGAGAAGGGTGCCGAGCCGCGCTATCAGCAGACGAATGTCACGGCAGACGACAAGCGCGGCAAGCTCGCCCTCGTCGTATCGCCGGACGGCGACGCCGGTTCGCTGAAGATCCGGCAGGACACGCGGATTTACGCGGGCTTGTTCGACGGCGCCGAACGCGCGACGCTGGAACTGGCGCCGGACCGCTTTGCGTACGTGCACGTGGCACGCGGCAGCGTGTCGGTCAACGGCGTGACGCTCGGCGAAGGCGACGGCGTGCGCATCCGCGACGAACAGACGCTGACGTTCGCCGACGGGAAGGATGCCGAAGTGCTGGTGTTCGACCTGCGTCCGGTCGAAGTAACGGCCGAGTGGGCATAAAGCCCGTTCGGGAAACCGGGCCCCGCTGAACGCGGGGCCCTTTTAATCGGAGATTCGCAACATGGCCAAGGTACTCGTTCTTTATTACTCGTCCTACGGGCACGTCGAAACGATGGCGCAGCACATCGCGGAAGGCGCGAAATCGGTGCCCGGCGTCGAGGTCACGCTCAAGCGCGTGCCGGAAACGATTCCCGTCGACCAGGCCCGGGCGATCGGCGTGAAGGTCGACCAGGCTGCGCCGGTCGCGACCGTGGACGAACTCCCCGGCTACGATGCGATCATCTTCGGCACGCCGACCCGTTTCGGCAACATGGCCGGCCAGATGCGCACGTTCCTCGACCAGACCGGCGGCCTGTGGATGAAGGGCGCGCTCGTCGGCAAGATCGGCAGCGTGTTCGCGTCGACCGGCACGCAGCACGGCGGCCAGGAAACGACGATCACGTCGTTCCACACGACGCTCCTGCACCACGGGATGGTGATCGTGGGCGTGCCGTATGCGTGCAGCGGCCTCGTCAACATGAACGAAATCACCGGCGGCACGCCGTACGGCGCCACCACGCTCGCGGGCGCGGACGGCAGCCGCCAGCCGAGCGCGAACGAGCTCGACATCGCGCGCTATCAAGGCAAGCACGTCGCGGAACTCGCCAGCAAGCTCGCGTCGTAACAGGCCGCCTTCGCGGCCCCGCACACGCGCACACGGCGCCGGTCGACCCGGCGCCGCGTGCGCTGTGCCCAGGCCCGGCCGTTGTTACTGGCCCGACGCCGGAGCGGCGGGCGCCGCCTTCGTCGCGGGCGCCTTCTGCGCGGCGTTCTGCGGGTAGTTGCTCTGGTCGTTGGTCAGCCGGTAGCCGCTGCCCGTGCCGATCGCCTTCAGGTCCGACGCGTGACGCGCCCGGGCGGCCTTGCGGGCCGCCTTCTTCTGCGCCTTGTCGATCTGCTTCTGCGTCGGCGCGGACGCCGGATCCTGCGCGTATGCCGCCGGCGCGGCTGCCAACAGCAGACCGAACGACGCCGTTACCGCCACTGCCACCGAAACCACGCGAGACTTCTTCATGGCCGGACCTCCTTGTCGATTGTTGATTGTGGATAGAACACCGGCGCGCACACGACCGCTTGCGACAACGGCGCCGATGCAACGTTAGCCGAACAGTATGTACTTGTCCTTGTGCGTTCCTGAATTCTCCCGATAACGGCAACGATACGTGGGCACCGCGTACGCCGTCGTTCCGGCGCGTCGCCCGCGCCATCAGGGAAACCGATAACCCGGCCTGGCCCGGCCGGCGCTCAGATCCAGCGCGACAGCACCGGCAGCAGGACCGGCACGACGAAGGCGGTGAGCACGCCGTTCAACCCCATCCCGAGCCCGGCGAACGCACCGGCCTCCTCGCTGACCTGGAACGCGCGCGCGGTGCCGATCCCGTGCGACGCGACGCCGAGCGCGAACCCGCGCACGGCCGGTTCGTCGACGCGCAGTGCGTTGAGGATCCCGCGCGCGCACACGGCCCCGAAGATCCCGGTCGAGATCACGAGCACGGCGGTGAGCGACGGAATCCCGCCGATTTCCGCCGCGACGGCCATCGCGATCGGCGTCGTCGCCGATTTCGGCGCGAGCGACGCGACCGTCTGGTGCGACGCCCCGAACAGCGCCGCGATGCCGACCGCCGACACGATCGCGGTCAGCGAGCCCGCGAGCAGGCCGACCAGCAGCGGCACCGCGGCGCGGCGCAGCTTCGACCACTGCCGGTACAGCGGTAGCGCGAGCGCGACGGTCGCGGGGCCGAGCAGGAAGTGGACGAACTGCGCGCCTTCGAAATACGTCGGGTACGGCGTGTGCGTGATCGTCAGCAGCACGACGATCAGCGCAACCGCGATCAGCACCGGGTTCGCGAGCGGGTTGAAGCGCGCCCGCGCATAGACGGCCTGCGCGAACAGATACGCGATCAGCGTGATGGTCAGGCCCAGCAGCGGGCTCGCGGCGAGATAGACCCAGATCGCGCCGAGTTTCGGGAAGGCCGTCATTGCGTGCCCTCCACCGCATCGCCCGCGCGCCGCTGGCGCCGCAGCAGTGCACGCGTCACGAGCGCCGTCACGGCGATCGCGAGCGTGGTGCTGACGGCCAGCGCGACGACGACCGCGAGCGCATCGCCGCGCACGCGGTCGGCCGACACCATGATGCCGACGCCGGCCGGCACGAACAGCAGCGACAGGTGGCGCAACAGCTCGAGCGCGGTCGGCTCGATCGTGTCGGCCACCTGCGGGCGCAGCATCACGAAGCCGAACAGCAGCAGCATGCCGATCACGGGGCCCGGCACCGGCAGGCCGAACAGGTAAGACACGCCTTCCCCGAGACACTGGAAGGTCAGCAAGACCGCGAACGCCTGCAGCATGAAACGCTTCTCCCGAACGGGGCCGCGCTGTCGTACGGCCGCGCGACCGATGGCCGGCGGCTTGCGGCGCCGGCGTGGACGATACGCGCGATCGTACCAACAATGCCCGCGGCGCGGGGCCTAGCGGGCGCCGGGGCCAACGATGCGGGTGGTCACGGGCACGCCGTGAAGCACCACGCGAAGCCGACGCTGCGGCGCGATTCGCGACGGAGCTCGTGCTGCCGAACCGGGACGAAAAATCGCGGGCGATCGGGGCGTGCGGGGCGTGCGGGTTGCAGGCCCGCACATTCGCCCGGTTCACGCGCCGCACGCAACAAAGGCGGGCATGCGCCCGCCTCGTCGTCATGCGCACTCGCGCTGCCCCGCCTCACGGGCAGCGCGAGTGCGAACCCGTCGCTTACTTCAGTCGCGTCGCGAGTTCATTCGCCATCGCCTTCGTCGCGGCCTTCGTCGGCGCGTCGCCGGCCAGCGCGTTCAGCAAACCGAAATCATGGATCGTGCCGTCGTAGCGCGTGGTCGTCGCATCGACGCCGGCCGCGTCGAGCTTGCGGCCGTACGCTTCGCCCTCGTCACGCAGCACGTCGAACTGCGCGACCTGGATCAGCGCGGGCGGCAGGCCCTTCAACTGCGCGGTGCTTGCGCGCAGCGGCGACGCGTAGATCTCGTTGCGTTGCGCTTCGTTCTTCGTATAGGCATCCCAGAACCACTTCATCATCGGCCGCGTCAGGAAGTGCCCTTGCTGATACGCGTTGTACGAACCCGTGTTGAAGTTGTGGTCCGTGACCGGCCACATCAGCCCCTGGAAGCGGATCGCGGGGCCACCCTTGTCCTTCGCCATCAGCGCCACCACGGCCGCCATGTTCCCGCCGACGCTGTTGCCGACCACCGCGAGGCGGCTGCCGTCGACGCCGATCTCCGCGCCGTGCGCGGCCACCCACTTCGTCGCCGCATACGCCTGGTTGATCGCGACCGGGTAATGCGCTTCCGGCGACGGCGTGTAGTTCACGAACACCGCGACGGCCCCCGATTGCACGACGAGATCGCGGACGAGGCGTTCATGCGTCGGAAAATCGCCGAGCACCCAGCCGCCGCCGTGGATGAACACGAACACCGGCAGCGTGCCCGTCGCACCTTGCGGACGAACGATCGTGACCGGTACGGACAGGCCGTCCTGTTCGATCGTGCGGTTCGACACGTCGATCCCCGACAGGTCGACCTTCGTGCCGTTCTGCGCGTCGACCAGCACCTGGCGCGCCTTCGCGGGGCTCAGCGTTTCGAGGCCCGGGCCCTTCTGGCCGTTCAGCGCGGCGAGGAAAGCGCTCGTCGCCGTATCGGGACGGACGGTATCGGCACCGGCGGCGAATGCGGTGGTCGAGGTGGACAGTACAGCGGCGACGGCGGCAGCGATCAGCAGCGGCTTGACGATCTTCATGATGGTGTTCCTTGGCTTCAGGCGGTAAATGACGATGGATGATTCGCAGTGCGACCGATCAGGCAAGCGTGAGCGTGACGTCGATGTTGCCGCGCGTCGCGTTCGAATACGGGCACACGAGGTGCGCACGGTCGATCAGCGTTTGCGCGATGTCGCGATCGAGGCCCGGCAGCGAGATCGTCAGTTCGACTTCGATGCCGAAGCCGTTCGGGATCGCGCCGATGCCGACGCTGCCTTCGATGGAAGCGTCCGTGGGCATCGCGATCTTGTCGCGGGCCGCGACGAACTTCATCGCGCCGATGAAGCACGCGCTGTAGCCGGCGGCGAACAGTTGCTCGGGGTTCGCGCCTGCGCCGCCCGCGCCGCCGAGCTCGCGCGGCGTGGTCAGTTTCAGGTCGAGGTTGCTCTCGGGCACCGTGGCACGGCCGTCACGGCCGCCGGTGGCTTTTGCATGGGCGCGGTACAGCACTTTTTCGATCGACATGACAGACTCCTTTTCAGCAAATGAATGAAACAGCCTTCGAACCGGGGATCGCGTGCCGACAGCCTTGCTGCCCGCATCGCGCCTGTTTATCTACTCATAGATAGATAAACATCCCCAAAAATGCAGATGGTCGAGCCATCTGCGCCAGAACTCTATCTACCCATAGATAGACAGTGAGATTCAATAAAAAGGCGGCGAACCGCCTCACTGCATGCGCGCTCCGTCAGGACCGCTTTTTCCAGACGGCCTCGACATCTTCGAGGCGCGCCCGCGTGTGAAACAGCCGGCTGGCCAGCACGCTGCCCTGGAACGCCGCGTACAACGTGCGCGCGGCCGTCTCGGGCTCGCCGCTGAACTGCAGCGTGCCTTCCCGCGCGCCCTGCTTCAACAATTCCGCCAGCCAGCTCTCGTTGGCCTTGAAGAACGCCTGCACCGCCTGCCGCACATTCTCCGGCAACGTTTCGATGTCGGCCGCGAGCATCCCGCACAGGCAGATCAGGTTGCCGTCGCCGAGCGTCCGGCCGAACATCTTCGTGTACAGGCTCAGCTTCACGTCGGCCGGCAACGCCGGATCGATCGCCCGCATGGCCGAGAGGACTTCGTCGCTATATGCCGCCACCGCTTCCAGCACGAGGTCGTCCTTCGACGGGAAGTAGTAGTGGATGCTCGACGTCTTCACGCCCACCAGGTCGGACAGGTCTCGATAGCTGAAGCCGTTGTAACCGCGCAGCATCATCAGCGTGGTCGCATGGTCGAGAATCTGTTCGCGGACGGTCGGTTTCGTTTCCATGGAGCGAACTTTATCTACTCATAGATAGACAGTCAAGAACTTTTTTAAGGGCGCAATGCGTAGCGCACCGAACGCCTTGTCCGCGCTCGCCGGCCAATGGCCGCGGGATGCCCGCATCCGGTTCGGTGCGGCGCATTGCACCCGAACCGGGCGGGCGTCAAACCGGATCCGCGATCCTCACTGCGGCTTCAACATCCGCCGAATGATCGTCCGCAACATCGCCCGATGCGCGCGCGGCTTGAACCCCGGTTCGAACACGACGCGCCCGACCGCGCCTTCCGCGAGCGCGAGCAACCACGTCGCGACAAGATCGGGCTTCAGGCTTGCGTCGATCTTCCCTTGCGCCACACCGCGCTTGATCAGCGCGACCATCCGCCCTTTCACCTGCGCCTCGTTCGCCGCGAACAGCGCGGCGACGTCCGGATTGCGCGTCGCCTCCGCCGCGGTCTCGACGCAGATGCGCGCATAGACGGGATCGCTCGACAGTTCCATCAACGTCAGTGCGATCTCCTCGATCGCGGCCAGCGCGTCGTCGGCGTCCGCGTACCGCGCGAACAGTTCGGCCATCTCGCGCTGGTCGTCCTGCGCGACTGCCTCGATGATCGCCGCCTTCGTCGGAAAATAGTGGAACAGGTTGCCGGGGCTCATGCCAGCCGCCTTGCAGATCGCGGCCGTGGACGTCGCATGAAAGCCGTCGCGCGCAAAACAGTCGATCGCGGCATCCAGGATCTGGCGCCGCTTCGCTTCCACTCTTTCAGGATCGATCTTTCTCAACAGGCACTCCGTACTCGACGATGACTCGAATCTTTATTAGACTGATTAATCGATCTATTATCGTGGCGACGTCCTGCAGGCGTCAAGGCAGCGTGCCCCCGCACATGCCGCCTGCGGCATCCGCTCACGCCACCGTACCGAGGGCCTCTTGAAACGAATCGTCATTGCCGGCATCGCGCTCGTCCTGTTCGTGCTCGTCGCGGCCGGTGCGCTCGTGCTGCGCGGCCTCGCCGACTTCGAGCTGAAGGGCGCGAACGTGTCGTCGCTCACGTTCCGCGCCAACGGCGCCGGCCTCGTCGGCACGCTCGCGCTGCCGGCCCATGCGCCCGGCGCGCCGATCGTACTGCTCGTGCACGGTGACGGGCCGCGCACCCGCTTCTCCGACGACGCGATGCTGCCGCTCGTCAACAGCCTGCTCGACGCCGGCATCGGCGTGTTCGCATGGGACAAGCAGGGCACCGGCCGCAGCGGCGGCGACTGGCTCGCGCAATCGATGCAGGATCGTGCGAACGAAACGATCGCCGCGATGGCGCGCGTGCGCGCCGTCGTCGGCCCCGCGCACAAGATCGGCCTGCTCGGCTTCTCGCAAGGCGGCTGGGTCGTGCCGCGCGTCGCGAATGCGGTGCGACCGGCGTTCTCGGTGATCGTCGGCGGCGCCGTCAGCTGGCGCCGGCAAGGCACCTACCTGACGCGGCAGCAGCTCCAGGCAACGGGTCTGCAGCCGGATCGAATCGATGCGACACTGGCCGCCGAGCGACGCGACAACGACGAAATCTTCGGCCGGACGGACGTACCCGCCGATCCGCAGCGGCGCCCCGACATCGAGCCGCGCCGCTTCGGCTTCATCGCACGCAACTACCTGGAGGATTCGTCGCAGGCGCTCGCGGCGATGCAGGGGCCCGTGCTGGCCGTGTGGGGCGCGCAGGACCGCAATGTCGATCCGGTCGACGAGGCGAATGCCTACACGCATGCCTTCGCGAACCGGCCCGACCGGCGCGTGATGGTCGTGCCCGGTGCGACGCATGGGTTGCTGCGCGCCGGCTGGTTCGACTACCAGCTCGAGTCCGACTGGCCGACGTGGAAGACATGGTTGTACATGGCGCTCGGCCGCCATGCGTATGCGCCGGGCACGCTCGCCCCGATCGAGGCGTGGATCCGGTCGCAGTGAACACGTGTGCAGTACCGCGGCGCAGCGAAGGCGCCGCACCTGAAACAGGCAATACGGCCGCGCCGGCAGGCGTGGCCGCATCAAGGAGAGGTTTCAATGTTTTCGTGGTTTGAACGGCGCCTGCCGACTTTCCCGCTCGAAGATCCCGTCACGCCGCCGAAGGGATTCTTCTCGTTCGTCTGGGCGTGCACGAAAGGCGCGCGCAGCTGGATCCTGCTGATCGCGCTCACGTCGGCCGCGCTGGCCGCGTACGAAGCCGCGCTGTTCGCGATGATGGGCCGCGTGGTCGACTGGCTCGCGTCCGCGACGCCGGCGGATTTCGGCGGCCGGCACTTCGGCACGCTCACCGCTTTCGCGGCAATCCTCGCCGGCAGCGCATTGCTGATCGCGCTGCATACGATGGTCAAGCACCAGGTGCTCGCGATCAACTTCCCGATGCGGCTGCGCTGGCTGTTTCACCGGCTGATGCTCGACCAGAGCCTGTCGTTCTACGCGAACGAATTCGCGGGCCGCGTGACGACCAAGATCATGCAGACCGCGCTCGCGGTGCGCGATGCGCTGTTCATGTCGGTCGACGTCGTGATCGGCGTCGCCGCGTACCTGATCGGCATCCTCGCGCTCGCGGCCAGCTTCGACTGGCGGCTGATGATCCCGCTCGCGCTGTGGGCGCTCGGCTACGGCGCGGCATGCGCGTTCTTCGTGCCGCGCCTGGGCGCCGTCGGCAGCCGCCAGGCCGATGCGCGCGCGCTGATGACGGGCCGCATCACCGACGCGTATTCGAACATCACGACCGTGAAGCTGTTCTCGCACACGCGGCGGGAAGCCGACCACGCGCGGCGCGCGATGGAAGCGTTCAAGGCGACCGGCGACGCGCAGATGCGCCTCGTCAGCGCGTTCGAGATCGTCAATCACCTGCTGTCGACGCTGCTGCTGGTCGGCTCGACCGGCCTCGCGCTGTATCTGTGGATGCACGGCGAGGCGAGCGCGGGCGTCGTCGCGGCGGTGATCGCGATGGCGCTGCGCCTGTCGAGTTATTCGCACTGGATCATGTGGGAAATGACCGAGCTGTTCGAGAACGTCGGCACGATCCAGGACGGCATCAATACGCTGACGAAGGTGCGCAGCGTGGTCGACGCGCCCGATGCGAAGCCGCTCGCGGTGCAGCGCGGCGGGATCGTGTTCGACAACGTGCAGTTCGCGCACGAGGACAACGACCGTGCCGTGTTCGACGGGTTGAACCTGACGATCCGGCCCGGCGAGCGGATCGGCCTGATCGGCCGCTCGGGTGCCGGCAAGTCGACGCTCGTGAACCTGCTGCTGCGCTTCTACGACGTGGGCGGCGGCACGATCCGGATCGACGGGCAGGACATCGCGCACGTCACGCAGGACAGCCTGCGCGGCGCGATCGGGATGGTCACGCAGGATACGTCGCTGCTGCACCGGACGATGCGCGAGAACATCCTGTACGGGCGCCCCGACGCCACCGAGCGCGAGATGCACGACGCGGCCGTGCGCGCGGAGGCGTCCGAATTCATCGACCGGCTGCGCGACCGCCACGGCCGCAGCGGCTACGACGTCGAGGTCGGCGAACGCGGCGTGAAACTGTCGGGCGGCCAGCGGCAGCGCGTCGCGATCGCGCGCGTGATGCTCAAGGACGCGCCGATCCTCGTGCTCGACGAAGCGACCAGCGCGCTCGATTCCGAGGTCGAAGTCGCGATCCAGCGCAGCCTCGACGGCCTGATGAGCGGCAAGACGGTGATCGCGATCGCGCACCGGCTGTCGACCATCGCGGCGATGGACCGGCTGATCGTGCTCGACGAAGGGCGCATCGTCGAGGAAGGCACGCACCAGCAACTGCTGCAGGCCGGCGGCATCTATGCTGCGCTGTGGGCGCACCAGAGCGGCGGGTTCCTCGGCGAAACGGCGGAGGTGGAGAAAGCGGAGCAGTAGGCGGGACCGCTGTGGCAACATGGCGCACGGCGATCGCCGGCCGGTTCGGCGACGGTCGCATTCCCGCCGGCGGGATGCCGGCCCCCGGCTTCCCGTCGCCCGACGCAGATCCAAGGAGCCCCGCATGACCACGCGACCGGATATCGCCACCGCGCTCGACGCGCCCGATTCGGTGCTCGAGGAAGACGAGCAGCGATTCTTGCAGCGGATTCGTCAGCACGGGTGGTTCCGCACGGAAGTGTTCGCGGAAGGGGACGCACCCGGGTTTTCTTTCACGACCGGGCTGTGGGTCAACCACGGTTTTCCGGAACTCATCGTGTTCTCGATGCCGGCGCGCATCGTCCATGACGTGCTGTGGGACATCTACCGGATGGTCGCAGCCGGCACGCCGCCGCCGGTCGGCGAGGTCACGGATTCCGTCTTCGGCAACGCGAACGCGCTGCTGATGCCGGTCGAGAAGACGCACTACGAAGCCCATCTCGGCTGGAACCGCTGGTTCTACGGCAACGACGCGTTCCCGTGCGTCCAGTTGCTGTGGCCCGACCGCGACGGGGTTTTCCCGTGGCAGCCGGAAGCGGACGACGCGTTGAACGCCGCGCAGCCGCGCCTGTTCGGCGCCGGCAACCAACACCACTGACCCGCGCGCAGGATCGCGCGCACAGTGAACGCCCTGCAGCCGTCGTCGCGATGCAGCGCGCGCGATGCACATGTGCGCATCGTTCATCCAGCGTATGACGCATAACGTCCCCATGCACCGCTCGCCGGCCGGTTGCGCGCGCATCCATCTCCGCGCCGCCTCATAACGATCCGACAATTTATTGGTTCCCTCGACGATGTGCTGTCCGTATCGTTCACCGACTCGTCAGACCAATCGACCAACGGGGAATCCAACAATGAAACCAGTCCGTTCATTCGCACTGCTCGCGCTGCCGGCCGCGCTCTTCGCCGCCGGCGCCCACGCGCAAAGCAGCGTCACGCTGTACGGCATCGCCGATGCGGGCATCGCCTATGTCCACAACGCGCAGAACGCGAACGGCAGCAACGCGTCGAGCCTCGTCAAGTTCAGCAGCGGCAACCTGTCGGGCAGCCGCTGGGGGCTGCGCGGCACCGAGGATCTCGGCGGCGGCCTGGCCGCGCTGTTCCAGCTCGAAAACGGCTTCAACATCGGCACGGGCGCACTCGGCCAGGGCGGACGCGAATTCGGCCGCAAGGCCGTCGTCGGCCTCGCAAGCAGCACGTACGGTACCGTCACGCTCGGCCGCCAGTACGATCCGGTCGTCGACCTCGTGCAGGGCCTCACGCAGGACAACTACTTCGGCGGCGTGTTCGCGACGCCGGGCGACCTCGACAACTACGACAACAGCCTGCGCGTCAGCAACTCGGTGAAATACACGAGCCCGCTGATCTCGGGTTTCCAGTTCGAGGGCCTGTACGGCTTCGGCGGCGTCGCGGGCGCCACCGGCAGCGGCCGCACGTACAGCTTCGGCGCAAGCTACGCGAACGGCCCGCTGTCGCTCGGCGCCGGCTTCTTCTACGCGAACGGCGGCTCCTCGGTCACGAACGGCGTGCGCACGTGGTCGAGCAGCTCGGACACGCTGTTCAACACCGTGATCAACCAGGGCTTCTCGAGCGCGAAGTCGATCCAGATCGTGCGTGTGGCCGGCCAGTACGTGGCCGGGCCCGCCACCTTCGGCCTCGCGTATTCGAATACGCAGTACGGCGCGGACACGCTGTCGGCGTTCAGCCAGAACGCGAAGTTCAACAACGGCTCCGCGTTCTTCAACTGGCAGTTCTCGCCGGCGCTGCGCGCGGGTGTCGGCTACAACTACACGTCGCTGACGGGCCCGTCTTCCGCGCACTACAACCAGGTCAACCTCGGCGCGGATTACGCGCTGTCGAAGCGCACCGACCTGTATGCGCTGTTCGGCTACCAGAAGGCGAGCGGCAACACGCTCAACGCGAACGGCGCGGTCGTGAAGGCCGCCGCGTCGGTCGGCTCGTACGGCGTGAACTCCGGCACCGATACGCAGGAACTCGCGATCGTCGGGATTCGCCACAAGTTCTGATCGCGTCGCCGCCAGGCGACGACAGCGACGGACGACAGCCGGCAGGCGCGCACCGCGGTGCGCGCCTGCGGCGTTTACACTGTCCGCGTTCAAGTTCCGCACGACACAAGGAGGCCGGCATGCTGACCGTATGGGGGCGCCGCAGTGCATTCAACGTCCAGAAGGTGATGTGGCTCGTCGACGAGCTCGCGCTCGCGCATCGGCACGTGCCGGCCGGCGGGCAGTTCGGCGTGCTCGACACGCCCGGTTTTCTCGCGATGAACCCGCACGGGCGCGTGCCCGTGATCGACGACGGCGGCACGGTCGTCTGGGAATCGCACAGCATCCTGCGTTACCTCGCCGCGCGTTACGGGCGCCCCAGCTTCTGGCACGACGATCCGGCCGAACAGTCGCGCGCCGACCGCTGGATGGACTGGTCGCAAACCACGCTGCAGCCGACGTTCCTGAACGGCGTGTTCCGGGGCTTCTACCGGACGCCGCCCGAGCAGCGCGACACGGCGCGCGTCGAGCAAAGCATCGCGCAGTGCGCGCAATACTTCCGGACGCTCGATGCGGTGCTGGCCGGGCAACCGTTTCTCGCGGGCGACACGCTCACGCTCGCCGACATCGCGGCCGGCACGCATCTGTATCGCTATTTCGAGCTCGACATCGCCCGGCCGGACCTGCCGCACGTGCAGGCGTGGTACGAACGGCTGAAAGCGCGGCCCGCGTATCGCACGCACGTGATGATTCCGTTCGACGACCTGCGCGGCAAGCTCGACTGAGCGGGCGCCGCGCCAACGGCGGGGCGGCTTGTTGGATGGTTGTAAGAACAACGGTGTAGGGTGCCGACCTGTACGCCCGCCGGATTCGCATGCGTCGTCGCGACCAGGATCGTCGCCAGGCGGGTCATGGCTGACCAACCACGCAGGCAACGTGATGAGCGCTCAGGACGTCCCGGTCGACTTCGCTTCTCGGCAGGACACGGCGGCAGCCGTCCATCGAAACGCCGGCCTCGACGCGTTGCGCGCGTGCCTGACGTTGCTGGTGGTCTTTCACCACTGCGCGATCACATACGGCGCGCTCGGCGGGTGGTACTACCACGAGGTGGCTGCCGGCCCGTCCGTGGAATCCGCACTGCTGACGCTCTTCTGCGCGATCAATCAGGCCTTTTTCATGGGCCTGTTCTTTTTCCTGGCCGGTTATTACACGTCGCCGTCCATCGATCGCAAGGGCGCCGCACGTTTCCTCGCCGACCGGTTCATCAGGCTCGGCCTGCCTCTGCTGGTGTACGGCTTCGTGATCGGCCCGGCAACGATCGCCCTGGCGCAATCGGGCGCAGGCCACCCGTTCGCGGATACGCTGGGCCGCCTGTGGCGGAAAGGCACGTTCGAGAACGGCCCGATGTGGTTCGCCGAGGCGCTGCTGATGTTCAGCGCAGCTGCAGCACTCTGGCACATCGCCTTCCGGCGCACCGTGGCGCGCGATACGAACCGCCCCGACCGGAACCCCTTTCCGTCCGACAGGACGTTGGCCGCCGCGGCGTTGCTCACGGGTATCGCGGCACTGGCGTTGCGGTCCCGATGGCCGGTAGGTATCAACGTATGGGGGCTGCAGCTCGGCTACTTCGCGAGCTACGTCGTGTTGTACGCAGCCGGGTGCCGGACCGCGCGCGTGCACTGGATCGAGCATCTGCCGGCACGGCAGGTCAGACTGTGGTGGCGCATCGCACTGCTGGCACTCCCTGTCCTGCCGGTCGCTTACCTGCTCGCCAAGCACGTTCCTGCATTGCGCGGCCACCCGCAGGAGGTGATCTACGCATTCTGGGAGCCGCTGGTCGCGTGGGGAACGAGCCTGTTTCTTGCCAGCCGTTTCCAGCGGCGCTTCGATCGACTGACGGGCGCATGGCAGTCGCTGTCCCGACGCGCGTACACGATCTACATCATCCATCCCCCGGTGCTGGTGGGTATCGCCCTCGTATGGCGAACCGTGCCGGTGTCGCCGTTCCTGAAATTCGCCGTGACCGGCGGTGTCGCTTGCGTCACGTGCTACCTGATTGCCGGCCTCCTGCTCCGGGTGCCGAGACTCGCGTCGATCCTGTAAGCGCACCCATGCCTGACGCAGCTGGAAGAAGGCGCACGATCGAGCCGGAAATGCGAGCCTAATGTCGCCGCATGCCCCCCGCCCCGTTCATGCCACCGAACGCATGCATCCCGCCGAATTCGCGATGCGCGCCGACCGGGAACGCGCCATGGCGAAAACCGGCACCGGTCGGCACGCCAAAGCGGCGATGTTCCATCCCGTTGACGTGAACGACCGGATCGAAATGGTGGAAATGGTGGAAGTGGTGGAAACGATCGATGAAGACGAAGCCCACGCCCGCGCCGATGAACAGCGGCGGCCCCCAGTACCCCAGGTCGGCATACGGGTAGTCCACCGACGGATACCATAAAACACTACCATCGGGACTCTGCACGAACTGCCATGTGCCGTCGTCCTGCAGGCATGCACGCCCCACGATTTGCTGGTCCGTGCCGTCGATGTTCGCTCGCGCGACGACTGCACGGCAGTTGGCCGTGTCGCCCGCCAGATCGTCGTACGTTTGCGCGAAGACCGCCGCGGAACAGCCGAGACAGACGATACCTATCCCGGATCGAAACAAGTTGCCCATGATCGGCTCCTGATTGCCCCCGACCGCTAGATCGCGGGCACCGTTGGCGGTGCCCGACACATCGAATCGCTCACGCACGATTCACCACGCGGCGGTAACGCGCCGCCGCTACGTACAGGGTCTCCTGCCGGCTAAACGATGCGGCGCGCGTGCTTATTCCAGGGGTCTGGTGCGATTGATCAACGCGGGAACCTTCGACAGTCGATGCCGCGGCTGGCGGCTGGCGGCTGGC
The DNA here is from genome assembly GCF_001411495.1 of Burkholderia cepacia ATCC 25416. Taxonomy (NCBI): domain Bacteria; kingdom Pseudomonadati; phylum Pseudomonadota; class Betaproteobacteria; order Burkholderiales; family Burkholderiaceae; genus Burkholderia; species Burkholderia cepacia. The sequence continues at coordinate 261,346 of NZ_CP012983.1, read as the reverse complement.
GGCTGGCGCCGGCCTAGCGCCTCGCGAAGCGGTAGGCCGCCGCCGCGCTGATCCCGAATACCAGATGGGCCACCAGCGTGATCGCACCACGAACCGGAACGAACCACGGGAAGATCGCGGTGAAGGCGTACAGGTTGACGCCGTACAGGATGAGGCCGAACGCGCCGCCTGCGAGGAGCGCGGCCGCGAGCGACAGGGTGCGGATCGTTTTCACCAGCACCGCCGCATAGACCAGCGACAGCACCATATGCACGAGGGTCGCCACCGCCATGACCAGCGGATCGAAGCCGGCGGACGCGTCGAGCACGCGGCGCCCCATCACGATGGCGGCCGTGAGGCGTGCGTCGCGCAGCAGGTTCCCGATCGCATCATCGCCGGCGATCGGCCAGAGCAGCAGTTCGACGACAGTCGAGCCGACCGCCGCGGCGAATGCCGCCCAGAGAATCGGGACGACACTGGCGCGTTTCAATTGGCGCCCCCGGCGCAACCGGCCGAGGAATCGAAGCAGCGTGTGCCGCCCCCGCTCCGGCGCCGGTCGGGCAGCATGTGCCCGCGATGCCGAACCGGGCAGCCACGCCACATCACGACGCCCGTTCGCAATCCGTCCAGTAAGCGAACGGATCGCGATGTTTCGGATAGTTTTCGTCCAGCCATTTCAGCAACGTCGCCCGTGCGTTGTCCATGTCGGCTTTCAGCGACGAGGTCGTCAATTCATGCACTTCGACGGACTTCTCGCGATCGACCACGAAGCAGTTCCAGTCGGGGCCGTCGAGATCCGGATCGTCGGACGCCTTCGACGACTTGCCCCAGCCGAACCCCTTGCGTGCGTCGATGTAGTACCGCGGATGCACTTTCAGGTACGACATCTCGCCGCCCTGCAGGCTGCTCTCCGCGCGCAGCACGTCGTGCCCGTCGACGATCTGCGTGACTTCCGGAAGCCGGCGCGCTCGCCATCCGGCGGGCAGCGTCGCGATGGCCTTGACGCTGTCGTACATCCCCCAATCCAGCCCCCACGCTTCGGCCATGCGCTTCATGAATGCGTCCGCATTCGGATAACCGCGCAGCTGAATCCGGGTCGACAGCGTGACTTCGATCCCGCCGCGCACGCCCGTGCCGGCGGATGCCTCGTTTGCGTTCGCTTCGAACGGGTTGCCGGGACGCGACGCGCGCGTCTCGTCCGTGGGCGCCATGCCCGAAAACAGCTGGTCGAGCGCTGCACGCGCTTTCGACGATTTGTCCGGCCTGTTCATTGTTGACCTCGCTTGCACCCGCACGGATGCATACATTTTCGATTTTCGTTCATCTCTCCACCTCATCGTTTTTCGCGGACGCATTGTCGTCGATCCGGCGCTGCCGGCCTAGTGCCTCGAATCGCGCACCGCGTCCTTCGCAGCAGCCGGCCCGCCGTGGCGGGTCGCCACGACCATTTCCATTTCGATCAGGTGCCTGCCGCCACCGCCGCCCGCATCCGCTCCATCAACGCCAGCACCTCCGGCCGATTCTCCCCCTTCGCGTGCACGAAGTAATACCGGAGCACCGAATCGACCTCGAGGCGGCTCACGCGCACGAGTTCGCTGCGCTTGAGATAGGCGTCGGCAAGCGGTACGCGCGCCAGCGCCACCCCGAGCCCGGCCTCGGCCGCGGCCAGCACGAGGTTGTAATCCTCGAACCGGCGATCCTGCGCGCGCGGCTTGAACGGCACGCCCAGGGCATCGAACCACGTGCGCCAGCCGGTCACATCGGAATCGTGCAGCAACGGCATGTCGAGCAACGCGGCATCGCCGCGCCGGCGGCGCTCCGCAGCCAGTTGCGCGGCGAGCCGAGGATGCGCGACCGGATAGAGCCGCTCCGGCATGAACGCACGGGTTTCGAGCTGGCGCCAGTTGCCGCGCCCGTACCGGATCGACAGGTCCGCTTCGCCGCCGGCGATATCCACGTTGCGAAGATCGATGCCGAGTTCGATCTGCAACGCGGGTGCCTCGCTCTCGAGCGCATGCTGCCGCTCGAACAGCCACAGCTGCGCGAATGCCGGCACCACGCTCATCCTGACCAGTCGCGGCGCACGCGGCGAACGCCACTGATCGGCCGCACTGTCGATGATCGCGAACGCCTGTTCGATCCGGCCAACGAAGCGCTGCCCGTCCGGCGTCAGGCGCACGCCGCGCGCATGACGTTCGAACAACTTCAGGCCGAGCCAGTTTTCAACGGCGGCCACCCGCCGGCTGATCGCGCCGTGCGTCACGCCGGAGACGTCGGCGGCGGCCAGGAACGAACCCTCGCGCGCGACCGTGCACACCGTCTCCAGGCTCGCGAGCGGCGGCCGCGAACCCGGCGTCGGCGTCGGCGCCGCGGCGGGCAACGCCGCCGCGCGCTGTTTCGCGCGGGCTGCAGCGCCGACCGGCCGCCGGCTCGAGCTGTGAATCATCTTCATATCCGGATGCTGATCTGTGCGCTAGCTTAACATCTCGCGACGCCGCATCATCGCCGCATGAACACACTCTCCACACCGTCGTCGCGCGCTGCGCGGCAGCCGCTGGTCGCGGCCGGCGCGGTCGCCTTCACGATCGTTTCGTGGGCGTCCGCTTTCCCGTTCATCCGGATCGGCCTGCATGGCCTGACCCCGCTTCAGCTCGCGGCGGCACGCTTCGCCACCGCGGCCGTGCTGATCGTCGCGTGGCTGGTGGCGCGGCGGCCGCGCGTGCCGACCCGGAGCGATGCGCTGCGCTTCCTGCTGTGCGGCTTTCTCGGCATCGCGCTGTACAACGCGCTGCTCAATACCGGCGAGCAAACCGTGTCCGCCGGCGCGGCGAGCTTCATCGTGAACACCCTGCCGATCTTCACGGCCCTGCTGGCCGCCGTGTTTCTCGGCGAGCGCTTCAATCGCTGGGGCTGGCTCGGCTCGCTCGTCAGCCTCGCCGGCATCGCGGTGATCGCCCGCGGGCAGCCGGGCGGCCTCGTCCTCGGCGCGGGCAGCACGCTGATTCTCGGCGCGGCCCTGTGTTCGGCCAGCTATTTCGTGCTGCAGCGGCGGCTGATTCCGGTATACGGCGCGCTGGCCTGCACCGCTTACACGCTGCTGGCCGGCGCGCTGCTGCTCACGCCGTGGCTGCCCGGCGCGCTCGGGGCGCTGGAGAGCGGATCGCGCGACACGACGCTGGCCGTCCTGATGCTCGGCATCTTCCCGGCCGCGCTGGGTTACGCGACCTGGACCTTCGCACTCGGCTACTTCGGCGCGGCACGCGCCGCCAACTTCCTCTATCTGACGCCGGCGGTCGCGACGGCCCTGTCGATGGCGCTGACGGGCGAGCGGCCCGGGATCGAGACGGTGTGCGGCGGCCTGCTGGCGATCGCCGGCGTGATCTTCGTGGCGTTGCGCGGACGCGCTTAGGCGCAACGCCGCATCGGGCCGGCACAGTCGGCCCGACGATCCGCAAGCGAGCCGGTCGGATGAACCCCGACATCTGCAAAGCCGATCGGATGGCGCGGGCTATCGACTCGCGCCAGTTCGCCAGCGCCGCCGAGGCTTGACCGTTAGTTGCATCAATAGAGGCATCGATCCCGATGAAACCTGGCAGTTCAACCGGACGCGCAATCACAACCGTCCAAACTGTGCAGACAAATCGACCGAACAGTTCCGGATTGACCGCGCATCAGTGTCCATGGCTTCGCCCCGGCCGCCGGCCGAATAATGGATGCGGCCGTAAGGCCGTCGACAGCGAATCGCAATCCATCGCGTGCCGCGGCGCACGATTTCCGGCATCCGGCGCCTTCGGATTTCGGGCGCCGGCCTTGCCGCACCGGCCCCGTGACGCGATTCGCTGCAGCGCGCAAAATCGGCTTCATATATATTCATACGAATTGCGCGCTGTCAGGCCCCGGGCCGCTCATCCGGGCATCACGCCGACGGGCAGGACACGATGCAAGTGAAACCCATGACGGGTATGGAGACTCATCCGATCGCCCCGGCCTCACCGTCGGACGGTCGAGACGTCCAATAGAAAGATCATTCAAATCGGAGATGGCAGATGGAACGAAGCACTGTCGGCATGCGCTGCAAACCCCTGATCACCGTCGCACTGGCTGCCGCCGCATTCGCGGCCGCGTCGGGCGCGATGGCCGACCAGGTCGTCAAGATCGGCAGCGTCGAACCGACGACGGGTGGCATCTCGCACCTCGGCAAGGACAACGAGAACGGCGCGCGCCTCGCGGTCGAGGAAATCAACGCGAAGGGCCTGACGATCGGCGGCAAGAAGATCACGCTGCAACTCGATGCGCAGGATGACGCGGCCGACCCGCGCCAGGCCACGCAGGTTGCGCAGAAGCTCGTCGACGACAAGGTCGTCGCCGTGATCGGCCACCTGAACTCGGGCACGTCGATCCCGGCGTCGAAGATCTACAGCGACGCGGGCATCGTGCAGATCTCGCCGTCGGCCACGAACCCGACCTACACGCAGCAAGGCTTCAAGACGACGTACCGCGTGGTCGCGACCGACGCGCAGCAAGGCCCGGCGCTCGCGAGCTACGCGCAGGCGAAGGGCGTGAAAAGCGTCGCGGTGATCGACGATTCGACCGCATACGGCCAGGGCCTCGCGAACGAGTTCGAGAAGAAGGCGAAGGCGCTCGGCCTGAAGGTGCTGTCGCACGACGCGACCAACGACAAGGCCGTCGACTTCCGCGCGATCCTGACGAAGGTCAAGGGCGAGAACCCTGACGCGATCATGTACGGCGGCATGGACGCCACCGGCGGCCCGCTCGCGAAGCAGGCGAAGCAGCTCGGCCTGCGCGCGAAGATCCTGTCGGGCGACGGCGTGTGCACCGACTCGCTGGCCGAACTGGCCGGCCCGGCGGCCGACAACGTGCTGTGCTCGCAGGCGGGCGCCGCGCTCGAGAAGATGCCCGGCGGCGCGGACTTCCTCGCGAAGTACCAGAAGCGCTTCAACCAGGGCATCAAGTTCGATGCGCCGTTCGCGTATGACGCGGTCTACATCGCTGTGGACGCGATGAAGCGCGCGAACTCGACCGACCCGGCGAAGATCCTCGCGGCGATGCCGGCGACGAAGTACGACGGCGTGATCGGCACGACGACCTTCGATGCGAAGGGCGACCTGACGCACGGGATCATCTCGATCTACGGCTACAAGAGCGGCAAGAAGACCTTCCTCGACCAGGTGAAGATGTAACCCGCCGCGGCGCCGGCACGACGGGAACGCCACCCGTCGGCGCCGGCGCCGCGCGGGCCGATTTCTGATTCACGGAGACGAAGCATCATGTGCGCAATGGCGTATGCGGAATTCCAACAGGAGTTGAGGAAGGCACAGTTGACGGCGCGCGAGTTCGCCCGCCTGATCCGGATGAACGAAAGTTCGATCACGAACTATTCGAGCAAGGGCACCGTCCCGTCCCACCTCGCGGTCATCGCGAAACTGATCGGCACGCTGGCCGCGCACGAGATCGATTTCCGGCGCGTGATCCGGCAGATGCGGATCGAACCGAAACGGCCGCGCGGCGGCGGCGTATTTCCTGCGGCGGACAAGCCGCGTTCCAGAAAAACGGCGAAGGCCGACGCCTGAGCGCGGGCATGCGTCGACAGCGGCTCAACGCTTGCCGCTTGCCGCTTGCCGCTTGCCGCCGGAACGGAATTCGTCTCAAGGGCACCGCGCCATGCGACGCCCGATCATCCTCCCGCCGCCCGCACGTGATCGAGCAGCGCCTGCAACGGATGGCGCACCTGCTTCGAAGACATCCGCTTCACCTGGCTGCGGCATGAATAACCGGTCGCCAGCGCCTCGCCTTCCCCATCCGCCGCATCGACGTGCGCCGCCCACGACTGCGCGTAGATCGTCTTCGACGTCTCGAGATTGCGCGCTTCGTGCCCGTAGGTGCCCGACATCCCGCAGCACCCGGTTGCCTGCACCTGCAAACGCAGCCCGCGCCGTGCGAACACCTGTGCCCATTGCTTGCCGCTGTCGGGCGCATTGGTCTTCTCGGTGCAGTGCGGCAGCAACCGGTACGAACCGGCGACGCGCGGCACGGCGCCCGAGTCCGCTTCCGGCAGCGCCTGCAGCAGCCATTCCTGCGGCAGCGCCACCTTCGGCACATCGGCGAGCCCCGTCACCTTCAGGTATTCCTGCCGATACGTGAGCGTCATCGCCGGATCGAGGCCGACCAGCGCGACACCCGAGCGCGCCAGCGCCGCCAGCTGCCCGGCATTGCGGATCGCCGCCTTCTCGAACGCGCGCAAAAAACCTTGCACGTGCAGCGCCTTGCCGTTCGGCGCGAGCGGCGCGAGCCACACCTGAAAACCCGTGCGCGCCGCCAGCTCGATCAGCGTCGCCAGCTGCTCGGTATCGAAATAGCGCGTGAACGTGTCCTGCACGATGACGACGCTGCGTGCGCGCTGCGCGTCGCTCAGCGCGGCGAGCGCCTGCGGGTCGGCCGGCTTCACGCGCCATTCGCGGATCACGGCGGCGAGATCGAAGCGGCTCAGGAGCGGGCTGTCGACCATGCCGACGTGCCGCTCGAGCAGCGTGCGCACCCAGCCGGCGCGCATCAGCCCGTTGTACAGCGCGGGCACGCGCGCCATCCACGGCATCGTGAATTCGAGCGAGCCGATCAGGTAGTCGCGCACCGGCCGCAGGTAGCGCTGGTGATACAGCTCGAGAAACCGCGAGCGGAATTCGGGCACGTTGACCTTGACCGGGCACTGCCCGGCGCACGATTTGCACGCGAGGCAGCCGGCCATTGCGTCGTACACCTCGTGCGAGAAATCGGCCTCGCCGTTGCGCGCCGCGCGGCTGTTGCGCCAGCGCCCAGCCAGGCCGCGCAGGAACGGCTGCCGTGCGCGCGCCGCCGCGACGACGTCGACGCCGGCCTGCCCTTGCAGGCGCAGCCATTCGCGCATCAGCGACGCACGCCCCTTCGGCGACTGCACGCGTTCGCGCGTCGCCTTCCACGACGGGCACATCGCGTCGTCCGGATCGAAGTTGTAGCACGCGCCGTTGCCGTTGCAGTGCATCGCCGTGCCGTAGCTCTGCCACACGCGCTCGTCGATCTGCCGGTCGTGGTCGCCGCGCGTCGGCACTTCGTCGATCTTCAGCAGCCGCATCGTGTGATCCGGCGGCGTCGCGATCTTGCCCGGGTTGAACTGGTTGTACGGATCGAACGCGGCCTTCAGCTGCTGCAGCGACGGATACAGCTCGCCGAAGAACGCAGGTGCATATTCGGAGCGCACGCCCTTGCCGTGCTCGCCCCACAGCAGGCCGCCGTGGCGCTGCGTGAGTTCGGCCACCGCATCCGACACGGGCCGCACCAGCGCCGCCTGCTTCGGGTCCTTCATGTCGAGCGCCGGGCGCACGTGCAGCACGCCCGCGTCGACGTGGCCGAACATCCCGTACTGCAGCCCGTGACCGTCGAGCAGCGCGCGGAATTCGGCGATGTACGCGGCGAGGTTCTCGGGCGGCACCGCGGTGTCCTCGACGAACGGCTGCGGGCGCGCCTCGCCCTGCACGTTGCCGAGCAGGCCGACCGCGCGCTTGCGCATCGCATACACGCGCTTCACCGCGTCGTCGCCGGCCGCGAGCGTGTGGCCCAGGCGCTCCACGCCGGTATCGGTGCGCAGATGCTCGACGAACGCACGCACGCGTGCGTCGACGTCGTCCGCGTCGTCGCCGCTGAATTCGATCAGGTTGATGCCGAGCGTCGGACGCGCGTCGTCCTGCGGGAAATACTCGGCGACGCTGCTCCACACGAAGTCCTTCATCGCGAGCATCAGCACCTTCGAGTCGACCGTCTCGATCGACAGCGGCTCGTGCGCGAGCAGGGCGCGCGCGTCGCGCAGCGCATCCATGAAGCCCGCGTAGCGCACGTTGACCAGCACCGAATACTTCGGGATCGGCAGCACGTTGAGTTTCGCCTCGACGACGAAGCCGAGCGAACCTTCGGCGCCGCACAGCACGCTGTTCAGGTTGAAGCGGCCGTCGGGTTCGCGCAGGTGCGCGAGGTCGTAGCCGGTCAGGCAGCGGTTGAGCTTCGGAAACTTCGCTTCGATCAGCGCGGCCTTGTCGTCGCTGATGCGTCGCGCGGTGCGGTACACCTTGCCGATGCGGTCCTGCCGCGCACAGCGGCGCTCCAGTTCTTCGTCATCGAGTGCGTCGCTGTGCAGCCGCTCGCCGCCCATCAGCACGAAATCCAGTTCGAGCACGTGATCGCGCGTCTTGCCGTACGTGCAGCTGCCCTGCCCGCTCGCGTCGGTGTTGATCATCCCGCCGACGGTCGCGCGGTTCGACGTCGACAGTTCCGGCGCGAAAAACAGCCCGTGCGGCTTCAGCGCCGCATTGAGCTGATCCTTGACGACGCCCGCCTGCACGCGCACCCGGCGGCGCTCGACGTCGATTTCGAGGATCCGGTTCATGTTCCGCGACAGGTCGACGACCACGCCGTCGGTCAACGACTGCCCGTTGGTGCCCGTGCCGCCGCCGCGCGCGGCCACCGCGACGTCGCGATGCGCGGGCTCGGCGAGCAGCCGTGCCAGCAGCTGGACGTCGTCGGCATGCGCGGGGCAGATCACCGCTTGCGGCAGGCGCTGGTAGATCGAGTTGTCGGTGGCCTGCACCGTCCGGTTCGCATGGTCCGCGCGGATCTCCCCGGCGAATCCGGCGGCCCGCAGCGCGGCGAGAAAGTCACGGTACGCATTCGCGGGCGGGCTGGCGGGGCGGGGCAACGAGGCGATCGACATGGGGCAAAAGCGCAGTGTGGGTGGAGCCGGCCGGTTCGCGCGCTCCAAAACATGACTTTTTGGCAAGTTTCCGCGCGACCGGGAATTCCAGTATCTTTGGAATTTCCGTGAGAAACAAACGAATTCTCACCCGGCGAATATTGCATAAAACTCATGAATTACCGTCGCCTCACCCCGTCCATGTCGCTGCTGCTCGTGTTCGAGGCCGCCGCGCGGCATGAAAGCTACACGCGCGCGGCCGAGGAGCTGTCGCTGAGCCAGAGCGCGATCAGCCGGCAAGTCCAGACGCTCGAGGATCAACTCGGCGTGCCGCTGTTCCGGCGCGAGGGCCGCTCCGTGAAGCTGACCGAGGTCGGGCGCCGCTACTTCGCCGAGCTGAGCGGCGCACTGGGGCGCATCCGCGGTGCGACGCTGCAAGCGATGTCCCATCAGGCGGGCGCCGGCACGCTGCGGCTCGCCACCTTGCCGACGTTCGGCTCGAAATGGCTGTTGCCGCACCTGCACGACTTCTACACCGCGCATCCGGGCGTGACCGTGCACCTCCATTCGCGGATCGGCGCCATCGATTTCCTCAACGACGACCTCGATGCGGCCATCACCGTCGGCGCGGGCGACTGGCCTGGCCTGCACGCGCACCGGTTGTACAACGAGTTCCTGATCGCGATCGCGCCGCCGGACACCGGCAGCCGCCGCAAGGCCGACGCGCGTTCGCCGGCGTGGGCCGCGAAGCAGACGCTGCTCGGCGTGACGAGCAACCAGCAGGCATGGGCCGAGTGGTTTTCGCACTATCGGCTCGACCATCGGCAGATGCGCATCGGCCCGAGCTTCGAGCTGACGTCGCATCTGATCCAGGCCGTGCGGGCCGGGATGGGAATCGGGCTGGTGCCGAAGGTGCTGGTGGAAGACGAGCTGGGCCGCAACGAACTCGTGTCGATCGGCGACGCGATCACCAGCCAGCGCAGTTACTACCTCGTCTATCCGCCGGGGAACGAGACACTGCCGTCGCTCGTCGCGTTCCGCGAATGGCTGCTGAAGTCGTGCTGAAACACGGCCGCCGGCGGGCTGCCCGCGTTCAGGTACGCCATTCGCCGAGAATCTGCTCGGCCAGGTAGTCGCACGGCGGGCGCGCGGACTGCGCGCTGCGCGCGAGCACGACCTCGAGTTCGCCCAGCGGCGGCAGCCCGTGGCTTTCCGACAGCTGCACGAGATGATCGGGAATGCAGCAGCGCGCCAGCGGCGCGACCGCGAGCCCGGCCTCCACCATGCTGAGGAGGCCGAGGTGGCTCGGGCTCTCGTAGGACATCCGGTACGGGATCTTCCGCCGGTTCAGCGCCTTGACCGCCTGATCGCGCGCCATGCTGCCGCCGTGCGTGAAAAAGGCCACCGGCAGCGGCCGCTCCTCCCATACGTTGCGTTTCGGCGACCCGGCCCACACGAGCGGTTCGAGCCGGATCAGCTCGCCGGTCACGCCCTTGATCCGCGTGAGGCACGCGAGGTCGACCGTGTTGTCCTTCAGCATCGGCACGAGCGCGCTGCTCGGCTGGCCGATCACGCGCACTTCCACACGCGGGTGCATCGCGGCGAACTTGCCGAGCACCTGCGGCAGCAGCGACGAAATGTAGTCGTCGGGCACGCCGATCGTCACGCGGCCGCGAATCTCCGGGCGCACGACCGACGCCCAGGCCTCGTCGCGCATCGCCAGCATCCGGCGGCCGTATTCCGCAAGCATCGTGCCTTCGCCGGTCGGCGTCACGTTGCGCGTGTCGCGGATGAAGAGCGGCTTGCCGAGCGCATCTTCCAGCGCCTTGATCTGCATGCTCACCGCCGACGGCGACCGGTGCACGGCCTGCGCGCCCTGAGCGAACGATCCGGATTCGGCGACGGCCACCACCATCGCGAGCACATCGAGGTCGAGCTTTTTCATCGTATTCAGAAAAACTGATCAATCGATTCAGTTTATCCCGTTTTACTGTTCGCCTCCACGATCGGACAATGATTCCCGTCAGCACTCACTCGTTGCAGGAATCGTCAGACATGCATACGTCCGGATCGCTCTACGGGTTTCTCGTCATCGGCGGCATGCTCGCGGTCACGCCCGGGCCGAACATGGTCTACGTGATGTCGCGCTCGATCGCGCAGGGCCGCACGGCGGGGCTCATTTCACTCGGCGGCGTGATGATCGGGTACCTGTTCTACATGTTCGGCGCGGCGTTCGGCATCACGACGCTGTTCATGAGCGTGCCCTATGCGGGCAGCGGGCTGGCCGTGGTCGGTGCGGCATACCTGCTGTATCTGGCATGGCAGGCCGTCAGGCCCGGCGGCCGCTCGCCGTTCGAGGTGCGGGCGTTGCCCAGCGAGCGGCCGCTGCGGCTGCTCGCGATGGGCGCGACGACCAGCGTGCTGAACCCGAAGCTCGCGATGCTGTTCATTTCGTTGCTACCGCAGTTCATCGACTACCGGAACGGCAGCGTGCTCGGCCAGTCGCTGTTTCTCGGTTCGCTGCTGATCGCCGCATTCGCCTGCGCGAACGGGACGGTGGCGATCTGTTCCAGCAGCATCGCGAAGTTCCTGCACGGGCGCCCGACGCTGCTGCTCGCCCAGCGCTGGGCGATGGGGCTCATCCTCGGCGGGCTCGGCGTGCAGATGGTGGTCGACGCGTCGAGGATGGCAGGTGTGGCGTGATCCGCGAATCATACGATCGCGCGAATGCGTTCAGCGCAGTGACCGGAAGCTCGCACGCAGTTCTTCCGACAGCGCATTCGGCTGCTCCCAGGCCGCGAAATGCCCGCCACTGGGCAAACGGTTGTAGTGAATCAGTTTCGGATATGCGGCCTGCGCCCAGCGCTTCGGCGCGGCGTAAATTTCATCCGGAAACACGCTCACGGCCACCGGAATGGTCACATGCTTCGGCGCAAAGAATTCAAGCTTGCTCTCCCAGTACAGGCGCGCCGACGAGACGCCCGTGCGGGTCAGCCAGTAGAGCGTGACGTTGTCGAGCACGTCGTCGCGCGTCAGTCCCTCGGTATGGCCATCGAAAACGCGCTCGATGAGCGCGAGGCCGCTCGCGTCGTGGTCAAGCATCCATGCGGCGAGTCCGACCGGTGAATCCTCGATGCCGTACAGCGTCTGCGGGCGGTTCGCCATTTCCTGCGCATAGCCGAGGCCGTGCCTGTAGAAACGATCGAGCTGCTCGAACGCGTGCCGTTCGTCCGGCGGCAAACCGGCGGGCGCGGGCTCACCGGACTTGAGTGCCTTCGCGATATCGTCCGGCACCGTGGCCGGCATGTTCGTGTGAATCGCGACGAGCTCCGGCGGCGCGATCAGCGCCATCTGCTCGGTCACGGCATTACCCCAGTCGCCACCCTGCGCCACGTAACGCCGGTATCCGAGGCGGTTCATCAGGACGATCCACGCGCGCGCAATGCGCACGGGATCCCAGCCGGTCGCAGCGGGCTTGCCCGAGAACCCGTAGCCCGGCAACGATGGAATCACCACGTCGAACGCGTCCGATGCCGTGCCGCCATGGGCCGTCGGATCGGTCAGCGGCCCGATGATCTTCAGTTGCTCGATGATCGAGCCGGGCCATCCGTGCGTGACGATGACGGGCAACGCATCCGGATGTTTCGAGCGAACGTGGATGAAATGAACGTCGAGCCCGTCGATCCGGGTGACGAACTGCGGAAGTGCGTTCAGCGTCGCTTCGACCTTGCGCCAGTCGTAGTCGGTCGCCCAATAGCGCGCGAGTTTCTGCATCGTCTCGAGAGGCACGCCCTGCGATGCGTCGGCGACCGCTTCCCGTTCGGGCCAGCGCGTTGCGTTGATCCGCCGCCGCAGCTCGGCAAGTTGCACGTCCGGCGCATGCACCCGCAGCGGGCGCACGGCGGACGCGTCGCCGCCGGCCGGTCGGGCAACGCCCACGACGGCCCTGCTCGCTTCGGTTTCGGTTTCGGCAAACGTGAGGCGGCTCAACGAACCCGCCACCGCGGCGGTCGCGGCTACGCCCATGAAATGACGCCGCGACGGCGTCCGCAAAGAAGTATCAGTCGACATACACGCTCCTGTTGGTCGGACGAACGACATCTGCACTACTGATTACTGGTCACTCGCAAGAACTTCGCACCGGCACCGGGAACGGGCGCCAGTGCGCCCGCTTCACGCGAGATAGCCGGAAACGCCGTCCCAGAAGAGTTTCAGCGCGGTCACCGCCAGCAATCCGTAGCAGATCCGATAGATCAGGCGCTGGTCCAGCCTGCCGTGCAGCCGCCAGCCCAATACCACGCCGGCCGGAACGGCGAGCAGGCAGACCGCCATCAATGCCCAGACGTTCATGGTCGGCCGCACGATCAGCATCCAGGGCACCGCCTTGAGCGCGTTGCCCACGGTAAAGAAAAGACTCGTCGTTCCCGCGTACATCTCCTTGCCGAGACCGAGCGGCAGCAGGTACATCGCGAGCGGCGGCCCGCCCGAATGCGCGACCATCGTCGTGACGCCCGACGCGAGACCGGCGGTCACGGCCTTCGGTCGCGAACGCGGACGGACCGTCAGCTGCGCGCCGCCGGCCACCCACAGGCCGACGAATATCAGCGTGACCGCCGCCATCAGGAGTTCGATGGCCCGATGGTCGAGAAACCGAAATGCCAGATAGCCGCATCCGATACCCATCACCAGCCCGGGCAGCAGCAGAACGAGATCCGGCTTCGACCATGTCGAAGGCTTCCAGTACCGCAGCGCGAACAGATCCATCGCGATGAACAGCGGAGCAAGCAGACCGCCGGCGGTCACCGGGTCCATCACGAGCGACAGCAGCGGTATGCCGATGATCGCGAATCCACCGCCGAACGCGCCGCGCATGAACGCGATCACGAACACGCCCGCGAACGCGATCAGGATGGTGGTCAGCGTCAGTTGCAGCCCCACCGCGACCAGTGCGGCCGTCATGACCGACTCACCGACACGGAACGCCACACGGCAGGCTGCCGCGAGCCGGCCCGTAGCTGCGTCGCCGCCATGCGAGCGATCAGGGTTGAACGTGCTCCATGCATACTGCCTCTCCAATGGGTATGCCGGGGCGATGCAGTGCGCCGGTCAGGTGCACTGCCTGCAGCCCGAGTCGTACAAGCGTTGCAGCCCCGGTACAATCGACTCGACGAAATCAGAATGCACCGCCTCATATTTCAGTGCAATGAAAACATTGACCTCGGTGCAATAATCATTGTTATCGGTGCAATCCATGTCCAAATCCGAGTATCTGCAACTGGCCGACGCGATTGCCGCGCAAATCGCCGACGGCACACTGGCGCCCGGCGATCGCCTGCCTCCCCAGCGTCTTTTCGCCGACCAGCATGCAATCGCCGCATCGACGGCGGGCCGGGTCTACACGGAGCTCTTGCGACGCGGGCTGGTGGTAGGTGAAGTCGGCCGCGGCACCTTCGTGTCGGGCGAGACGCGGCGCGGGGCGGCGGCGCCCGGGGAGCCGCGTGGCGTACGGATCGATCTCGAGTTCAACTATCCGAGCGTCCCCGATCAAACGGCGTTGATTGCACGAAGCCTGAGCGGATTGCACCGACCGGCGGAACTCGATGCCGCGCTGCGCGAGGCCACCAGTATCGGCACCGCGGCCATCAGAAGCGTAGCCGCCGCCTATCTGTCGCAACCGGCATGGTCGCCGTCGCCGGACCAGCTCGTGTTTACCGGCAACGGGCGGCAAAGCATTGCCGCAGCCGTGGCCGCGGTCGTTCCGACAGGCGGACGCTGCGGCGTGGAAGCGCTGACCTACCCGTTCATCAAGGGCATCGCCGCCAAACTCGGCATCTCGCTGGTACCGCTGGCGATGGACGACGACGGCGTGCGTCCCGACGCAGTGCAAAAGGCGCACCGTGAAGCCAGGCTGTCGGCAATCTATATCCAGCCGGCCATCCAGAACCCGCTGGGCATGACGATGAGCACCGCGCGTCGCGCCGAACTGTTACGCGTGGTCGAAAAGCTCGACATTCCCGTCATCGAGGACAACGTGTACGGCTTCCTCGGCGACGAACCGCCACTGGCCGCGCTCGCTCCGGACGCCTGCATCGTGATTGACAGCCTGTCCAAGAAGGTCACGCCCGGCATGACCCTGGGATTCATCGTGCCGCCGCCGCGGCTACGCGAAAGCGTCATGGCATCGGTACGCTCGGGCGGGTGGACCGCCTCGGGATTCGCGTTCGCGGCCGCGCAGCGGTTGATGCGCGACGGCACCGTGGCCGAGCTCGCGCAACTCAAGCGCATCGATGCGAGCGAGCGCCAGGCGCTGGCAATCGATCGTCTCGCGGGTTTCGATATCCGGACCAACGGCAAGTGCTACCACCTGTGGCTGACCTTGCCGGCGCACTGGCGCTCACAGACGTTGGTCGCGGCCGCGGCCAGGCGCGACATCGGGCTGACGCCGTCGACCACGTTTGCCGTCTCGTCCGGCCATGCACCGAACGCGGTAAGGCTCGCACTGGCCGCGCCGACCATGGACCAGCTCGATGCCGGGCTGCGGACACTGACCGCGATACTGAACGGCCGCGAAGAAGATTTCGACTTGACCGAATAAGCACCGTCCAGCCGACCGGCGCGCCGAAGTCCGACGGCGCGCCCCGTCACTTCGTCAGCAACTCGGCCTCCAGCTCGCGCAACCGCTCCGGAAACCGGACGCGCAGCACCAGGAACCACCCGAGCCCGATCGCCAGCAGCGCGACGAACACATAAGGCAGCCACGCATACACGCCCTCCGGCACCGGATACACGCTGCCGGCCAGCGGAATCGCGAGCAGCACGACCGCAATGACGCTGATCGCCACATGCCGCGCGCGAAGCCGGCGCTGGCGGCGCAGATAGAGCGGCGCGCCGATCGCCACCAGCACGTATGCAAGCAGCCAGCCATACGTGGCAATCGAGCTGAGATAGCCATACGAATCGAGTAGCGCGGTGCCGCGCGCGGTGAATACCAGCGCGGTGACCAGCGCCAGCACCGCGATCAGCGCCACCGCGACGTGCGGCGTCGCATTGCGCTCGTGTGCGTGGCCCGTCGACGCATGCAGCACGCCCTGCCGCCCGAACGTATAGACGATCCGCGCCGCCGCATTGATCGACGAAAAGAACGCCGCGAAGAAGCTCAACGCCACGCCTGCGTCGATCAGCACGCCGACCCAGCCGGCGCCGAGCCGATGCGCGAGCACCGCGAGCGGGCCGTCGACCCGGTCGAGCGGCGGCGTCTGCCCGTGGAACGCGCTCACCATCCCGTACGCGCCGATCACGAACAGGATCGCCGGCCCGACGACGCTGATCAGCACCGCGCGCGGAATCGCGCGGAACGGGTCGCGCGCTTCCGCACCGAGCACGGTCGCACTCTCGAACCCCGTGAAGCTGAAGAACGCGAGCACCATCCCGAGCTGCAGCTGGGTCGGCTTCACGCCTTCGAGCGTCAGTTGCGCGC
This sequence comes from Burkholderia cepacia ATCC 25416, assembly GCF_001411495.1. NCBI lineage: Bacteria > Pseudomonadati > Pseudomonadota > Betaproteobacteria > Burkholderiales > Burkholderiaceae > Burkholderia > Burkholderia cepacia. Next base: position 245,156 of record NZ_CP012983.1, on the reverse strand, counting down.
GATCGACCGGATGCCCGCCGAACGCGATCGTCCCGATCACGACGACGGCGATCAGCAGCAGCGTGGCGAGTTCGACGAACAGCGTGAAACGCGTGGACAGCCGGATGTCGCGAAACGCGATGTACCACGCGGCGAACGCGGTGACGACCGTGAGCCCGAGCACCGCGCCGAGCGGCGTCGCGCCGCCGAGCAGCCCGGTCTCGCGGCCAAGCACGAGAAACGTGTTGATCGTCCCCTGCAGGATGCCCGCGGCGGCCACCGCATAGGCAATCAGCAGCGACCAGCCGCAGATCGCGCCCCAGACCGGCCCGATGCCGGCCGACACGTATGCATACAGCGCCCCCGGCGACGCCGAATCGCGCGCGAACACCGAGATGCTCCACGACGCAAACAGCAGCGCGACGATCGCGAACAGGTACGCGAGCCACGTGCCGTTGCCGGCCGTCGCGAACACGGCGGGGATCAGTACGCCGATCCCGCCGGACACGCCGACGAGGCCGATCGACTGCGCAATCAGTTCGGGCAGGCTCAGGTAGTTGCGCCGCAGGCCGCCCGCCGGCGGTGCGGCATGCTGCGCGGGCAGTGCCTGCGCGGGGCTTGCTGGATGACTCATCGATTGACCTCGTCAGGAATGAAGCGGCGCCGCGTACGTGCCGTCCGCGGCGGTAGTGGTGAGGGTGAGGGTGGTGACGGCGGCCGACGCGAGCCGGTCAGTTCCAGGAGTGGCGCGCGGGCTTCACGCCGTTGAGGTAGTAGTTGCCGATCGCGTGATACTTCCAGCGCACCGGGTCGTGCAGCGTATGCACGCGCGCGTTGCGCCAGTGGCGGTCAAAGTTGTATTTCGCCAGCGTCGACTTGCTGCCGCCGAGCTCGAACAGCTTGCTCGCGGCAAGCAGCGCCACCTCGGTCGTCGCGATCTTCGCCTCGCCCACCGCGATCGCGGCCTGCGCAACCGTTTCCTCGCCCGGCTCGCGCTTCGCCGCGTCGACGAAGCGGCCCGAGCGCGCGAGCAGCGCTTCGGCCGCGTGCACGCGGTACGCGATGTCGCCGATCTGCGCGACCGTCAGCGGGTCCTCGCTCGCGCGCTCGACGCCGCTGTCGATCCACGGGCGCGCATGCTGCTGCACGAACGCGATCGTGTCCTGCAGCGCGGCGCGCGCGATCCCGAGGTCGATCGCCGCGGTCGTGATCTGCGCGAACGGTCCCGCGAAGGTCGGGCGATCGTACGAACGCTGCGTGTGGAAGATTTCGAACGGGCTCACGCGCACGTTCTCGACGATCACCGTGCCGCTCGCGGTCGTGCGCTGCCCGAAGCCGCTCCAGTCATCCACGACGGTCAGCCCCGGCGCACCCTGCCGCACGAAGGCGAGCACGGCCTGGTCCGACTCGTCGAGCGCGAGTACCGGAATCCAGTGCGCGAACAGCGTGCCGGTCGAATAGAACTTGCGGCCATTCAGCACGAACGCGTCGCCATCGCGATGCACGCGCGTCCGGATATCGAGCACGTTCTTGCCGCCGGCTTCGGAAAACGCGTTCCCGTAGCGTGTACCCTTCAGGACGAGATCGAAGAAGAAGCGCTTCTGCGCATCGCTGCCCTCGAGGCGGATATCCTCGATCAGGCAATAGTGGTTCTGCGGGATCTGGCCGAGCGACGGGTCCGCCTCGGAAACGATCGCGATCACTTCCGCGAGCGTCACGTTCGACACCTCCGCGCCGCCGTATTCGCGCGGCACGGTGATGCCCCACAGCCCGCTCGACGAGAACAGTTCGATCTCGTCGAACGGCAGCTTCCGGTCGCGGTCGCGCAGCGCGGCGTGCTCGGCCAGCCGTGCCGCGACCTGACGCGCGACGTCGAGTGCCTCGGCATCCGAGCCGATGACGGGAACGGGCGTGACGCCCGCTTGCGGTTGCACGTTTTCTTCGATGATTTCCGTAGACATGTCGATTCCGGCAAAGCTCATGAACCGGCCGGCGGCGCCGGGAAGCATCCGCCGACCTCCTGTTTCGATATCCGAAACGTCAAACCGGGTCGACCCGCGAGAACCGCCGGTGTCGCCCCTTCGATCGGCCGGTGCGCGGCAGGTGTACGTGCCCGCCGCGCACCGGCCCCCGCGTCACGCGGCAACCGCCTGCCGTTGAGCCTCGAGTTCGCGCACGAGCGGCAGCACGCGCTGGCCGAAGTACTCGACCTCCTCGATGAAATGCAGGAACCCCGCGAGCACGAGATCGACGCCGATCGCCTTCAGCGCGACGATCCGTTCGGCGATCTGCTGCGGCGTACCGATCAGGTTCGTGCGGAAGCCGTCGTTGTACTGCACGAGATCCTCGAACGTCGATTTCGCCCAGTTGCCCTCCCCCTCCGGCGAAGCCTTGCCGGCCTGCTTCACCGCATCGCCGAACGCGTGCACGGCCTCGACGTGCGCGTGCCGGATGATGTCGTCGAGCACCGCCTGCGCCTCTTCCTCCGTATCGCGCGCGATCACGAACGCGTTGACGCCGATGCGCACGCGATGGTTGTTCGCCGCCGCCTTCGCACGGATGTCGTCGATCTGCGCCTTCAGGTTCTCCGGCGTATTGCCGTTCGTGAAATACCAGTCCGACACGCTCGCCGCGTTGTCGCGCGCCGCGCGCGAGCTGCCGCCCTGGAAGATCTCCGGATGCGGCTTCTGCACCGGCTTCGGGCTCAGCGTGTAGTCGTTGAAGCGGTAGAAATCACCCTTGAACGTGAAGTTGTCCTGCGTCCAGATGCCTTTCAGCGCCTGGATGAATTCCTTCGAGCGCCGATAGCGTTCGTCGTGCTCGAGCCACGGCTCGCCGATCGCGGTGAATTCGCCCTTGAACCAGCCGCTCACGACGTTGATCGCGATGCGTCCGTTCGAGATGTGATCGATCGTCGCGAGCTGCTTCGCGACCACGGCCGGGTGCCACGGCCCCGGCAGGATCGCGGCGAGCACCTTGAGCTTCGTCGTCGCGTGCAGCAGCGCCTGGCTGAACGACACCGACTCGTGCTGGTATTCGGCGCCGTAGCCGGCCGTGAAGCGGATCTGGCTCAGCGCGTACTCGAAGCCGGCCGCCTCGGCCGTGCGTGCGAGCTGCTGGTTGTATTCGAGGCTCCAGTCGGTGCGTTGCTCGATCGTGCTGACGACGAGGCCGCCGCTGACGTTCGGCACCCAGTAGGCGAACTTGACGCCGTCGGCGGAAGAGTCGGAATGGCTCATGAGTGTGTCCTGGTCGGAAGGGAAAACGCTGGCGGCCTAGGCGGCCGCGACGGAAAGCGCATGCGGGCGCAGCTGCGGCACCGCGCGATCGACGGCGAGCGCGATGCGCGCACGCAGCGCCGGGCTCGCGATCTGGTACTGGTCGAAATCGCTTTCGGACGCATACACGCCGATCGGCAGCGTGCGTGCCTGGAAGAAGCTGAACAGCGGCCGGAGCTGATGGTCGATCACGAGCGCATGACGCTCGCTGCCGCCGGTGGCGGCGAGCAGCACGGGTACGTCGACCAGCGCCTCGTGATGCACAAGGTCGAACAGGTGCTTGAAGAGGCCCGTGTACGACGCGCGATACACGGGGCTCGCGACGACGAGCGCATCGGCCGTCTCGATCGCACGGATCTGCGCGTCGAGGTCGGCCGGCACCTGCGCGCGCGTCAGCGCGCCGGCCAGCCGGCTGCCGATCTCGCCGAGTTCGATCAGCCGCGTGTCGATCGTCAGCGCGGCGCCGAGTGCCGCGACGATCGCGTCGGTCAGCGCCAGCGTGCGCGACGGCCGCTGCAGGCCGCCCGATATCGCGACCACGTTGATTGCATTGCTCATCGGTTGCATTCCCATTGTCGAATCGGGTGCCGATGCACCCGCCACGTCATGGGTCAGCAAGGAGCGTGCCATTTCGACGACAGCGATGAAAAACGATCGTCTGCATGACGAAATGCATCGCGATCGACGGCCTGTCGTGGCGCGCCCGCCGATCGACACACGTTGATAAGCGTGCCAGCCACGGCATCACAACCATATTCCGCAGCACGATGAACTGGGGGAAACAGCGCTGCTGATGCACTGCTGCGTAATCAGCAGCGCGGTGCGCGGCGGACGCATTTTTCCGCTTCCGCACGGATTCCGGCAGGCGCGCGGCGTCCAGCGCAGCAATCCGGCATTGGTTATCAGAAATCGATGTTTCCCGCGTTGCGCAAAACGTTGAACACTCTGCTGATCACGCAGCACCCGGTCGGCAACGACCGATGCAGCCTGGCCGTTTTCGTGCAGCGACCCGACGCATTCATCGCCATGACATCCATTTCCGTATCGCCCCGCGCGGAAAGCCTGCGCGTCGTCGCGCCGTCCCGCGACGAACCGGCTCCTCCCGACGCGCTGCAAACCGCCGGACGCCTGGCGGCCGGCTTTGCACGAACTGCGGCCGAACGCGACCAGCAGGGCGGCACGCCGAAGGCCGAGCGCGACCAGTTGCGCGACAGCGGCCTCCTCGCGTTGAGCATCCCCGCCGCCTACGGCGGCCTCGGCGCAAGCTGGCGCACGACGTTCGACGCGGTTCGCGTGCTCGCGGCCGCCGACAGTTCGCTCGCGCACGTGTTCGGCTTCCATCACCTGATGCTCGCGACCGTGCGGCTGTTCGGCACGCCCGCGCAGTGGGAATCGTGGTTCGAGCGAACCGCGCGCCAGCAGTGGTTCTGGGGCAATGCGCTGAATCCGCTCGACGAACGCACGGTCAGCCGTTCGCGCGGCGCATGGCACGAGTTCAGCGGCCAGAAGAGCTTTTGTTCGGGGGCACTCGATTCGCAGATGCTGATCGCGTCCGCGCACGACGCGCAGACACGCGCGTTCCTGATCGCGGCCGTGCCGACGCAGCGCAGCGGCATCTCGATCGCCGACGACTGGAACAACATCGGCCAGCGCCAGACCGACAGCGGCACGGTCACGTTCGAGAAAGTGCGCGTCGAGGAACACGAACTGCTGACGGACCCCGGCCCGCTGTCGACGCCGTTCGCGTGCCTGCGCCCGCTCGTCGCGCAGCTCGTGCTGACGAACGTGTATCTCGGCATCGCCGAAGCCGCGTTCAGCGACGCGCGGCACTACACGCTGCACGAAGCGCGGCCGTGGCCCGGCGCGCAAGTCGCGAGCACCGGCGACGATCCGTACATCCTCGGCCAGTACGGCGAATTCTGGGTCGGGCTCGAAGCCGCGCGCGTGCTCGCCGACCGCGCGGCGGATCGCCTCGACGCCGCGTGGGCGCGCGATGAGGCGCTCACGCATGCGGAGCGCGGCGAGGTCGCGCTCGCCACGGCCGCGGCAAAGGTGTCGGCCACCCGCACCGGGCTCGATCTCTGCACGCGCATGTTCGACGTCGCCGGCGCGCGCGCGACGCATGGCGCGCTGCGGCTCGACCGGCACTGGCGCAACCTGCGCACCCATACGCTCCACGATCCGCTCGCGTACAAGATTCGCGAGATCGGCGAATGGGCGCTCAAGCGAACCTGGCCGACGCCGGGCTTCTACTCGTGAACCGCTCCCCTTCCGATGCGTGGCCCGACGCCGCGCCCGTCCTCACGCTGCCCGACCGGCCCGCGCTGGCGACGTCCATTCGCGCCCGCGCGCAGGTGTTCGTCGATCCGCGCTCGGTCGCGCTCCTCGAACGGATTCGCCTGGTCGCGCCGAGCGACGCGAACGTGCTGATCGTCGGCGAAACCGGCACCGGCAAGGAACTGATCGCGCGGCACGTGCACGGCCTCAGTCGCCGCAGCAACGGGCCGTTCGTCGCGGTGAACTGCGGTGCCTTCTCCGAGACGCTCGTCGAGAGCGAACTGTTCGGCCACGAGAAGGGCGCGTTTACGGGCGCGTTCAGCGCGAAGCCCGGCTGGTTCGAAGCCGCGAACGGCGGCACGCTGTTTCTCGACGAGATCGGCGACCTGCCGCTGTCGATGCAGGTCAAGCTGCTGCGCGTGCTGCAGGAGCGCGAGGTCGTGCGGCTCGGCTCGCGCACGGGCGTGCCGATCGACGTGCGCGTGGTTGCCGCGACCAACGTCGATCTGCAGCAGGCCGTCGCGCACGGGCAGTTTCGCGGCGACCTGTTCTATCGGCTCAACGTCGTGCAGCTCGCGGTGCCGACGTTGCGCGAGCGCCCCGGCGACATTCTGCCGCTCGCGCGCCACTTCTTCGACGACTACCGGAGCCGCCTCGGCTACGGGCCGCGCAGCATCGACCCGCGCGCCGAGCGCCGGCTCCAGGCATACGGCTGGCCTGGCAATATCCGCGAACTCGAGAACGTGATCCATCACGCGCTGCTCGTGAGCCGCCACGACGCACTGCAGGAGGCCGACCTGCATCTCGCGTCGCCCGACGCGACGGCCGCCGTGCATGCACCGGCGCAGGAACCCGACCCGGCAGCCGGCGCGCAGGCTGCACTCGAACGCGCGCTGCGTGCGCTGTTCGACGAGGATCACGGCAACCTGTTCGAGCGCATCGAGGACACCGTGATGCGCGTCGCGTTCGAATTCAGCCACCGCAACCAGATCCAGGCCGCACGGCTGCTCGGCATCAGCCGCAACGTGCTGCGCGCCAGGCTGATTCGCGCGAAGGAGATCGCGGCAATGAAGTAGCCGCGCATGGGAGCACGCCGCCGCCCCGCTCCGGCGCGTTTCGCGCCGCGATCCGTGCGGCAAGGTTCGAACCTGATGTATCGTGGCGCGAGGCGCGCGCCTCGTTCCCCTCCCGCATCCGGTCGTCCGTTGCATGACCGCCCGGGCCCGGCGACAGGGCGCACGCACGATCCTCCGCAACACGAAAGGCCGTCCGGCGCCCGTGCGGGCCCGGCCGTGCCTCGTTCACCCGTCCGGAACCCGTCGCCATGAAAAAGCTTGTCAACCGCCCGTCCGATGTCGTCCGAGAAATGCTGGAAGGCATCGCGCGGCAGTCGCCGCATGTCGCGATCCTCGGCGACGAGCACGTGCTCGTCCGCCAGCCGCTGCCCGAGCCGGCGCAGCGCCCCGTCGCCGTCCTCTCCGGCGGCGGCAGCGGCCACGAGCCCGCGCACGGCGGTTATGTCGGCGAAGGGATGCTGAGCGCGGCCGTCTGCGGCGAAGTGTTCACGTCGCCGTCCACCGACGCGGTGCTCGCCGCGATCCGTGCCAGCGCGGGCCCGAACGGCGCACTGCTGATCGTGAAGAACTACACGGGCGACCGGCTCAATTTCGGGCTCGCCGCCGAGCTGGCGCGCGCGGAAGGCATTCCGGTCGAGACGGTGATCGTCGCCGACGACGTCTCGCTGCGCGGCCGCGTCGAGCGCGGCCAGCGGCGCGGGATCGCCGGCACCGTGCTGATCCACAAGCTCGCCGGCGCGGCTGCCGCGCGCGGGCTGCCGCTCGCACGCGTCGCGGCCATCGCGCGCGACGCGGCGGCCGAGTTGGGCACGATGGGCGTCGCGCTCGACGGCTGCACGATCCCCGGCGCCGACAAGTCGGGCTTCAGCCTTGGCGATCACGAGATCGAACTCGGCCTCGGCATCCACGGCGAGAAAGGCGTCGAACGCCGCGCGCCGCTGCCGGCCGATGCGCTGGCCGACACGCTGCTGTCGAGCATCGTCGCCGATCTCGTGCTCGACCGCGGCGAACGCGTCGCGCTGTTCGTCAACGGCCTCGGCGCGACGCCGGACATGGAACTCGCCATCGTGCTGCGCGCCGCGCACGACAACCTGACGCGGCGCGGCATCGTCGTCTCACGCGCGTGGGCCGGCACGTTCCTGTCGGCATTGAACATGCCCGGCTGCTCGATTTCCGTGCTGCGGCTGAACGACGAACGCGCGGTGCTGCTCGACGCGCCGACGCAGGCGCGCGCATGGCCGGGCGGCGGCGCGGTGAATACGCAGATCCGCGTGGCCGAGGCCGCTGCGCAAGAAGCGCCGCTGCCGCCGCTCGATGCGACCGGCCGCGCGTGGGCGGCGCGCCTGCAACCGGCACTGCATGCGGTCGCGCAGACGCTGATCGATCATGAGCAGACGCTGACGGACCTCGATGCGGCCGCCGGCGACGGCGATCTCGGTGCGAGCATGCTGCGCGCCGCACAGGCGATCCTCGCGCTGCCGGAAACCGCATACGGCTCGCCGGCCGGCGTACTCGCGGCGCTCGGCGCCGCGTTGCGCCGCGCCATCGCGGGCAGCTCGGGGCCGTTCTATGCGACCGCGCTGCTGCGCGCATCCCGCCGGCTGGCCGATGTCGCCGAGCCGTCGGCACGCGACTGGGCCGCGGCGTTCCACGGCGCGGTGGACTCGATCAGCGAACTGGGCGGCGCGCACGCCGGCGACCGGACGATGCTCGATGCGCTGGTGCCGGCCGTCGCGGCATTCGAACGGGCGCTCGACAACGATCGCGATCACGCGGGCGCATGGGCGGCGGCGATCGAAGCCGCCGAGCAGGGTGCACAGGAAACCGCGCAGATGACGCCGCGCGCGGGGCGCGCGAGTTATCTCGGCGAGCGCGCGATCGGCACGCCGGATGGTGGTGCGGCGGCGGTGTCGTACTGGTTGCGCGCATTGCAGCCGCACGTGCGATAAGCGGTGGCGGCAGGCTGATGCGGGCCACCCGCATCAACCTGCCGCACGCGTCCCGGTTCGCCCCGGCAGCAGCGCGGCGCCGATTGCGGCCATGCCGAAACTCGCGAGCCAGCACCAGTAGCCGATTGCATCGAGATGAACCGGCTCGACCCCGCCGGCTTCATTGACGACGATCCGATGCTGCGTCAGGAAGCTCGACCCGAACAGCAGCGCGAGCACGGCCAGGGTGACCGCCTGCGTGCGCCGGCGCTTCGCGATCAGCCACCAGGCCGCGAACACGAGCGGGTTCGCGAGCCACGCGAAGATGCCGAAGAAAAGGCCCATCCAGCCGGTCAGCAGCACCTGCCAGCCGTCGGCCCAGGGATGCGGATCGGGTGCGCCCGTGCGGAACGGCGCGGTGAACATGGCGACCAGATAGAACACGACGCTGATCGCGAGCAGCACGGTCGTGGCGCGGCCCATCGGCGGTCGGACGGTCGCAGTGGCGGGGTTCGATGTGTTCATGGGCGTGCCGGGCGTCCGATGCGGGTCGTTCAGACGCCTTCCACCAGCACGGCGCGATAGCGCGCGCCCTTGAAACGATGCTGGACGACGTCCTGGTATTCGGGGCCGTGATACCACGCGTGCGCGGCTTCCTTCGACGGAAACTCGACGATCACGACACCTTCCGGGCCTTCGCCCTCCAGTGTTTCCTGCGGGCCATAGGCGGCGAGCACCTTGACCGGATGCCCGGCGAGCGTCGCGCCGACCTTGCTCTGGTAGACGTCGAGTTCGTGCTGGTCCTGCGTGCTTTCACGTGTAAACACAATGTAGGTGGCCAAGATACGTGCTCCTGATGCGATGCATGGAAGGTGGAAAGGCCGGCCGCGCGCCGCACCGTCGGGCAGGACGGCACGCGGCCAGCTCGCAGCTTACAGCGGTTTCGCGACGAGCGCCGGGGCCCGCCCGCATGCTCGCCCGAGCAGCTGCGGCGGGCACCACCGTTCGTCCGCGTACGGATCCTGCCGCGACGCGGACGAACCGAACGGCGCCCGTCACGCAACGGTCGCGGTGGCCTGCATCGTCAGCCAGCCGTCGCGACCCTTCGCCCACAGCTCGATCGTCTTGCCGTCGTCCGACGGCTTGCCGCACAGCGTAAACGGCTCCCCGTCGAACGTCGGGCGCACCGCGCGGAACGCAAAGCTCGCGAGCGCGGCATCGGGCCGTTCGCGCCGCACGAGATCGACGAGCAGCGTCGCGATCAGCGGGCCGTGCACGACGAGCCCCGGATAGCCTTCCTCCTGCGTCACGTAGCTGCGGTCGTAGTGGATGCGGTGGCCATTGAAGGTCAGCGCCGAATAGCGGAACAGCATCACCGCGTCGGCCATGACCGTGCGCGACCACGCCTCGCCTGCCGGCGCCGCGATCGGCTTCGGCGCGGGTGCGCCCGGCTGCGGCGCATCGCGATAGACGATGTCGTGCTCCTCCTCGACGCACGGCACGCCGTCGCACTCGATCCGGTGCTGCACCGTCACGAAGACGAGCCGGCCGCTGCGGCCCGTCTTGTCCTCGAGGTTCACGATCGTCGATTCGCGCATCGCGCGCCGTCCGGTGCGCAGCGGCGCATGGAACGTCAGGCGGCCGCCGGCCCACATGCGGCGCGGCAGCGGCACGGGCGGCAGGAAGGCGCCGCGCTTCGGGTGGCCGTCGGGGCCGAGTTCGGCCAGCGGCGCGACGGGCAGGAAATAGAGCCAGTGCCACATCGGCGGCACGACGTCGCCGGGCGACGGGCGGTCGAGCGTGGCGGCCAGCGCGTTCAGCGGGAACGCGGTGATGTCGTCGCCGAGCGTTTCGGTCTTGCCGAGCCACGCGTCGAGCGACGCCGGGGCGGACGGCTGCGAGGATGGGGTGGACACGTGCGGAATCTCCGGGAGGCTTGCAACGGCTTCAATATGCACGCCGCGCGCCGTTTCGCGAAGCCGGATTTCCCGAATCGCTTCCCGATTCCCGGCTTCGAACCCGCCTCCCCCGCCACGTGGCCGCGCCGGACGGTTTTCGTCTGACCATTCGATCGCGGTCGCCGTGCGCGGGCCGGGCCGACATCCTTGCGGCTTGACCACCGCCGGCACGCCGCCTAAATTGCTTCAGACGGGCCGGCCGCGACGTGTCATACGGGTGACAAAAACGATAGTTTGCTATCGAATTATTTTGCCCCTATCATCTCGCCCATGACCAATCTGCACGACCTCCGCCTCGCCGTCAGCAGCCTGCTCGTGCTGTCCGCGCGCAAGTGGCGCCGCACCAGTGACGGCGTGCTGAACGCGTACAACGTGTCCGAGGCCTGCGCGACACCGCTGCTGATCGCCGGGCGCCTCGGCGAAGGCGTGCGGCAAGGCACGCTCGCCGAACACGTCGGCATCGAAGGGCCGTCGCTCGTGCGCCTGCTCGACCAGCTGTGCGCGGCCGGCCTTGCGCGCCGCGACGAGGATCCGCACGATCGCCGCGCGAAGACGATCTCGCTGACGGCCGCCGGCCGCGCGGTCACCGCGAAGATGGAGGAAGACCTGCGCGTGCTGCGTGCGCAGGTGCTCAAGGGTGTCACGCGCGCCGATCTCGAAGCAACGCTGCGCGTGCTCGACGCATTCAATGCATCCGAATCGCCCCCACCCGCCGCGCGCGCATCCCGCACCGGCAACGCCACGTCATGACCTATCCGAGCCTTCGCGACTGGCTGTTCTCGGGCAAGACGTTCGCCGCGTCGATGCTGGCGCTGTACCTCGGCCTGTATTTCCAGTTGCCGCGCCCGTACTGGGCGATGGCGAGCGTCTACATCGTGTCGAACCCGTTCGTCGGCGCGACACGCTCGAAGGCGCTGTATCGCGCGCTCGGCACCGCGCTCGGCGCGGCTGCCGCGATCTTCTTCGTGCCGCCGTTCGTCGAGACGCCGCTGCTGTTCGCGATCATCGTCGCCACCTGGTGCGGCACGCTGCTCTACCTCGCGATCTCCGACCGCACCGCGCGCAGCTACGTGTTCATGCTCGCCGGCTATACGATGCCGCTCGTCGCGTTGCCGACCGTGACCGATCCGTCCACCGTGTTCGACGTCGCGATCGCGCGTACCGAGGAGATCGTGCTCGGCATCGTCTGCGCGAGCGTGGTCGGCAGCGCCATCTTCCCGAACCGGCTCGCGCCGACGCTGATCGAGCGCACCGATGCGTGGTTCAAGGACGCCGCGTTCTACGGCCGCGAGACGCTGTCCGGGCACCTTGCCGGCAAGGCGCTGTCCGCGTGCCGGCAACGGCTCGCGGCAACCATCACCGGCCTCGAATTCCTGCTGAGCCAGCTGAGCTACGACCATGCGCATCCGCGCATCCTCGCGCGTGCGCAGGCGCTCGCGGGCCGGATGCAGCTGTTCCTGCCGCTGATGTCGTCGCTCGCCGATCCGTTGATTGCGCTGATGCGCGACCTGCATATCCGGCCGGCCGGGCTGGACGACCTGCTTGCCGATGCCGCGAAATGGTTCGACGCACCGTTGCCGGCGGTCAAGGCCGGCAACGACGGCGACATGACCGACGACCCGGTCGCGGAGCGCCTGCGCGAACGCATTGCCGCGCTGCAGCCGGCCGACGACGCGCTCGCGAGCTGGGACGGCGCGCTGCTGTCGAACGCGCTGTGGCGGCTGCGCCAGGTCATCGACATCTGGCAGGACTGCCGCTCGCTGCGCGCGCTGATCGGCAACGAATCGGGCGTCTGGCAGCCGCGCTACCGGCACTGGCGGCTCGGCGGCACCGAGCGCTTCTTCGATCGCGGGATGATGCTGTTCTCGACGCTGACCGTCGCCGCCGCGATCGTGTTCGCGAGCTGGCTGTGGATCGCGTCCGGGTGGCACGACGGCGCCGCGGCCGTCACGCTCGTGGCCGTGTCGTGCAGCTTCTTCGCCGCGCTCGACGAGCCGGCGCCGCTGGTGTTCAAGTTCTTCCTCGCGACGACCGCGAGCGTGGTGTTCGCGGGCCTGTACCTGTTCGTCGTGCTGCCGCACGTGCACGATTTCGCGATGCTCGTCGTGATGTTCGCGGGCCCGTTCATCCTGATCGGCACGCTGCTGCCGCGCCCGCAGTTCAACATGGTGACGATGCTCGTCGCCGTGAACACGGCCACCTTCATCAGCATCCAGGGTGCGTACGACGCCGATTTCTTCGTGTTCCTGAACAGCAACCTCGCGGGCGTCGCCGGGCTGCTGTTCGCGTATGTGTGGACGCGTGCGACGCGGCCGTTCGGCGCCGAGCTCGCGGTGCGGCGCCTGCTGCGCTCGGGCTGGGAAGACGTCGCGCGCTCCGCGTCGACGCAGCCGCTCGACGACCAGCGCAACCACGCGTCACGGATGCTCGACCGCGTCACGCAGCTGCTGCCGCGTCTCGGCGCGTCCGACGATCACCGTCATCCGTCGATCGAAAGCTTCCGCGACCTGCGCATCGCACTGAATGCGCTCGACCTGCGTCGCTCGCGCCGCCGGCTGTCGGGCGACGTGCCCGACGCGATCGACCGCGTGCTGGCCGGCGTCACCGACCACTACGCACGCTGCGCGGCCGCGAACGCGCGCCAGCCGGCACCGCCCGCGCTGCTCGCGACCATCGACGACGCGTTGCAGCGCGTCGCGGGCCGCAACCTGCCGGGCGCCACGCCGGCGGAACACGACGCCGCGCCCGCTGCGTCGGCCACGCCCGCCACGCATCGCCGGCTGCGCGACACGCTGCACGCGCTCGTCGGCCTGCGCCTGTCGCTGTATCCGGCCGCGGCGGGGCAGCCGCCGCAGGCGCCCGACGGAGCACGCGCATGATCCCGCTTTCCCATCCGTCTTTCCGACCGCGACCATGATCGGCGAAATCGACATCTTCGGCGTATTCGTGCCGGCCCCGCTCGTGCTGATGCTGATCGCCTACCTGATCAACATCGTCGTGCGCGCCGTGCTCGAGCGCGTCGGCTTCTACCGCCTCGTCTGGCACCGTTCGATCTTCGACCTCGGCATCTACGTGTTCGTGTTTGCCGCCGTCGTGATCGTTTCCCACCATCTCGTGGCTAGCTAACCGTGAAAAAAACCTGGCTCTCGGCAGGGCAAATCCTGCTTACCCTGATCGTCGTCGTCGTGGCGGCCGTCGTGCTGTGGCGCATCGTCAACTACTACATGTTCTCGCCGTGGACCCGCGACGGTCACGTGCGCGCCGACGTGATCCAGGTCGCGCCGGACGTGGCGGGCCTCATCACGTCGGTGCAGGTCGCCGACAACCAGGAGGTCAAGCGCGGCCAGGTGCTGTTCGTGATCGACCAGGCCCGCTACACGCTCGCGGAACGCCTCGCCGAAGCCACGCTCGCCCAGCGCCGCGCGACGCTCGCCCAGGCGAAGCGCGAATACGCGCGCAACCTGCAGCTCGGCAACCTGGTCGCGAGCGAACAGGTCGAGGAAAGCCGCACGCGCGTCGAACAAGGTGAAGCCGCCGTCGCCGATGCGCAGGTGTCGCTCGACACCGCGAAGCTGAACCTCCAGCGCACGACGATCGTCAGTCCCGTAGACGGCTACCTGAACGACCGCGCGCCGCGCATCGGCGAATACGTACCGGCCGGCCGCGCGGTGCTGTCGATCGTCGACCGCAATTCGTTCCGCGTCGACGGCTACTTCGAGGAAACCAAGCTGCGCGGCATCCACATCGGCCAGCCGGTCGACATCATCGTGATGGGCGAACCGCATACGCTGCGCGGCCACGTGCAGAGCATCGTCGCCGCGATCGAGGATCGCGACCGCACGCAGGGTGCGAACCTGCTGCCGAACGTGAACCCGGCATTCAGCTGGGTGCGTCTCGCGCAACGCGTGCCGGTGCGCGTCGTGCTCGACGAAGTGCCCGACGATTTCCGCATGATCGCGGGCCGCACCGCGACCGTCTCGATGCGCGAAGCCGACACGCGCCGCAACGACAACGCGAAGCCGGCAGGCGCCGGCACGGCGTCGGCCGTCGCGCCGGGTTCGACGGCTTCCGCCACGGCCGCCAGCGCAACGGGAGCATCGCAATGAAGCGGCATGGACTGCGCCTCGCCGCGACGCTCGCACCGCTTGCGCTGGCACTCGGCGCGTGCAAGTCCGTCGGCCCCGATTACACGCTGCCGCAGCAGGCGTACGTGAATGCGCCGCTCGCGAACCACGCGCTCGACGACGCGAACGGCACGCTCGTGTCGCGCGACGCCGTGCCCGGCAACTGGTGGCAGCTCTACGACGATCCCGTGCTCAACGCGCTCGTGCGCGATGCACTGAAGTCGAACACCGACCTGCGCGTCGCCGCGGCCAACCTCGCGCGCTCGCGCGCGGCGCTGGAAGTCGCGAGCCAGCAGGGCGGCTTCTCGGGCGGCGCGGAAGCCGCCGTGCAGCGCGCGCAGGAATCGGCCGAGCAATACCTGCTCGAGAACAAGCTGCCGGTCGTCAACGAAGGCGCGGTCGGCATCAACGTGTCGTACGAGATCGACCTGTTCGGCAAGCTGCGGCGCGGCGTCGAAGCCGCGCGCGCGGACAGCGAGGCCGTCAGGGCCGCCGGCGATCTGGCGCGCATCACGGTCGTCGCCGACGTCGTGCGCGCGTACGTCGAATCGTGCTCGGCCGGCGACGAGCTGGCCATCGCGAAGCAGTCGCTCGCGCTGCAGAAGCAGCGCGTCGCGCTGTCGCAGCGGCTGCGCGATGCCGGGCGCGGCAACCAGACCGACGTGACGCGCGGCGTGACGCAGGTGCGCACCCTCGCCGCCGATATCCCGCGCTTCGAAGGCCGCCGCAAGGTCGCGCAATACCAGCTCGCCGCGCTGCTCGCGCGCTCGCCGGCCGACCTGCCGAAGGCCGTCGCCGAATGCGAGCGCCTGCCGAAGCTGCGCCAGCCGATTCCGATCGGCGACGGCGCCGCGTTGCTGCGCCGCCGCCCGGACGTGCGCGAAGCCGAGCGGCAACTCGCCGCCGCGACCGCGCGCATCGGGGTGGCAACCGCCGCGCTGTACCCGTCGATCAGCATCGGTGCGTCGGCCGGCTCGGTCGGTGTCGCCGCCGACCTGTTCTCGTCCAACACGAATCGCTGGTCGTTCGGCCCGCTGATCAGCTGGTCGTTCCCCGTCAACGGCCAGCGTGCGCGAGTACGCGAAGCCGAAGCCGCGACGGGCGGCGCGCTCGCGCACTTCGACGGCGTCGTGCTGAACGCGCTGCGCGAGACGCAGTCGAGCCTCGCGACCTACGCGGCCGACGTGCAGCGCACGGAAGCACTGCGCACGGCTTATGAATCGGCACGCAGTTCCGCCGACGAAACGCATCGTCTCTATGTGGCCGGCCGCGAGTCGTTCATCTCCGACCTCGACGCGACGCGCACGCTGACGAGCGTGCAGGCGCAGGTGGCGGCAGCCGAAGGCCAGGTCGCGGCCGACCAGGTGCGGCTCTTCCTCGCGCTCGGCGGCGGATGGGATGACGATGCGGCATCCGACGCGTCGAAACAGATATCAAAACAGACACCGAAGCCGGCACCCGCAAGCGGTGCGTCGGCGGCCTCGGCCGCCGTGACCGCAGCCGAGTAACCTGCCGGTGAAGAACTAGGAGCGCGTTTGACGCGCTATGCGCGCCGTCCGCTGATCATCTCGCCGGGTGACGCGCGCGCGGCCAGCCTGGGCTCTCCGGAAGCGTCCGACGCATGGCACCCCGGGCAGCCGTGCGACCGTGCGAAACCGGAATGCCGGGCATCGCAAACCCGAGCCGCATTGGGCCGGCATTGAAGGTAAACTCGTCCGCACTTTTCCGTCTCTTACTCGCCGCCCGCCGGGCGGTTCATTTTCCGGAGATCCATCATGCGAACCAGCGCCCGCAACCATTTCGCCGGCCAGGTCAGCGCCGTCAAGACCGGTGCCGTCAACGACGAAATCACGCTCCGGACGCAGGACGGCCTCGACATCGTCGCCGTGATCACCCATGGCAGCGCGGCTTCGCTGGGCCTCGCGGCCGGCTCGAAGGCGTTCGCACTCGTGAAGGCGTCTTCGGTCATCGTGATGGTCGACGTCGACAGCAGCAAGGTGTCGGCCCGCAACTGCGTCGCGGGCACCGTATCGTCGGTCACGAAAGGGGCGGTCAATTCGGAAGTCGTGGTCAAGGCCGCGGGCGGCGCCGAGATCGTCGCGATCGTCACCAACGACAGCGTCGATCGCCTCGGCCTCGCGAGCGGTACGGCTGCGTCCGCGATCTTCAAGGCATCGAGCGTGATCGTCGGCGTCGAGTGAACGCGTAACGATGGCGATGGCGATCTGTTTGGCATCGCGCATTCGTGCGGATCATGCGGATCGTACCGTGCGGCTGTCGCGCCGACGCCTACGATGACCGCCGCGTTCGATGACGCTCGACAACGGGCGCT
Organism: Burkholderia cepacia ATCC 25416; assembly: GCF_001411495.1. Classification (NCBI taxonomy): domain Bacteria; kingdom Pseudomonadati; phylum Pseudomonadota; class Betaproteobacteria; order Burkholderiales; family Burkholderiaceae; genus Burkholderia; species Burkholderia cepacia. Next base: position 228,204 of record NZ_CP012983.1, on the reverse strand, counting down.
GCAGTCGCTGCTGTCCGCAGCTGCAAACGCCGACACGCCCGACGCACGCCTGTTCGGCACGCTCGTTGCGGCACGCGCGCGCCGCAACGAACTCGGGCTGCTCGGCCTGTCTCATCCGCAACTGGCCGCCGTGCTGGCGCGGCAGTTTCCGCGCCTGCCTGCGGCCGACGCCGCGGCTCTCGTGCCAACGGCCGCGACAGCGTTGCTGCCATCCACCCACGCTGCGTTTATCGCGACGCTGCACGCGCGGCTGATGGACGACGCGAATCCCGCCGTCGACCACGACGACGCCGGCTGTCTCGCGTCGATCATCGCGCACGCCTGCCTGCGCCCCGATCATCTGTGGCGCGATCTCGGGCTCGACGGGCGTGACGCTGTATCCGCGATGCTTGGTCGCTATTTCCCCGCGCTTGCCGCACGCAACGTCGCTCACCTGCGCTGGAAGAAATTTTTCGCGCAGGAAGTGGCGGCATCGCTCGACGTGCCGCCGGGCCCCGCGCCAGGGTGCCCGGGCTGCGAGGATTTCGGCTCCTGCTTTCCTCAAGCGCGATAGTCGCCACGGTAGCCCGTGCTGCCGATTCGATTCGTCGCATCGCCATCCGAAGAAGCCGCGTTGGCCGGCATTGCGGCCCCCAGCCTGCCATCGTGCGGCTTCGAAGCCGCCTTCCGCTTCTACGAAAAACCGGGGTTCGTTGAAACCTGGCACGACTGCGGCTGGATACACATCGAGCGCCGCGACCCGTTGCCGGAATTCCATCCGCATCGCAAATTCGATGCGGCGGCGAGTTGGTTCAGTCGCCGCTTCCGGCTCGCGAACTTCCGCTCGCTCTTCGACGATGGGCTCGCAGCCGGCATTCCCGAACAAACGACCGGTTGACCGCGCGCATCGGCCCACGCACAGAGCCTGGGGCGGCAGAGTCGGCTCACCGATCGATCCGGACAGATTGCCGCCCCGGTTGATCCAGAGCGAAGACCAGGCTCGCCCCCGTTGTTGCGACCACGACCCGGCAGCGCTGCCAACAGATGCGAGCGCGATGCAGCGCATGCCCCATAAACGGTTACCTTACGCGCCGCTTCGTCCGCCGCTTGTGGTGCGGTCAATGCCGGTGCCGGTGATGAATGTCCGGAAAATGCGCATGGCTGTGCGTGATCGGCAGATGCACGTGCGGATGCGTGTGCGGTTCGTTGCCGTCATACGTAAAGTCGTGCGCATGCTGGTGATGTTCGTCGTGCCGATGGCGGTGCGTGTGCTCGAGCCGCTCGTGCGTATGCGTGTGTTCATGCCGCTCGCGAACATGCAGCCAGATACCGAGCGCCATCAGCGCGGCAGCGATCCAGAACGTCGCGGGCGGCAGCGCGGGCCAGATCAGCAGCGACAGCACGACGCCGAACAACGGCGCGATCGAGAAATACGCGCCCGTGCGCGCGCTGCCGAGATGACGCAGCGCGACGACGAACAGCACGAGGCTGATCCCGTAGCCGCCGAGCCCCGTCAGCATCGCGGCGGCCGTGACCGGGAGAGCCGGCAGCGTCGCGCCGGTCGCCAGCGCGATGCCGATGTTCACGGGCCCTGCAATCAGCCCCTTCACGCACGCGATGACCATCGCATCGTTCGCGGCCACCTTGCGGGTCAGGTTGTTGTCGATCGCCCAGCACAGGCATGCACCGATGATCAGCAACGCGCCGACCGGCACACCGGCCCGACCTGGCGTCCACGACAGCAGCGTGCCGCCGGCGACGATCGCGACCATCCCGAGGAACACTTGCGTATCCACGTTCTCGCGAAACACCACCCATGCGATGACGGCCGTCAGCACGCCTTCGAGATTGAGCAGCAACGCGCTCGCCGCCGCCGGCGTGCTCGATAGCCCGAGCATCAGCAAGGCCGGCCCGGCCACCCCGCCCGCCGCGATCGCGCCGGCCAGCCACGGCAGGTCGGCGCGCTGCAGCGGCGCGGCGTCTGCGGCCGATGCGTGACGGCCGTGCAGGCGGCGAAGCAGGATACCGATACCGAGCCCGACGCCGCTGCCGAGATAGAACAGGCCGGCGACCATGAACGGCGACATCGCGCCGATCAGCGCCTTGGCAAGCGGTGTCGCGGCGCCGAACAGCGCGGCAGCGGTGAGCGCGACGAGAATCGCGGAATGTCTCGAGTGCATGATCGGACTGGATTGATGTTGAATGGCGCCGGTAGCGGCTTCGGGTTGTGTCGCGGTTGGCGTTCAGTACCTTTCTGAATGCAAGCTGCATCGCACCCGTCAACTTGCGAACGAACCGACGTGCCCCGGCGAGATTATCGCGCGTCAACGTGTCAGGACGACCGGGCACGAGCGCTCACATGCCATGTCGATGCTTCCGGCATTGCGCCATTTTAGGAAACCGAATTAACTGGATGAAGCGTCGTCGCGTTCCGGACATGCGTACCGTCCACGCGCAAACGACATAGTCGAGACATCGCGCGTGCAGCACCGATCGACGAACTTTCTTCGTCCGGTTGCAGGGTCTGTTCGAGGCGGGATAGATAAGAACCCGGCGCGTCAGGCGCCGGTGGGAGGAGTCCTGACCTGCCTCTGTCGAGGCAGGTCAGTCAGTCGTGTCGTTCGCCGCAGGCGATGTGCATGCGGGTCAGCGCCGCGCGGCATGCAGCCGCGCGGTGCCGGTTACTCGTTTCCGGCCGTTTGCTGCTCGACCTGCGGCACTGCGTCGGCTTGTGCTTCCACGTTCGCCGGTTGCGGCTCGGCGGCCGCCTCGGCCTGCTGCTCGGCCTTCGGCTGCTGCTGCGCGCCCTTGGCCGATTGCGCCGCGCCCTTGCCGGGGCGGCGAGCCTTCAGCCGGCGCGCCCGCGCTGCGTCGTCATGCGTGACGCGCCCTGCTTCGTTGCCCTGCAGGTCGACCCGCACGGCATCTTCGACGAGGCACGACCAGTAGCGGTTGCCGCGGCACCACGTCGACATCGCTTCGCGCAGTTCGGCTTCGTTGAGCCCGACGGCCTGTGCTTCGCGCGCGAGGTCGTCCCAGATGCCAACCTTGAGCGGCACTTTGGGGGCCGGATTCTTCGGGAACGCACGCGGAAACTTACGCTGCAGTTTGCCGATCGCAACGATGACCGGATCGACCGGCGCCGACGGCTTCGCCGATGCTGGCTTCGCGCGATGCGGTGCTTTGCCGCCGGCCGCAGCCGGCTTGGCGCCACGCTGCGGCTGGTCGCCGGACTTCGGCTTCGCGCCGGTGTCCGCCGGCGCTGCCGGCCGCTTCGCGTTGCGCTCCTGCTTGGCCTTCGCTGCGAGCTGCGCCCGCAATTCGGCAAGTTGTTCAAAACCCATAAATTCAATCCACCAGGAATATAAGGTGTGGTTCGTGCGGTCACACCGCGCGGCGCACCCGCTTCGCCGCCATGCGTGCGACCCGTCTGCCGCCGAGGCGGAACACTACGGGGCCGCATCGCGCACGCCACTCTGTTTTCAGGCACCCGGCCACGATGCCGGACAAGGCAGGAGTGGAAGTATACCGGTACGCGCGACGGCCGGTTGACTCACTGGTCTGCATTGACCCGATTCGGGGTACCGGAAATGCATCCGTACGGTCGTGTTGCGCATTATATGGATACGTCTCCGGAAGTCACGTCGTTCACCCTCGTCGGCGGAAATCGGGGCCATCTTGCGCGCCGCGATTGCCCCGGCGGCGGCACTGGCCGACGCGCCATGCGAGGTATGCCGCCTTCGGGCGCAGCCCCCGATCGTGCCGCATCGATGCGCCGCGAACCTCGGTCGCCATTCGCGATCCCGGGCAGCGCCGTCGGTTGCGTGTGAATCGACGATTGCGCCAATGTGAAGCGCCCGGCGACGAAGCAGCGCGTGTGTGGCGACATGCGAATGCCTCCGTCGATCGCATCGATATCCATACTCGACTCGTTGCGTCCGCATCGATCCCGTCGCGTACGAAGATGCCGAAAAGTGCGTAGTATGGCCGGATCGATGGCGGCGGAGGTATCCCTCGGCCTCTTTCGCTGCGCACCGGGCCAGCCGTCGACATCTCGCTTGCCGGCAAAAAGAACCGGTCGCACGAAACGGAGCAGATACATGGTTCCCCCACACGACATCCCGCACGACGGCATCACGCGCGAGGAAATACACCACCGGCAGATCGACATGCGCGGCTATCGGCGCAGCGACGGCCAGTTCGAAGTAACAGCCTGCCTCGCGGACCGCAAGGCTTTCGATTTCACACCGCCGGGCGGCACCCGGACGGTCGCTGCGCTGTCGCCGATCCACGACCTCGGCGTGACATTGGTCTTCGACGCCGACATGATCGTCCGCGCCGTATCCACGTTCCTCCGGTCACATCCGTATGCGCAGTGTCCGGGTGGCGGCGACTCGCTGCAGGCGCTCGTCGGATTACGCATCGGCGCCGGCTGGAACAGCGAGGTTCGCAAGCGCCTGCCGTCCTGCGATACGTGCACGCACCTGAAGGAATTGCTCGGCCCGATCGCCACCACGGCCTATCAGACAATGGTCGGCATGCGGAAGTCATCGCTCGAGGAGCGCGACAGCGACGGAAAGCCGCTCAAGATCGACAGTTGCCATGCATATGGCGCATCGCGCGATCTGGTGAAACGCCTTTGGCCCGAATACCACCGGCCTTCGGCGCAAACAAAAGGCAGCTAAGCGCCAGGCAGTCGCGCCAGTCCAGTGCCCGCACCGCAGGATCGGTACCGCACCGGTGTGCACGCGTCATGTGCACGAACGTACTTCGGTCCGGCCTCACGCCGACCGGCCGAGGCTGTCGGCGGCCTGAGTGATCAGAAAACGCCCAGTGCAAGTCCCGCTGCAAGACCAGCGCCCAATTCGGCGCAGCGCGCGAGATCGTCGCCGTCGATCGTCTTGGCCGCGAGGATGCGTTCCGGCGTCTGCGCATGCGTACAGACGATCAGGCCCGGCGCCACGTTCTTCAACCGCCAGCCTGTCGCGATCCGGTCGATCTGGCGCAAGGCGTTCTGTCCATCGCTTCCCGCGCAGATCATCACCGCATACGGGCGACCGTTCACGCGATCGAGCGCTGCGTAGTAGCAGCGGTCGAAGAAATCCTTCATCAGCCCGGACATCGCCGCGAGATTCTCAGGTGTCGCAAACAGATAGGCATCGGCGTCCAGCACATCGTCTGCGCTCGTCGCGTCCGCGCGCTGCAGCCGGACGTCGACGCCGGATTGCTCACGCGCCGCGCCGGCAGCCGCTTCGGCCATCTGTTGCGTGCCTCCGGTCATCGTGTGATAGACGATCAACAGTGTCTTCATGCGTCGTCACTCGCGTTCGGCTTCAGGTATGCCGGCAGCATCTCCGGGTTCCGCTGGATGGCCAGCGATCATATGAGGCGGTTCCGCATCCGTGGATCTGCCGGTTTGCCGGCTCGTCGGGCCAGGGCGCGCGTCGAACATGCGCATTGCGCCGGCCTCGCTTCGCGCATGATCGACCGGATGCACGATCAGTCTGCTGCGGCGCGTGATGCGTCGGGGTCTTCCGGTCGCGCGTAGTACGCGAGAAACATGTCTGCGGCGGATTCCGCGACTTTTAGTTGCTCCGGCGCCGCGAGTGGCGGCTGGCCCATCGTGATCTGCGGCCAGAACGCGAATGCCTTCACGACACCGTGCAGCTGATGCGCGGCAAACACCGGATCGGTGACCGACAGGCGTCCGGCCGCCGCGGCCGTTCGCACCCAGACCGTCATGTCTTCCTCGCGCTCGCCGAGACGCTCGACCATGTCGCGCGCGCGTTCCGGCGAATGGATGGCCGCACCGATCGCGACACGTGCGAGCGCGAGAAATGCCTCGTCGCCGAGCAGGCGCATTTTGCGCTCCAGCAACGCGAGCAATTGCTCGCGCAGCGGCACGTCGGAACGATAGGTTGGCGAACTGCCGGTTCGAGTCGCATCCCACAATTTTTGCAGGATCGCGGCGAACAGCGTTTCCTTGCCCGGAAAGTGGTTGTAGACCGTACGTTTCGACACGTCTGCGCGCGCGGCGATTCGATCCATGCTGGTCGCGTCGTAACCCGACGCGAGAAATTCCTCGATGGCCGCGTCGACGATGGCCGCGCGCTTTCGATCGGTCAGGCGCTGAGGGGGAGTGCTGGTATCCATTCGGAAATTTTACACCGCGTAGTTTACTTATCCAAAAAATAAACTACACTGTTTAGTGTACTTTATTCTCCGGACGAACCTACATGGCATCGCCTCTCGTTTTGATTCATCGCATTCTGGGTTTTGCGGCCGCCCGACGCGGCCGCACGCTGTCTGGCGGCTCGCCGCAGCACAATGGCGAGCGCTTCAGCAATGTCGCCCCCCGGCCGGCCGAGGGGTTGGGCAAGACACTCGGCATCGCGTGGAACATGCTGTTCAACAAGCCGCGCAATACCGTGCCCGCAGGGATGCTGCCCGTCGATTCGCTGACCCGCGCGGAACTCGACGCGGCCCCCGATCGCAGCCTGTACCGGCTCGGCCATTCAACGCTGCTGCTCAAGCTGCGCGGCGAATTCTGGCTAACCGATCCCGTCTTTGCCGAGCGCGCGTCGCCGTTTCGTCGCGTCGGTCCAAAGCGTTTCCATGCGCCTCCGATCGCACTCGAAGATCTTCCGCCGCTGCGCGGCGTGATCCTGTCGCACGATCACTACGATCACCTCGACCGCGACACGGTGCTCGCGCTCGCGGCAACCACCGGTGTGTTCGTGACAACGCTGGGTGTCGGCGACCGCCTGATCGAGTGGGGAATCGACGCGAAGAAAGTCCGTCAGCTCGACTGGTGGCAGAGTGTCGACGAAGCCGGCTTGACGCTGACCGCCACGCCTGCCCAGCATTTTTCCGGGCGCAGCCTGTTTGATGGCAACAGCACGCTGTGGGCATCCTGGGTCATCGTCGACGACGACTTGCGCGTGTTCTTCAGCGGCGACACGGGCTACTTCGATGGTTTCCGGACGATCGGCGAGCGCCTCGGGCCGTTCGACGTCACGCTGATCGAAACAGGCGCATACGATGCGCAATGGCCGTACGTCCACATGCAGCCGGAAGAAACCGTGCAGGCGCACATCGATTTGCGCGGACGCTGGCTGGTCCCGATCCACAACGGCACGTTCGATCTCGCGATGCACCGCTGGCAAGAACCGTTCGAGCGCGTCACGGCGCTGGCGATCGTGCGTGGCGTCGAACTGTCGACGCCCAGGATGGGCGAGCGCCTCGCTCTGGACGAGCCGCATCGCGGCGAGCGGTGGTGGCGCACTGTGGACGAGCGCGCGCCATCCGTTGCCACGAAATCACGCCGCTGGCCACTTTGCACGTCGCAAGCGACGAAGTAGGTACACCGGACATTGCGCATTTTCCCGGGAGCGCGGCAACGCCGAGCCTCCGGGAAGCTCGTTTCCGGCGTACCTGCACGTCGATGGGCCCGCCTGTAGACCCGATTACCCGAGTAGAGAAGTCATGCATCCGGCACCTGCCCCATACTCCCCCGGCCAACAGGTCGACGCCTCCACCATTGCTGCATTCAACCCCGTCTCTCCTCGATCGACCCGCCAGAGCCGGGAGAGCGACCTGCGGCTGACACTCGCAGAGCGCGTCGCGAGGTGGACGGACGGTGTTGACCACCTCACCACGGCCATTCCGAACCTGAGCCTCCATCGAAGGGAGACACCGACGCAGCCGATGGACTGCATGGTCGAGCCAAGCTTCGGGCTCGTCGTCCAGGGTACGAAGCGGATCATTCAAAGCGGCGATGTGTATCTATGCGATGCCAACCGTTTTCTGATCACGTCGCTCGACTTGCCTGGTTCAACGCAGGTCATCGAGGCCAGCCGAGAAACGCCGTTTCTCGGGATCGGGCTCAAGCTTGATTTTCGCGTCATGGCCGAACTGATGGCGCAGGTCGCACCGGATCACGAGGATGCCCCCGCAGGTCGCGGCCTCGTCGTCGGCGATATGACCGAACCGCTCTACGACGCAGTCAACCGGTTGCTAGCGTTGCTCGATGATCCCAACGCCATTGCAGTTCTCGCTCCGTACGTGGAGCGGGAAATCTACTACCGGCTGCTGACGAGCGACCAGGGTGGCCGCCTGCGTCAGATTGCGTCCGCCGGCAGTCAGGGCAACCGCGTGTCGCGGGCGATCCAGTGGTTGCGAACCCATTATGACGAGTCGCTGCGAGTCGACGATCTGGCGACGCAGGTTCAGATGAGCAGTTCGACTTTCCATCATCACTTCCGCCTGCTCACTGGCATGAGTCCGCTGCAGTACCAGAAATGGATACGACTCAACGAAGCACGTCGGCTGATGCTGTCCGAGCGACTCGACGCCACGTCGGCATCGTTCCGGGTTGGATATGCGAGCCCGACCCAGTTCAACCGCGAATACAGTCGGTTGTTCGGCAATTCTCCGCGAAGAGATATCGATAACCTGCGCAGCGGAACGGATGTCGTTCTGTCGGTGGCGGCAACTTACTGATCGCCGGAGTCGTACCGAAGATGCAGGATACCGATTTTGGCGGTATCCGCAGAATGGTTGGATCGGTTCCACGCTTGGTCCGGGCGAGTCACACGCTTGCAGCGGGACGCGCGCCTCTCGATTTCTTGCCGACTCAGGACTGACGGCTCGGCGGCCGCCTGGCGACTTGTAATTGAGTATCGAGTGATGCGTGACTGCCCCTCGAAGTCGGATGTTTCCCCCAACTCGCGAGCAAAGTGCAGATACAAGCAGTTCGTTCCATGCCGCTCTCATGAGCCGGTGATGACTTCGCCCCCCCCTCTTCAACGACAAAGTCCCTTGGCGGCCTTCCCAGCGCTCGGCCACAAATTCTTTGGCGCCGGGATTCTCGCGTCACTCTGTAATCCAACGAGTTGAGCAACCAATGCGCGTTGTCACGTGACAACTCGCGCCGATTATTGGCGCGGACATCCGATCAGAGACTCGACAGCGTGTCGCGGTGTATGTGATCCGCGGAATTCGATTTGTCTCAGATACCTAGGCGGGCCACATAAATTTCAAAAACTACATAATACGTATCAATAAATACATATCAACGCATCTTTATGCGTGCTCCCGGACGCGGGGCACGAAATGATCATGCGCCCCCATTTAAAGGCGCAATCTTGTCGATATTGCGTGAAACAACATGAAGAATATTGCGCAACTCGTTGCTGGATAAGGACTTCCACGAGCATCGAATTTCTTGGAATTGTTTCACGATCTGGCCCGTTTGAGTTATCACGCGACCTTCAATCTGAGGTTTGTCGCAAATCGGAGCCTCGCACACACGGCTGTCGCGCAAACGCTGATACTGCGCCGGCGGGAACGGGGTAGGCACGACAAAGCCTCGCCCTCCCCTGCTGGCTAACGTTCGATGAAGATGCAACTGAGCGCTTCCCAGAAAATGGGGACATATCATCGATGCTTATGGCATACGTTCGGGGTGCTGTTCCAGTAAGCGGGTCCCACCGTTTTTCGGGGGTATGAATACGGATTGCCGACGACGATGGGGCGGAAACTGCGATCAAACGATGCATCAAGCTCTTCGATACAGTGTGTACCGACCGACGTGCAGGGCAACGTGGCATTCGACACACACGCTCTTCAAACAACACTCCAGTTGTCACGTAACAACTCAGCAAACAACCGCCCCGGAGAATGGCCTTTCGCGACGAGCCAACAGTGACGAATCATCCCTTTACCGATCTATCTGTTCAATCAGCGGGGTTTGGTCGCAACAGGGATCAAAAACGACTCAGAGCGGTCGTCGCCAGACGTTCTGGGTCGATTGTCACGTGACAACTCACCTCGCTGCGAGGTAATCGTGCGAAACCACCGATCGAACATTGAAATGATCTCACCGAGGTCGTAACCGCGATCTATCCAAAGATTTCTCGGTGTCGGACCGCCTCGAAAAGTGCCAAATTTCTACGTCTTGTCACGTGACAACTGAGCTTCCCGACGACATTCTCTAAGCCGACCTACCGGAGTCACTAAGAGTTTTGCCGAGAGCTCCGCAAGATCAAGCGGCCAGCCTCCAAGGCGTCAATCCGTCACCACCGTTAAAGCTCGTCGAACTTTCCCGCGATCTTTGTACGTGCATTTCGAGCAAGATCGTCGATTTTATTTTTACTCGATCATCGCCCATCGCTGACTCGTTAGCCATTCGGCTACTTGTCACGTGACAACCCAATCGGTCACTAAGACATACATCGCATCGACGGCTTTTTCTGGACATTTATATAATAACTGCATATATTACACAAAACTCCGTGGAGGAATTTAATGGCTTTCAAGATCGCCGTCAGTAATCAAAAAGGTGGGACTGGGAAGACAACCATCTCCGTCAATATCGCGGCTGCGTTCGAAGCAGGCGGCAATAAGGTCGCCCTGATCGATGCCGACCCTCAAGGCACGTCCGTCCGGTGGGTAACGAGCGGCGAGAACACGCTGCCGATGACGGTGCTTTCGCTGGCCCCTGCCGGCCGCGGCATTGGCGGTGAAATCAAAAAACAAGACGCGAACTTCGATGTGATCGTCGTCGACTGCCCCGGCAACCTCGAAGATCCGCGAATCGCATCGGTACTCGAAGTTGCCGATTTCTGCCTTGTGCCGCTGTCGCCGTCGCCTGCCGATCTCTACAGCACCGTCGCGATGATCCGCATGATCGAATCGATGCGATCCGTCCGTAACCCAAATCTGTCTTCCGCATTAATGCTGAATAGTGTTAATGGAAAAACTAAAATGCGTGAAGAAATTTTAAAAATTCTAAGAGCAGAAGAAATAGGGGAGCATCTGCTCGACAGCCAGATCGCGCAACGCGAGGTCTACCGTCAGACGTTTGCACTCGGCACCACGATCCATCATCACAATCGGTACCTGAAGGGCCTGAAAGAAGCCCGAGCGGAAATCGAAAAGCTGGTCACGGAAATGGCCCAATACATCGCGTCGACGCGCACTACCGGAGCCGCCCATGGCTAAGGACACCTCGAAAGACAAGAAGCCGACCGGCAACCTGCATCTCGCAGCCGGCCTGCTGCGCGGGCTCGCGCAGGAAAATGCGGCGCTCGAAACGCGGCTGCCCGAACCGGCGGCCGCACCGAGCACCATCGGCGAATCGGCGCCCGCCAGCGCTCCGCCCGCGGCCGCACCCGCTGGTACGGCCGATCTTGGCGCGCCACAGAAGGTGCTGGTCAAGGATTGCATTCCGAACCCGTTCAACCCGCGCGTGTTCTACTCGGAGTCGAGCCTGCACGAACTCGCCCTGACGCTGAAACGGGAAGGGCAGATCGAGCCGATCAAGGTGACGCGGCTGCCGGAGTTTCCCGGCAAGCTCGTCGTGATCGACGGGCAACGCCGGCTTCGCGCGACGAGCATCAACGGCGACGAAACCATCAACGCCACGTTCCGCACCGATCACACGCCCGAGCAGCTCTACACGATCGCGTATCGCGCGAACCACGACCACGAACGCCAGACGATCTTCGACGATGCGGTCGCGTGGAAGCGTCTCCTCGACGAGAAGGTCTTTTCCGACCAGAACACGCTGGCGGAAAAGATCGGCAAGGACAAGGCATCGATCAGCAAGACGCTGTCGCTCAACGCACTCCCGAACACACTCCTTGAACGGATGGCGAGCGCGAACGACGTGGTCGGCCTGCAGGCGGCGTATTTCCTGAAGCTGATCTTCGAACGCCTGGGCGAGCCGACGGCCGACCGGCTGCTGACGGCCGTGATCGACCGGAAAAAGTCGGTTCGTGATCTCGAGAATTTCCTGCGTACGCAGAGCGACGGCAGCAAGAAGGCCGGACGCACCCGTTACAGCGTCCGGCATGACTTCGCGCTCGAATCGCAAGCGATCGGTCAGTTGAAGACCTATCCGGACGGCCGCCTGGATCTGCAGCTCAAGGGCGTCGACGCATCGCACCAGGAGGCGCTCGCCGACAAGCTGAAGACCGTCATCGACGCGTACGTTGCCGAGCTGGCAACGGCTACGCAAAAGTAACGCGCGAAAAGCAGAAGGCCTCGCATCCGCGTTTCATCGCGAAGCCGGACGACGACGTCCTGCACGCGACGCGCACCCGGCTGCGAGGCCTCGTTCAGTTGCCTGCGAGACTGCTTTTCAGCAAGAATTCCAGCAAGTCGTCCGAGGTCGGTTCGCCCCACGTATCCAGCGCGAGCCATCGGAAGAAACTGGTCTGCGCGAGTTTGCTCGCCTTCTTCTTCGGCGACAGCGTCAGATCCTTCGAGCCTGCCACCGTCTCGTTGTAACGCTCGATCAGCTTGGTCTGGTCGTCGATCTCCAGTTCGCGGAAATACGCGCCTGCTTCCTCGACCTTCGCCGCCAGATATTTGTCGCGAATCTGTTCCTGCTTGCTCTGCGCGGATTCCTTCGCCGGTGCGACCGCCTCCGTTCCCTGCCCGTCGGCCAGCGTATAGCCGTGCGTCAACGCCTTGCGGAAGTACGCGGCCACGTTGTCGACCGGCGCCGCATTCTTCTTCGTAGTCCGATTGAGCGTGTAGGCAATTGCAGCCTTGATGCGCTGCACGCCGTATTGCGTGATCAGCCGGCGCGCTTCCGAACGTGGAATGCCGAACTTGGCGACCTCCTCGGCCAGCGCCTCGTTCTTGACGTCGCCGTCCTCCACCGTATCGGCGCTCTGCTTGCGCGTCACCTTGAACTGGACGGCTTCCACGCTCCGGCCGGACTTGTGTTCGATCAGCTCGAGCGTGTGATCCGAAACTTCGTTCACCTCCTGAATGCACGGCACCAGGACCTTGCTCTTGAACAGCTTGTATTCCTTGTACGACTGCGACGCCTTGTCCTGGCCGAGAATGAGGTCACGAAATTTCGGCAGCGGGATCTTCGCGGTGATGCCGATTCCTTCGTAGCGCACCGTGTTTTCCCACAACGCGAGCGAGTGCGACCGCCGGAACTCGCGGGCGATCCGCATATCGATCAATGCGTAGATCTCGGGGTTGAGCAACTCGCTGCGAATCTGGTCGGAGAAGCTGTACTTCAGCACCGATTGCTCGAGCTCCGCGCCGGCGAGGAGGCCTGACGCTTTCCAGACAGTCGATCGATCCGCGGCCAGATAGTCCCAGTTGACGACTGTACTGATCAGCGAGTTGACCGTGTCCTTCACGTATTTCGTGTTGTTGCTGTTCAACCCGCTCTCGTGCGAGAGCGACGCGATCGAGATCGAGAAGCTCGTCCGGCCCGGCTCGAACGCCTCCTGCCGAAGCGCGTTCTTGATCAGCGAGCTGAACATCTTGCGCTGCTGCAGCCCGATCTTCCCGGACTTGGGCGCGATATGAATCGCCTGGACCGCCTTGCGCAGCAAGTCGGGAGGCTCGGGTGTCTGAAACAGCGAAACCTGTTTGTCTGAGCCTTTGCTTGCGGGCTTGCGCGGCATCGTAATGTCCGGATAAGGTCACCTTGTTGAGAGCGGACTTTATACCTTTTCGCGGCGAGGGGCAACGCCCTTGTTCCTGCTTTACTTGCACTATCTCGGCTAACCTTCAGATACGAAAGGAAAATCTTCGATCAGACGATCTTTGTGGGGCCCCATATCCATCTACCTTTCGATCAAAATGCCTCCCACAAGCTGCTACCTTTCATACCCGGTCACGGAAACCCGGCACGGGATTTGCCCTCGCCAAGGTAACCATCCATGGGAAACAGATGTGCAGAACCAAGATCGTTGGGCACATTCATGGTGCCGTGCAGCACAGTCTCGTTTTCCTCCCATAACTTGCTACCTTCATCGATTCCCACAGGAGGGTACCTTTCAACCGGTCTTGATTGCATGGATGCCACATACTGCTCCCATAAACGGCAACCCTCTGTTTTCCCCATAAAAGGTTACCTGTCCGTGCCATCGATCCTGTCCATGGGAACCAACCACTGGAAAACCTGGAAAAAGGCAGTCGGGCAGCCCCGGATGGTACCCATAACCGGGTACCTTTGAAGCGCCCCATAACCGGCTACCCAAGAAAAATCACTGTGCATTCAGGCGTCTAGGGATAAAAAAAATGCCCCATAAAAGGCTACCTACATGCGTTCCCATAGACGACTACCCAACGTGTTCGGTGGCCGATTTCCCATAACCGGGTACGCTTGCCCCATATCCACAACCCTGACTCCCCACAACCCGGTACCCCAAACCCCAAATCCACAGACCTGAAACCCCAGACCCTTACACCTGTGCTCCCATAAATGGGTACCGAACACCTGTCAAACCCTTGTGGGATAAGGCTGTGAGCCGTCTAAAAGTAGTTAAAGAAGTAAACGTCGTTAACAAAAGATGTAAACACACGTGCGCGTCCACAGAAAGACGAACCCCATAAACCGCTACCATTGAGTAGCCGTCTATGGTGTTGCAGGCACCTCAAAGCTTCGATTCAGGCCTGGGAAACAGTGGCCTGGCTCCTCTTTCCGCAAAGGTTCCAGGCCCAACAAGGCTTCCAGAAGAGGTGAGTACATACTCACATCGGCTGAAACGTAGAAACTTATGGGAGAAAAACGGGGGGAAACTGCCCGGTTCCAGGTACAGGTTCCCGTTTATGGGATCGAAAAACCGTCCCCGCAGCCTCGCGAATGAACGTCATCGACCGGCAAAGTCGATCGGCGACCGGAAACATAGATCTCTTCGGTTTCGTTCACAGCAGTTTGAAATCATCCGCTACGGCCGGGGAAGGAATTTTTGCACTCAGGCCTCCTTGTCTGTGAAGAAAGTTCTCCGATCGTCGGCTTGTGCTTCTGGCCAAACCTAGCCTGTCGGTTGTGCACAGAGGAAATCGACGCGACTCGCTTCGCCGCGGCCGGGGGCGTCCAACTTTCTACCTTTGGCTCCATCAACCGAAAATCAATGCTGTGCCTCCCGCCCACAACGAGAGACCCTGGAACGGCTTCCCTGAGATCAAGTAGGGGGCGGCATCATTTGCACGTGTCGCCGGGTTCTGGGTCGATCCAGTATGCGTCGCGGGCCAACGTGAAGATGGAGGGATCACGAAGCTCACCACAGTCGAATTCGAGCGATGATCCCGAACATTCTCACCTTCCGACACTTTTGGATCTCGTAAAAGCCCACCGGCCTGACGAGGCCGCAGGTATCGGCATGCTGTGCGGGCGGCAATGCTCGCCACGATGCGCTGCGGCCAAGGTCGCGGAATAAAAAATCTGTGTTTCGGGCACGCCGTCCGATGCGTTCCTGCGCTGAATCGGCCGGATCACACGTCATGGCGACATCATTTCCACGGACCACGTTCGCCCGACGACCGTGGTCACATCCGCGCTATGCCGTCAGCGCAGTCAATCGTGAAGCGGTCCCGGCCGATGTCATCACCGTTGGCAACGTCCACGCCTTTCGTCATACGGACCGCACGGCGACCGTATTTGCCCACTAAGGCAGCCCCTGGGATCACAGTTCAGCGATGGGTTGCCTGATCGAACTGCACACGCTGTGTACGATGCAATCGTGCTTGCCTTGATCTCCGTAACACCGAATCGTGGTCATTTATGGGAGGAACCGTCGCTTGAGCCACGTCGGCCGGCAACGTGACACACAGTTCGACTGCTGCGACCGCGGTGATCGTGATTGGCCGAATGACGATCACGTCCAGGGTGAGCGTGCCGGCAACCCCGCCTATGAAACAGTCATGGGTATTTCGCATCACACCTCCATACATCACTCGTCCGCGTCTTCAAGGCGCAGGTACATCGCGGGTGTCCGGCTTCCGCAATGGCGCGATCCGCAATTCCCGTCCTGGCAGTGACCGTCCCGGTCGAGTGCCGTCCACGTTTTCTCCCATACGTGTATCCCCGAACTCCATTGCACGTTGACGCCATATTTTTCACGACGCGGTTATGATGCACAGGTCCCGGATGCGGCATGACAACCGACCGGGGCAGGGGCGGTATCTCGATGGTCTTTCAATCCGTGATAAACCAGAAAAGAGAGTTCAGCGATGCGAATCCAGATCAGAAAACTCACGTTGGCTGCTACCGCAGCCGCGTTCCTGTTCGGCTCGGCAGTTCCCGCGTTTGCGCAGACCGACGCCAGCGCGTCCGCTGCACAGGACGCCAAGGCAGCGAAGAGCCAGGCACGCAAGGCGGCCAGGGCCCAGCGCAAGGCAGAGCACAAGGCTGCGCGTGCGAAGAACAACGCCGAGCTGAAGAAACTCGAAGATGCCGGTTACAAGCCGGCGGCCAATGATCCGAACTATCCGCAGAACCTGCAGAACGCGGAGAAAAAAGCCGGCATCGGCGCAAGCCAGTAAGCGTCGTCCGGCGGCAAGCCACGGATCGATCCGCGGCTTGCCGCATGCGTCGCCGTTCCACGGCGCACATCGAACGCAGCAATCCCGCTATCGACAATAGGCAATACGCAATCCAGTCGCTTGCGTTATTTGATTCGTATTCCTGCATTTCACGGCGCGTGCCATTTGTACACCGACGCGGTCAGTTCCGCCCGCCCGGCGCAGCCGCATTTCCCGTCACCCTCAGCCAGTCCTTGAACGCCCGTACGGCGTCGTCGTTCGCGCGTGCGGAGGCGACGTACGTGAAGTAACGCCACGGCGGCAGCGCCGGTTCGCCGAACGGCTGCACGAGCCGACCTTCGGCGATGTCGTCCGCGACGAGCGCGATCGGTCCCATCGCGACGCCGAGCCCGTCGAGCGCGCCCTGGAGCGTCAGGTAGAAATGCTCGAGCGTGAGCGAGTGGCGCGGCACGAGATTCGGATGTCCGGCTGCCGCGAGCCATTCAGGCCACATGCCGGGATAAGTAGCCGCGTGCAGCAGCGTGAAGCCGGCAAGATCGGCGGGCGTATGCAATGGTCGCCCTTCCAGCAGCTTCGGTGCACATACGGGCAGCCGGACTTCCGACAGGAATTCCTCGGCAACGTAGCCGTCGATGGCCTGCGGGCCGCCGCGCACAATCAGGTCGACCTTGTCGCGCAGCTTGTCGATCGGCTCGTTCGACGTCGACAGCCGTACCTCGATGGCTGGATGGGCGACCTGAAACGACGACAGCTTCGGCACCAGCCAGCGCAACGAAAACGTAGCAGGTGCACTGACGCGCAGCACGCGCTGCTGCGCATGGCCGAAATGCTGCGCGGTGGCGAGCGCGATCCGGTCGAACGACGCACCGACCTCGGCGAGATACGCGCGGCCCGCGTCGGTCAGCTCGACCCGCCGGTTATGGCGTTCGAACAGCGGCCGTCCGAGCCACGCCTCCAGTTGCTGAACGTGCCGGCTGATCGCGCCGTGGGTCACGCACAGTTCGTCGGCGGCCAGCGTGAAGCTGCCGTGGCGCGCGGCGGCTTCGAACGCGCGCAGCGAATTCAACGGAGGGAGGCGTCGGGCCATTGCATCGTTTCGCGTGATATTTACTCACACGATGGTTCAGGTTTAATCGTTTGATCGGGTGCTCAAGCTTCGCCAATATGGCACACAAACGGCCGGCTCGGCCGAACGATTGTCTGAATTTCTCACATGGAGTGCGGAGCATGCCGAACGTGGTGGTCGTGGGCGCCCAATGGGGCGACGAAGGTAAGGGACGCGTCGTGGACTGGCTGGCGGCACAGGCCGATCTCGTCGCGCGCTACAACGGCGGCCACAACGCGGGTCATACGCTGGTCGTCGGCGGCAAGACATACAAGCTCGCGCTCCTGCCGAGCGGCATCGTGCGCGGCAAGCGCGGCGTGATCGGCAACGGCGTGGCGCTCGATCCGGAAGCCTTGCTCGCGGAAATCGCGCGGATGGCCGAACTCGGGCTGTCGGTGACGCCGGACAACCTGTCGATCGCCGAGAACGCGACGCTGGTGCTGCCGATCCACCGCGCGATCGACCGGGCTCAGGAGCGTCTGCGCCGCGAGCCCATCGGCACCACGCTGCGCGGGATCGGGCCGGCCTACGAGGACAAGGTCGGGCGTCGCGGGCTGCGCGTCGGCGATCTCGCGGAACCGGGCCGGCTTGCCGCCAAACTGGATGTGCTCGTCGACCATCACAACGCGTGGTTCCGCGGCCTGGGGCTCGACGAGCATTCGCGCGATGCGATGCTGGCAACGCTCGCCGACCTCGCGCCGCGAATCCTGCCGTTCGTCCGCCCCGTCTGGGCCGATCTCAACGACGCAACCGACCGTGGCGAGCGCATCCTGTTCGAGGGGTCTCAAGCCGTGATGCTGGATATCGACTGGGGCACGTATCCGTTCGTGACGTCGTCCGGAACCGTTGCATCGGCGGCGGCGGCCGGCACGGGGCTCGGCGCGTCGAAGCTCGGCCACGTGCTGGGCGTCACCAAGGCGTATGCGACACGGGTCGGCGGCGGCCCGTTCCTCACCGAGCTGTCCGACGCGACTGGCGAAACGCTGCGCGCGCGCGGGCAGGAGTTCGGCGTGAATACCGGCCGGCCGCGCCGCTGCGGATGGCTCGATGCCGCGCAGTTGCGTCAGGCGGTCAGGATTTCGGGCATCGATTCGCTGGCGCTCACCAAGCTCGACGTGCTCGACGGTTTCGAGTCGATCGAGCTGTGCGTCGGCTACGAACTCGATGGCGTGCGGGTCGATCATCTGCCTGCAAGCCTCGATGCGCAGTCGCGTGCGAAACCCGTGTACGAGCGGTTCGACGGCTGGCGCGGCACTGTGAAAGGGGTACGCGAACGCGCGGCGTTGCCGCGCGCTGCGCAGGATTTCATCGCGCGCGTCGAAGCGGTCGCGGGCGCACCGGTATCGATGATCACGACCGGCGCGGAGCGCGACGACACGATCGTGTTGCGCAATCCGTTCGATGCGGCCGCCACGGCCTGATCCGTCATACATGACGTGAATCGTGCGGCGACACCGTGGTCGCCGGGTAGTTTTTGCCGATTCGGCGCGGTTAGCTTGCCGGCGCGTCCGGACGTCATGCACACGAACCGGACGACGCGTGCATGGCGGCTCGGCGACACGATTCGGCATCCGGATCATGCCGCGTACGGCGAACTGGACACGTCTGCACCGCTGCTGTACTGTTCCGCACAATTCGCGCCAGACCGGCCCGCGCCGGAACCGCCGGCACCATGGCCGCACGGTGGCGCGACGTGATCTCAATCCCGGGGACAGGTCGATGGACACGTTACAGATGATGCGCATTTTCGTCCGGGTTGCGGAGGAGGGCAGCTTCACGAGCGCGGCCCAGCGCCTGGACATCACGACGGCCTATGCATCGCGGTCGGTCGCGCAGCTCGAGACGCATCTGCGCACGCGCCTGCTCAACCGCAGCACGCGCCGCATCGCACTGACCGATGCCGGGCAGCGTTATCTCGACCGTTGCCAGCGCATCCTCGGCTATATCGACGAAGCGGAAGCCGAGGCGGCCGATGCACAGGCGAAGCCGTCCGGGCGGCTGCACGTTCATGCGACGACGAGCTTCGGCCAGGCCTACGTGGTGCCCGCCGTCGTGCGTTACCGGCAGCGTTATCCGTCGGTCGCGGTCGAGCTCACGCTGTCGCAGCACGTGCCCGACATCATCGACGAAGGCTACGACGTGTCGCTGCAGTTGAGTGCGACGGAGCTTCCCGATTCGGGGCTCGTGTCGCAGCGGCTCGGCGAGGTGCACAGCGTGCTGTGCGCGTCGCCCGCGTATCTGAAGGAGCGCGGTACGCCGCGTACGGTGCGCGAGCTCGACGGCCACGCGTGCCTGCAGATCGTCACGCCCGTATTTCCGCGCGA
Organism: Burkholderia cepacia ATCC 25416; assembly: GCF_001411495.1. Taxonomy (NCBI): domain Bacteria; kingdom Pseudomonadati; phylum Pseudomonadota; class Betaproteobacteria; order Burkholderiales; family Burkholderiaceae; genus Burkholderia; species Burkholderia cepacia. The sequence continues at coordinate 208,491 of NZ_CP012983.1, read as the reverse complement.
TCGCTGGCATCTCGACGGCCCCGACGGCCCCGAGACGTTCGACCTGCCGTTGCCAGATTTCCAGGTGAACATCGCCGATGCGCTCGGCGCCGCATTGCGCGCCGGCCTCGGCATCGGTTCGCTGCCGATGTCGTCGGCACTGCCCGCGCTTGCGAGCGGCGCGCTGGTGCGCGTGCTGCCCGACTACCGCTTGCAGAAGCTGACCGTCTACACGCTGTACGCATCGCGCCAGTATCTCGATGCGAAAATCCGCACGTTCGTCGATTTTCTGCGTGAATGCGTACCCGAAATGCTGTCCACCGACGAGGCTGCGCTGAACGCTTCCTGCACGTCCTGAAGTCGCGCCATCGGCGCGCGAGGATGACGCTGCGCGTCAATCGAACCAATAATATGCAGTCCTGTATTTGAGCCGGGTATCGAATTCATCTGCACGACCGGCTCGACCAAGGATGCGCGGGCAACCGGCCGGCCTTTGTGAAAGTGCTTGCTTTCGATATCGAACATCGTTGGTTCGGTGCATGGGTGCCGCGCACGTGACGTGCGTGGCCTACGGCGCGACGCGGGATAGCGGCACCGTCTGGTCGCGCAGCTTCACGACATCGCGGCCCGGCGCATCGCCGAAGAGGCGTGCGTATTCGCGGCTGAACTGCGACGCGCTCACATAGCCGACACTGCGGCACGCCTGCTGCGCATCCATTGCCGACAGGCACATCAGGCGGCGCGCCTCCTGCAGCCGCAGCATCTTCTGGCATTGCAACGGGCTCATCGACGTGACCGCGCGGAAGTGGTGATGGAACGTCGACGGGCTCATGTCCACCTGTCGCGCGAGTGATTCGACCGTCATCGGATCGAGGTAGTGGTCGCGGATCCAGGCGACCGCACGCGAGATGCGCTGTGTCGTCGAGTCGACCTGACCGACCTGCGCGACGCGCGCACCCGACGGGCCGCGCAGCAGCCGGATGAGGATTTCGTCGACGATCAGCGGCGCGAGCAGGTCGATGTCGTCGGGTTGTGCGATCAGTTGCATCAGCCGCGCGATGGCGTCGATGATTTCGGGTGGCGCATCGTGCGTGTCGAGTGCGCCGCAGTCGACGGCCTTCGGCAGCCCGCGCGGAAACACGCGTGGTGTGAGCGCCGCGATGCGGGCCGGGTCGAGTTCCAGTTGTGCGTAAAGAAACGGCTCAGCCAGGCTCGCGCGCGTCACGCGGCCGGTGGCGGGCAAGTCGGCAGTCGTAACCAGCATCCGCGATTCGTCGATCACGTAGGCGGCGTCGCCGACCCGTGTCGATTTCGCGCCTTGTCCGACGATGCTCAGGCACGCGTGGTGCACGCCATGGTTCCAGTGTGGCGGCGACGCGGACACGCGTGCGATGCGCAAGCCACGCACCGGGAGCTCGAACGTGCCGTCGTGCGGTGCATAGGCGGCGATCAGCGCAGCGAGCCGGGCTGTGGGCGACTGAGGGTCGTGATCAGGTGTGGTGCGCTGTAGCGGCGTCGTTCGGGCGTCGATTTCCATATTGCGTGAGCGGATGACCGAGGGGGCGGTGCAAGGTGCGCGACTGCGATTCCCCGTCGGTGTCTCGGCAGGTGGCTGGCGTGGCGGTCACATCGTACGGCGAGTCGCGCGCACGTGATTGCCTAAATCTGTTGGAAATCAGCCCAATCATCCGGATCTGCACGGCCGGCGGCCGTATTGCCCGTCGTTGCGCAGTGTGCAGCGCACAAATTCGGAAATTAAGGCAAAACAATCGCAGGATCAGGCAAGCCAATTTCCGGCGGTTTTCATACCATTGCACCTGCTGAAAGAAACGTGTTCCAGTGCGCTCGGGTGATGCAGGTATGAGCGTCGCCAGGCCGACGGATGCCGCCGGCGTTGCCGCTGTGAATCGCTGCAAGAGACTCAGGACTGCTATTCGAATATTCGTGCATCGGGCCAGCCGAGGCCGGCTTGCGTCCGTTGCATGCCGGTGCGCGTCCGGCGCGAGCGCACCGACCGATCCGGCGTGGCCGGCGTCGGTGCCGCCGCATTGGCCGGGCCGTCCCATGTCGGTCGGGACGTGGCAGCGGGTGTGCGCGTCCAGGCGGCCGACCGCGCAGGGGAATCCGGACAAATGGACCAACTTCAATCGATTCGGGCATTCGTGACGGTGGCAAGGGAAGGCGGTTTTCGCCGGGCGGCGACGCGGCTGCGCGTGTCGACGGCGATGGCGAGCCGGCTGGTCGATGCGCTCGAGACGCGCCTTGGTGCACGCCTGCTTCAACGCAGCACCTGCCACCAGTCGCTGACGGAAATCGGCGAGTTGTATCTCACGCGCGTCGAACGGATTCTCGGGGCGATCGACGAGATCGACGGTCGTTTCGTCGCGATGGGCAGCAAGCCGGAAGGCGCGCTGCGCATTGCCGCGCCGGTCGCGTTCGGGCTCAGCCAGTTGAGCGCGTTGCTCGATCGTTTCGTGAGCCGGTTCCCGGACGTGCGGCCGACCGTGACGCTGACCGACGCACATGTCGATCTGACATCCGAAGACATCGACGTTGCGTTCCTGACCGACGGCATGCCGGTGACAGGTGCGCACGCGTTGCACACGCTGGCCTCTTACGAATCCGTGCGCGTCGCGGCACCGGGTTATGTCGCCGCACACGGCGGCGCGGCTGCGTCGGGCGACTGGCCCGATCTTGCGGCCGTGCGGCTCGATCTGCCGGCCGCCGGTGGCGACGATGCGGCTGCGTTCCGGCCCGACGCGACGCCCGGCGGCAGTCAGGGAGTCGGCCATCTCGAGATGGCACGGCGGCTGGCCGTGGCCGGCATGGGCGCCGCAGTGCTGCCCGCGTATCTCGTCGACGCCGATCTGGCGGACGGTGCGCTGGTGCGCGTTGCACCGGTTCACTCGCTTGCGCCCGTCACGCTGAAGCTCGCGCATGCGCGTACCGCGCATCTGCCGGCCGCTGCACGGGCATTCATCGAATTCGCCGGCACCGCGTTCCGGCCCGCGAGTTAGCGGCCCGGTTGGTCGCCGCGGCAACGCCCGCCCGCCAGTGCCGGGCTCATGACGCTTTTTCCACGGAAGCAGTTCGACGAACGAACGCTCCGCAGGGCGCAACGAACGCCCGACATACGCGACCGCATCCGCGGCAAACAGGACGCGACAGCATTCCGGCCGCGCGTGCAGGTTACGAGGAGATCTGGTGATTCCAATTGAAGGTCGTCTATTTGCGAGAGGTCGCTCCATGCGCGTCGAACGGGTTCCATACCGCTTAATCACTGCCGCAACGGCCGCCGTTTTCCTGGCCGCGTGCGGGAAAAAAGAATCGGCACCGCCGCCGCAAACGCCGGAAGTCGGCGTCGTCACCGTCCAGCCGCAAGCCGTACCGGTCTTCACCGACCTGCCGGGCCGCACCAGCGCGTTCCTCGTCGCGCAGGTCCGCGCGCGGGTCGACGGCATCGTGCTGCGCCGTGAATTCACCGAAGGCACCGACGTCAAGGCCGGTCAGCGCCTCTACAAGATCGACCCGGCGCCTTACATCGCCGCGCTGAACAGCGCGAAGGCAACGCTCGCGAAGGCGCAGGCGAACCTCGTCACGCAGAACGCGCTGGTCGCACGCTACAAGGTGCTGGTGGCCGCGAACGCGGTCAGCAAGCAGGACTACGACAACGCGGTGGCCACGCAAGGCCAGGCCGCGGCGGACGTCGCGGCCGGCAAGGCGGCGGTCGATACCGCGCAGATCAACCTCGGCTATACCGATGTCGTGTCGCCGATCACCGGCCGCGTCGGCATCTCGCAGGTGACGCCGGGCGCATACGTGCAGGCGAGCCAGGCGACGCTGATGTCGACGGTGCAGCAGCTCGACCCGGTGTATGTGGACCTCACGCAATCGAGCCTCGAAGGGCTGAAGCTGCGTCAGGACGTACAGAGCGGGCGCCTGAAGACGTCCGGCCCGGGCGCGGCGAAGGTGTCGCTGATCCTGGAAGACGGCAAGACCTATTCGGAGCCGGGCAAGCTGCAGTTCTCGGACGTGACGGTCGACCAGACCACCGGCTCGGTGACGATCCGCGCGGTCTTCCCGAACCCGGGCAAGGTGCTGCTGCCGGGCATGTTCGTGCGTGCACGGATCGAGGAAGGCGTGAACGAGAACGCGTTCCTGGTGCCGCAGATCGGCGTCACGCATGACCAGAAGGGTCAGGCGATCGCGATGGTGGTGAACGCCAGCAACAAGGTCGAGCCGCGTCCGCTGAAGACGACGGGCATGCAGGGCCCGAACTGGGTGGTCGAAGGTGGTCTGCAAGCGGGTGATCACGTGATCGTGCAGGGCGCCGACAAGGTGCGCCCGGGGGCGACCGTGAAGACCGTCGCGGCGCAGCTCGCACCGGCGCCGGACGCCGCGTCCGGCACACCGGCAAGCGCCGCGAATGCGTCCGGCGCCGCGCCGGCAAGCACCGTCGCCAATGCTGCCGCGAGTTCGACCGCTGCGTCGTCCGCGCAATAACAAGGAGTCCGTTTCATGGCCAAGTTTTTTATCGATCGCCCGATCTTCGCGTGGGTGATCGCGATCGTGCTGATGCTGGCCGGCGTCGCATCGATCTTCAAGATGCCGATCGCGCAGTATCCGACGATCGCACCGCCGACGATCCAGATCCAGGCGAACTATCCGGGCGCTTCCGCGAAGACGGTGGAAGACACGGTGACGCAGGTGATCGAACAGCAGATGAGCGGTCTCGACAACTTCCTGTACATGTCGTCGACCAGTGACGACTCGGGCAACGCGACGATCACGCTGACCTTCTCGCCGGGCACGAATCCGGACGTCGCGCAGGTGCAGGTGCAGAACAAGCTGTCGCTCGCGACACCGAACCTGCCGCAGGTCGTGCAGCAACTCGGCATGCAGGTCACGAAGTCGAGCAGCAACTGGCTGATGTGGTTCGCGTTCAACTCCGAGGACGGCAGCATGTCGAAGGAGGACCTGACGAACTATGTGGCGTCGCACGTGCTCGATCCGCTCAGCCGCGTAAACGGCGTCGGCCAGACGCTGCTGCTCGGTTCGCAGTTCTCGATGCGCATCTGGCTCGATCCCGTCAAGCTGACCAACTACAGCCTCACGCCGACCGACGTGTCGGCGGCGATCACGCAGCAGAACGTGCAGATCGCTGGCGGCCAGATCGGCGGCACGCCGGCGAAGCCGGGCACGATGCTGCAGGCGACGATCACCGAATCGACGCTGCTGCGCACCCCCGAGCAGTTCGGCAACATCCTGCTGAAGGTCAACCAGGATGGTTCGCAGGTCCGCCTGAAGGACGTCGGCCGCGCGGCGCTCGGCTCGGAGAACTACACGTTCGACACGAAGTACATGGGGCAGCCGACGGCCGGCCTCGGCATTCAGCTCGCGACGGGCGCGAATGCGCTCGCGACCGCGACGGCGCTGCGGGCCAAGGTCCAGGAGCTGTCGAAGTACTTCCCGCACGGCCTCGTCGTCCACTATCCGTACGACACGACGCCGTTCGTGCGCCTGTCGATCGAGGAAGTGGTCAAGACGCTGCTCGAAGGCATCGTGCTCGTGTTCCTCGTGATGTACCTGTTCCTGCAGAACCTGCGGGCAACGATCATCCCGACGATCGCGGTGCCGGTCGTGCTGCTCGGCACTTTCGCGATCATGGGCCTCGCCGGCTTCTCGATCAACACGCTGTCGATGTTCGGCCTCGTGCTCGCGATCGGCCTGCTGGTCGACGATGCGATCGTGGTGGTGGAGAACGTCGAGCGCGTGATGGCGGAGGAGGGCCTGTCGCCGAAGGAGGCGACCCGCAAGGCGATGGGCCAGATCACCGGCGCACTCGTCGGCGTGGCGCTGGTGCTGTCGGCGGTGTTCGTGCCGGTGGCGTTCTCGGGCGGTTCGGTCGGCGCAATTTATCGCCAGTTCTCGCTGACGATCGTGTCGGCGATGGTGCTGTCGGTGCTCGTCGCGTTGATCCTGACGCCGGCACTGTGCGCGACGATCCTCAAGCCGATTCCGCAAGGGCATCACGAAGAGAAGAAGGGCTTCTTCGGCTGGTTCAACCGTACCTTCGACCGCAGCCGCGATCGTTATACGGGCGGCGTGAACCACGTGATCCGGCGCTCGGGGCGCTGGCTCGTGATCTACCTGGCCGTGTTCATCGCGGTCGGCGTGATGTTCGTGCGCCTGCCGAAGTCGTTCCTGCCGGATGAAGACCAGGGCTACATGTTCATGATCGTGCAGACGCCGTCCGGTTCCACGCAGGAAACGACCGGCAAGACGCTCGACAACATCAACACGTACCTGACCACGACCGAGAAGGATGTGGTCGACTCGGTGTTCACGGTCAACGGCTTCAGCTTCGCGGGCCGCGGCCAGAACGCGGGCCTCGTGTTCGTGAAGCTGAAACCGTACGAGCATCGCCAGCGCTCAGACCAGAAGGTGCAGGCGCTGATCGGCCGGACCTTCGCGCACTACTCGCAGTACAAGGACGCGATGGTGATCCCGTTCAACCCGCCGTCGATTCCCGAACTCGGTACGGCGGCCGGCTTCGACTTCGAGCTGACGGACAACGCCGGTCTCGGCCACGAGGCGCTGATGGCCGCGCGCGGCCAGTTGCTCGGAATGGCCGCGAAGGATCCCACGCTGGCGCTCGTGCGCCCGAACGGCCTGAACGATACGCCGCAGTACACGGTCGACATCGACCGCGAGAAGGCGAACGCGCTCGGCGTGACGGCTGCGGCGATCGACCAGACGTTCTCGATCGCGTGGGCGTCGCAGTACGTGAACAACTTCCTGGATACGGATGGCCGGATCAAGAAGGTGTACGTGCAGGCGGACGCGCCGTTCCGGATGACCCCGGAAGACATGAACATCTGGTACGTGCGCAACAGCACCGGTGGCATGGTGCCGTTCAGCGCGTTCTCGACCGGCCACTGGAGCTATGGGTCGCCGAAGCTCGAACGCTACAACGGCGTATCGTCGATCGAGATCCAGGGGCAGGCTGCCGAGGGCAAGTCGACCGGCCAGGCGATGGCCGCGATGGAAGCGCTCGCGAGCAAGCTGCCGGAAGGTATCGGCTACTCGTGGACCGGCCTGTCGTTCCAGGAAATCCAGTCCGGCTCGCAGGCGCCGATCCTGTACGCGATCTCGATCCTTGTCGTGTTCCTGTGTCTGGCGGCACTGTATGAAAGCTGGTCGATCCCGTTCTCGGTGATCATGGTGGTGCCGCTCGGCGTGGTCGGCGCGCTGCTCGCGACGATGCTGCGCGGCCTCGAGAACGACGTGTTCTTCCAGGTCGGCCTGCTGACTACCGTGGGCCTGTCCGCGAAGAACGCGATCCTGATCGTGGAGTTCGCGCGCGAGTTGCAGGCGAACGAGAACATGGGGCCGGTGCGCGCGGCGATCGAGGCGGCACGCTTGCGGCTGCGTCCGATCCTGATGACGTCGCTCGCATTCATGCTCGGCGTGCTGCCCCTTGCGATCAGCAACGGCGCGGGCTCGGCGAGCCAGCATGCAATCGGCACGGGCGTGATCGGCGGGATGATCACGGCGACGTTCCTCGCGATCTTCATGATCCCGATGTTCTTCGTGCGGGTTCGCGCGATCTTCAGCGGCGAGACGGAGAACGTCGACGATGCCTGGCGTCTCGTGCAGGGCGACCTGCAGCGCAGTCACGGCGACGCACACGATTCGAAGGGGCAGTAACGATGCAAAAACATGCTTTGACTGCAAGTGCGGTCGCGATGGCTGCCGCGTTGTTCGCTGCGGGCTGCACGATGGCGCCGCATTACAAGCGGCCCGACGCACCCGTCGCGCAGGCGTACCCGGCCGGCGGCGTCTACGCGACGCAGCCGGGTGCGGCCGGCGGGCGCAGCGCGAACGGCCAGGCGGCGACCGCCATCGGCTGGCGCGAATTCTTCGTCGATCCGCGCCTGCAGCGGCTGATCGAGATCGCGCTGAAAAACAACCGCGACCTGCGCGTGTCGGTGCTGAACATCGAGGCGGCGCGCGCGCAGTACCAGATCACGCGCGCGGAGCTGTTCCCGACGCTCGACGGCACGGGCACGGGCAGTGTCCAGCGCATTCCGCAGGGCTTGTCGACGACCAATGCGCCGCTGATCTCGCGCAATTACAACGTCGGGCTGTCCGCGTCGTGGGAACTCGACCTGTTCGGCCGCGTGCAGAGCCTGAAGGACCAGGCGCTCGCGCAGTACCTGTCGACGTCGTATGCACGGCAGGCATTCGAGATCTCGCTGGTGTCGCAGGTGGCCGATCAATACCTGACGCTGTTGTCGACCGATGACCTGCTGAAGGTCACGGAGGACACGCTGAAGTCCGCTCAGGCGCAGTACGACCTGACGAAGCTGCAGTTCGACAACGGCACGGGCTCCGAGCTCGAGCTGCGTCAGGCGCAGACGGTGGTCGAGCAGGCGCTGTCGAACCAGCAGGCGCAGGCGCGTGCGCGTGCGCAGGCACTGAACATGCTGGTGCAACTGATCGGCGAGCCGCTTCCGGACGACCTGCCGGCAGGCATGCCGCTCGACGCGCAGAACCTGCTGACGGACGTGCCGGCCGGGTTGCCGTCGGATCTGCTGACGCGTCGTCCGGACGTGATGCAGGCCGAGCAGACGCTGCTGGCCGCGAATGCGAACATCGGCGCGGCGCGCGCGGCGTTCTTCCCGCGCATCTCGCTGACGGCGGCGTTCGGTACCGCGAGCCCGACGCTCGGCGGCCTGTTCAAGGCCGGCACGGCGGCATGGTCGTTTGCGCCGAGTATTGCGCTGCCGATCTTCGAGGGCGGTTCGAACATCGCCAATCTCGATCTCGCGCACGTGCAGAAACGCATCGAGATCGCGAACTACGAGAAGGCGATCCAGTCGGCATTCCGCGAAGTGTCGGACGGGCTGGCCGCACGCGGTACGTACGACCAGCAGATCGCGGCGCTCGAGCGCAACGAGCACGCGCAGCAGCGACGTTTCGACCTGTCGGACCTGCGTTACAAGAACGGCGTCGACAGCTACCTGTCGGTGCTGACCGCGCAGACGGATCTGTACTCGGCACAGCAGACGCTGATCAACGCACGTCTGGCGCGCTGGACGAACCTCGTCGACCTGTACCGCGCACTGGGCGGCGGGTGGATTCAGCGGGCAGGCGAGACGCCGCGCGCGCCGGATGCGCCGGTCGACTACGACAAGGCGTCCGCTCCGGCGCCTGCGTCGTCGGCGGCGACGAACGGCTAAGTGAAAGGCGGGGCAGGAGCGGGAAACTGCTTCTGCCTGCCGAACCGGCGAGAAGCAAAAGCGAAAACGCCACGGACGAAAGTCCGTGGCGTTTTCTTATTGCTCGGCTGCTCACATCCGAAGCGATGTTGCGCTACGCCTGCTTTGTCCAAAGCGTGCGGCCGAAGAACGTCAGCGTGCGATCCCATGCCATTTGCGACCACACGGGATCGAACTGCGTGCCGGCGATACGGCCGGGGCCGACGGCCGTTTCGTTCGCGAACGCATGATGCGCGAGATAGCGATGGAATTCGAAACCGACCTTCGCGTCGGTCAGCTTCTTCTCGAGCGCATCGACCTGGTCGATCGCGAAGAACGCATCCTGCGTGCCCCAGTGGCCCATCAGCGGCACCTTGAGCTTCGCCGGATCGAGGTAGTCGAGCGGCGGGAAACCGTACCACGTGACGCCCGCGTCCGCGTCGGCGAACTGCAGCGACAGCAGCGTGAGTGCGCCGCCCATGCAGTAACCCGTTACCGCGACACGCGACGCAAGCGTCTTCAGATAGGTCACGGCGCCCGGAATGTCCTGCGAGGCCGCGTCGCCGAAATCGAGCCCGGTCATCAGGTGATGCGCTTCTTCTTCCTCGACCGTCGACTTGCCGCGATACAGGTCGGGCACGAGCGCGAAGTAGCCGCAGCGCGCGAGGCGATCCGCGACGCCGCGGATCTGGTCGTTCAGCCCCCACCATTCCTGGATGACGACGACCGCGGGCGCGCCTTCGATTTTTGCCGGCGTGGCGAGATAGCCCTGCAGTTCCTGGCCGTCTGGGCGTCGAAACGTGATCATGGAACCGGATGTTTGAGACATGAAACCGCTCCTTTTCGAAAAATGCGATGAGTGCGGCATCGGGGCCGGCCTGCGGCGCGGCGACGATCGGGCAAGCCGGGCGTCGTGGTTTCCGCTCGCGTTCGTTTCGGCCGGCGCCGACCACGCGGCCATTCTATGCGCAAACACAGGCTGCCTGCGTGAACGGCACGGCGTTCGCAAGACCGCGTGCGATGGGGGGCGATTCGTTCCCGGAACGGATGACCGAAAAGCAACACCCCGCCCCGTTTGAACGGGAGCGGGGTGTCGTGCGGTGTGCCGCGCGTGTCGGAATATGCCGGCGCGTGACGGGCGCTTACTGGCCGAAATACACGGAGTCGCGGCCGTCCTGCTTGACCGCGATCGCGCGGCCGGCACGCACACCAGCGGCGGCTTGCGCGCCGTAGCCGGCTTCATCGGCGTTCGTCACGCGGGCCTGTGCGGTCTGCAGCGCGCGCGGGTAATACTGATCGGAGACTTCGGGCTTGTAGCCGGCCTGTTCGAGCTGGACGAGTTCCGCGCGCACCTGGGCACGCGTCAGTTGGCCCGACGGATTCGACTGTGCGAATGCGCCGTACGAGGCGGACAGGGCGGTTGCGGCGACGACAGCGTAGATGAACGACTTCATGACGACCTCCGGTTTCATTGATTTCGCGCTTCGCTTGTTGCGTTCAGCGGTTGATTGCATCGTAGCGATCGCGTTACCGGTCGGAAATACGCGTTCCAGCGAATAATTATTGCAACTGGGTAAACGATCTGAACGGGCGAGTATTTCGTCTGACGATTGCGGGCTTGTCCGGCGCTTGATCTGGACCAGGGGCGAGGCCGTCAATGGAGCGATGTCGTCGATCGGCAAGTGGCCGGACAACGATGAATAAATCGTATTCCGAAGTGTTCGAGTGGGGCTGACGACATCATCGTTCGTGTCGTATCGCCTGCGTACCGCCGCGTCACTCGGCCAGGACTGCCTGCCGTTTCCGGTATTCGGCAGGTGTGATGCCGACGTGCCGGGTGAAAGACCGCCTGAGCGTATCGACGTTCGCGAAGCCGCATTTCGCGGCGACCTGTTTCGGCGTGTCGTGGCCGTTCTCGAGCAGGTGGCGGGCTGCCGAAATCCGGGTCGCCTCGACCCATGCGGCAGGCGTCATGCCGACTTCCGCGCGGAACAGCCGAGCGAAGTGGCGCGGGCTCATGCCTGCATGCTTCGCCATCTCCGCCACCGAGTGCTTGAGTTCCGGATTGGCCGCGATCCAGCGCTGGACCTCCTGCAGTACCGAACGCCCGGCGGGGCGCGCCTCGCCCTTGCGGCTGAACTGGAGTTGCCCGCCCGGTCGCTTGAAGAACATGACCAGTTGCGCGGCGACGCGCCGCGCGATCTCGCGGCCGAGATCTTCCTCGACCAGCGCGAGCGCGAGATCGAGCCCGGCCGTCACGCCGGCGCCGGTGCGCAGCTTGCCGTCGCGCACGTACAGTGCGTCCGCGTCGACGGCGAGCGACGGATAGGCTTCGGCAAGCGCGTCCGCGGCAGCCCAGTGCGTGGTCAGGTGACGCCCTTTCAGCAGGCCGGTGGCCGCGAGAATGAACGCGCCGGTGCAGATCGAGCCGTAGCGCTTGCTCTGCACGGCCGCCGCTCGCAGCCACGCGAGCACGTCGGTGCGCAGTGCGATCCGGCCGGCACTCGGCGCGCCGGCGACCAGCAGCGTGTCGATGCGCTCGGGAATGTCGGGAACGATCCAGTCGGGCAGCAGCTGCGCGCCGGACGAACTGCGGATCGGGCCGGACTCGCCGGCAATGATCCGCAACGTATAGAACGGTTTCCCGCATTCGGCGTTCGCTTGCGCGAAGACGTCGAGCGGTGCGGAGACATCGAGCAGTTGAACGCCCGGAACGGCGAAGATTCCCACGACCTTCGGCATGATCGATTGCGTGTTGTTTCGAACGTGACGGGTAGCAGTATAGAGGGGCCGGCGATGCACGGAGCGCGCGGCGGAGCCTGTTTCCGACGTTCTTCTTGCCGTGCGGGCACCGTGTCCGTCTGTCGCGCAAAATGGCAGGATTTGACGTAATGCGTCTATTGGAGACAGCTATCGGGATCCGGAGAATCAAGGGTGTTTTCAATGGAGATCGATCATGACTGAGAACGTTGCAGGCATCACCATTCCCGATAGCCAACTGACGCGCGAGATCACCGAACTCGTTCGCGATACCGCGTCGCCGTTGCTGTTCCATCATTCCAGCCGCGTCTTCTATTTCGCTGCGCTCGCGGGCCAGCGGCGCGGTCTGAAATACGATCCCGAGTTGCTCTACTGCGGCTGCATGTTCCATGACATGGGGCTCACGCACAAACACAGCAGCGCGTGCGAGCGGTTCGAGGTGGACGGCGCCAACGCCGCCCGCGATTTCCTGAAGGGCAAGGGCATCTCGCAGCAGGATATCGATGTGGTATGGACTTCGATCGCACTGCATACCACGCCGGGTATCCCGCAGCACATGCATCCGGTGATCGCGCTCGTGACCGCGGGTGTCGAGATGGATGTGCTGGGCCTGAAATATCCGGAATACAGCGACGTCGAACGCGAGGCCGTCGTCCGTGCGCATCCGCGTACGCCGCACTTCAAGGAAGACATCATCCAGGCGTTCTACGACGGGATCAGGCACAAGCCCGACACGACATTCGGCAACGTGAAGGCCGACGTGCTCGGCGACAAGGATCCGCATTTCCACGCCGGCAACTTCTGCAGCGTGATCCGGTCGTCCGCGTGGGCGGGCTGATTGTTCGCGGTATGGCGTACGACCTCTGCTGCTGAACGGAGATCGTGCGCGCCACGCGAATCGCGATTCGCATATTATTCAGGAGTGCGATTATGTTGGGCCGGTCGAACGATCGAAAACTGATCGGAGCAAACGGCGCGCCGGTCGAAGATGACGTCAACATCCAGACGATCGGCCCGCACGGCCCCGCGCCGTCGCAGGACGTCTGGCTGATCGCGAAGAGATTCCGGAGCAGCGCACGCGTGCGAATGATGCCGGTGCGTACGGCGTGTGCTGTGGCGCATGGCATTAGCCGATACACAATGGCGAAAACCTTCACGGCAATCGGCAGGCGGTTGCATGTTTTCCGACGTTCACCGGTGTACTTGGTGCGGCCGACTTTGTTGGACAGCACCACGCGTTGGATCTTCGGGGAGAGTCGCAGAACATCCTCCACGACAAGGCGGCAACTGTGCGAAGGCCGGATCGACATATGGCGTGGACATTACGGCGACATGGGTGCGGCTTGCGGTGTCGTCGAAGCAAGCCGGGCGGTACGGCGACGCGGCATCGCTGCATCACCAGCGGAAAGGTAGCCGTGTATGGGGGCGTGATTCGTTGCGCTGCCGGATTTTCGACCCATACGAGTGTTTCGATGGCGCCCAAACCTCACTACATATCCGACAGCCCCGGTGTCGGTGTGTGCTCGACACTGTTCGACGATGCCTGCAAGGGGAGGCCGAATGGCCGACGAGGTCTCGCACTGGGTGTTCATGACCGACGACGAGAAACGTGCGATATGGGAACGCATCCGGCGCGAGGCGCTGCGATGTGTTTCCGTCGTGACGAACGGTGAGTTGCCGGGAGCGGCGTTCCCAGTGCCGGGGACGGGGGCCGCGCTTGACGAAGTCTCCGTGTCCTTGGCGAACCTCTCGGCCTTGTCAGGAAGAATGGGCGGCGGATTGGGAGCGGATGAAATCAGTAAAGATGTTGTTACGTGACAACCACGTGATATTTCCCCGACTTTATATACTGAACAAGTGCCTTCCATCACCCTGGCGAATCTTTGATTCGCCCCCCAGTAACGCGCCTCCAGGCAGGTGGGTCATGCTTGCCCCCGCCTTTGCGGACACCCTGATCTCCACCACAGCCACACTCTCCATCCACCTTCCGCCAGTTCCTGGCAAAACGCCTATAATGATTGGGCAAATTGCCGGGAGAAGTCATGAGCACCATTGCTTTTCATCCTTCGGGCGTCGCGCATCCGCGTCAGGCCGAATTCACGATTCTCGAACAACTGCTGGCGATCCGAGTCCGATCGGGGGCCGATCTTGCCGAGCTGGCGAGCGCGCGCGTCGACGTCTCGGTGATCGACCGGCTGTCCGAGCGCGGGCTGAAATCGGACGAACTGGCCTTCATCATTCCGCGCCGCACGCTGAGCCATCGTCGCCAGGCGCACGAACGCCTGTCGCCCGAGGAATCCGACAAGGCGATCCGTCTCGCGCGCATCGTCGCGCAGGCGACGGCCACGTTCGGCGACCAGGACAAGGCGATGGCGTGGTTGCGCAACGGGCTCCAGCGCTTCGGCGGCCGCACGTCGCTCGACATGGCGAGCACCGAGCATGGCGCGCGGCTCGTCGAGGAAGCCCTCACGCAGATCGACGAGGGGTATTTCGCTTGACGACGCTGTGGCGGATCAGCAATTTCGCCGACCTGAAAGGCATCGGCGGGTTGCGCGCCGGCGGGCGCTGGCATTTCGCCGGGCAGCCCGTCGTGTATCTCGCCGAGCATCCGGCGCTCGCGCTGCTCGAGACGCTCGTTCATTTCGAGATCGCCACGGTCGCGCAATTGCCGAGCGGGTACCAGTTGCTTCGCATCGAGGTGGCCGATTCGGTCGATATCGCCGAAATCGCGGAGGGCGACGCGCCGGACGACTGGCGATCCAACGTCGACTGGACCCGCAGCGCCGGTACCGAGTGGCTGCACACGCAGCCGAGCGCGCTGCTGCGCGTGCCGAGCGTCGTCGTGCCGCACGCGCACAACTTCCTGCTGAATCCACTGCATCCGGCTGCTTCCGAGGCCCGCATTGCCGAAGTGATGCAATCACCGTACGACACCCGGATTCTGCGGCTGGTCCAGTCGAAGCCCGGTGAATAGGGAACCGGACGACGGAGCCTGCGCCGGACGCGGGATCAGCGCTCGTGTGCGGCGCGATCCGCTGCCGCATCGGGTGGCAGCGTCTGCCGGAGGCGCGTGACCGTTCGCGTACTGACGAGACCGAGCATCGTACTGACGTCGGCATGTGCATGGCCCGCAAGCAACTGGCGGCGTGCAACCGTATTGCGCAGCACGCGCGGGCTGATGTCCGCCGCATGGAAGCCGATCGCGCTCAGTGCGTCGCGCACCACGAGCAGCAGGAACATGTCGTTCATCGCGCCACCGCCGCGCGGTGCGGGAAACAGCAACGCGGATGCCGGCGCGTCGGCCGAGCGCGCACGCCATGCGGCGAGCGGCGCCAGTGAAAATTCGGCGAGCCTGATCCGGCGCGCCGGCCGCGCCCGATCGCGCGGCACGGATAGTGCCGGCGGCCGCGCGTCGAGATCGAGCGCGTCGTGCGTCGTCGCACGTATCTCCGCCGAAGTGATGCCGCTCCCGAGCAGCAGCGCGACGATCGCGCGATTCCGGCAATCGGCCGGTGTGTCGTCCGGTCGAGGTTGCACGTGGTGCTGAAGCGCCGCGTCGGCATCGGGCGGCAGGTAGCACGGCTCGGGCTCGCCGTCCGGCCATGCGAGATCACGCGTCGTCCGGCCGGCCGGATGAATCGTGCGCACGCCGGCCTCGACCAGATGCCGGCCCAGCCGGTCGATCAGCTTCGCGTAGCGCACGCGAGTCGACGTGCCGGGCGCACAGGTGCGCTCGAGTTCCGCCAGGAAGGCCGCGACGTGGTCGGGCCCGAACGTGGCCAGCGACACGCGGTGCGCGATCAGATGACGCAGGAACCGTTCGAACATCGCGACGTGCTGCACGACCGAACGCGGCGCGAACGGCCGGCGGTCGGCACCGGTCGCGGCGGTTTCCTGCCATGCCCGGAAGGCGCCGACGGGGTCGTGGGTCCAGCGATTCGTGTCCATGCACGATTTATAGCCGGAACGCGGAGGCTCCGGCAATCGGTCAGATGGCCAGTCCGACGCAACCGGTGCGTCAGTGCGCGGGACGTGCGTCGACGATGCAGTCGTTGTGCCGGGCCAGGCAAGCGAGCAGCAGCGTGTTGAAGAAACGGAGTGCGTCCGGCACCCAGTTCCATCGTGTCGGGGTCCGCATCCGGATCATCCGTGGCTGACCGTCATGAGCCCGGCCCGTCGTGTGAGGAAGCTGGGTGTCGGGCCGGCAATCGCAAACGAACCGGCTGCTCGGCGTGCGATGTCGCTGGCACGCGGCACCGCGCAACGTCACCAGCCGCCACCATCAACCGTCGCGCGAAGGCGAAGAAGCCGCAACCGGTGTCGCGCTTGCCTGTCCACTGAGCCGCGCAAATGCGGCGAACGCCAGTTGCGTCGCGATGGCAGCCAGCGTGCCGGCCGCCATGCCGTTGCCGAGCACGATCTGCACGGGTGAGCTGAAATGGCGATACAGGTTCGGCACCAGGATCGGTGCAAGGCCGACGACGAGTGCGGCCGCGAGCGTGTACTGGTTGGCGCGCGCGTGCAGGTCGACGCCGGCGAGCAGCCGGATGCCCATCACGCCGATCATCGCGAACACGACCAGCGCGGTGCCGCCGACCACCGCGGCCGGAATCGCATACGCGAGCCGCGCGAGCGGCGCGAACAGCGCGATGACGATCAGGATCGCGCCGGCCGCGGCCGTCACGTAGCGCGAGCGCACGCCGGTTGTCTGCACGACGCCGATATTCTCGGCGCTGGTCACGATCAGCGGCGTGCCGAACAGCGCGCCGGCGAGCGACGCCAGCCCATCGCCGCGTATCGTCTTCGGCACGTCGCGCGACAGCGAGATCGGCTTGCCGCACGTTTCGCCGACGGCGACCGTCTGCGCGGTGGCCTCGGCCATCGAGATCGCGGTGAAGATCAGCAGCGGCAGCGCGGCCAGCACGTCGAAGCGCGGCATCCCGAACGGCAGCCATACCGGATGCGTGAACAGCGGGCCGCGCCACACGTCGGCGAGCGCCGGCATCGCATCGAGCGCCCAGCCGAGCGTTGCGCCGGCCATCAGGCCGATCAGCACCGCGAGGCGCCCGAGTGTGCCGCGGAACGCACCCGCGACGATGACCGTGGCGACGATCGTCGCCAGCGCGAGACCGAGCGCGCGCGGCTGCGCGAAGTCGGCCGAACCGGGCTGGCCGACGACGATCGTCGCGTAGATCCGGATCAGGTTGATCGACACGAGCAGCAGCATCGCGCCGACGACGATGCGCGGAAAGAGCCGCAGGCAACGCGTGAAGACGGGCAGCAGCACCCAATAGAACGCGCTGGCGAGCAGCGCCGCGCCGGCGGCGGTCGGCAGGCCCGATTGCGCGGCAATGCCGGCGAACAGCATCGTCGGTGCGCCGCCGGGCACCATCACGAACGGCATGCGCGCGCCGATCGGGCCGGCGCCGAGCGATTGCAGCAGCGTGCCGATCCCGCAGGCGAAGAACGTCGCGCCGATCAGCTGGACCGTCAGGTCCGCCGGCAGCGCGAGCACTTTTGCGATCAGGAACACGGCCGTGATCGGGGACGCGGCCATTGACAGCACGTGCTGCAGCCCGAACAGCGCGAGCTGCCAGGCGGGCAGCCGTGCGTCGACGGGCGTTGGGATCGGATCGTGCGACACGGCAGGCCCCTCGGAAGCGAACGGCGACGAGCGCCGGAAACCGGCGGTGAACGGCAAGGTCAGGCCCGCAGCCAGGGCAGTTGCGCGGCGCTGTAGCGGAACGTCTGGAACACGCTGTTGAGCTGGCCCGGCCCGGTCTTGCGCGCGGCTTCGTCCGGGTATTCGGCGAACCACGGAATCACGTATTCCCAGACGACCTCGCCGGCGGGCGTCACTTCGAACAGGCGGCCTGTCGACGATTCGGTGACGTGCGTGTTGCCGTTCGGCAAGCGCTGCGCATTGCCCATGAACGGCGTGTAGAACAGGTTCACGACGTCGTCCGCATACGACCACACGACGCGCTGCGTCGCCGGATCGATCTCGACGACGCGCGAGAACGCGACGTGCGCGCCGTGGCGGAAATTGCCGTTGTCGAACGCGAGGATGTTGCCGTTCGCGAGCGGCACCGGCGCATGCTGGTGCGACACGACGTCGGGCCCGATCCGCAGGTCGACGCGGCCGGTTTCGCGGTTCACGCCGATGATGCCCGACGTCGTGCGCAGGCTCATCAGCACGCGGCCGTTCGCGTCGACCGCGAGGCCGTTGACGAGCGGCCAGTGATAGCGCCCGAAGCCGGCCGCGATCGGGAAATCCTCGGGTCGCAGGTGTTCGCGCGCACGCCATTCCCACACGATCTGCCCGGCCCGGTTCACTTCGCGGATCACGTCCGCATACATCACTTCGTCGTCGCCGTGCGGCGTGCCGCCCGGCACGCGCCGCGCGAACGCGGCGTCGACCGGTTCGCACGCGGCGTACAGCAGGTTGCCGTTCGGCAGCCACTGCGCGTCATGATGATGCGCGGGGTCCTCGTAGCGCCACACGGTTTCGCCTTGCGGCGTGACTTCGTAGAAGTCGCCGCCATGCCACATCGACCACGGCGCATAGCGCGATTCGGAGTGCGGATGATTGCCGTTATAGCCGAGGTTGCCGTTCGCGAGGATGACCGCATGGCGGCCGGGGCGCACGGGCATCTTCCACTGATGCGCGACTTCACCGTCGATGCCGACGAGATAGACGTTGCCGTCGGCCGTCTGCGGCGCGATGAGCGTATAGCCGCCCGCGGACAGTGCGGGATCGTGGGCGATGAGGCCGACGCCACGGCGGCGCTGGGTAATCTGGTCGACGGTTGTCACTGCACTCTCCATTCGAATCGGACACGGGGATGCAGCGCAATCTAGACGATCCGGGCGATCAGTAAAATCGGATTATTCTTGACGGCCTGTTCGGAAAAAACTAACGGATCACTCATGCGTTCGATATCGCAGGCATTCCGCTGTTTCGACGAAGTCGCGCGACGCGGCTCGATTCGCAAGGCGGCCGACGCGCTGCACCTGACCGCCGCGGCGGTGCACCAGCAGATCCGCAATCTGGAGGAGCAGGTCGGCGTGCCGCTGTTCGACCGGTTGCCGCGCGGCATGCAGCTGACGCTTGCCGGCGAGATCGTGATCGCGGCCGTGCGGCGCGGTCAGCGCGACTTCGACAACGCGCTCACGCAGGTCGAGGACCTGCGCGCGCTGCGGCGCGGCCACGTGAACCTGGCGGTGCCCGCATCGACCGCGGAAAAGCTCGTGCCCGACGCGATCCTTGCCGCGATGCAGCGCTATCCGGGCGTCACGTACAGCGTGCGCTCGGGAAACGGCGAAAGCATCGTGCGCTGGGTCGAGACGGGCGAGGCCGACATCGGCTATGCGTTGCGCCGGCGCACGTCGGCGGGCGTCGTCGAGGTGCGGGCGTTCGCCCAGCCGCTGGGTGTCGTCACGGCGCCCGGCCATCCGCTCGCGGCGTCAGGCGGAAAGGTGCGGATGCGCGACTGCTTCGCGTATCCGCTGATCCTGATGACACCCGACACGGAACTGCGCGCGATGTTCGACCAGATCGATGCGCGACAGCCGCGCAACGTGCGGCCGCTGGTCGAGACGGGTTCGGTGCCGATGGTGCGGCGCCTTGCGGCCGAAGGCGCGGGCGTCGGCTTCCTGATCGCCGAGAACGTCGCGGACGACGTGGCTGCCGGCCGGCTCGCGTGGACG
Organism: Burkholderia cepacia ATCC 25416; assembly: GCF_001411495.1. Taxonomy (NCBI): domain Bacteria; kingdom Pseudomonadati; phylum Pseudomonadota; class Betaproteobacteria; order Burkholderiales; family Burkholderiaceae; genus Burkholderia; species Burkholderia cepacia. The sequence goes on along the minus strand of NZ_CP012983.1, from coordinate 188,779 downwards.
CCGCTTGCCGATGCGGGCGCGCGCTCGTTCAGCTGCATCTACCAACGGGCGGACATGAGCGCGACTGTCGCCATGACGATGTTCCTCGAGTTCTTCTCCGACGCGATCGAAGCGATGGAAGACGGTTTCGCGCGTGACGGCCGAACGGCCGGCAAGCGCCGCCGGGCAGCGCGATAACGACAGCGGCCACGCGAGCGCATCGCACTGCGATGCAGTGCAACACGCGTACCCGTGCGCGTGCGGTCGTGACGTTGTGCGTGCAACGTCCGGCGGCATTACTTCATTCCCTTATTGCGGAAAAAAATTTGTTCATGGGACTATCGAATGCGTTGTCGGCGCACCGAGGGGGTCGCAGGCAGCGTGGTGTCCCTCGCAACGACTGACAAGAACATCGGCAGACAATGAACAGAACAGCGATCTTTCCGTATGCGTCCGCGTTGCTCGCGGCCGCCATGATGACGGCCTGCGGCGGCAACGACATCGAAACCGACACGGGCGCCACGACGACACCCACGGCCGACACGAGTTGTCTCGCAATCGACAACAGCGGCTCGACTGTCGTGGTCGGGTCGAACCAGCCGGGCGACCCGTCACTGCCGGAAGCGTCGTCCGGTTATCGCACCGGGATGAAGCCCGTCTATGCGAAAACGTATCTGGTCGCCACGTCGAACGCCTACGCGAGCGCGGCCGGTTGCGCGGTGCTGAAGAAAGGCGGCACGGCCGCCGACGCGGCGGTTGCCGTGCAGGCCGTGCTCGGGCTGACCGTGCCAGAAGCGACGGGCCTCGGCTCGGGCGGTGTGCTGCTCTACTACGATGCGCGCGGCAAGACGCTGCAGGCGTATGACGGCCGGGAAACCGCGCCGGCCGCCGCGACGGAGAACTACCTGCGCTATGTCGACGATGCGACCGACCACTCCGCGCCGCTGCCGAATGCGCGTGCGAGCGGCCGTTCGATCGGCACGATCGGTGTGCCGAGGCTCATCGAGGCGCTGCAGCAGGATCACGGCCGGCTGCCGTGGCAGAACCTGTTCGGCGATGCGATCACGCTGGCGACCAACGGCTTCCCGATCGGTGGCCGGCTCGCCGACGCGATCGCGGCGAACGCCGCGAACCTGAAGCGCGACCCCGAGGCCGCCGCGTATTTCCTGAACGCCGACGGTTCGCCGAAGACACTCGGCACCGTGCTGAAGAATCCGGCGTATGCGCGCACGCTGACGCTGATGGCGCAGTCGGGTGCGAACGCGCTGTACACGGGGCAGATCGCACAGGACATCGTCGCGAAGATCGCCACGACGAAGGGCGCTGATGGCTCGACGCTCACGCCGGGCAAGACGACTGTCGCGGATCTGGCCGCCTACCAGGCGAAGCGCCGCGACCCGGTGTGCACGACCTATCGCAGCTACTGGGTGTGCGGGATGCCGCCGCCGTCGTCGGGCGGCATCGCGGTCGCGTCGGCACTCGGCATTCTCGAGAACTATGACCTGAAGTCGCTGAAGCCGACGGCGATCGATCTCGAAGGCGGCAAGCCGACCGTCGCGGGCGTGCACCTCATCACCGAGGCCGAGCGGCTCGCGTATGCCGACCGCGACAAATACGTGGCCGACACGGATTTCGTGCCGCTGCCGGGCGGCACGTGGAATACGCTGCTGAACAAGCCTTACCTGAAATCGCGCGCGGCGCTGATCGACCCGGCCAAGAGCATGGGTACCGCGAAGCCGGGCGATCTCGGTGCGGTACCGCTCGGGGTCGACACGACGTTGATCGAGCACGGCACGAACCAGTTCACGATCGTCGACGGCGACGGCAACGTGCTGAGCGCGACGACCACGGTCGAGTCGAGCATGGGCTCGTTCCACATGACCAACGGCTTCCTGCTGAACAACCAGTTGACCGATTTTTCCGCGAACCCGGTCGACAGTTCGGGCAATCCGGTGGCCAACCGCCTGCAGCCGGGCAAGCGGCCGCGCAGCTCGATGGCGCCGACGATCGTGTTCGGTCAGGCCGCGGACGGTTCGCGCGGTGACTTCGTGATGGCGACCGGTTCGCCGGGCGGCGGCACGATTCCGCAATACGTGGTCAAGACGCTCGTCGGCGCGCTCGACTGGGGTCTCGATGCGCAGCAGTCCGCCGGGCTCGTCGACTTCGGCGCAAGCAACAGCCCGACGACCACGATCGGCGGCGAGCATCCGAACGTCAACACGGCGAACAACGGGGCGAACGATCCGCTGATCACGGGGCTGCTCGCGCTCGGGCACAAGGTGTCGACGTCCGCGCAGGCGAGCGGCGTCAACACGGTGATGCGCGTGACGGTCGGCCAGTCGCCCGCGTTGCAGGGCGGCACCGATCCGCGGCGTGAAGGCGTCGTGCTCGGCAATACGTTCCGGCCATAATCGGGCGGTACGCGTGCGGTTCCGATCTGCCCGTATTGGCCGACGGGCGATCGGGGCCGTGCATCGTGAAGGAGCCGCAATGATGCATGCGCATCTGCTTGAAATGGACGCCATCCTGTCGGCGCCGGGCTTTTTCGATTTCCTCGCCGACCTGGATTGCGACCGCGCGCTGGACAGTCGCGATGCCGAGCCGTTCGATGCGCAGTGGATGGCGTCGTTCGACGAAATCGACGGCGATCCGGGCGCAGCGCTCGACCGGCCGGCCGTGGATGCGCTGAGGGAAAAGGCGTTCAAGCTCGCGTTCGGCGCATCGGGGCATGCCGGCGTGGCGGCGTGCGTGTCCGACGACATCGAGCTGATCGCGAGAAGCCGGTTGTCAGGCCGTACCGACGGCTGGCCGACGAGCGTCCTTTGGAGTGCTTATAGAAGCGGCCGGTTTCCCTGCTAGCCGTTTCTGGTCGCTTCCGGCCGTTTCGCCTGTCTGGTTCCGAGCCGCGGCGATCGGCCTTGTCTCTGTCGCGGAATGCACCGCGCGACACGCCTCCAGACTCTCCCCGTCCGCCGGGCTACACCGTCCCGATCCCGTTGCAATCCCCCGATTGTCAAACTGTGTGAATCAATCGTCAGCATTTGCAACCGAAGTAACAGTCCCTGCAAATCAATCGTTTTGCGCGTTCGCGCCGCTACATTAGCTCCACCTGCCGCACGTCGCGGCGAGGCATGCGACAAGCCGCACGAAGGCGGCCCGCAGCAACAACGTCTTTGGGGAGAATGACCATGAACAAGATCCGTACGATTCTGGTGGGTGCTGCACTGACGGCAGTGGCGACTTCGGCTGCGTTCGCACAGACGGCGCAAACCGGCGCCCAGGGTTCCGCGGGTGTCGGCGCGCAGGTTCAGACGCCGCTGCTCGGCGGTGGCGTGGGTGTGCAGGCCGGCGCCGGCGCGAACGCGGCAGGCTCGGGTTCGGGCGCGGGCAACGTCGTCGGCGGTGCGCTGAACGGCGTCGGCAAGACGGTCGGCGACGTGGGCTCGGCGGCCGGCAACGCGGTGGGCGGTGCGACGCACGCGGTCGGTTCGGCAGCGGGCACGGCGAAGGATGCCGCCGCATCGGCCGTCCACTCGACGAAAGCGCACGTGAAGCATGTCGCGGGCAAGGCGAAGAGCCACGCGCAAGGCGCGGTGTCGACGGCAGGCGACGTTGCCGGCGGCGCGAAGGCGAAGGCCGGTGAGGCGCTCGAAGGTGCGACGAACGCGGTGCAAGGCGGCGCATCGGTCGGTGTGAAGGGTTCGGCGTCCGCGCAAGGCGGCGCGCTGTAAGCGTCACGCTTCCCGTCAAGGCCCGGCCCGCTTCGATGCGGGCCGGGCTTTTCTATTGGCGCGCTCGGCGCGCCGTTCAACGCATCCTCGATACGGGGATGCGTCGACGTTCGCCACCGATCCGGCGACGCGACACGTATGCACGCCTTTGTCTGGAGCCGCCGGCACGTGCCCGCAACGGGCGGCGTGCGCGCCCCCTGCCCATTGCCCGCCCGCCATGCTTAAATAGCGGGGCTCCCGGTCGCCGGGCCACCGGGATCGCGGTGCCGGCCGACACGGGCCAGCATGTCCGATCGACATCGTGACGACAGACGACACCAAAATGCCGTTCCGGCCAGTCCGGCGCGGCCCGATAACATTCCGAGGCCTCACGTCATGACCATCCTGTTCCGTCTTCTCGCGCTCGCCTGCGTGCTCTGGCTGGCCGCCTGCGCAGCGCCGCCTCCGCCGTCCGCCAGCACCGGCGCGTCCGCCGCCGCACCGGATGCCAGCGAACGCCGCGGGCTCGGCACTGCATGGGGCGAGTCGGTGCGATCCGAAACCCGCCAGGTCGATTTCGAACGCGCGGATCCGGCAAAGCCGACGGATCTCGCGTCGGTCTATTACAACGATGCGCTGCCCGGACATCCGCCTGCGTCCCAGGTTCGCCGGTTGCCGACCCGCGTCGCGCTCGCCAACGGCGACATCGCGCTGTCGTTTACGGACGAAAAGGGTGCACCGCTGCGTCTTGCGCGCAGCAACGGCCGCTGGCACATGGCGGGCGTCGAAGGTTCGCGCTACATGATCGTGCTGCGCAACCAGGGGCGCCGTACGTTCGAAGTCGTGTCGACCGTCGACGGGCTCGACGTGCTGTCGGGGCGGCCGGGCAGCTACACGAATGGCGGTTACGTGCTGTATCCGGGCCGCACGCTGACGATCGAGGGCTTCCGCAAGAGCCGCGACGAAGTCGCCGCGTTCCGCTTCGCGGCGGTGCCCGACAGCTACGTCGCGAACTCGAAGTACGGCGATTCGGCGAACGTCGGCGTGATCGGCGTCGCGCTGTTCGCGCAGAAGGAGAATGAAGAGGAAGCACTGCGCCGCAACGCGAATCCGTTCCCCGGCAATGACAACGGCTATGCTCCGCCGCCGGTGCCGCGCGGAGAGTGACGCTGCGTCGTGGATCGGCCGCGCGCGTCGCGGCGAACGATGCACGCGCGGCGATCCTGGGTCGCCGCGGCCCGAGCGGTATGCCGGCGCATGCGACGGACCTCGCGACGGTCCTGCGCGATTCTTGCGAGCATGGATCGGCCCGATGAGATCGTCGATTGCATTGAAGCTCGCGGCGCTGGCGCTGCTGGCCTCGAATGCCGCCGTTGGATTCGCCGAAACGCCGGCGCCAGAATCGGTGCGGCTCGCCAACGGTCACGAGATCGAATGGGCGAGCCCGAGGTTGTTCGAGGTCGATGCGGCCCGCCACACGAAATCGGCACTGATCGTGCCGGCCGCGCTGCGCCGTGCATTGGCCGAGGCATCGGGCGTTGCGTTTCCGTCGGGCCGTTCGAAGCGGATCGACGGCAACGACTATCTGCTGGTCGTCGTCAATCGCTCTTCGAGCAGCCGTCCGACCGGATATTGCGGCGCGGGCGAAGAAGGGTCGCTATACGTGCTGGAACTGCGCGGCACCCGTGCGGTGCCACGTTTCTCGCTGCCGGTCCAAAGCTGTCTCGATTCCGTTTCTCTCGAAACCGACGGTGGAACTCAATCGCCTTACCTGGCGATCGCGTGGCACGACGATCCGGCCGCCATCGACATCCGGTGGGAATATGTTGCGCATGGCGGTGCGTTGCATCGCGTTTATCGTTTCGTGAACGGCACGTTTGTCGAGGCCGAGGTACCGCGGTAACACGGTCATCCCGTGGCACGATGGCGATTCGAATTCGCATCGCGTGCTTCCCTCCCTTCCGGATCCACGGAGAGCGTCATGTCGTTACCCGCTTTCAGGTACCATCCCGACCCGCCGGCAACGGGCAGTGTGATCCGCTCGGACGCGTGCTGCGTGTGTTGCGGCGATGCACGTGGTTACGTATACGCCGGCCCCGTGCATGCGGTCGACGAGTATGAGAATTGCCTCTGCCTATGGTGCATCGCCGACGGTTCGGCGCAGCCTTCACCGACACGTACGGCATCGGCGGCGGCGAATGCGACGAAGTGCCCGACGCGGTCGTCAGCGAAATCGCTTGTCGCACGCCGGGCTTTCAGGGTTGGCAGCAGGAGCGGTGGTGGACGCATTGCGGCGATGCCGCGCAGTTCGTCGGTCGTGCGGGTGCGGGAGAACTGCGCGCGCTCGGCCCGCAGGCAGTCGCGTCGATTCGGGAATCGGCCGGACTCGACGAGGGCGCGGAGTGGGAGCATTTCCTTGCCGCACTCGACAAGGGCGGTTCACCGACCGCGTATATATTCCGCTGTATCCGTTGCGGCGAACCCGGCGGCTACCAGGATTGCGACTGATGGCCTGGCTCACGGCATCGCGCGGCGATCGCAGGCTTTATCGTCATGAAACAGAGGAATCTTCGTGAAGTTCATCCACGCGGCAGACATACATCTTGACAGCCCGTTGCACGGCCTGAGCGCGTATCCCGACGCGCCGGCCGCGCAGTTGCGCAACGCGTCGCGCGAGGCGCTGCGGCAACTCGTGGATCGTGCGATCGAAGAGGAAGTCGCATTCCTCGTGATTGCCGGCGACCTGTACGACGGCGACTGGAAGGATCACAACACGGGCATCTTCTTTGGCCAGCAGATGGGGCGCCTGCGCAAGGCCGGCATCCGTGCGTTCGTTCTCGGCGGCAACCACGATGCCGAAAGCGAGATGACGAAGAAGCTGACGCTGCCCGACAACGTCACCGTATTCGGCCACCGCAAGGCGGAAACCCACAAGCTGCCTGAATTCGAAGTCGCGCTGCACGGGCAGAGCTTCAAGGACAAGGCCGTCGTCGACAATCTCGCGATCGGCTATCCGGATCCGGTGCCCGGTTACTACAACATCGGCGTGCTGCATACGGCGCTCGAAGGCTATGCGGCGCACGCGAACTATGCGCCGTGCACGCTGGCCGAACTCCATGCGAAAGGCTACGACTACTGGGCGCTCGGCCACGTGCACGAATTCCAGCAATGGTCGGGGCCGTCCACCGTGGTGTTTCCCGGCAACCTGCAGGGGCGCCATATCCGCGAGACGGGCCGCCGCGGCGCGGTGCTCGTGACGGTCGAGCAAGGCCGCACGCAGGTCGAGCGTCTGTATCTCGACGTGCTGCGCTGGGAAGCCGTGTCGGTCGACGCGTCCGATTGCCTGACCGTCGCCGACCTGTCGAGAAAGATCGGCCAGTCGCTGGAAGCGTTGCTGACCGTCGACGGTCATGTGCCGCGCGCGGTGCGTGTGACGGTCGCGGGGCGTACGCCCGCCCACGGCCTCTTTTTCGGCCGCGCGCCGCAGTTGCGCGCGGAGGTGCTGAACCAGATCGGCATCATCGGCAACGAGCGGCTGTGGCTCGAGAAGGTCCGGCTCGCGACGTCCGCGGCCGATCATCAGCCGGGCGAAAGCGAGCAGCTCGAAGCGCTTGAGGACCTGAAGCAGATCCTGGCCGATGCCGCGCGCGATCCGGATTTCCTCGAGTTGCTCGAACGCGACCTGAAGCCGTTCGTCGGCAAGGTGCGAAGCGACGTGAAGGAAGAGGTGCCGTTGTTGGCGATGGCACGCGCGGGCGAGCTCACGGCGCTCGTCGAGCAGGTCGGGCCCGCGTTGCTTGCGCGGCTGGCGAGGGGGGAGTAAGCGATGCGGATCAACCAGCTCGATCTGATCAAGTACGGCAAGTTCACCGACGAGACGCTGCGTTTTCCGTCGGCCGGCGAGGATTTCCATGTGATCGTGGGGCCGAACGAGGCCGGCAAGTCGACGATCCGCACGGCCGTGTCGGAGCTGCTGTTCGGGATGAAGCTGCAGACGCCGCTCGATTTCCTGCACAGCACACCGGAACTGCGGATCGGCGGCGTGCTGGAGAGCGGCACGGGCGAACTCGCGTTCCACCGCGCCCGCGGGCGCAGTCCGCTGCGCACGCCCGCCGACGACAAGTTGCCCGACGATTACCTGGCCGCCGTTCTCGACGGCGCCACGCGCGAATTCTTCGAGCAGATGTTCGGGCTCGATCACGGGCGTCTGGTCGATGGCGGCCGGAGCATTCTCGACGCATCCGACAAGCTCGGCCAGGTGCTGTTCGAATCGGCCGCCGGGGTCGGCAGTCTCGGGCCGGTGCGCGAGGAGCTCGATGCGCGTGCGGTCGAGCTGTGGGCGCCGCGTCGCAGCGGCAGCGCGTTTGCACTTGCCGAAACGTCGTTCAACGAAGCCGTGACCGAACTGAAGACGGTTCAGGTGCGCACGCGCGACTGGGTCGAACGCAAGGACGCGCGCGAAGCGGTCGAACAGCAGATCGAGCAGGCGCGCGCGGAACAGCGCCGGCTCGAAGCGCTGCGCTCGAAGCTCGAGCGCGTGCGACGGCTGGCGCCGTACCTCAAGGAGCTGACGGTCAAGGACGCGGCGCTCGCGGAACTGGGCGCGGTCGTCGAGTTGCCGCCCACCGCGTATGCGGATCTGTTGAAGGCGCAGGGTGATCTCGCGGCCGAACAGAAGGTGCTCGAGGAACGGCGTGCCGACCTGCTCGCGAAACGGCAGGCGCGCGATGCGATCGACGCCGACACTGACACGCTGGCGCTCGAAGCCGACATCGAAGCGCTCGATCGGCTGCGCGGCGCGTGCATGAATCACGCGCAGGATCTGCTGCTGTTGGGTGCGGACGTCGAGCGGCACCTGTCCGCCGCGTTCGCCGCGGCCGCCCAGCTCGACTGGCCGACGGACGAAGCGTCGCTGCGAGCGTCGCTGCCGACGGCGCTGTCGCTGAAGACCGTGGCCAACCTGTTGCGCGAACACGGCGCGCTGCACCAGGCGCTGGCCGGCGCGCGCGAATCGCTCGACGAACGCACGCGCGAGCTGGCGCAGGTGCGGGAACAACAGGCGCGCCTGTCGACCGTCGATGTGCCGGAAACGCTGCGCGCGGCGTTGGCCGATGCGCAGGGCTTTCGCAACAGCGGCCAGCGCGAGCAGGCGCTCGAACAGGAAATCGCAGCTGCGGAACGCACACTGTCCGGCGCACTCGATGCGCTCGGCCGGTGGCGCATGCCGGTCGACACGCTGCGCGCGCTCGACGTGCCGTCGGTGGCGCGGCTCGGTGCGCTGCTGAAGGAGGACAGCGAACGCGCGAGCGCGGCCGCTGCTGCACGCGACGCACGGGACGGCGCGCTCGAAGAGCTCGAGCGGCTCGAACTGCAGGAGAAGCACTTCGCGGAGAACCACAAGGTCGTCACGACCGCCGACGTGCTGGCAGCGCGTGCGCGGCGCGACGGCGCATGGGGCGATATCCGCAGCGGCGCGATCGATCTCGGAACGGGCGCGCCCGCGCTCGACGATGCGATTCGCCTTGCGGACGAACTCGTCGACGCGCAGTTGGGTGCGACGCAGGCGGCGGCGACGTTGCAGTCGCTGCGTCAGCAGGTCGAATCCGCGCGTGCGGGCGTGACGCGCAGGCAGGCCGCGCTGGACGAGCGCGAACGTGAGCTCGCCGCGCATCGCGACGCATGGGCCGCGCTCGCGACGACGGCCGCGGTGCCCGGCATGCCGCTGGCGGCGATGGGCGATTGGCTTGCGAAGCGCGACACGGTGTTCGCCGCGCAGGCCGATCTCGATCGCCAGCGTCGCGAATTCGACACGATTCGCGCCGCGCGGGCCGGTGCCGAAGCTGCGTTGCGCGCTGCGCTGCGTACCGTGTCGCGAGGCGGCGAGTCGGACGGTCTGGCGGCGCTCGTCGCGACCGCCGAGGCCTTCGTACAGTCGGCCGAGAAAGCGCTCGCGCAGCAGGACAGTCTCGAGGAGCGCGCGCGGGAAGCCGAACGCGGATGCGCGACGGCGCAATCGCGCGCCGGCCACGCGCAGGCGGCCTACGACGCGTGGCACGCGCAATGGCGGGACGCGCTGGCCGACGCGAAGCTTTCCACGAGCGCGGCGACGTTGGCCGCGGCGGAAGGTGCGCTCGCGCTTGCCAACGCCGTGACCGCCGAACTGGCCGATGCCGACGCACCGCGCAACCGGATCGCCGTGATCCGCGCGGAACTGGCCGCGCTCGAGGCGGGCGCACGGCGGCTTGCCGCGGCGCTCGCGCCGGAATGGCTGACGAGCGGCGACTGGCCGGACGTCGCGCGCCGGCTGACGATGCGCCTCGCTTCCGCCAGGGAAATTGCGCGTGCGATCGGTCGGGCCGACGAGGCCGTCCGGCAGGCCGACGGCAAGGTCGCGGATGCCGCCGCCGCGGTGGCCGGTGCCGATGCACGCGTCCAGCCGCTGCTGCAACTGGCCGGTGTCGTGTCGATCGATGCCGCGCTGCCGCTGGCCGAACGCTCGGACCGGCAGCGCCAGCTGCGGCAGGCAGTCGATGCCGCGCACGAGGCACTGGTGCGCGACGGCGACGGCCTGTCCCGCTCCGCCGTCGAAGCCGAAGTCGCGGAGCAGGACATCGCCGACGTACCAGCGCACCTCGAAGCGGTGAAGCAATCGCTCGGCGATGTCGGCAAGCGGCTCAATGAGCTTTCACAGCAGCAGGTCGTGGCCGATCAGACGTTCGGCGCGATCGACGGCCAGGCGAACGCGGCCGTTGCCGAGTCGAAACGGCAGGAAGCGCTGGCGGCGATGGGCGATGCAGCCGAACAGTACCTGGAAGCGGCCACCGCAAGCCGGTTGCTGAAGTGGGCGACGGATCGCTATCGCGACCAGAAGCAGGGGCCGATGCTCAGGCGTGCGGGCGAAATCTTCGCCGGGCTCACGCTGGGCGAATTCGCGCGGCTGACCGTCGATACCGAACGGACGCCGCCCGCCCTGTATGCAAGGCGGACGAAGGGCGCGTCGGTCGAGGTTGCCGGGTTGAGCGAAGGCACGCGTGACCAGTTGTTTCTCGCGCTGCGGATCGCGGCGCTGGAACTGCAACTCGGCAGCCGGACCGCGCTGCCGTTCGTGGCCGACGATCTGTTCATCAACTTCGACGACGCGCGCGCGAAGGCCGGCCTCGATGCGCTGCGCGATCTGTCGACGCGAACCCAGGTGCTGTTCCTGACGCACCACGACCACCTGCTGCCGCTCGTGAGGGACGTATTCGGTGCGCAGGTCAACGTGGTCGAGCTGCAGCGCGCGCCGGTGAGCGCGTGATGCGGGGTGTGCCGGGATGCCGGCGCACGGGCGCGGTCATCGCGTGCAGGTAGTATGTGCGGTTCCGAAATGCGCGCGACCGGTTCTGCCGGTCGCGGGTCTGGCCATACGAGGGGGGAATATGAAAAAGCTGGTAGCCGCCATCGCGTTCGCGGCGGACAAGCATCGCAATCAGCGGCGCAAGGACGAAGAAGCGTCGCCGTACATCAATCATCCGATCGCGCTCGCCGACGTGCTGGCCAACGAGGCCGGCGTCGAGGACGAGCGGGTGATCGTCGCGGCCGTACTGCACGACACGGTCGAGGATACGGAAACGACCGAACAGGAGCTGCTGCGGCTGTTCGGCAAGGACGTGGCGGACATCGTGATGGAAGTCACCGACGACAAGTCGTTGCCGAAGGAAGAGCGCAAACGCCTGCAGGTCGAGCATGCGGCGACCATCAGCCGGCGTGCGAAGCTCGTGAAGCTGGCCGACAAGATCTGCAACCTGCGCGACATCGCACGGCATCCGCCCGCGGACTGGCCGCTCGAGCGCAAGCAGGCGTACTTCGACTGGGCGAAGTCGGTCGTCGACCCGATGCGCGGCGTGCATCCCGGTCTCGAAGCGATCTTCGACGCCGCCTACGACGCACGGCCGGCGGACTGAGGCGCCCGCATGCGATCGGCCCGATCCGCTGGATCCGCTGGATCCGCGCGGCAATCGCCGGCCGTGGCGGGTGTCGATGTGGGTGGCGAAAAGAAGCAATGCGATCTCGTGATCCTGCGTGGACCAATGGTCGTTTGCCGCGAGGAACGGATCGCGCCCGAAGCGGTACCTGCGCTGTGTCTCGCCCATGACGTCGTGGCCGTCGGTGTCGACGCACCGAGCCTGTGGTGGACGGGGAGCGGGCGCCGGGCGGCCGAACAGGCGCTCGCGCGCGAACGGATCTCATGCTTTCCGACGCCGTCGCGGGAGCAGGCGGTCGCGAGCACGTCAGGTTTCTTCGACTGGATGTTCATGGGAGAGCGCGTCTACCGCGCACTCGCGGACGCCTATCCGCTGCTGACCGGCGCGCGCTATGCGGGCGGGCGCGCGAGCTTCGAAACCTATCCTTATGCGATCACCTGCGCAATGCTGGGCAAGACTGTTGCGTCGGCGAAGCAGAAACGCAACCAGCGCCGGCAGTTGCTGGAGCGACTGGGGATCGACGTGTCGACGCTGAAGTCCGTCGATGCGCGAGACGCGACCCTGTGCGCGTTGACCGCGCAATATGTCATCGACGGGAATGCGCACGCGTATGGCGATACGGAGGGCGGATATATCCGCGTGCCGATCGTGAACGAGACGATCGCTCTCGACGCACCGTAGTTGTGTCGCGCGGCCCGGGCGAGGCGCGTAGCAAAAAGGTGAGCTTTTTCGGGAGGGGCGCGGCCGGTGTGCCGGCGAGGGTGTCAGGCTGCGATTGCCGGCCGGCAAGCATCGGAATGGCTGGCGCACACGGCGTTACGTCGGCGCGCTACGCTATTCCGGGCTGCGTTACTCAATCCTCGAGGATGGCTTTCGGCACGCTGGACAGGTCGCAGGCTTGCGCCTGTTCGAAGTAGCCTTCGGCGTCGTCGATCATCACGACTGCGACGTCGATCAGTTCGTCGAGCCGTTGCAGCAGCGATTCGCGCCACTCGATGTCTTCGTCGCGCTCGGGCGTCTTGTCCAGTTGCTCGATGATCGAGTCGGCCGTCTGCAGGAAGGGAATCGCCTGTTGATAATTTTCGATCGAGACCATCGCAGCGTTGCGCGCGCCGACGAGCCGCTCGCGGTGCTCGTCTGCCAGTTCGGATTCGCCGCTGATTCGCGGCAATACATCCGAGATGCGTTGCAGAAGCGGCGGAGCCTGTTCTTCCAGGATGATGGCGCGCTCGCGGAGCGCTGCATATTCGTCGCGAAGGTCGGCGTCGCCGGGTTGAGTCGTGCTGTCCATCGTGGATATGAGTGCGTGGTTCGGTCGCGGCATGATACTCGACAGCACCGGATTCCTTGCCCGTTCCGCGTCCGTATATATAAGGGAAACGAGAGGCATACGTCACACCAATAGAGGTTTGATCGCGTGGCGACGCGCGGCTCGTCGTGAGGCTAGCCCCGGTGCGCGCCAGCGCACGGGGCCTTCTCAAAATATTTTCACAAAGGGCTTGCGTGGATGAGGGCGGGTGCTTAGAATCACGCCTCTTTCGCGCTAACGGAAACGCGGCGCGGGAGAGGGAAGCAAAGCTGGTGGTGTGCTGCAGTGTCGGGCGCGCGGCTGGCCTGGAAGTTGAACCCCGCAGTCGCAACGATGTAGTGTAAAAAGTTGTTGACGAGCTGCGAAACACGGTTCATAATCTCGCTTCTCTGCTGCTGAAAACGCAGCGCTGCCGGGAAACACGAAGTTCCTCGCAGATTGCTCTTTAAAAATTAACAGCCGATAAGTGTGGGCGCTTGATGGAAGCGAGCTGATCTTCGGATCAGATAGCAAAAGTATCAAGAGTCTCACACTAAAGTAAGTCAGGTTTATGAAGTAATTCATTTACCTGTCAGCTTTGAGTGAGCGACCGGTTCTTAACCGAACCGAAAACAGTAACAGGTTTAAACTGAAGAGTTTGATCCTGGCTCAGATTGAACGCTGGCGGCATGCCTTACACATGCAAGTCGAACGGCAGCACGGGTGCTTGCACCTGGTGGCGAGTGGCGAACGGGTGAGTAATACATCGGAACATGTCCTGTAGTGGGGGATAGCCCGGCGAAAGCCGGATTAATACCGCATACGATCTACGGATGAAAGCGGGGGACCTTCGGGCCTCGCGCTATAGGGTTGGCCGATGGCTGATTAGCTAGTTGGTGGGGTAAAGGCCTACCAAGGCGACGATCAGTAGCTGGTCTGAGAGGACGACCAGCCACACTGGGACTGAGACACGGCCCAGACTCCTACGGGAGGCAGCAGTGGGGAATTTTGGACAATGGGCGAAAGCCTGATCCAGCAATGCCGCGTGTGTGAAGAAGGCCTTCGGGTTGTAAAGCACTTTTGTCCGGAAAGAAATCCTTGGTTCTAATACAGCCGGGGGATGACGGTGCCGGAAGAATAAGCACCGGCTAACTACGTGCCAGCAGCCGCGGTAATACGTAGGGTGCAAGCGTTAATCGGAATTACTGGGCGTAAAGCGTGCGCAGGCGGTTTGCTAAGACCGATGTGAAATCCCCGGGCTCAACCTGGGAACTGCATTGGTGACTGGCAGGCTAGAGTATGGCAGAGGGGGGTAGAATTCCACGTGTAGCAGTGAAATGCGTAGAGATGTGGAGGAATACCGATGGCGAAGGCAGCCCCCTGGGCCAATACTGACGCTCATGCACGAAAGCGTGGGGAGCAAACAGGATTAGATACCCTGGTAGTCCACGCCCTAAACGATGTCAACTAGTTGTTGGGGATTCATTTCCTTAGTAACGTAGCTAACGCGTGAAGTTGACCGCCTGGGGAGTACGGTCGCAAGATTAAAACTCAAAGGAATTGACGGGGACCCGCACAAGCGGTGGATGATGTGGATTAATTCGATGCAACGCGAAAAACCTTACCTACCCTTGACATGGTCGGAATCCTGCTGAGAGGCGGGAGTGCTCGAAAGAGAACCGGCGCACAGGTGCTGCATGGCTGTCGTCAGCTCGTGTCGTGAGATGTTGGGTTAAGTCCCGCAACGAGCGCAACCCTTGTCCTTAGTTGCTACGCAAGAGCACTCTAAGGAGACTGCCGGTGACAAACCGGAGGAAGGTGGGGATGACGTCAAGTCCTCATGGCCCTTATGGGTAGGGCTTCACACGTCATACAATGGTCGGAACAGAGGGTTGCCAACCCGCGAGGGGGAGCTAATCCCAGAAAACCGATCGTAGTCCGGATTGCACTCTGCAACTCGAGTGCATGAAGCTGGAATCGCTAGTAATCGCGGATCAGCATGCCGCGGTGAATACGTTCCCGGGTCTTGTACACACCGCCCGTCACACCATGGGAGTGGGTTTTACCAGAAGTGGCTAGTCTAACCGCAAGGAGGACGGTCACCACGGTAGGATTCATGACTGGGGTGAAGTCGTAACAAGGTAGCCGTATCGGAAGGTGCGGCTGGATCACCTCCTTTCCAGAGCTATCTCGCAAAGTTGAGCGCTCACGCTTATCGGCTGTAAATTAAAGACAGACTCAGGGGTCTGTAGCTCAGTCGGTTAGAGCACCGTCTTGATAAGGCGGGGGTCGTTGGTTCGAATCCAACCAGACCCACCATTGTCTGACGTGTCGGTGATCGTTAGCGCTTTAGCGCTTACGAGTACCCCAAGCCGACCGGCTAACACCTGAGGGTATCTGTACTCAATGGGGGCATAGCTCAGCTGGGAGAGCACCTGCTTTGCAAGCAGGGGGTCGTCGGTTCGATCCCGTCTGCCTCCACCAATCACCAACGCTAAGTGCTTGGTTCATATGATGAACCGAGAATTTTGCATTGGCGATTGAGCCAGTCAGAGCGGTACGAAAGTATCGGCTGTCGTTCTTTAACAATCTGGAAGAAGTAAGTAATTTGGATAGCGGAAGCGTCTTGAGATGGACGTGGAAACTATCCGGGTTGTGATTGTATCGATGTATCTCAAGATGATTCGAACTCTAAGTTTGACTCAATTGGAATACGGCACAACGCGAGAACTCAACCTGTAGCGACTGTCGATGAGACAGACTCGTTATAGGGTCAAGCGAACAAGTGCATGTGGTGGATGCCTTGGCGATCACAGGCGATGAAGGACGCGGTAGCCTGCGAAAAGCTACGGGGAGCTGGCAAACAAGCTTTGATCCGTAGATGTCCGAATGGGGAAACCCACTCCTTTTGGAGTATCCATGGCTGAATACATAGGCCATGTGAAGCGAACGCGGTGAACTGAAACATCTAAGTAACCGCAGGAAAAGAAATCAACCGAGATTCCCAAAGTAGTGGCGAGCGAAATGGGATGAGCCTTGCACTCTTTATTTGTATTGTTAGCCGAACGCTCTGGAAAGTGCGGCCATAGCAGGTGATAGCCCTGTAGGCGAAAACAGTATGAAAGAACTAGGTGTGCGACAAGTAGGGCGGGACACGTGAAATCCTGTCTGAAGATGGGGGGACCATCCTCCAAGGCTAAATACTCGTGATCGACCGATAGTGAACCAGTACCGTGAGGGAAAGGCGAAAAGAACCCCGGGAGGGGAGTGAAATAGATCCTGAAACCGCATGCATACAAACAGTCGGAGCCTCGTAAGGGGTGACGGCGTACCTTTTGTATAATGGGTCAGCGACTTACGTTCAGTAGCAAGCTTAACCGTATAGGGCAGGCGTAGCGAAAGCGAGTCCGAATAGGGCGTTCAGTTGCTGGGCGTAGACCCGAAACCAGGTGATCTATCCATGGCCAGGATGAAGGTGCGGTAACACGTACTGGAGGTCCGAACCCACTAACGTTGAAAAGTTAGGGGATGAGCTGTGGATAGGGGTGAAAGGCTAAACAAACCTGGAAATAGCTGGTTCTCTCCGAAAACTATTTAGGTAGTGCCTCGTGTCTCACCTTCGGGGGTAGAGCACTGTCATGGTTGGGGGGTCTATTGCAGATTACCCCGCCATAGCAAACTCCGAATACCGAAGAGTGCAATCACGGGAGACAGACATCGGGTGCTAACGTCCGGTGTCAAGAGGGAAACAACCCAGACCGCCAGCTAAGGTCCCCAAATATAGCTAAGTGGGAAACGAAGTGGGAAGGCTAAAACAGTCAGGAGGTTGGCTTAGAAGCAGCCACCCTTTAAAGAAAGCGTAATAGCTCACTGATCGAGTCGTCCTGCGCGGAAGATGTAACGGGGCTAAGCTATATACCGAAGCTGCGGATGCGTGCTTGCACGCATGGTAGGAGAGCGTTCCGTAAGCCTGCGAAGGTGCCTTGTAAAGGGTGCTGGAGGTATCGGAAGTGCGAATGCTGACATGAGTAGCGATAAAGGGGGTGAAAGGCCCCCTCGCCGTAAGCCCAAGGTTTCCTACGCAACGTTCATCGGCGTAGGGTGAGTCGGCCCCTAAGGCGAGGCAGAAATGCGTAGCTGATGGGAAGCAGGTCAATATTCCTGCACCATTGTTAGATGCGATGGGGGGACGGATCGCGGAAGGTTGTCCGGGTGTTGGAAGTCCCGGTCGCTGCATTGGAGAAGGCACTTAGGCAAATCCGGGTGCGTAATTCAAGGGTGTGGCGCGAGCTTCTTCGGAAGCGAAGCAATTGGAAGTGGTTCCAAGAAAAGCCTCTAAGCTTCAGTCTAACGATGACCGTACCGCAAACCGACACAGGTGGGCGAGATGAGTATTCTAAGGCGCTTGAGAGAACTCGGGAGAAGGAACTCGGCAAATTGGTACCGTAACTTCGGGATAAGGTACGCCCTTGTAGCTTGACTGGCCTGCGCCAGGAGGGTGAAGGGGTTGCAATAAACTGGTGGCTGCGACTGTTTAATAAAAACACAGCACTCTGCAAACACGAAAGTGGACGTATAGGGTGTGACGCCTGCCCGGTGCCGGAAGATTAAATGATGGGGTGCAAGCTCTTGATTGAAGTCCCGGTAAACGGCGGCCGTAACTATAACGGTCCTAAGGTAGCGAAATTCCTTGTCGGGTAAGTTCCGACCTGCACGAATGGCGTAACGATGGCCACACTGTCTCCTCCCGAGACTCAGCGAAGTTGAAGTGTTTGTGATGATGCAATCTACCCGCGGCTAGACGGAAAGACCCCATGAACCTTTACTGTAGCTTTGCATTGGACTTTGAACCGATCTGTGTAGGATAGGTGGGAGGCTATGAAACCGGAACGCTAGTTTCGGTGGAGCCGTCCTTGAAATACCACCCTGGTTTGTTTGAGGTTCTAACCTTGGCCCGTGATCCGGGTCGGGGACAGTGCATGGTAGGCAGTTTGACTGGGGCGGTCTCCTCCCAAAGCGTAACGGAGGAGTACGAAGGTACGCTAGGTACGGTCGGAAATCGTGCTGATAGTGCAATGGCATAAGCGTGCTTAACTGCGAGACCGACAAGTCGAGCAGGTGCGAAAGCAGGTCATAGTGATCCGGTGGTTCTGTATGGAAGGGCCATCGCTCAACGGATAAAAGGTACTCTGGGGATAACAGGCTGATACCGCCCAAGAGTTCATATCGACGGCGGTGTTTGGCACCTCGATGTCGGCTCATCTCATCCTGGGGCTGTAGCCGGTCCCAAGGGTATGGCTGTTCGCCATTTAAAGAGGTACGTGAGCTGGGTTTAAAACGTCGTGAGACAGTTTGGTCCCTATCTGCCGTGGGCGTTGGATATTTGAAGGGGGCTGCTCCTAGTACGAGAGGACCGGAGTGGACGAACCTCTGGTGTACCGGTTGTCACGCCAGTGGCATCGCCGGGTAGCTATGTTCGGAAGAGATAACCGCTGAAAGCATCTAAGCGGGAAACTCGCCTTAAGATGAGATATCCCTGGGGACTAGATCCCCTTGAAGGGTCGTTCGAGACCAGGACGTTGATAGGTCAGGTGTGTAAGCGCAGTAATGCGTTCAGCTAACTGATACTAATTGCCCGTAAGGCTTGATCCTATAACAAGTCTGCCTTGTAGATCGGCGCCGTGCGACAGCACCGGCCGCAAGATCCAGAGCGACAAGTTGGATTCTCGTGTGTGATACACACAACTCAAAATTACTGCTTCTTCCAAGATTGGTTCTGTTGGCCACGCCAGCAGAACAACCCTCTTTGCCTGATGACCATAGCGAGTCGGTCCCACCCCTTCCCATCCCGAACAGGACCGTGAAACGACTCTACGCCGATGATAGTGCGGATTCCCGTGTGAAAGTAGGTAATCGTCAGGCTCCCTAAGCCAGAAACCCCCGCCCGAAAGGCGGGGGTTTTTGCATTGGCGCGACGGAAATGCGCGAGTGATCGGGATCGGTGGCCTGGCTGCAACCGGGCGCAGAATGCGTCGAGCGATCGGTAGCTCTGCGCTCCCGACACGTTCCCCATTGCACTCCATGTACTTTGGAACCTCTTCCACAACCGCCACCGGCACGATTCTCCCGAGTGCGGCACGGTGAGTCATACCGCTTCCTTCCGCCTCACGAGTCAGATCGTGATCCGCAAGATCGGAAAGAACCTGCCCGGGACGATGCTTGATTCCTTTTCACCGATTTTTTCAGCCCCGATCGTCAGATAGAACGGAACCGCATTGGGATCGGCTTCGATCACAAAGCTCCTGATCCCTCTCGAAGCGCTTTCCTTGCGGACCGCTTCCCACAGCGCACGGGCGATACCCCGGCCCATGTGGTCGGGATGGACGAACAGCCATCCGGGTGTCGGGCGATCGGATTCCGACGACGCCCTGACCCAGAACCCGATGATTGCCTCCGCGGATTCCGCGACGTAACCGATCGACCCATCAATCGTTTCCGGTGCAATTGTGAGATCGCTCTGCCACAAGTCGAGCCAGTCCTTCGGATAGCCCCAGTGTGCCTTCGAAATGCGAGCCAGACGCGTGAGTTCGCCCGCGTCCGCGGTACGGGCAGCGCGTACGGTAAATGGTTTGTGCATTTCGTCTCCTGTCATGGTCGACACCTTCGTCGAGGTATCGTCTGGCTCGCATCGACTCAAACAACTCCGGATTCGCAGCTTGCCGACTCGAAGGGAGGCGAGCTCGACGCGACTACATGACCTGCGATGCGTGTCCGGCGACGATGCGCCAGCCGGCATCCGATCGACGCCACAGCCGAGTATAGGCAAACACGCCGTCGAACGCCGTGCCGTCGAAATGGCCGGCGAGCGTCGCCTTCGTTGTGGTCAGGATCATCTCGCCGATCGCGCAGGCGCGCGTTTCTTGCACCTCGAGCTTGTCGAGACGCAGCAGATTCTCGCGATGCGCGGCCAGGTCGTCTTCCTTCGAGATGACCTGGCCGGTCGGAACGGTGAACACCAGGTCGTCGTCCAGCAACGCTTCGAGTGCTTCGACATCGTTGGCCAGCATTGCGGCGCGAAGCGCGGCTTCGCTGGGTTCGATGACTGTACGGATTGCATCCATTTCCGGGCCTCGTATCGTCTCTGAAGGTTTGTGGTTCCGCTCATATCGACGAGCCTCAACAGCAGGCAACATACCGCACCGACGGATACCGCTTACCGCGTGGCCGACAACGATTGACGCCGGACCAGCATCACCACGCAGATGCCGATCGACGCAACGATGTTGACAGCCGGATAGAACGCGACCGCGATACCCCACGTGCTCAATGCCAGCAGTGCCAATGCGTACTTGAGCACGCACAGCGCGAAATACGCGAGGCTCTCGCTCCACGGATCGCGGATCGTCTTGCGGACGGTCGGGCCGAGGCCGGCAAGTTCGATCAGCGTCACCAGACAGACCGAGATCGTCGGATCGTCAGTCAGTATCCAAAGCGGAATGGCCGACAGGGCCGCGACCAGGAAAAACCAGTCGACGCGCGTCCAGCCGCGTTCGCCGCGAAACACGCTGGCGACCAGCGTCAGAAAGCATGTCACCGCAATCGCCGCCGTGCACCACGCGGACGGCCCGGCACCCGCGACGAACTGGCCGGCAGCCGCGATCGCCGTGACGACCGACCACACGAGCCATGTGAACAGATGCGGACGAACGGTGCGCCGGTAGATCGCGAGCGCGTACGGGATTGCCGCCAGCAACGACACGGCCGTTCCGACGACGCCGAAGATCGAAGCGGCACCCTGATCGACATTCCCCATCGAATGCATCCTTGTTCGCACCGTCCGACCAGTATGTGGTCGGACGGGCCGCGGCGCAATGTCGTGCCGGCTCGGCGTCGCATCGGGTGTCACGTTGCATCGCACCGAAAAGCCGATGAGGTCGCACGCAAACAAACGGCACCGGGATCGTGCCGTGGCAGGAAAACCCACTGCACGCGCGCAGGATGAATAGAAATAACCTCTTCAATGAGAAGAAAAACTGTTCTTTCAAATCGCTTTTTGATGATCGACAGTTTGTCGACCGGACGACTGCGGCGATTCACTGCGGTCATGAGCATCGGCTGCGCCCACTGGCGTCTTTCGTCGGGTCGAGTTCAGGCGAAGAACAACGCACAAACGCCTGGTCGTCAAAACGGAGTCTTGAATGAACCCAACTTCAGCAGAAAACCATCAGCACGCGGACTGGAGACGTCTCGCGGCGCAAGTCGAGCCGAGAACACTCGCGCATATCGGTGGCCGCAGCGTGCCGGCCCGAAGCGGCCGGACGTTTGCCGCAATCAATCCGGCTACCGAGGCCGTCATCGCGGAAGTTGCGTCGTGCGATACCGCGGACGTCGACGATGCGGTGCGTGCCGCGCGTCACGCGTTCGAATCCGGCGTCTGGTCGCGCTGCGCACCGGCGGAGCGCAAGCGTGTGCTCTGCCGGCTCGGCGAGCTCATCGCATCGCACGGTGCGGAGCTCGCACTGCTCGACTCGCTCAACATGGGCAAGCGCGTGGCGGACGCGTTCAGCATCGACGTGCCGGCCGCAGGAGGGCTGTTCAGCTGGTACGGTGAAGCTGTCGACAAGTTGCACGGCGAAGTTGCGTCGACCGACCCCGGCAACCTCGCGGTCGTCACGCGCGAACCGCTCGGCGTCGTCGGTGCGGTGGTGCCGTGGAATTTCCCGCTCGACATGGTCGCGTGGAAAGTGGCGCCGGCGCTGGCGGCCGGCAACAGCGTCGTGCTGAAGCCGGCGGAACAATCGCCGCTGTCCGCATTGCGTCTCGCCGAGCTGGCGCTCGAGGCCGGCCTGCCGCCGGGTGTGCTGAACGTCGTGCCGGGCTATGGCGAAACCGCGGGGCGGGCGCTCGGGCTGCATCCCGACGTCGACGTGCTCGCATTCACGGGCTCGACGGCCGTCGGCAAGAAATTCCTCGAGTACGCCGCACAGTCGAACATGAAGCAGGTGTGGCTCGAGTGCGGCGGCAAGAGCCCGAACCTGGTCTTCGACGATACGGACGATCTCGATCTTGCCGCACGCAAGGCCTGCTTCGGCATCTTCTTCAACCAGGGCGAGGTGTGTTCCGCGAACTCGCGGCTGCTGGTCCAGCGTTCGATTCACGATGCGTTCGTCGACCGCCTGATTGCGCATGCCGCTGCGTTCATGCCGGGCGATCCGCTCGATCCGGCGAGCGGCATGGGGGCCATCGTCGACGAGCAGCAGCATCGGCGCGTGCGCGAGTGGATCGCACGCGGCCGCGACAGCGCGACGCTCGCGATCGGCGGAGGCGCGCCGCGTGTCGACGGCAAGGGCTACTTCATCGAGCCGACGATCTTCATCGACGTGAAGCCTGACGACGCCATCGCGCGCGAGGAGATCTTCGGGCCGGTGTTGTCGGTGATGGCATTCGACACCGAGGACGAGGCCATCCGGCTCGCGAACGACTCGATCTATGGCCTTGCCGCGTCGGTCTGGACCGGCAGCCTGTCACGCGCACACCGTGTGTCGGGCCGGCTGCGCGCCGGCACGGTGTCCGTCAACACGGTCGATGCGTTGAGCGCGCAGACGCCGTTCGGCGGGTTCCGCCAGTCCGGCTTCGGTCGCGATCTTTCGCTGCATGCGATCGACAAGTACACGGGCCTCAAGACGACCTGGATCAGTTACTGATTCGACGCAGCGGGCCGCAAGCGGCCGCGCCGCGCTACACGACAACGACTTTATCCACACAACGAACCGGAGACTTGCCCATGAATGCGCCCAACTTTCCGCATCGTACGACGCAGGACTATCAACGCAGCGACGCCGCGCATCACCTGCATGCGTTCGTCGACCAGAAGGCGCTGAACGAGGAAGGCGCGCGCGTGATGGTACGCGGCGAAGGTGTCCATCTATGGGACAACGACGGCAACCGCTACCTGGACGGCATGTCCGGGCTCTGGTGCACCAACGTCGGCTATGGTCGGCCGGAGCTGATCGACGCCGCCGCGCGGCAGATGAAGGAACTGTCCTACTACAACATGTTCTTTCACACCACGCACCCCTCGGTGATCGAACTGTCGGAACGTCTGTTCGCGCTGCTCGGCAATCGCTTCAGTCACGTGGTGTATACCAATTCGGGTTCGGAATCGAATGAGGTGCTGATTCGCACCGTACGGCGGTTCTGGGACGTGATGGGCAAGCCCGCGAAGAAGGTGCTGATCGGCCGCGTGAACGGCTATCACGGGTCGACGGTGGGCAGCGCGTCGCTGGGCGGCATGGCATTCATGCACGAAATGGGCGACCTGCCGATTCCGAACATCGCGCACGTGGACGAACCGTACTGGTATGCGAATGGCGCCGACCTGAGCCCCGAGGCATTCGGCAAACAGGCGGCGCTGTCGCTCGAGCGCAAGATTCTCGAGATCGGCGCGGACCGTGTCGCCGCGTTCGTCGCTGAGCCGTTCCAGGGGGCGGGCGGGATGATCTTTCCGCCGGACGGCTACTGGCAGGAGATCGAGCGCATCTGCCGTCAATACGACGTGCTGCTCTGCGCGGACGAAGTGATCGGCGGCTTCGGCCGTACCGGCGAGTGGTTCGCGCACCGCCACTTCGGCTTCGAACCTGACCTGATCTGCGTGGCCAAGGGGCTGACCTCGGGCTACGTGCCGATGGGCGGGCTGATCATGAGCCGGCGCGTGGGCGATGCGCTGGTCGACAAGGGTGGCGTCTATGCGCACGGGCTGACCTATTCGGGGCACCCGGTCGCGGCCGCCGTCGCGCTGGCCAACCTCGACGTGCTCGAGCGCGAAGGCCTCGTCGAGCGGACGAAGACCGACACGGGGCCGTATCTGCAGAAGGCGCTGCGCGAGGCGTTCGACGGCCATCCGCTCGTCGGCGAGATCCAGGGCGCGGGCGCGGTCGGCGCGATCCAGTTCGCGAAGAACAAGGCGACGCGCGAGCGCTTTGCGAACGAGGCGGACCTGACCTGGCACAGCCGGACGGTCGGGTTCGAACTCGGTGCGATCGTGCGTTCGACGAATGGCCGCCTGATCGTTGCGCCGCCGCTGGTGATCGATCACGCGCAAATCGATGAACTGGTCGACACGATGCGCAAGGCCGTGGATGCCACCGCGCGGGAAGTGCTCGGCATCGACTGCTGACCGTCGAGCGACGCGCTTCCGTCCGGCAACAGACGGGCGGAAGCGCACTGAACCACGGGTTCCGCTCCGGAGGCGGGCCGGATTCGCGCATCCACAGGAGCGGCTGGCCGACGCGTTGAGAATGGAGTGCCGCAGGCGGCAGTCATGTAAAGCGATGCGCTATCGACCGCCTATTGATCAGGAATGCGAATAAGAATGATGAGTTCGTCGCAGAACCCGCGCTTCACGTGCACCTGGCATTCCGGGCCACCCTCCAGCCGCCGAACCCGCGAACACCACAACATAAACAAGGAGACGAAATGAGTCAGGGCGAGTCCATTGCTCATCTCGAGGAAAGCACCATCCAGCCGATTCCGCTGACCGAGCGCCATGGCAGCGCGAAGGACCTGTTCACGATCTGGTTCGGATCGAACATCATGATGCTGACGATCGTCACCGGATCGCTCGCGACCACGGTGTTCAAGCAGCCGTTCTGGTGGGGGGCGCTCGCCACGCTCGTCGGCAGCCTGATCGGCGCGGTCTTCATGGCGCTGCATTCCGCGCAGGGGCCGCAGCTTGGCGTGCCGCAGATGATCCAGACCCGCGGGCAGTTCGGGTCGTTCGGTGCGCTGCTGGTGGTCGCGCTGGTCGTCGTGATGTACGTCGGCTTCTTCGCATCGAACTGCGTGTTCGGCGGGCAGGCGCTGCACAGCCTGGACGCCGGTATTCCGCTCGATGCGGGCGTCGTGGCGATCGGCCTGATCAGCCTGCTCGGATCGATCTATGGCTACAAGCTGATCCACGCGTATGCGCGAATGCTGAGCTGGTGCTCGGGCAGCGTACTCGTGCTGGCGTTCGTCTGGATCATTTTCGTGCATGGATTGCCCGTCGATACCTTCTCGAAGCATTCGCTGAACCTGTCCGGCTTCCTGGGCGCGATGTCGGTCGCCGCGCTGTGGCAGATCGCTTATGCGCCTTACGTGTCGGACTATTCACGCTATCTGCCGCCCGATACCGGGCCGCGCACGGCGTTCTGGTCGAGTTACTGGGGCTGCGTGCTCGGCTCGTTCTTCCCGATGCTGCTCGGCTGCCTGGTGGGCCTTGCGACGCCCGACGGCAATGTCGTGAGCGGCCTCACGGGCCTCACGCAAGGGATCAGCGTACTCGTGATCGTCGTGCTGTCGTTCGGCATCGCGGCCAGCAATGCGATGGAGCTGTATTGCGGCGCGCTGTCGGCCATCACGGTGCTGCAGACGCTCTTTCCGTCGTGGTCGGGCAAGGCGCGTGCGCGGGCGATCACCGCGATCGTCCTGTGCGCGATTGCGCTCGCGATCGCGTTGTTCGGGCAGGACAATTTCCTCGCCGGCTACACGAACTTCATCCTGCTGCTGCTGTACGTGCTCGTGCCGTGGACCGCGATCAACCTCGTCGACTACTACCTCGTCTGTCACGGCGAGTACGACGTCGATTCGTTCTTCCGGCAGGACGGCGGCATCTACGGACGCTTCAACACGATCGCCGTCGGCTCGTATTTCATCGGCATCGTCGCGCAGGCGCCGTTCATGGCGACCGATCTCTATACCGGCGAACTGGCGAGCCGGCTCGGCGGTGCGGACGTGTCGTGGATCGTCGGTTTGTCGCTGACGTCGCTCGTCTACTACGCAGGCTGCAAACTGTTCTCGCGGCCGCTGCGGGATATCGCCGTGCGCGTCGACGGCGTTTCCCGCTGAGTGCGCGTCACGTCACGGCCTGAATGTCCGCAGGCGCTCGGCGTGGGCTTCGAGCCCGTCGAGGCCGAGATGGTGGTGGAGCTTGCCGGCGCGGACCCGGGCGATGTCGGTCTCGAGTTCGTGCAGCAGCGTCGCGATCGCCGAACGGCAGGCAGACGCCGCATCGGCGCCTTGGGCCGACAGTGCGGCGCCGATCAGGCGCGCGCTGTCGGTGCCGCCGGCGGCGACGCAGCGCGCCATCGCGTCGGCATCCGGCTGCACGCCGGCGTCGAACAGCGCGCGAATCAGTGCGGGCGGCACCATGCCGGACACGGACTCCAGCGAATCCGGCGCGACCGGTGCGCCGGATTCGAGCAATGCGCTCGCGGCAGCAAATTTCTGTCGCCGCAGCGCATAGTCGGCCGGGTTCGAACTGCCGGCGAGTGCCGCGCCGAGATTCGCGATGAGCGGTACCAGTTGCACGGTGAGCGCTGCGTCGTCGTGGTCGATCGCATGTCGCAACGCGTGGCGCGCGAGCGCCGGTTGGGCGGCGAGCGTGCCGTCGGCGAGCGGTGTGCGCCAGTCGATCACGGCCCGGCGATAGAACGCGATGACCTTGTCTCCCAGCGATGCCGACAGGCCATGCTCGGCCTGGCGTTCGTCGATATAGTCGAGCAACGTCGCGCCGGTGCCGTTTTCGTTGCCGGGTTCCAGCGGGCCCGCATTGAGCTGCAGGGCGCCGAATGCCGCGTACAGGTCCGGCGCGACCGTCGCGAGGCCGTCCTCGTGCATCGCGCCGCGCCACGCGGGCGGCAGCCCCTGTTTCCACGCGAGCACGTGGCCGCGATCCTTCGCATCGGGGTCCGTCACGATGTAGATGCGGTCGCAGTACTCGAATCCGCCGAACGGCAACACGTCGAGCCTGCCGCTCCACGGGCGTGAATGCTCGTCGGCGGCTTCCTCGGCCAGTTCGAGTTCGTGGTCGATCCAGCCTTCCAGGTCGCGGTAGCCGTTGCTGCCGTTGTAGAACAGCTCCCCCCAGCTGATGGCTTCGATGTGTCCGTTCATCTCCAGCGTCAGGTCGTAGTCGAGGCTGCCGCCGGCCGTCGTGCGCCACAGCTCGAGTAGTGCGGGCGGAAGGTCGCCGTGACAGCGGGCCTGCACGGCCGCGATCTGGTCGGCCGGCATCGGTGGCTGAGCGTCGAAGATCACGCGGTCGGCAAACAGCACGATGCCGTGCGCGCGCAGTTCAGCCAGTTCAGTGTCGGAAAAGTCGGTGGCTTGCATCGGAGCGGTAGTGGTGAGTCGTGTATTCGCCGTCGCTTGCCGACAACCATCGACAACGAACGGCAGCCGGCAGGTCGCATCGTATCAGCGTCGAGTGAGCGTTTCCATGTCGGCCCAGCACGCCTGTCGACGACCGCCTGCCGCGTCATCCGCTCGCACTTCCCGGTTCCGCCTCGGCCGCATGCACGTCCCGACGGAACGCGCCGGGGCTCGTGCCCGTCCATTTCCGGAACGCGCGATGAAACGCGCTCGGCTCGGTGAAGCCGAGCTCGACCGCGATCTCCGCGACGCTGAGCGTGTGCCCGCGCAGCAGCGACTGGGCGAGCGCGCCGCGCAACTCGTCCTTGATTGCCGCGAAGCTTTGCCCTTCGCTGCGCAGACGCCGCCGCAGCGTCGCGGGCGTCGTGCCGACGCGCACGGCCAGCGTATCGAAGTCGGGCCACTCGGCGGCCGGCAGCATTTTCAGCTGCGCGCGCGTTTTCGCGACCCAGCCCGTATCGTGCCGGTAGCGCACGAGCAGGTTGCCGGGCGCGCCGCGCAGGAAGGTCTTCAGCGCCTGCTCGGAGCGGATCGTCGGCAGCGCGAGGTAGGCGGCGTTGAATGCGAGCCGGCTGTCGGGCCGGTCGAAATGCACGGGCACGCCGAAGAACTGGTGATAGTCGCTGCGCTGGTCGGGGCTCGGGCACGCGAAGTCGATGTGTTGCAGCGGGATGCGCCGGCCGATCAGCCAGCATGCGACGCCCAGGAGGATCAGCCAGAACGTCCGGTACGCGAACGCCGGGTAGGGCGCGCCCGTCTGCGTCAGCACGATCTGCGCCTGCCCGTCGGCCACGACGAGTTCGCCGTGCGGCTCGTCCAGCACCACGCGCAGGAACTGCAGCGCGCGCCGCAGCGCCTTGTCGAGCGTGCCGGCGTGCAGCACCGCGTGGCAGAGCAGCGTGAAGCTGCCGTGCCGCATCGGGCGCGCGGCGAGCCCGAAGAATTCGTCGTCGAGGGCGCCGGCGATCGCGAGCCACAGCCTGCCGTACTGCTGCGGCGTGACGGGCTCGCGCACGGCGGCCGGCAGGCCGGCGGCGCGCAGCACGGGCGTCGTCGCGATGCCTTGCCGGCGCAGGCACGCGAGCGCGTCGTCGACGAAATCCGGCGAAATCATCTGCGGCCCCATTTTCCTGCATCCTCCCGACATGGCAAAAGCGATCACGATTCTAGATTCCGTTTGTCATTGATTGCAATGTGGGGGCTGTCTACTATCGAGCTATCCCCGTCGCGCCCCTGGCTCGCCGGGGGCCATAACGCACAGGAGACACGCATGCCTGATGGAGCTACCGCCCGGGCGGTGCCGGCCTACGCCGACGCCGTGGCCCGATTCAGTATCGAGACCGCCGCGCAGCAATTGCACGGCGACCTGGAGCGCGGCCTGAACGCGTGCGTGGAATGCTGCGACCGGCACGCCTCCGCGGACGCGATCGCGCTCGACTGGATCGACGCCGGCGGCCAGCACCGCCGCTACACGTTTGCGCAGATGAAGGCGCTGTCGGCACGCGTCGCGAACCTGCTGGTCGCGCAGGGCGTGAAGCCGGGCGACGTGGTGGCGGGCCTGTTGCCGCGCACGCCCGAACTCGTCGCGACGATCCTCGGCACGTGGCGCGCGGGCGCCGTCTACCAGCCGCTGTTCACCGCCTTCGGCCCGAAGGCGATCGAGCACCGGCTGCGCATGAGCGACGCGCGCCTGGTCGTGACCAACGTCGCGAATCGCGCGAAGCTCGACGAGATTGCCGCTTGCCCGACCGTTGCGACGGTGCGCGAGCCGGGCGAGACGCTGCCGGAAAACGACATCGATTTCCGTGCGGCGCTCGATGCGCGGTCCGACTCGTTCGAACCGGTGCTGCGCAAGGGGTCCGACCTGTTCATGATGATGTCGACGTCGGGCACGACGGGTTTGCCGAAGGGCGTGCCGGTTCCGCTGCGCGCGCTGCTCGCGTTCAGCGCGTACATGCGCGAAGCGGTCGACCTGCGTGCGGGCGACCGGTTCTGGAACATCGCCGATCCGGGCTGGGCATACGGGCTCTATTACGCGATCACGGGCCCGCTGATGCTCGGCCACGCGACGACGCTCTACGAGGGCAGCTTCACGGTCGACAGCACGTACGACGTGATCGAACGGCTCGGGATCACGAGCCTCGCCGGCTCGCCGACTGCGTTCCGGATGCTGATGGCGGCCGGGACGGAAGCGGCGGCGCGGCTGAAGGGCAAGCTGCGCGTGGTCAGCAGCGCGGGCGAGCCGCTGAATCCGGAAGTCGTGCGCTGGTTCGACGCGGCGCTCGGCGCGCCGATCTACGATCACTACGGCCAGACTGAACTCGGGATGGTTGTGAACAACCACCACGGCCTCGCGCATGCCGTCCACGCCGGTTCGGCCGGCTTCGCGATGCCCGGCTACCGCGTCGCGGTGCTCGACGAAGCGAGCCGCGAACTCGGCCCCGGCGAGCCCGGCAACCTCGCAATCGACATCGCGCGCTCGCCGCTGCTGTGGTTCCACGGCTACTGGCAGCAGGACACGCCGGCGATCGCGGGCGGCTATTACCGGACCGGCGACAACGTCGAGCTCGAGCCGGACGGCACCGTGAGCTTCATCGGCCGCGCGGACGACGTGATCACGTCGTCCGGCTACCGGATCGGCCCGTTCGATGTGGAAAGCGCGCTGATCGAGCATCCGGCCGTGAGCGAGGCCGCGGTCATCGGCGTGCCCGATGCGGAGCGCACGGAGATCGTCAAGGCGTTCGTCGTGCTGTCGAACGACTTCGACGGCACGCCGGCACTGGCCGAGGAACTGAGCCAGCACGTGAAGCGGCGGCTGTCCGCTCACGCTTATCCCCGCGCGATCGAATTCGTCGACGCGCTGCCCAAAACCCCGAGCGGCAAGATCCAGCGCTTCGTGTTGCGCAAGATGGAAGCCGACAAGGTCGCTCAACCCTGAACACACACTGTACGGATTGCGAATGGATATCAAGGATCGCGTTTTTCTGATCACGGGCGCCGGGTCGGGCCTCGGCGCCGCAGTGGCGCGCATGGTGGTCGCAGAAGGCGGCAAGGCCGTGCTGCTGGACGTCAACGAAGAGGCCGGTGCGGGCCTCGCGCACGCGCTCGGCGAGGCTGCACGCTTCGTGAAGACGGACGTGACGAGCGAAGCCGACGGCCAGGCGGCCGTCGCCGCCGCGCGTGACGCGTTCGGCCGCATCGACGCGCTCGTCAACTGCGCGGGCGTCGCGCCGGGCGAGAAGGTGGTGGGCCGCGATGGTCCGCATTCGCTCGACCGCTTCGCGCGCGCGGTGTCGATCAATCTGGTCGGTACGTTCAACATGATCCGGCTGGCCGCCGAAGCGATGTCGAAGCAGGACGCCAATGCGGAAGGCGAGCGCGGCGTGATCGTCAACACCGCATCGGTCGCGGCGTTCGACGGGCAGATCGGGCAGGCCGCGTATGCGGCATCGAAGAGCGGTGTCGTGGGCATGACGCTGCCGATCGCGCGCGAGCTCGCGCGGTTCGGCATTCGCGTGGTGACGGTCGCGCCGGGCATCTTCGCGACGCCGATGATGGCCGGCATGCCGCAGGATGTGCAGGACGCGCTCGGCAAGAGCGTGCCGTTCCCGCCGCGGCTCGGCCGCCCGGAAGAATTTGCGGCGCTGGTGCGCCACATCGCCGAAAACACGATGCTGAACGGCGAAGTCATCCGTCTCGATGGCGCGTTGCGCATGGCACCGCGCTGACACTGGAGGAAGCGAATCATGACGACTCAGGATCCGATCGTAATCGTTGGCACGGCGCGTACGCCGATGGGTGGTTTTCAGGGCGACCTGGCGGCAGCCAGCGCGAGCGACCTCGGCGCGGTGGCGATTCGCGCGGCGCTCGAGCGCGCGAACGTGCCGGCCGAGCGTATCGATGAAATCGTGTTCGGCTGCGTGCTGCCGGCGGGCCAGGGCCAGGCACCGGCGCGGCAGGCCGCGCTGAAGGCCGGACTGCCGCTCGGGGCAGGCGCGACCACGGTCAACAAGATGTGCGGCTCGGGGATGAAGGCCGCGATGTTCGCGCACGACCTGTTGCTGGCGGGCTCGGCGGGTGTCGCCGTCGCGGGCGGGATGGAGAGCATGACGAACGCACCGTACCTGCTGCCGAAGGCGCGCGCGGGGATGCGGATGGGCCACGGGCAGGTGCTCGACCACATGTTCCTCGACGGGCTCGAGGACGCGTACGAGAAGGGCCGCCTGATGGGCACGTTCGCGGAGGATTGTGCGCAGGCGTACCAGTTCACGCGCGACGCACAGGATGCGTTCGCGATCGCGTCGCTGACGCGCGCGCAACGCGCGATCGCCGAAGGGCATTTCGTGTCGGAGATCGCGCCGGTGACCGTGAAGGCCGGCAAGTCCGAAACCGTCGTGTCGATCGACGAACAACCGGGCAAGGCGAAACTCGACAAGATCCCGACGCTGAAGCCGGCCTTCCGCGACGGCGGCACGGTGACGGCCGCCAATGCGTCGTCGATCTCGGACGGCGCGGCCGCGCTCGTGATGATGCGCCGCTCGGAAGCCGAGCGCCTGGGCCTCACGCCGAAGGCCGTGATCGTCGGGCATTCGACCTACGCGGACAAGCCGGGCCTGTTCGCGACCGCGCCGATCGGCGCACTGCGCAAGCTGTCGGAGAAAACCGGCTGGAACCTGCGCGACGTCGACCTGTTCGAGATCAACGAAGCGTTCGCGGTGGTACCGATGGCCGCGATGCGCGATCTCGACCTGCCGCACGAGAAGGTCAACGTGCACGGCGGCGCGTGCGCGCTCGGTCATCCGATCGGTGCGTCGGGTGCGCGCGTGATGGTGACGCTGCTGGCCGCGCTCGAGACGTATGGCCTGAAGCGCGGCATCGCATCGCTGTGCATCGGCGGCGGCGAGGCGACGGCGATCGCGATCGAGCGCGTTGCTTGACGCGTAGTACAAACGTAACGACGCACACGCGCGATACGGCACGCTGACCGTATCGCGCTACGGGCGAAGGGCATCGCGCAGGCCTCTCTGCGCGTCGACCTTCGCCCGCTTCGTTTTCAGTGAATGGCGATTCGCGTTGCCCTACGCCTTCGCGTGCGGCGACACCGCCCCGCACGCACGAATCACGAGCTGCACGACCTGCTCGGTCTGCTCGTCGAACGCCTTCTGCGTGAACGCACGCTTGCCGCTCAGCGCGCGGATCTGCGCATCGAAATCCGCGTAGTGCTGCGTGGTCGCCCAGATCAGGTACATCAGCGCGTGCGCGTCGATCGGCGCGAGCAGCCCGCGTGCGATCCAGCCGTCGATCACCTTCACGCGCGTGTCGAACCACGGCTTCACGCGTTGCGACAGGATGTCCTGCATGTGCTCCGCGCCATGGATGATCTCGTTGGCCCAGACCTTCGAGCCGAGCGGGCGCCGTCGCGACAGATCCATCTTCGCGCGCACGTAGCCGCCGATCGCTTCCACTGGATCGTCGCCGGCCTCGAACGTGCCGGCCGCGCGATGCCAGTCCTCGAACAGGTCGTCGAGCACGCGGCGGTATAGCGCGAGCTTCGTCGGGAAGTAGTAATGCAGGTTGGCTTTCGGCAAGCCCGCGCGCTCCGCGATCATCGCGGTGCTCGCGCCGTCGAGCCCGCGCTCCGCGAACACGGCCTCCGCACACGCGAGCAGATGCGCTTCGTTGGACTCGCGGATGTGTGCCTTGCGTCGCCGCAAAGGCGCGGACGTTTCGTCGCTGTCGGTCGCTTCGGCTGTCGCCTCGTCATGTCTCATCGTTACCCTCGCGCGGCGGGCATGCCGCGTTGGGCTTCATTCTAGCCGCTGATCCGCGTCGAACGCACGCATGCGGAAACGGCGCATCCGCAGCGATGCTGCGTTGCGATGGCACGTTTCTCGCTCTATCGATCCACGGAAGAAAGACATTGCTTTGGTCATTTTGATCGTCTAAAACCTGTCCAATCGGACAGGATTCGACGAGCGGTGGAAGGCAGTTCCGGCGATTCGTCGGACGAACTTCGCGCACGACCGGGACATGCACCGCACATGGGCGGGATTGCCCCGAAACAGGTATTGCACGCACCGGCACAGACCGGGCTGACGACATCACCGACCCCACAGGAGCGATACGAATGAACGCGGTATCGGAAACAGTGAAGCGGGCAGCTTTCGACACGTCGATCAAGGTCGACGGCAAGCGGTTGTGGGACAGCCTGATGGAAGTCGCGAAGATCGGCGCGACGCCGAAGGGCGGCGTGTGCCGCCTCGCGCTGACCGATCTCGACAAGGCCGGCCGCGACCTGATCGTGGGCTGGGCGAAGGCCGCCGGCTGCACGGTGACGGTCGATACGATGGGCAACGTGTTCATGCGCCGTGCAGGCCGCGTGGCCGATGCGGCGCCGGTCGTTACCGGCTCGCACGCGGATTCGCAGCCGACGGGCGGCCGCTTCGACGGCATCTACGGCGTGCTCGGCGGCCTCGAGGTGATTCGCAGTCTCAACGATCACGGCATCGAGACCGAGCATCCGGTCGAGGTCGTGATCTGGACCAACGAGGAAGGCTCGCGCTTCGCGCCCGCGATGGTCGCATCCGGCGTATTCGCGGGCGTTTTCCCGCTCGAATACGGGCTGTCGCGCAAGGACGTGGAAGGCAAGACGATCGGCGAGGAACTGGCGCGCATCGGCTACGCGGGCGACGTGCCGTGCGGCGGGCGCAAGCTGCACGCGGCGTTCGAACTGCATATCGAGCAGGGGCCGATACTCGAAGCGGAGTGCAAGACGATCGGCGTCGTGACCGACGCGCAGGGGCAGCGCTGGTACGAGATCACGTTCACCGGCCAGGAAGCGCATGCGGGGCCGACGCCGATGCCGCGCCGGCGCGATGCGTTGCTCGGTGCGTCGCGCGTGGTCGATCTGGTCAACCGGATCGGCCTCGATCATGCGCCGTTCGGCTGCGCGACGGTCGGCATGATGCAGGTCTACCCGAACTCGCGCAACGTGATTCCCGGACGCGTGTTCTTCACCGTCGATTTCCGTCATCCGGACGACGCGGTGCTCGCGAAGATGGATGCTGCATTGCGCGACGGTGTGGCGCGCATCGCGGCCGACATCGGGCTCGAGACCCAGCTCGAGCAGATTTTCTATTACAAGCCGGTCGCGTTCGACTCCGCATGCGTGGAAGCGGTGCGCGGTGCGGCCGACCGCTTCGGCTACTCGCATCGCGACATCGTATCGGGAGCGGGGCACGATGCGTGTTATCTCGCCCAGGTCGCGCCGACGTCGATGGTGTTCGTGCCGTGTGTCGACGGGATCAGCCACAACGAGATCGAGGACGCGACGCCCGCATGGATCGAGGCCGGCGCGAACGTGCTGCTGCACGCGATGTTGTCGCGCGCATGCGAGCCGGCTTCATGACGCAAGGACCGTAGCAGCCGGCAGGCTGCGTACCGCCTGACCGTAGCATTCCTGATAATGATGACCGCCCCGACTGTGCATTCGCAGCCGGCGGGGACGGCTTTGTCTCCACCCAGTCGAAGGAACGCGTATGACCACCAAGCCAACCGGCGATATCGCCGCGCATCGCCTGTCGTCCACGCAACTCTCGTGCGAATTCGCCGATATCGCGCCGCTGCTCGATCCGACCGCGGCAGCGGCCGCCGCCAGCCGCTGCCACTACTGCTACGACGCACCGTGCGTGCAGGCCTGCCCGACGCAGATCGACATCCCGAGCTTCATCCGCAAGATCGGCAACGGCAACCTGAAGGGCGCCGCGACCGACATCCTGTCGGCGAATCCGCTCGGCGGGATGTGCGCACGCGTGTGCCCGACCGAGATCCTGTGCGAAGGCGCATGCGTGCGCAACCACCAGGATGCGCAGCCCGTTGCGATCGGCGCGCTGCAGCGGCATGCGACCGACTGGGCGATGGCGACCGGCGCGGTGCGCTTCACGCGCGCGCCCGACACGGGCCGCCACGTCGCGGTGGTCGGTGCGGGGCCGGCTGGGCTCGCGTGTGCGCACCGGCTCGCGCTCGCCGGGCATCGCGTCACGCTGTTCGACGCACGCCCGAAGGCCGGCGGTCTCAACGAATACGGGATCGCCGCGTACAAGACCGTCGACGATTTCGCGCAACGTGAAGTCGAGTGGCTGCTGTCGGTGGGCGGCATCACGCTGCAGACCGGCGTCGCGCTTGGCCGCGACATCACGCTGGACGCGCTGCGCGAGCAGCACGACGCGGTGTTTCTCGCGATGGGCCTCGCCGGCGTGCGCGCGCTCGCGATTGACGGCGAACAACTGGACGGCGTGATGAACGCGGTCGACTTCATCGAGCAGGTACGGCAGGCCGACGCGCTGGAGAACGTGCCGGTCGGGCGGCGCGTGGTCGTGATCGGCGGCGGCAATACGGCCATCGATGCGGCGGTGCAAAGCCGCAAGCTCGGCGCCGATCGCGTGACGATGGTGTACCGGCGTGGCGTGGACGCGATGAGCGCGACGTGGGCCGAGCGCGAATTCGCGCAGAAGAGCGGCGTCACGCTCGTCACGCACGCGAAACCCGTGCGCATGGCGGGCGCGAACGGGCAGGTGACGGGTGTCGAGTTCGAGGCGGCATCGGGCGAGCGTTTCACCGTCGAAGCGGACATGGTGCTGAAGGCGATCGGCCAGACGCTGGTGCCGGACGATGGCGCAGCCGCGCTGCTGACCGCGGACGCCACGCGTATCGCGGTGGATGCGGACGGGCGCACCGCATGGCCCGACGTGTGGGCCGGCGGCGACTGCGCGGCGACGGGCGGCATCGACCTCACGGTGCAGGCCGTGCAGGACGGCAAGCGCGCGGCCGCGTCGATCGACGCGGCGCTCGCGCAACGCGACGCGAAGGCCGCGTGAGCGCACCGCGCGCGTCACATACCACCACGAGCACAACGAACACGACCCCACTCTCACGGAGCCGAACATGGCCGACCTTCGCTGCACCATCGCAGGCATCACTTCGCCGAATCCCTTCTGGCTGGCGTCCGCGCCGCCGACCGACAAGGCCTACAACGTGAACCGCGCGTTCGAGGCGGGCTGGGGCGGTGTCGTGTGGAAGACGCTCGGGCTCGATCCGCACGTCGTCAACGTCAGTTCGCGCTACGGCGCCGTGCAGTGGAACGGCCAGCGCATCGCTGGGCTGAACAACATCGAGCTGATCACCGACCGTCCGCTCGACGTGAACCTGAGAGAGATCGCGCAGGTGAAGCGCGACTGGCCGGAACGCGCGCTGATCGTGTCGCTGATGGTGCCGTGCAACGAGCGGGACTGGAAATGGATCTTGCCGCTCGTCGAGGATACGGGCGCCGACGCGGTCGAGCTGAACTTCGGTTGTCCGCACGGGATGAGCGAGCGCGGAATGGGGGCGGCGGTCGGGCAGGTGCCCGAATACGTGGAGATGGTCACGCGCTGGGTGAAGGAAGGCACGAAGCTGCCGTGCCTCGTGAAGCTCACGCCGAACATCAGCGATATCCGGATGGGGTCGCGCGCCGCGTACAAGGGCGGCGCGGACGGCGTGTCGCTGATCAACACGATCAACTCGATCGT
The DNA here is from genome assembly GCF_001411495.1 of Burkholderia cepacia ATCC 25416. Lineage (NCBI taxonomy): Bacteria > Pseudomonadati > Pseudomonadota > Betaproteobacteria > Burkholderiales > Burkholderiaceae > Burkholderia > Burkholderia cepacia. The sequence continues at coordinate 152,082 of NZ_CP012983.1, read as the reverse complement.
CGCGGTCGATCTCGACCACATGGCGCCGATGCCGACCGTGGACGGCAAGGGCACGCACGGCGGCTATTGCGGCCCGGCGGTCAAGCCGATCGCGTTGAACATGGTCGCGGAGATCGCGCGCGACCCGGAAACGCCGAACCTGCCGATCTCCGGCATCGGCGGCATCTCGTCGTGGCGCGACGCGGCCGAGTTCATGGTGCTCGGCGCCGGCAGCGTGCAGGTGTGCACCGCGGCGATGCATTATGGATTCCGGATCGTGTCGGACCTCGCCGACGGCCTGTCGAACTGGATGGACGAGAAGGGTTACGCGACGCTCGACGATATCCGCGGCCGCGCGGTGCCGAACGTGACCGACTGGAAATACCTGAACCTGAAGTACGACATCAAGGCGCGCATCGACCAGGATCGCTGCATCCAGTGCGGGCTGTGCCATATCGCGTGCGAGGACACGTCGCACCAGGCGATCACTGCGACGAAGGACGGCGTGCGTCACTTCGAAGTGGTGGACTCGGAATGCGTCGGGTGCAATCTTTGCATGCATGTGTGTCCGGTCGAGCAGTGCATCACGATGGAGCGTGTCGATTCGGGCGACTACGCGAACTGGACCACGCATCCGAACAATCCGGCGAGCGCGGACGCGGGGGCGAGTGCAGGTGCGGGGGCGGCACCCGAGAAGCACGCGAAGAAGGCTGCCTGACCGGCGTCCGGCGGCGCGGGAGAGCCCCGCATCGCCGCTTTTCGTTCCACCCGGGCCGGCACGCATGGTGCCGGCGCCGACGTTTTCGTGGAGTGCGTTCGATGAATCACGCAGCGAATCCCGCCGATCCCGATGGCGCCGCGGCGCAGGGCGGCAGCCTGTACAACGACGACCTCGCGCCGACGACGCCGGCGCAGCGCACGTGGAAGTGGTATCACTTCGCGGCGCTCTGGGTCGGGATGGTGATGAACATTGCGTCGTACATGCTTGCGGCGGGGCTGATCCAGGAAGGCATGTCGCCGTGGCAGGCCGTGGCGACCGTGTTGCTCGGCAACCTGATCGTGCTCGTGCCGATGCTGCTGATCGGTCATGCGGGCGCGAAGCACGGGATTCCATACGCGGTGCTCGTGCGCGCGTCGTTCGGCACGCAGGGCGCGAAGCTGCCGGCGCTGTTGCGCGCGATCGTCGCGTGCGGCTGGTACGGGATCCAGACCTGGCTCGGCGGCAGTGCGATCTATACGCTGCTGAACATCCTGACCGGCAACGCGCTGCACGGCGCCGCGCTGCCGGTCATCGGCATCGGGTTCGGGCAGCTCGCGTGCTTTCTCGTGTTCTGGGCGCTGCAGCTCTACTTCATCTGGCACGGCACCGATTCGATCCGATGGCTCGAGAGCTGGTCCGCGCCGATCAAGGTCGTGATGTGCGTGGCGCTCGTGTGGTGGGCAACGTCGAAGGCGGGCGGCTTCGGCACGATGCTGTCGGCGCCGTCGCAGTTCGCGGCGGGCGGCAAGAAGGCCGGGCTGTTCTGGGCGACCTTCTGGCCGGGCCTGACCGCGATGGTCGGCTTCTGGGCGACGCTCGCGCTGAACATCCCCGATTTCACGCGCTTCGCGCATTCGCAGCGCGACCAGGTGATCGGCCAGTCGATCGGGCTGCCGTTGCCGATGGCGCTGCTGTCGGTGGTGTCGGTCGTCGTGACGTCCGCGACCGTCGTGATCTACGGCAACGCGATCTGGGATCCGATCGACCTGACGAGCCGGATGACGGGCATCGGCGTGGGCATCGCGCTCGTGATCCTCACGCTCGACACGATGTGCTGCAACCTCGCCGCGAATCTCGTCGGCCCGGCCTACGATTTCTCGAGCCTGTGGCCGAAGGCGATCTCGTACCGCACCGGCGGGATGATCACCGCGACCATCGCGATCGTGATGATGCCGTGGAAGATCCTCGCGACGACGGACGGCTACATCTTCACCTGGCTCGTCGGCTATTCGGCGCTGCTCGGGCCCGTGGCGGGGATCATGATGGTCGACTACTTCCTGATTCGCGGCACGCGGCTCGACACACGCGCGCTGTTCGACGAACGCGGCGGCTTCAGCTACGCGCGCGGCTGGAACCCGGCCGCGCTGGCCGCGCTCGCGGTCGGCGTGCTGCCGAACCTGCCCGGCTTCCTGCACACGGCATTTCCGGCGTCGTTCCCGAACGTGCCGGCGTTCTTCAACACGCTTTACACGTACGCGTGGTTCGTCGGCCTCGTGCTGGCGTCGGGCGTGTACGGCACCTGGATGAAGTGGCGCGCCGGACAGCGCGCGCAGATCGCGAGCGCATGACACGTGCGATGCGCTTGATGCGTGCGATGCGGCACCCGACAGTCAACGAGGAGGCAACCCCATGGCAATCCTGATTCGCGGCGGCACCGTGGTCGATGCGGACCGCTCCTATCGCGCCGACGTTCTGTGCGCGGACCCTGAAGACGGCGGCACGATCCTCCAGATCGCCGAGCAGATCGACGCGCCGGCCGGCGCGAGCGTCGTCGACGCGCACGACCAGTACGTGATGCCGGGCGGCATCGATCCGCATACGCACATGGAACTACCGTTCATGGGCACGACCGCGAGCGACGATTTCTACTCGGGCACGGCCGCCGGGCTCGCCGGCGGCACGACGAGCATCATCGACTTCGTGATCCCGAGCCCGAAGCAGCCGCTGATGGACGCGTTCCGCGAATGGCGCGGCTGGGCCGAGAAGGCGGCGGCCGACTATGGCTTCCACGTGGCCGTGACGTGGTGGGACGAGAGCGTGCATCGCGACATGGGTACGCTCGTGCGCGAGCACGGCGTGTCGAGTTTCAAGCACTTCATGGCGTACAAGAACGCGATCATGGCCGACGACGAGGTGCTCGTGAACAGCTTCTCGCGTTCGCTCGAACTCGGCGCGCTGCCGACCGTGCATGCCGAGAACGGCGAGCTCGTGTTCCAGCTGCAGAAGGCGCTGCTCGCGCGCGGGATGACGGGGCCGGAGGCGCATCCGCTGTCGCGGCCGCCGGAGGTCGAGGGCGAGGCCGCGAACCGCGCGATCCGCATCGCGCAGGTGCTCGGTGTGCCCGTGTACATCGTGCACGTCTCCGCGAAGGACGCGGTCGACGCGATCACGCGCGCGCGCAGCGAAGGGCTGCGCGTGTTCGGCGAGGTGCTGCCGGGGCACCTGGTGATCGACGAGGCCGTTTATCGCGATCCGGACTGGACGCGCGCGGCCGCGCACGTGATGAGCCCGCCGTTCCGCTCGGCCGAGCATCGCGAGGCGCTGTGGCGCGGGCTGCAGGCGGGGCAACTGCATACGACGGCGACCGACCACTGCGTGTTCTGCGCGTCGCAGAAGGCGATGGGCCGTGACGATTTCACGAAGATTCCGAACGGCTGCGGCGGGGTCGAGGATCGCATGTCGGTGCTGTGGCATCACGGCGTGAATCACGGCCGCATCACGCCGAACGAGTTCGTGCGGATCACGTCGACGAACGCCGCGCAGATCTTCAACCTGTATCCGCGCAAGGGCGCCGTGCAGGTGGGCGCCGATGCGGACCTCGTCGTGTGGGACCCTGCCGCGACGAAGACGATCTCGGTGAAGACCCATCATCAGCAGGTCGACTTCAACGTGTTCGAGGGGATGACGGTGCAGGGTGTCGCGACGCATACGCTCACGCGCGGCGCGCTCGCGTGGGCCGACGGCGAATTGCGCGCGGTGCGCGGTGCGGGCCGCTACCTGAAGCGCCCGCCGGCGGCCGGCTACTACGAGGCCGCGCGGATCGCGAACCGGCTGCGCGAACCGCATCCGGTCGAGCGCGCCGGCTGAACGGTGCGTAACGTGTGTAACGTGCGGGGCGTGTCGGGTCGAGCGGCACGCCCCGCATGCTTCCTCTTGCCTTCCCGTGCATGCCGGAACCGCTTCTGTTTGCTGCTCACCATCCCGCCAATTCTCTCAGTATTTGGGACGGATCGTAGCGTGATCCCGTCTTGTCGATCTCCCGGTATGTAGAAGAACTGAGCAAGTCGACGAAGCACGCGACGTTGCTCGAACGCGGCCATTTTGTTTGCGTTGTCGGCGTGCATGCCGGCGAGTAATATCCACCGACGGCGTTTCGCAGGCATGCCGGGCCTGCCCGCCGAACAATCCAACAACATTGAGAGCAAGGAGTACGAGGTGGATATTCTGCGCAGTCTCCTGGGTATGCTGTTCCTGCTGCTGGTGGCCTATCTGCTGTCGAACAACCGGCGCGCGGTGAGCGGCAGGACCATGATCGCCGCGCTGTGCACGCAGCTGGCGATCGGCGCGCTGGTGCTGTTCGTGCCGTCCGGCCGCACGGCGCTGGCGGCGGCCGCGAACGGCGTCAATCGCGTGCTCGACATGGGCAATCACGGCATCGCGTTCGTGTTCGGCGGGCTCGTCGACAGCAGGATGTTCCAGCTGTTCGGCGACGGCGGGTTCGTGTTCGGCCTGCGCGTGCTGCCGATGATCATCTTCGTGACCGCGCTGATCGCGGTGCTGTACTACATCGGTGTGATGAAGTGGATCGTCGCGATCCTCGGCGCCGCACTGGCGAAAGTGCTCGGCGTGAGCCGCATCGAGGCGTGCTCGGCCGTCGCGACGATCTTTCTGGGGCAGAGCGAGATGCCCGCGCTCGTGAAGCCGTTCGTGCGGAACATGACGAGCGCCGAGATCTTCACGGTGATGGCAAGCGGCATGGCGTCGGTCGCCGGCTCGGTGCTGGTCGGCTATGCCGGCCTCGGCGTGAAGATGGAATACCTGCTCGCCGCGTCGTTCATGGCGGTGCCCGGCGGCCTGCTGTTCGGCAAGCTGCTGTTTCCGACGGTCGAGCCGAGCCGCGTCGTGGTCGACGGGCTCGACTTCGACGACAAGCGCGCCGCCAACGTGATCGAGGCGGCGGCGTCGGGCGCGTCGGTCGGGCTGCGGATCGCGATCAACGTCGGCGCGATGCTGATCGCGTTCGTCGGGCTCATCGCGCTGATGAACCTCATCGTCAGCGGCGCGGCGGCGTTCGCGGGCTTTCCGCAGATCACGCTCGTGGGTATCATCGGCCACCTGTTCGCGCCGCTCGCGTGGATCATCGGCGTGCCGTGGCACGACGCGGCACTGGCCGGCAACTTCATCGGCGAGAAGCTGATCTTCAACGAGTTCGTCGCGTATGGCGACCTGTCGCCGTACCTGAAGAGCGGCGAGCACGTCGCGGCGGCCGGCCTGCAGGTGCTCGACCCGAAGACGCTCGCGATCGTGTCGTTCGCGCTGTGCGGCTTCGCGAACTTCTCGTCGATCGCGATCCTTGCGGGCGGCTTCAGCGCGGTCGCGCCCGAGCGCCGCTCGGAAGTCGCGCGGCACGGCCTGCGCGCACTGACGGCCGCGACGCTGTCGAACCTGATGAGCGCGGCGATTGCGGGCCTGTTCTTTTCGCTCCATTGAACTTGCGCCTGAACCTGAACGATCGAGGAGAGGCAACGATGTTTTTACCGCAGGAATTCATTCGCCGGAAGCGCGACGGGCAGCCGCTCGATCGCGACGGGATCGCCGCGTTCGTGCGCGGCGTGACCGACGGCAGCGTGACCGAGGGCCAGGTGGCCGCGTTCGCGATGGCCGTGTTTTTCAACGACCTGAGCACCGACGAGCGCGTCGCGCTGACGCTCGCGCAGCGCGACTCGGGCGACGTGCTCGACTGGCGCGCGCTCGATCTCGGCGGGCCGGTGATCGACAAGCATTCGACCGGTGGGGTCGGCGATGTCGTGTCGCTGATGCTCGGGCCGATGGTGGCCGCGTGCGGCGGCTACGTGCCGATGATCTCGGGGCGCGGGCTCGGCCATACCGGCGGCACGCTCGACAAGCTGAGCGCGATTCCCGGCTACGACGTGACGCCCGATACTGACGTGTTTCGCCGCACGGTGCGCGAGGTCGGCGTCGCGATCATCGGGCAGACCGCGCGGCTGGCGCCGGCCGACATGCGCATCTATGCGATTCGCGACGTGACGGCGACCGTCGAATCGATCGCGATGATCACCGCGTCGATCCTGTCGAAGAAGCTCGCGGCCGGGCTCGACGGGCTCGTGATGGACGTGAAGGTTGGCTCCGGCGCATTCATGCCGACCGCCGAACAGTCGGCAGAACTGGCGCGCAGCATCGTCGACGTCGGCAACGGCGCCGGCATGAAGACGACCGCGATCCTCACCGACATGAACCAGTCGCTCGCGCCGTGCGCGGGCAATGCGCTCGAAGTGGCGTGCGCGATCGACTACCTGACGGGCAAGTCGCGCCCGGCGCGCCTGCATGACGTCACGATGGCGCTGTCGGCGGAGCTGCTCGTCACCGGCGGGCTGGCGCGCGACGTCGAGGCGGCGCGCGTGAAGTTGCAGCACGCGCTCGATTCGGGGGCGGCTGCGGAACGCTTCGCGAAGATGGTCACGGCGCTCGGCGGCCCCGCGGACCTGATCGACGCACCCGCGCGTCATCTTGCGCGGGCGGAGGTGATCGTACCGGTTCCGTCGCGCGTGAGCGGTGTCGTGCAGCGGGTCGATTGCCGCGCGCTCGGGCTCGCGGTCGTCGCGCTCGGCGGCGGGCGCGCGCGCGCGGCGGACGCGATCGACTACAGTGTCGGCCTGACGGCGCTCGCGGAGATCGGGCAGCGTGTCGAAGCCGGCCAGCCGCTCGGCCATGTGCATGCTCGCGACGCAGCCGCCGCGGCGCACGCGGTGGATGCGATCCAGCGCAGCTATGTGCTGGGCGAGACGGGCGACGCGCCGCCGACCCTCTATCAGCGGATCGGCTGACCGATCACACGGTGCGGATACCGGCGATCGCTTCACGCCACGGGCGTATCGTGGCGGCCGGGATGCGGCCGCGCCGATGCTCCCCGGCACACAATCGGAGGCACGACGAGATGGAACGACACGAACTGATCGAAGCGGCGAAGGCGGCGCGCGAACGCGCGTACGCGCCGTATTCCCGCTTCAAGGTCGGCGCCGCGCTGCTGGCGCGCGACGGGACGGTTTTTCACGGCTGCAATGTCGAGAACGCGTCTTACGGACTCTGCAACTGCGCGGAACGCACGGCGATGTTTGCGGCCATCGCCGCCGGCTATCGTCCAGGGGATTTCACGCGGCTCGCGGTCGTGGGCGACACGGACGGCCCGATCGCGCCGTGCGGCGCATGCCGCCAGGTGATCATCGAGATCGGCACGCCGGACATCGAAGTGATCCTGGCCAACCTGAACGGGGCCGTCGACGTCACGACGGCCCACGCGTTGCTGCCGGGCGCGTTCCGGTTGTAACGAACGGCGCGCGCGCCGGCGCGCCGCTCACGTCACGCGCCGTCGCGCGCTTCGCGGATCGGGATCACCGTGCGCGCGCCGCACTGGCGCAGCAGGTCGCGCAGCTCGTTGATGACCGGAAACACCTCGTGGTTCCAGTCGGCGCCCTGCCGGTCATGCGCTTCCTGCTCGCGCTCGACGATCCAGCGATCCTCGCGGAAGATGCGCTCGGTGAACCAGACGAGCAGCGGCCACGCGAGATCGAGCGCGAACGGTATGCCGGGCTTGTGGATCGACAGCAGTCCGAACGTGCGGTTGGTGCGCTGCTCGGCGTCGAGCGGGACGTAGACGATCCACAGGTCCATCACGAGCGTGCCTTCGCTCGAGCGGATCTGCAGTGTCTGGTACGGATAACCGGTACGCACCGTCATCACGCTCTTGTCCGCCTGCTCGCCCGGCTTCTTGCTCGCGCCGAACACGAGCGCCTCGCCGACCGGCTGCTTGCCTTCCATCCGCGCGAACGTGTAGTCCACCTCGACCCAGTCGTCGCCGCGACGCCGGCCGACCGAGCGCGCACGCATCTGCCCCATCTGCTTGCGATGCAGGAACTGATGGTTCATGTCCATCAGGTTCTCGTGCATGAACGAGTAGTGGCACTTGACCTCGCGGCCGAAGCGGCGCGTCTTGAACGCGCGGTCGTCCGCCGATTCGAGCGCGGGGAACGGCCGCGAGTCGGCGAGCGTCGCGTCGCCCGGGAACACGAAGATCAACCCGTGCGCTTCGCGGCACGGATAGGCGCGCACGCCGTTGGGCAGGCGCTCGCGGCCGAGGTACGGCACGTCGACGCAGCGACCGCTGTCGCACGCGTAGGTCCAGCCGTGATAACAGCAGCGCAGCGTCTCGCCGCTCACGACGCCCGCGTGCAGCGGCACCTGGCGGTGCGCGCAACGATCCTCGAGCGCGTATACGGCGCCGGATTCGGTGCGCACGAGCACGATCGGATCGCCGGCGAAGCGCACGCCGAGTGTCTTGCCGCGTTTCAGCTCGCGCGACCACGCGAGCGGGTACCAGTAATCGGGATGAATCGGCACGCGGCGCAAGTCGCGCACGGCCGAGCCGGAAGAGGGTTCTCCAAGGGTGCCGCTGTCAGGGAAGGGCACTGCTCGCATGCGTGACGTCTCCGGGCTGGACTGGAATTCCGGGCGCCGCAAGATGCGGCGGGGATCTGGAGAAGTCTACGCGAAGTTGCCGGTCGCGGCGGACGCGATGCGGGTTTGCCCCGGCACGGCGCCCGCGGTTTCGTTGATGCAGCGCAAACCGGATCGCGGGCGGCTCGCGCCGGCCGTGCGTGGCCGCACGGGCTTCGGCCGCGCGGCGGGCGTTACGCGGTCAACCCCGTCACCCCGTCACGCGGCCGCGTGACCGCGTGGCGGTCACGAGCGCGCATCGCGCCACAGCACCGCGTCGGTGCGGTACAGCGCCGGGAAGTACTGCTTCAGCCCGGCGATCTTCGGCATGTCGTTGTACGCGATGTACGGCGCGTCGGGGTGCAGCTCGAGGTAGTTCTGGTGGTAGGCCTCGGCCGGGTAGAACCCCTTGTAGTCCTCGACGCGCGTGACGACCGGCGCCGGAAACACGTGCGCGGTGCCGAGCTGCGCGATGTACGCGGTCGCGACCGCGCGTTGCTGCGCGGTGGTCGGGAAGATCGCCGACCGGTATTGCGACCCTTCGTCGGGGCCCTGCCGGTTGAGCTCGGTCGGATCGTGCGCGACCGAGAAGAACACCTGCAGAAGCCGGCCGTACGTGATCCGGGTCGGGTCGTAGACGATGCGAACCGATTCCGCGTGCCCGGTCAGCCCCGAGCCGACGAGCGCATAGTGCGCGGTTTCGGACGCACCGCCCGCATAGCCGGCCGTGACCTGCTTCACGCCCTTCACGTGCTCGAATACGCCCTGCACGCCCCAGAAGCAGCCGCCGGCGAACACGGCCGTCTCGTCGTGCGATGTGCCGGGCGTTTCGTCGAGCGTGGGCGCGGGTACGGTGCGCATCGCCTCGGCGGAGTTGACGATGCGCTGGTAGCCGAACACGGCGAGCGCCGCGACGGCGATGGCGCCGATGCGGCGCAGCATCGCCGTGCGCCGTTGCGGCGCGGAACCGCGGGGGGAGGTGGTGTTCACGGTGTGCTCCTTCGGAAGGCGGAATGGAAAGCGGGGCCCGGACGCGGCGCCGGTGCGCCGCCCCCGGCCGGGATCAGCCGAACGTGAACGCATAGGCATTCACGCCGGGATCGAGAAACTCGATCGAGAACGTGCGATCGGCGATCGCGCCGGGTTGCCGGACCAGCTGGTACAGGCGTTGCCCGGTCACGGTGCCGTAGCCTTGCGCATCGACGTCGCTGCCGTGCGCGGCGCCGGGGGCCGCGCCGTCGAGCGTCACGCGAAAGCGCACCGGCTTGCCGTCCTCGCCGGGGCCGAGCACCAGGTGGAGGTCGCGCGCATGGAAGCGGTAGACGATGCGGCCGGCGGGCGCCGCGAGCGTCGCGCGTTCGGCGCCGACCCGCCACATGCCGGCGAGGCCCCAGTCGTTCAGATCGGGACGGGCCGGCTCGGCATAGTGATACGCCGCATCGCGCACCACGCCGCCGGGCGACACGAAATCCTCGGCGCGTGCGTAGCCGACGTAGGTCTCGGGCGAGCGGACGTCCGCGCTGTCGGCCGCCGCGAGCGCACCCTTCGCGGGCGTGCCGGCGAGCCCGAGCGGCACGTTCAGCGCTTCCGGATGGCCGGCCTCGGCGAGCAGCGACTGGATCGCGCGCTCCGATTCCGCGTACTCGCCTTCGCCGAAGTGGTGACGGCGCACGCGGCCCTGCGCGTCGACGAAGTAGTGCGCGGGCCAGTATTCGTTGTTGAATGCGCGCCAGATCGCGAAACGGTTGTCGATTGCCACCGGGAAGTCGATGCCGAGGTCGTGCACGGCCTTCTTCACGTTGCCGATGTCGCGTTCGAACGCGAATTCGGGTGCGTGCACACCGATCACGACGAGCCCGTACGGCGCGTACTTGCGCGCCCACGCGGTCGTGTACGGCAGCGTGCGCAGGCAGTTGATGCACGAATAGGTCCAGAAATCGACCAGCACCACCTTGCCGCGCAGGCCGGCCGCCGTCAGCGGCGGCGAGTTCAGCCACTGCACCGCGCCGTCGAGCGACGGCAGCGTGCCTTCGACGGGCAGCGCGGCCGGCCCATGCGTCGCGTCCACCGCGCGCATCATCGCGCCGCCGGCCTGCGCGGCATCGGCTGTCGCGGCCATCATCGCGCCGCCGGAACCGTTCGCGGCACCGTTGGCCGCGCCGTCCGCCGCGCGTTCTGCCACGTTCTCCGCCGAACCGCCGGCCGCGGCCATCGCGACCGGCGCGCCGCTCGCATGCCCGCCGAGCCGGTCGACGAGCTTCGTTTCGAGCCCGCCCGTCGTGACGGTCGACAGTTGTGCGAGCGCACCCGTATCGAGGCCGAGCGCGATCGCGCCGACTCCGGCCAGCAGCGCCGCGCCGATTCCGCGCTTGATCCATTCGCCGGCGCCGAGCGAGCGCTCCATCGCGGCGAACACCTTGCCGCCGATCACCAGCGCGACGCCGAGCGACGTCGCCGCGCCGGCCGCATACGCGACCAGCAGCAGTGTCGTGCCGACGCTTGCGCCGCGCAGCGCGGCGCCGGTCAGCACGAGCCCGAGGATCGGGCCCGCGCACGGCGCCCACAGCAGGCCGGTCGCGACGCCGAGCAGCAGCGACGACGCGGGGCCGGCCGGGCGGCCGTCGCGTTGCGCGAAGCCGGTGAGGCGGTTGCCGGCGGCGACGAGCGGGCGCGTCAGGTGCTCCGCGAGACGCGGCATCAGCAGCGTCAGGCCGAACACCGCGAGCAGCACGATGGCGACCCAGCGGCCGGCCTGGTTGGCCTGCGCGACCCAGCCGCCGCCGACGGCCGCGAGCGTCGCGACGACGGCGAACGTGAGGGCCATGCCGGCCAGCAGCGGCAGGCCGGTGCGCACGAACGGCTGGTCGGCGCGCGCGAACACGAACGGCAGCACGGGCAGGATGCACGGGCTCAGGATCGTGAGCACGCCGCCGAGATAGGCAAGGACGATGAGCAGCATGGTGCGTTCTCCAGTCGATCAGGCGTGGGGCCGGATCAGGCGGTGGCGGGGTGGAAGGCGAGGGCGAGGCCGTTCATGCAGTAGCGCAGGCCGGTCGGCGGCGGGCCGTCGTCGAACACGTGGCCGAGATGGCCGCCGCAGCGGCGGCAGTGCACTTCGGTGCGGATCATCCCGAACGACGCGTCGGTGTGGGTGGCGACCGCGTGGTCGAGCGGCTTCCAGAAGCTCGGCCAGCCTGTATGGCTGTCGAACTTGGTGGCCGACGAGAACAGCGCGAGGTCGCAGCCGGCGCACGCGAACGTGCCGTGCCGGTGCTCGTCGTTCAGCGGGCTGGTGTACGGGCGCTCGGTGCCGGCTTCGCGCAGGACCGTGTACTGGGCGGGCGTGAGCCGGCGATGCCATTCGGCGTCGCTGAGGGTGACTTCGAAAGGCGCGGCCGTCTGCGGGGTGGCCGGCGGCGCGGCGAACGCGCGGCCGACCAGCGCGCGGCGGCCGACGGACGACAGGGTCGCAAGCGCGGCGAGGCCGGTGGCGCCGGCGAACAGCAGATGTCTGCGGGTGGGCATGATGGGCTCCTGGCAGCAGGTCCTGAAAACATGCGCCCATCGTAGTCAGCGGCCGGTGTCGAAGTCCTCACGGAAAGTTAAATGAATCGTGAAGTCTGGGATGGCGTTGCATGCGGGCCGGGAGGTTCTTCGATCCGGGCCGTGCGACCGGAGGTGGCTTTGTCTCTGGCGGTGCCGAAGCTCAATTGCGAGCGCGCACTTTTAGCGCAGTGACAGGCGAGAGCCTCGACGGGCCGGTGGCTGAATTCTCTCCGCGGTGCGGAGAGAATTGGGGGAGCGCCCAGCAGGGTTCCGCCGTTGCCGAGATTCCGGTAACGTGGCCACTACTGGCGCGCGCCCGGGCGGCGGCGGCCGTCAACGCAGAACTGACCCTACTTTATTGGCAGGTTGGGTGTCGCATTCGGGATGATGTGCTGGGCGGTGAGCGCGCGGGCTACGGACAACAGATCCTCCCCGCGCTCGCCCGGCAACTGAGAGCCGAATACGGCCGGGGTTGGAGCGAGCAGCAATTGCGCCACTGCATCCGCGCGGCCGAGGTGTTTCCGGATGAACCAATTCTCTCCGCACTGAGGAGAGAATTGAGCTGGACCCATCTGAAGATGTTGATGTACGTCGACGACCCGCTCAAGCGCGACTTCTATATTGAACTCTGTCGCCTGGAGCGCTGGTCGTCGCGGCAGTTGCAGGAGCGGATGCAGTCGATGCTGTTCGAGCGCAGTGCACTATCGCGCCAGCCCGACGAAGTGATCCGGCGCGAAGTGGCGCACCTGCGTGACGCGCAGCAGGTGACGTCCGATCTCGTGCTGAAAGATCTGTACATCCTCGACTTTCTTGGCCTCAACGATCACTACCTCGAGCGCGATCTCGAAGATGCGATTCTGCGCGAGATGGAACAGTTCCTACTGGAGCTCGGCGCAGGCTTCACGTTCGTTGCTCGCCAAAAGCGATTGCCAATCGACGATGACGACTTCTATCTTGATCTGCTGTTCTACAACCGCTTGCACGTCACGACGAGAATGTCTCAAGTCCGCAAAAAATCCATAGCTGTACGCCTAGACTTGTACCTGCACATCCGAGCAGCAATCAATGACAGTCCAACCTCGACCCATCAGCGTGTCGAGTTCCCCAGGCCCAAACGCGTCCTTTCGCATCGCCAAGCACAGCAGATGGGTCGGGCGAGTCATCGCGACGTAATGTAACTTGAGCCGCCCGAGCATTCTCGGGCCTTCAGGGACCTGCCGGCCCCTGGCGTTTGTCGAAAAGCCGCCCGACTTCGTGCCCAGCAACCATGGCTTGAGTTCGCTTAGATGATGCGCGTGGTAGAAACTGTCGAGGACGAGCGTCGCCGTGTGCGTTTCGCCCTTTACCGCATGGATCGAGCTCAGTCGAATGTGTACTTGTGGTGCGTCAGGCGGATAAGCAAACAAATTATCGGTACGCGCGGCGATTGCAGCTTCGGCCCCAGCTATGGCCTGAGCCTGCGGCGGTGCTAAGAAGGTGGCAACATCCTCCCCAAGTACCTCTGCGCCGCTCAGTTGCCGGATCACTGCCTCGAGATGGGCATGTGCTGCCTCCGCACAGAGCGCAGGGGTGATATCGCCTTGGTGCGTCAGGATGATCTCTTGCAATGCGAGATATTCGCTTCTTGCATCGCTGTCGCCAAGCATCTCGACCACCCGGCGATGAGGCGATTTTCGTGCGCTCGCTCCATATGGGGCGCCGGCAAGCTCGCTGGCAGCGAGGAGCGCCGCCGCCACGGCGTTGATAAGCCTGTCCGTGTTTCCGCTGCCAGCCATCTCAAAACGAGCCCGCGCAAGGTATTGGGCGAAGCTGCTCGGAGTTGACTCCTTCCGAACGCATGCCGGGTCGTAACCGGGCACATAGTGTCCCATCGCTCGCGGGATGCGATCGTCGCCTCCGGGTTCGTGAACCCCAGCCACTGCAGTGAACACTCCGTTTTCCAGTACAGCCGCGTCGAAGCTATCCAGCAGATGCTGGCCATAGCGCTCCAGCACTCTCTGGACCGACCCGTCATCGAAAAGGAAGATTGCCGACGCCTTAGGATCGGCGCTGAGGTGATCCGGTGGACCGGCGCCGATTAGCGCATGCGGCGTAACCCCAAATCCCTTCACTTGGTCCGCAAGATTCTGACCAAAACGGTAGCTTCGTGGCATCGGATGTACAGCAGCGCCTGGAAACTGGTCCGTCGTGGCGCCGCTCTCGCTGGCGCTACCGTAGATGGCCTGGTTGGAATCGCCGAAACGCTGACGGCGCGACGGTGCGTCGCCGCTGCAAAAGATGCGGTGCAGCAGCGCCGATTGTGCCTCACTGTTGTCCTGCGCCTCGTCGATGAATACCAGTGGAAAGCGCCGACGTAGCATTGGAATCGTCTCAGGATGCCGATCAAGCAATTCGCAGGCCCATACGAACATTTCGTCGAAGCAAAAATATCCCTGTTCGCTCGACTGGCGACGCGCATCGATCATCGCTTGATATGTCGGCGTCTGCGGTCCGAAACGGCCTGTCTTGCCCCCGCCATAGTCAGTCTGGTCGTAAATCAGGCAGGTCTCGCTCAGATTTGCCTGCTGCAAAGCCCAGCGCCGATTCGCGGGTAACAGGTTCCACCGCTTCGCAAGTGCAATCCTGGTATCGATGCAGCGCACTTCGACTCCTTTCGACCGGAGCCAAGGCAGCGCGAGATACTCATTCACAAACGCGTGGATCGTGCCGACGAAGTGCGGGTAGCGTGTCAAGGAGACACCCGACGCCGAGCTGCTGAGCTTCGCGCTGATTTCGTTGCGCGCGGCATTGGTATGTGACAGCACGCAGATGCCCTGCTGACGGCTTGGCCAGCGCATCGCTAGAACTGCGAGTTTTGCGACCAACAAAGTCGTCTTGCCACTTCCCGGGCATGCCTCGAAGTCGATTGTGTCGAGTCGCAGCATTGCTCGGAGTCGGCTGTCATCACCCTCGACAGCCGCAAATCCGGCGGGGCCAAGCCCCATCAATACCGCTGCCCAGGTAACGTCTTCCTCGCGGACTAGATCGTCGTACATCACTCAGGCCCCCGGTGCCCGCGCCATCACTACCGCGCCGGGCTCTCCGGCTGCGCCACCTGCGAGCGGCGGTGCGAACGGCCCGGTGACATGCTCGATAGCAGCAACGATGTAGGGCGGCAGCAATGCGCGCAAGCTATGGGCATCTAGGTTATTGTAGGCGGCCTCCTTTTCCAGCAGTTCGGCAAGATATTGCGCGCCGATCGCCTTTGAGGCCCCATCAGCCTCAAACAGCGCATAGACATGTGAGGCGAGCGTCGATGGGTCATGACCCGCATCGATCAGCGCTTGATAGGCTGCATCGGCGGCGGCGAGGATGACGGCCTGCTCGGCAGTGCCGGCAGAGAGGCGGTCATTGGCTAACGCCAGTGTCCCAGCGCGGTAGACGTGCTTGCCGAGACCGTGGAATGCGAGGTCAAATTCAAGCGTCCATTCGTTAGCGACGAACGTCTCGACCTTTTGGCCTGAGGCCTTCTCCCTGCGTTCGGCTCGCCGCTGTTCAAGGTGTTCGCCCGGAAAATCGTCCTTAATGCGCCATTGCCGCTTTGAGGGAGGTCTTGGAGGGATCAGCTGCCCGTCCTCCAGCTTGCCCACGATCCAAGGCGCATTGTTTGGCATCACGTCCATGTCGGTGAGGC
Organism: Burkholderia cepacia ATCC 25416; assembly: GCF_001411495.1. NCBI lineage: Bacteria > Pseudomonadati > Pseudomonadota > Betaproteobacteria > Burkholderiales > Burkholderiaceae > Burkholderia > Burkholderia cepacia. The sequence goes on along the minus strand of NZ_CP012983.1, from coordinate 136,393 downwards.
AGGCGACGGAAATGTTAACGACCCCATCCTTCTCGACGTCTTCGCGCATGAATATGCGTGCGTATCGGCCGAGCCCAACACCGCCGACATTAACCACGGAGACACCGTGATGGTGGAAATCGCGGTCAAGTAACCTCGCTATGACGGGTAGGAGGATGTTCTCGGCATCCCCCTCGACAATCATTACTGCGCGCGCGAAGAACAAGTTTGCCTTGGTCACGTCGAGGAAGCGCTCGAGAAATCGATAGTCTGATCCACTGAGCTTGGTCTTACCCTGACTCAGAGGGAAAGCCCGTCCGCCTTCAATCAGTACGAGCTTGTCGAGTTGTAGGTCCGAAGCGAGATTGGCACTGTGCGTTGTAACGATGATCTGGATGCGCTGTCCATCAGCACGCGTCTTCTTTGCCTGTGCCTGCAGGAACGACATAAGTTGCAACTGCCGCTGCGGATGGAGATGCGCCTCGGGCTCTTCGATTAGCAGCAACGGGAACCCGTCGCTTTCAGTAGCGAGAAGCAGGAGCTCGCACGCCATGAACAGCAGGTTGTTTGAGCCGAGTCCACGACTGTGCGCACTTTCGGCGTCAGACGATGCGGTCAGTACGAGCTCAAGCTTCTCAAGTAGCTGCCGCAATCTGAGGCTGTCCTCCTGCGCTCCTGCTACGCCGATTCGCGCATTCAGCATATCGTTAGCGAACGAGAGGGGCTTCAGGTACTCATCATTGAGCCGCTTTCGAGCCTGCTTAATGCCTTCGCTCTCCGCAAGCAGATGAGTAGCATAGTCGCCAAGGCCCAGCACACTCAACGTCGTCGGGTCGGGTGGTGGATCGGCAAGCTTGTCGAAAGGGTTTCCTGTGTCGCGGATTTCCGTGGTGTGCTGGAGGATCTGCGATAGTCGCGATCCTCGACCAGAACTCATGGCCCGCTCGGCGTCGCGTAACGGCCGCAGATACGTCGCCGTCAGCAGCGATCGTGCCCCCAGATCGAGCAAGGGGCCGTCCCCCTTGGCACCCGTCCGCCACTCAGGCGGAAGCACCCGGCGTGAGCTGCCTTCCTTTGTGTTGCGTTTCGCAACCCAGGTCACGATCAGCACGGTATTGGTCGCTCCCGCTACCGTCTCATATGTGAGGAATTCGGCAAACGCACCTCGATCCGCCGTGGTGAGGCCTCTGAAAGTCAGACGGATGATAATTTCATCGGCACTTGGACCACCGGGGGTAGGCTGATGAAAATCAAGTGGATCCACCCGCAGTACGTCCTGATCACGCGTGCCGACCACCAAACGTAGCGCGTCAATAACCGCTGTCTTGCCGGCATCGTTCTCGCCGACCAATGCGGTAAGTCCCGGGGACAGTGGTAGCACGAGCGCCTTGTTATTGGCACCAAACAGCCGGAAGTTCTCGATTCGAATTTCTGCGATATACACAGTGACGCCCCCGCCGCGTAGAGCCCTACCGATAGCCTATCCAGTGACACAGCCGAGAGACTGAATATTTGTCGGAAATTCTAACCGATCATTGGAGCTGTGATAGGCCGGAATAGAATTTCAGGGATATCTAGCGAACGGTAATCCCTTGCTTTTGACGCAAGTCAAAAATAGAGTGTCTGTTGCGGCCATGAAGCGCCGTTTCAGCGCGATGCCGGCCGAACCCATGTTTGGGCAATTCTTCTTATCACGATAGCGCGATCGTCTTCCAAAACTTAGGTTTCGGAAAACGCGTGACCTCAGCTCCCGGCGCGGCGACGGCGCCGCAGTGGAGTTGACATCGGTCTTCGCGACGCCGCACTCAGTGACAACATTATTGCGCGACGTGAAACCTCATGAATTCCCGAGGGTTTTGCATTTCTTGGTCAACGATGACCGGCGACGTGACATCTTTCCTTCGCAAACAGTGACGACTTTATTTTGGTCTATGGTGCTGTCATGCCGTGATCGGCTGTTGTCGCAGTACAGCTGTGCCTCGGCGAAATAGAGTTGGGCGAGCGCCGCGTTGGTGGTTGTGGCTGGCGGTGGATGGCGCGTCGACCACGCGCCGCAGTCGAACGTGACGATGCCAGTTGACATGGTAAATTTCATGTTCCGAGCATCTGATCATTTTTACGAGCTACGGAAGTGTACATTTGCGCCGATAGACACGAAATCCGCGTTTGGATGTTCGCTTGGCTTTCAGCGACCTTATCCAGAGACCTCAATTTTTCGTTCTGCGTTGGAGGCGAATGTTGGAATCGAAAATCGGTAGCTTCGCACACATGCTACGGCAACATGGGTTACAGAAAGCGATCAGTGCCATTGTGCCGGTTGCATCAGCGTTTGGAATCATCTGCTTAACCGTGTATTTCGGCACGCTCGAGTTCACGCCGGATATTTCCTTCGCTCAGGGAGCCCTTGTTGCCGTACAAGCCGGTTTGACCGGGGGGATTTTTCTGGCCGTGCTCATAATTTCGCTGTCTGTACCGGCGTGGGTCTATTACATGCTTGGGATCAGGCCGGCAGAACTCGTGTCTCTAAGACGTCGGCGCGAGGCGATTAACCACCTCGTCACCAGATTTTTCTGCACCCAAGCGTTGACGATCTCCGCAGTGGCTGCGTGCGCCTACTTTCCTCAGCGTGCTGAGTCTCACGCAGCTATTTGCGTGGGTGTTGCTGTAATCGGTTTCATATGGTCCTGTATTTTCCTTGTGTCATGTCCACGCGTTTGGGGTGTGGAGGCATTGGAAAGTCGATGGACATTTTTCGTGTCGGTTGTGTTAGGCGCATTCACGACGGTCTCCTCGCTGGTAACGTTGAACTTACTCTGGGCGAGTTCGCCTGGCCATCATAGCAATTTTTGGTTTCTGATCACCGTCTTCGTCGTTGTCATATTGGGAGGGGCACAGGTAGCTATTGGGCTCCGGGACGTGGGCGCACAGTTAAGTATCAGCGCCATGCTGGTACTCGAAATAAGCCTGTTGCTTGGACCGCCGGTGCCTCGATTTATCGCGAACGCGGTTGGTATTGCTGAGAAGACGCCAGTAGACCTACTGGTTGGCAGTGAGCTGTGCAATGCCATTCGTACATCTGCCGCCGCACCCCAGCTTCGATGTGAGGGGAAAGGTCCATCCCTCGTAAAAAGCGTCGAGGTTCTTAACTCGTTGGGGAGTCGATGGGTGATTCGTATTCCTGCGTCAGGAAAGATATTGATTATTCCCGGTAAGGACTTGACCGTTGTGCGTGCGAACTAGCTGACTCATGGTCCACTTCCACCTGTTTTCACTCCTTCTCCAGCGGCATAAGTCCTTGCGGAGCTTCTTTGGGTAAAGCGGTTCCAGGCCGCTCTTGATGTCTGAGCGCTCGGTCGCCATCGCGTCGATATCGGCACGACGCGGCAGCGCAAAGATCAGCTTTTTGCGAATCGCGGGCGGTTCCTGATTTTCGGCCAGTCACCGATCGAAGAATGCCTCCGGCACGTCGTTGGTGATGCCGAAGACACCGAGAGCGGGCGCCGTTTGGGGATCGACAGGCTCTCGTCAGAAGCGAGAGCGAGGTCAAACGTTTCCGGCTCGAATTTCCGCATCGAACAGCTGCTTGGTCAAAGCCCCTACGACACACCTGCGAAACTTTCACTCTGACCGCTTGACGACGCATAAGGGACATTCGGTTGCGCGCCGCAAACGTCTACGATGGGTTGATCTGCGCCGGTCGCGCGTTGCAGGGCGGCGGTCGGCCGCCATGAACAGTCATTCGAGGTTGAAACGCGAGCATCTGCATCTTCTCGCCCAAAGGCCATTCGAAGAAGAGAGCGAGCATCGGTAAGTTCACCTCGTCCCATTTGAGATCTCGCTCTCTACGTACCACTCACTGCGTCGTTGCACTGTTTCGTCTACGACTCGTTTCGCGGGCGTGTACGGTTTGCGATGCTAGAGCCTCGGTCCACGACACAGATTTCGCGCTTTGCTTTGCGGTGTCAGACACTTGGAGTTTGCCAACCTTTGATTCCAGCGAGTCGATCCGATGATTGAGCATTTCAGTCGTGACTTTCCATCGCTCTGCATCACGAATCAAAGCGTCTCGTTCGTTACGGACCTGCGATTCCTGCCCCGCAGACTCCCACAGCGAGACCAACGAAAACAGGAATCCACTGAGCCCAATTGTCAGGACGTACTGAAGCACCGTACTAGCCACTCGGCTGGCCCGTCGCCCCTCGACCCTTTTATTAACCGACATGGGCTTCGTAAACCGCATCCAACCGACGCGAAGACGGTCAGCGAATGTCGGCAGCCCGTCTACGCTAGTGCATTGCATGCACGATACAAATGCCCGCCAGTGCCGCCGATGGATTATTTCTGAGCAAATTGAACGGGGCTTCTAATCCAATCTAAGACGATAAATTCCTCCCGCTGCTTCAATCATGCCGTAGTTGCGGGGTAAATGGTCACGAGGACTGTTCCAGCGTCCGTTCGTTCGGATATCAACTGGGCACCGGATTCCACGGTCGTCACCCGTTTTACAGTTGGCAAACCATTTGCTCCGGACGCAAGTTGTTGAGTCGCGCCTAGCGCGCGATTTCCATAAAAAACCTCCACCACTCGATCGTCGAGGGCACCATTTGAACCGCCAGGGACGGCGTAAAATGAATAATGTTTTTCTATTTCATTTGCGGCTTCGTCGTTCTGGAAGAAGCCATCAAATGTTACCTTCGAATCTTTATAGAACCGTTTGAAGGCGTTGTATCGGTCGACGAGTTGCGCCATAAACACCCCTATGAGCAAGATTATTTGTAAGTTAGGGGGTGAAGTTTACCCGTTCGAGACTTGAACTGATCGCGCTCGATATGAATGTCGCGGCGTCGCTGATCTTGCCGAGCTGAGGGCTACCTAAGACGCACGAATCGGTAACCCGCTCGTCGCGCAAGAGCCGACATCAACAAGTTAGACACGAAGGACCGCTCAGGGTAGTTCAGAGTCGTTCGCGCCGCCCCAGAACCGCTATTCGCTGTTGCGTACCGATTCTATCGTCGGGATTAACGCGCCAGAGAGATATGGCTTATTATCGTGACGCGCGGGTTTTTATCATCGCTTGGAACGCATCGCGTTCGCCTTCTAGTGTTTTTTTAAGTGTTCTGACTGGGGTAAGGAGCGTTTCGTTTGAGGGGCCGCAGTGGAAAGCCTTGCGGGTATTGGCTGACAGCACAGCCACGATCCAGAGTTAAATGAATCGTGAAGTCTAGAGTGTTTGGTTGGGGGGCGCTGGAATCCGGACTTTGGCTTGCCGATCGAACCGTACCGGGATACACGAGATGTCTGACCGAGGTCGCGAATCACACCGGGATGAGCAATCCCGGCTTGATCACCGCAGCCGATCCGGTGACGAAGTCGCCTTACAGTCACCACCGATTCATGATGGGGTATACCGGGATGCGGAAGGGACGTAACGGGTGCAGACCGTGGTCTGCACCCGTTTTCATTTTCTGTTGACCTTCCCGAATCTTCTCGGCCACTGACCAGGCTGATCGGGAGCGTGGAAACATGCACTTCCCATCTTCTTGTCATCGTTGAAAATCATTCAATCGCGAAGCCAATTATCAAGATCGACCGGAGGCAACAAAATACAACATCGCACCCTCGTACAGGCATGAGCCATGCATTTCGACCACGCCACCATCGTTACCGATGACATCGACGGTACCCGTTGCTTTTTCGATGAGGTTGTCGGTCTCGATACCGGGCCCCGACCGCCGTTCAGCGTGGACGGCTATTGGTTGTATCTCGATCGTCACCCGATGATTCACGTTACGCGCGCGACGCTTCCTGCGCAAAAAGGTCGTAGCACACCGCGTATCGATCATATTGCGCTGCGCATCGACGCGCGTCGCGAATGGGAGGCGTTGATCGAGCGGCTGACCACCAGGCGGATCGACTACACATTGAGCGACGTGCCGTTGTCCAACGAGCGACAGCTGTTCGTGTCTATTGCTCCGGGCGTTTGCGTCGAGTTCGTGACGGCACTCGCAACCAATGATCAAGGCGATATCAAGAATACTTGAACCGGCCACGCGATTTGCCGACCGCAGCCAACGCGCGTTATTACGCGCAGCGCGCGTCAGCGGCGCTGATCGTGACCGAAGCCACGCGGATTTCTCCGCAAGGTAAGGGTTACGCGTTTACGCCGGGTATTCACAGTGCGCGCAGATCGAAGGCCGGCGTAACGTGACAGAGGCGGTGCATGCAGAGGGAGGGGGCGCATCTTTTTACAGCTCTGGCATGCAGGCAGGATGTCGCCCCCGGCTTTCCACGATGGTGCGTTGCCGGTCGCGCCATCGGCGGTGGTGTTCGAAGGACAGATTCTTAACGGAGGAAACGGGCGATGAAACTCAATGATCAAAGGGTGTTGGTGGTTGGCGGAAGCTCCGGGATAGGTGAAGCGACAGCACGTGCATTTGCGGAGGCCGGAGCGACAGTGACGATTGCGTCGCGCGATGCGGCCAGGCTGGCGGCGAGCAAAGACAGGATCGGTTATGGCGTGAGCACCGGCGTGATGGACATTACCGACGACGCGAGCGTCCGTGCATTTCTCGATTCGGCGGGCGAATTCGACCACGTTGTCGTATCGGCCGCCCAGACAGCCACGGGGCCGGTGCGTGGTCTGGAGCTTGATGACGCCTACGCGGCGATGGACAGCAAGTTCTGGGGAGCGTATCGCATCGCACGGGCCGTCCGCATTCGGCAAGGTGGTTCCCTGACGTTTGTGTCGGGCTTTCTGAGTGTGCGGCCGAGCAAGAATTCGGTCTTGCAAGGCGCGATCAATGCGGCGCTTGAATCGTTGGCGAGAGGACTTGCGCTTGAACTTGCTCCGGTACGTGTCAATACGGTATCCCCGGGCCTGATTGCGACACCTCTCTGGTCGAAGATCGATGCTGAAGCGCGCGACCGGATGTACGAAGGCGCCGCGGCGCGATTGCCGGCCGGTCGAGTTGGACAACCCGAGGACGTCGCGAACGCCGTGCTCTACCTTGCGTCGACCCCTTATGCGACGGGTTCGACGGTGCTGGTAGACGGTGGTGGCGCGATCGCGTAGTACCCTGCGTCGGGACGCGTGCCGGTGAACCCAAAACATCATCGAACCTGACGGGCCGCGCCGTTGCGCGTGATCTTCCTTTACGGCCGCTTGCTGGTACCGCGCGTCCGCGATTTAGCGGAACTCCTTCGCGAATCGCTCACGTCCGTCCGGAGTTGGGGCGAAGGGGAGTATCCGCCTCATGAGCAGCCGTTCCGTCTACGCCACGGGCGTGTTCAGGATGCCGTCAACGCTGTCGAATACGCGGACGGCGGGACGGCTCCGACATGCGTGCCGAATCGTCGTCTGGCGTTTCCAGGCCAGACGAACGAATCGTTTGCAACATCGCTTCTTCAAAACGTTCCATGGCGGGTGTAAAGGTCCTGCCGCGGCGCCAGCGCAACGCAGCGATGCGCGCCAGGCCGTCGTCCGAGATAGTCGTCGTTTCGATTCGCGAGCCGGCCTGCACTGCCAGCGGGCTCGCGATTGTTGCGTAGTCGGCATGCTCGACGAGCCGTATCAGCGAATCGACATTGGCGGCCTCTAAGCGAACGTCCAGCGCAATGTTTGCACTCGCGCATGCGGCGTCGATTTGCCCGCGCATGGCGAATGTCCGATTCAGCAGCGCGAGCGGCTGGCGCGCAACTTCTTGCAGGCTGACGGTCTTTCCGGCCTTGCGACGCTTGGATCGCCGGACGAGCGCCAGCCGTTCCGTGAACAACGTTCTCTGCTCGATGTCCGCATTCGACAAGTGAGAGAACGACACGCCGATATCCAGTTCAGTTTCGATCAGCCCTTGATCGATCGCCGCGGCCGGGAGTTCGTGAACGGACACGCGCAGCTGAGAATGCCGGGCGAGTAGCGTCGATATCGTCGGTATCACGAGCGATCTTGCGTAGGTGTCGATCGCACCAATGCGCAATGTGCCGTGAACTTCGAGCGAGCGGTTCCGGACGTTGGCAAGCGTCACGTCGAGTTTTTCCAGGATCGGCTCGACTTCCGCGAACAGGTCCGCACCCGCTTGAGTGAGCAGAATGCCGCGACCCACCCGATCGAACAACGTCACGCCGAGCAGATCCGCGAGCTCACGGAGGTGCTGCGAGAGTGCCGATTGAGTCAAATGCAGTCGGGCTGCCCCGCGGGTCACACTGCCCGAGCGTGCGACCGCAATGAAGCTGCGCAGCAGGCGAAGATCGATGGCTGAATACATAACAGGGGCTAATGAATTGATGCGTAAAACATTAATTTACATCAGGTGATTCGAATCCTAACCTCTCACCCACGCATTCTTTCAACAGAGGTGAAGACATGCCGCACCTGATCATCGAATCCACGCCCGGGATTGCGCGACTGATCGATTTCCGATCCTTGACGAGCACGTTGCACAAACGGCTCGCGGCGCAAGGGCATGCTTTGTTATCCGAATTGAAGAGCCGCACCTATACGGCCGAGCAGTTCTTGTCCGGAGATGATCCGACAAACGAATTCGTCGTCGTCAGGCTGTTGCTGACGAAGCCCAGGAGCGAGCCGGTACTGCACGAAATGGGGAGACTGATTCACGACGTCGTGCGAGACGACGTCGAGCGTATCCAGCCGGCGTTCGGCTGGCAGTGCTGCGTACTCGTCTGCGATTTCAGCGGCGCGCCGTACATCAAGACCGTTCGTGACGGGACCCACGCCGAGACGGGTGCTTCTGCATGACGTGGCACGTACTAACAACAATTCATGGAGACTGAAATGGACATCATGCGCAGCACCGGGTGTGAGACGCCCGACGAGCGGAAAGCAATCCCGGCAGACTCGTCGCCCGCGGATCTCGACGCACTTTATCGACGCATCGGTTGGAAACTGATGCCGTTGCTTCTGGTGGCTCAGGTTCTTGCGTATCTCGACCGGGTTAACGTCGGGGCCGCGAAGCTGCAGATGGCAGGTGATCTTGGGTTGAGCGACACCGTCTACGGTATCGGCGCGGGGATATTCTTCGTCGGCTATTTCTTGTTCGAGGTACCGAGCAACCTCGTGCTGCATCGTGTGGGCGCGCGCGTGTGGATTGCCCGCATCATGGTGACCTGGGGTATCGTTTCGGCCGCCGCGGCGTGGGTACATTCTCCCGCCACTTTCTATCTGCAGCGGTTGATCCTTGGCGTAGCGGAGGCCGGATTTTTCCCTGGCATCGTGCTGTATCTGACCTACTGGTTTCCTGCTCACCGGCGCGGCCGGATGACGACGTTGTTCATGAGCGCGACGGCGGTCGCAGGCATTGTCGGCAACATGCTGTCGGGTTGGATCATGACGAATCTCGACGGATTCGCGGCGCTGTCCGGATGGCAATGGACGTTTGTAATCGAAGGCTTGCCGACGGTCGTCGTGGGCCTCGCCGTGCATTATCTGCTGCCGAGCCGCCCGAACGATGCCCGCTGGCTGTCGCCGGAAGAGGCGGATGCGGTGTTGCGAGGCCTCGATGTCAATGCAGGTCGTACCGAGGAGACGCAGCGCGCATCCAGGTTGTCGGCATCGGAGATGGTGTTGCTGACGACGATCTATTTCCTGCTTCTCGTCGGTCTGTACGGAATCGGCTTTTGGCTTCCGACGCTCGTGAAGGACACGGGTCTGACGAAACTGTCATGGATCGGCGTTTGCAGTGCGATTCCGTATTTGATTGCGGTGCTGGCGATGAATATCGGAGCACGTAGCGCGGACCGTGCGGGTAACTGGGCGGCCTATGTCGTAGGCGGCGCCGGTGTGGCATCGGTTGGTTTCATTTTGAGCGCATCGTTCAGTGGCGCTCTGCCGGCCGTGATCGCGGGGCTTTCACTCGCCGCTGCGGGCACGCTGACCGCATTGCCGCTGTTCTGGCATCTGCCGACCATGCGATTGACCGGCACGGCCGCGGCAGCGGGGATCGCGACGATCAATTGTTTCGGAAACCTTGCGGGCTTCGCCGGACCGATCGCGTTCGGGTGGTTGAAAGACCGTCATCACGATGCGATCGGGCCGACCATGTTGCTGGCACTGAGTGCCTTGTCGGCTGCGGTACTCACCGCGATTTATCGGCGGGTGGCGAGGCATTGAAGAGACGCATGCCGAGTTTGCCTGACCTGTCTCGGTGGGATCCGAATTTTTTGGTCTGGATTGAAAGTCTATTCATTTCAAGGCCCATTTTCAAAATATGGGCGTTTGCCGAAAATTAATCCCAAGCGCACGGTTTGGCGCGACATTCAATATCTGTTCATTCGTCATCATGCACCGCAACGCGGTGACATAGACGCAGACGCGCTTGTGCGTCATGTGGAGCTTATCTATGGCAATTCAGGTCGATCAAACGGATCGTGATTCAGTCAATCGGGCGCCGGATCAGCCGACGCGCCGTTCCTTCCTGACCAAGGCCGGTGTCGGCGCGGGTGCTTTCGCCGTCGGTGCGATGCTTCAAACGGCACAGGTCGGCGCGCAAACGAGTCATTCCCAATCGAACGCGGTCGCTGCGCCCGGGCGGGGAGAATTCTGGCCTGACGGCGCGCGGCTGGTCATTTCAATCTCGATGCAGTTCGAGGCGGGCGGGCAGCCCCCGAAGGGGGCCGACAATCCGTTCCCGAAGGTCGATTTCCCGGCGAGTGTCCCCGCCGATCTGGCCGCCGAAGCGTGGTTTGCGTATGGATATCGCGAAGGGATTCCCCGGATGCTGGATCTCTGGGATCGCCACGATGTGAAGGTGACGGCTCATATGATCGGCGAGGCAGCGAAGCGGCATCCGGAGATTGCTCGGGAGATCGTGGCGCGTGGCCATGAAGCGTCGGGCCACGGGCCGACGTGGAACTCGCAGTACGCGATGTCGCGGCCACAGGAACGCGAGTTCCTGATCCAGGCGCGATCGATGGTGGAAGAGGTGACTGGTCAACGCCCGATCGGCTATAACGCGAACTGGCTGCGACGCGGCCCGAACACACTGTCGTTGCTGCAGGAACTCGGTTACGTCTATCACATCGACGATACGAGCCGTGATGAGCCGTTCATCGAAAAGGTCAACGGCAAGGATTTCGTGGTGGTTCCGTACACACTGCGCAATAACGACATCCTGCTGGTCGAGGGCCGGAATTACTCTCCGGAAAAATTCCTCGAACAGATCAAGTTCGATTTCGATCAGCTGTACGAAGAGGCGGGATCGCGTCGACGCATGATGTCGATCAGCGCGCATGACCGTATCAGCGGAACGCCGCAGATGACGCGTGCATGGGACGCGTTTCTGCGTTATGCGAAGAGCCATCCCGGCGTTGCGTTCATGCGCAAGGACGACATTGCGCGGTTCGTACTGAAAAGCCCGATTACGGTACGCGAAAGCGAGACGATCTAGGGTACTGCCCGAGCGGCTTCGCACTGATGCGATCGCGCAGCACGTATTCCCGCCTGAACATTCAAAGCCGCATCATTTCCGGATTCATTTCATTTTTTCGAGCACACCGCAAAAGAGCCTGACATGAAAACCAGCACCGTCGTTTCCGTCGTTTCCCGCATCGCGTTGGCCGCCGCCACAGCTGCTGCCGCATTGCCGGCCGTTTCCGCCACCGACGACAATCTCGTGCAACCGAAAACGCTGATTGTCGACAAGAGTCTGTCGAAGCATCAGGCCGAGCAACAGATCCGTGCGGCACGCCTTTACGATACCTTCTGGAGCACGGGTGACGAGGCCCAGGCTCGAGAGGCGCTGGCGGCCGATTTCACCGACCGCACGTTGCCCGCCGGCCGGCCGCAGGGCATCGCGGGGCCACTCGCGGCATCGAAGGGTTTCCATGGCGCCGTGCCGGACGTTCACGCCGACGTTGAACAGATGATCGTCGCAGGCGACCGCGTCATCACCCATCTGCACTTCACCGGTCACTTCACGGGCAGCTTCAACGGCGTGCAGGGAAAGGGGCAGGTGGTCGACTTCATCGCGACGGACATCTATCGCGTTCGCGACGGCAAGATCACCGACAACTGGCATCTCGAGGACAATCTGACGTTCCTCCAGCAACTCGGCGTGGTCGCCGGGTAAACGGGCATGAGGCCGATCCCGCCGGTCGGCCTTTCCTGATTCGATCTGCATCGCGTTACCATGCCGGGGCCCACGCGGGGTATCGCGCGGCACAACCCATCATTATTTTCGCGTGACGCGATCATGGACAATCTCGGTGATATTCGCCTCTTCGTTGAAACGGCAAGCCAAGGCAGTCTTTCGGCTGCCGGCAGAAAGCTCGGCCTCTCTCCCGCCGCGGCGAGCGCCCGGCTCGTGAAGCTCGAGGGAGAACTCCATACTCAGCTGTTCGAGCGGTCGACCCGCAAGCTGCGCCTCACCGACGAAGGTCGCCTGTACCTCGTACATTGCCAGCATGCGCTGCAAACCCTGGAAGATGCGCGCGCTGCATTGCAGGCCGGACGGGCGTCGGTGAGTGGGGCGTTGCGCGTGTCGGCTACCTCCGATTTCGGACGCACCGTGCTACGTCGATGGCTCGACGAATTCAACGAACGCCACCCGAACGTCACGCTGACGCTGGTCCTGTCCGATTCGCTGTCACATTTGCTGCAGGACGACATCGATCTCGCGATCCGCTTCGGCGTGCCGGCCGACAGTTCGATGGTCGCCAAGCGCATGGCCGACAATCGCCGTGCACTATGTGCGTCGCCCGACTACATTGCCGCGCACGGTATGCCGAGCCATCCCGACGATTTGCGCGAACATCGGTTCATCGTACTTTCTTCGGCAGCGGGCGCGGCGAACAACTGGCGTTTCGCGCGCGATGGCGAGACAGCATTGTTCACGGCACCGCTCGACAGTTCACGTCAAACGAACGACGGTTCGCTTGCCCGCGAATGGGCGATAGAGGGTCGCGGCGTGGCCATGAAGTCGATCTGGGACATCGGCGCAGATCTGCAGGCCGGGCGGCTGAAGCTGCTCCTGCCGGAGTGGCGTTGCCCGGACGTGCCGGTGAACGCACTCTTTCAACGCACGCTTTATATGGCACCGCGCGTGCGCACACTGCTCGACTTCCTCGAAAAGCAGTTCTCCGAAGCTTCAGAAGCGTTGGCGCCGTTTCTGCGATAGCTCGCTTTATCGGCGGCTAACGATTTGGCCTGTATCCGCGCAGATCATTATGGCCAGTGAGCGAGTCGCGGGGAGGTCGGCGTCACTCATGGTTTCGAGTCGTTTCTGTCGTGCCGGAAATGCCGCGAATGCTCGTCGCCTGCCCAGGGTGACCTGGACCCATCACGTGTCGGCCGGGCGCGAGGCATCGCGTCGCGGAATGTCCGCTCGCCGTCTTCGTACGGCTCGGGAAGAGGCGATCCCGCTACGCGACGACACGGAGCCGGGTTCGACGCGACGCTCGCCGCTTTCCTCGCAGCCGGACACGACCAAGGTGATCCGGCATGCACGGGACTGTCAGCGAGCGCCGATTTTGAGCCTCCCGTTACCGGTCGTACTCGAAGGACTCGGTAAAGAGCGTGTCGACCGGATCGGACCAGTTCAAATTCACGAACGAGAAGTCCGTGCTGCCGGTCCAGCCGGCGACCGACGGAAACGCCACGCCCTGGTCGCCCGGCACGTTGAGCGTCACCGCAGCGCCCGGCTGGACCGGCAACGCCGATGCCGAACCATTGACGAACGTCGCCGCCGTCTGCCCGGCCGCGGTTGCGCGAATCTGCACGTTGCCGCGCTTGACGAACGGCAGTCCGGCTTTCGACGTCCAGGCCAGCGGAAAGGTCGTGCCGCCCACGAATGTATCGGCAGTGCCCGGCGTCAGCTTGTCGCGCGTGGATTGCGCCAGCTCGTGCCACGCGTACTGGCGCAACGCTTCGGGAAGCGGCGACGGCGTACGCAACCGAACCGTGTAGTGTTTGGCTGGTGTCGACGTGTTGCCGTTCTGATATACGTCGATCGTATAGGCGCTGAACGGCTTGATGTCGGCCAGCTCGGCGGCACTCAGTTGCGGTTTCGCCCACGCGGTATTGTTGCGCGGCGCGTCGCCGGGCCATGTGAACTGGCCCTGGGTGGCCGGATCCTGCGCGACGCCGGCGAGGCGGAAATTGTTGCGGCACAGCGCATTCTTCGCTAGTGCGGCAAGCTGCGCCGGCGTCTGCCCGCTCGCGATCTGCGCCCGGATGTTCAAGGTGTCGCAGGTGCCGCTCGACGGCTGCAGGAACACGCCGTTGCGCAAGCCGGGGCCGTTCACGATCGCGAAGTCCACGGCGGTACCGGTCGCATCGACAGCGCCCACCTGGAGGTTGAGCGAATCGACGAATGCATTGGTTCCCGTCGACGGGTTGGCCGGATTCAGCCAGTCCCATTTTTGCGCGTTCGCGTTCACCTTGCTCAATACCGCGCGCTGATTGCCGACCACGCGCCAGCCGTTGTCGCCGCTCGCGAGACTGCCCGCCCGCACCGCCAGTTGCACATGCTGCTGCATGCCATCGCGAATGCCGTCACTGCGCGTCCACGCGAGCTTGACCCACATCGTGTCACCGGCAACGACGCGGATGACTTCCGGCAAGCTGAAGCTGGCGTTGTTCATTGCATCGTCGGCGACGATCCCCGGCGTTCTGCCGGCCACTGCACCGAACTCCTGGTCGGCCGACATCCCGTTGTTGAGATATGCAGCCGGCACGCCGGCGTTCAGCGCACTCGATGCGACGTCGTCCACGAAGATCCGGCCGCACGCCGCTACGCTGCCGCCCGTTCGCGCGGTGCCGGTCGAGCCGGCGAAGCACTGGTTGAGTGCGGTCTGCAATGCGGCCAGATCGCTGGCGCTCGGCAAATTCGACACTACCGCACCGTTGATGGTCGCGGCGGCCGGCAGGCTCGCCTTGTCGCCGGCCTGCGGCGCGACACCAGCTGCTAGCTGAAGCTGTACCGGCGTATCGCTGGACGCGCCTGCCACCGAGCTGATCTGGACACCGCCATCCGGCAGCACGTTGACCTTCACCTGGTCGAGCAGCCGGTCGAGGCCCGGTGCGCCGGCGGTCAGCGGGCCGGAAATCAGGTCGACACCCGTATTGCCGGTCGCGGCCAGCAGGTCCGATAGCGCAGACGAATAAGCTTGCACGGTGCTCGCAACTGCCTGCGCGGTGACTTTGCTCTGCAGCAAGCCGGTGTCGGCGAGCAGCTTCGTCGGGTTGTCGCCGATGATCGTGGCGGCGATTGCATTCGTGATCGGCGTGATGTTGATGGTCTGCGTGCCGGCTTTCGCGCTGAGCGCGATCAGCGTGGCTTGCGAATCGGCGACGTTGCCGTACGCGGACAATGCGAACGGCGCGCTCAAGCCCGTTACGGTGCAATGAAACGCGCCGGTCGACGCATCGGCCGGGCAGTCCACCGCTTTGCCGGTGGCATCGACCAGCTTCACGGTGGAGCCCTGCATCGCCGCGCCGGCGGCCGCGACCCCGCTGACCGTCTGTGCTGTTGGTTCGGCAGGCGACGAGGACGAACTGCTACCGCCGCCGCAAGCCGACAGGACGAGCACTGCAATACCGGATACGACAGGTGTGAGCTTCATTGTTTTTTCCCCGAGAGCCTGCTGGTTGATACGTGCCATTTGCACTGCTCATGCACGCTGAATGGCCGGGATTCTCGCAAAGCCATTTTTTTTGATCATCATTCAGGTGGATGAAAATCAGGAAATAACATGGCACTGCATGCAAATAACCTGTGTTAGCCTGAAAACATTCGGTATTCGAAGCAATATCGTCAGACAAAATCAACATACGAAGATCGCGAAGCGACGGGGGGAGCATGCACCGTGACCAACTCATCGGGGACCTCTACGAGGCCGCGCTGCATCCGGATGGTTTTCTCGAAGTCTTTCACCGGGTATCCGAAAGCCTCGGTGCAAATGTATTTCACATGTTCAGTTGGGACGTCGCACGCAATGCGCCGAAATTCTCGATTTATTCACCGCGCGCGGAATTCGACGAGATCGTCGCGCTCTACGACCAGTATTACGGCGCGCTCGATCCACGCCGAGGCTTCGTGGAGAATGCACCGCTAGGCGAATTCGTTTGCTGCCAGGATTACCTGACCGAGCGCGATATCGAACGCAGCGAATTCTTCCAGGACTATCAGATTCCGTCGGGCATTCGCTATCTGATGGGCATTCGGTTCGCCCGCCCCGGTAGCGACAACATCTTGCTCGGGCTGTTGCGCGCACACGGGCGCCCGCCCTATTCACCGGAAGAGCGTGCGACGCTGACCGGCATGGCCGGGCATCTGCAACGTTCGATCAACCTGTGGCAGGACGCCAGGGTACTGCATCACGATGCGGCACTCGGTACCGAACTGATGGAGGAACTGGGCTTGTCCGTCTTCGCGCTGGACCGGCATGCACGCATCGTGTTCGTCAACAGGGCGGCCGAAGCGATGCTCCGCGCGGCCACCTGGATCAGGCTCGAGAACGGTCATCTTGGCGCGGTAAGTGCGCCTCAGAATGACGCGCTCAAGGCGGCGCTGGGGCGTGTCGCGAAAACCCGCAAAAGCGAGAGTCTGGCCTTGTCCAGCACCGTGAACGCCGCGCACGAAGTCTTTCTGAGCATCGCCGCCTTGTCCGGACACGGGCGGCATGCCGTTCTCGGCGATGCGACGCTGCTGGTCACGGCCAGGCAACGTAGCGGGGCGCCGCTCGTCGCCGCGCAACAGCTACGACAGGCGTTCGGCTTGTCGAGCGCGGAAGCCGCCGTCGCCGAAGCGTTGATCGGTGGCAAGACGCCGGACGAATGCGCGGCCAGCGCGGGCGTGTCGCTCGCGACCATTCGCACTCAATTGCGCGCGATTTACGAGAAGACGCACACCCGGAACCAGGCTGAGGCAGTGGGACGGATGCTCTGGGTGCTACCTCAGCATTCGCGCGGTGATTGATGCTTCGAAACCGCTCGCCGGATGAGGATAAGTCGCTTTCCGGCTCTGCGCGAGACCGCCGATCTCGCCGCAGTCGTGTGTCGCCTCGTTCACGGCGTAGTCGTAGTGGCGCAGGATCTGCCCAATCTGGTCGAGCAGGTGGCGCCCGCGTCGCCAGCCGTGGCACGTTCTCGAACACGATGAGTTCCACCGGGCCTTCCTTCCGTGCTTCACACGTCTGCCAGATACGCCCTTGCACGGCGAGAAAATGAACACGCAGTGCGGATGCTGGTTGCCGGCAGCGACATGGATGTCTGTGGCGGCCGCTTCGCCCCACGTTCAAAGCCGCGCGCGGAGCGCCGCAGCCCGCAGGGCGAATACCGAACGGGTGCCGCAGCCGGCGAAGCAGATCCTTGAATGGGAACGCGGAAGGGCCACGGTCGCGTTCGGGACGACGAGCTCAGGGGCTGGAGGTATGCGGATACGCGAGGCAGCACGCGCTCGCCGCGCGGCGAGCGCCCCTTCTCGTGGCCGCAAGGCCACAGTACTGGACACGCGGTTGCGCTATGCGTTCGCGTGATCGTGTGACATCAGAGACGAATCGATGCTCATTCGAGAACGGGGAAGCCTCATCATCAAGGTGCCACGCATCGAGCCACCCAAGCAAACGCCGACCGGGGGCGTCGATGAACCGATACCGACTCGATCAGTCGAGATGCATGTCGCACATTGGCCGAGATTGGGAAGAAAGATTGCGTTGATTCTCCACGCCTACAGGAAGTTGCTGAAGGCCCATTGAGGGCTAGGCAAGAAATTACGATGTCCACCCGACGAATACCATTAGTAGAACGACACAGGTATGTCGCGCTCGCGAAGCTTGCCAAAACCCGATTGCTTCCGATGCCAAATCGGCAAGCCGAAAGCTGGCGTTGGAGTATCACGCGGCGTTCGAGGCGTCGCACGTGCGCCGCGGCTCGGCGCACGGACTCGCTGTTCTGCTCCAGTTGGTCGTGCTCTTTCGCTTTATCGACGAAGCCCGCAAGCGCGAGCTACGCGCCGAGATCCTGGTGGCCAGCGAGTTTCCGTTGTAGATGAAAACGTGCCGTCGTCCCGTCAGTTGACCCGCGCTGACTCTCGCGACATGCTGATCATGGCGATCGATGTAGGACGCACGCGTCGCGGGCGGGATCGCCGCAAGTGCGTCAGGCATTCAGACAAGGCTTGAGATTAGATGGCACCCACATGTCGCCCGATGCCCGTGCCGGGCAATCGGGATACCGCCATCCGTCAACAAAGAATCGCCTTCCTCGATGACATTGGGCGAGACATCAGGGTGCTGAGGACACGACACATGATCACCCTTGCGAGCGACATAGCGGCCGTCGAAGCGCATTGTCGTTGAGCCAGTTTCGACTTTGCCGCCGTGGTCTGTAGCATCGCCGATGCGAATAAGGTTTATCATCGCCTTGATTTCAGTCTCCCTAATTGATGCAGTTTTTGACGAAGTCCGAGTATTTTTTCTTATTTAAATGCAATTATTGCGGATGGTCATCATCTCGAGACACGTCAAATGCCTTCATCTTGCCTATATTTAAATTAACCCATCCGATCGCAACTTTCCGTTAGCATTGTCTGGGCTATCTGCGGGAACCGAGATTTGCACACCATATGCAGCTGTGGAGGGGTTGCCGTCGTCGTCCGACATTTCCTGAAGCTCAACCTGCATCTTGCTTTTAGGCATAGGGAAGCTTGCGATAGCCGACACACCAAGATTTCGCAACTCTTGTTGACAATTGTGCGTCGCAGCCAAGCTGACGTATGAGAATTCCATAAGAAACGCAACAATTATAAATGAAGGATTCTTTACTTTCACATTACATTTTCGCGCAATAAAAATTGTAGAAGCGACGAACATTGGTCAATTTTGTCGTCGTAGCCAGCACCGTCACTCACACGGATGGGATTCTTCATTTAGCACCTTTCGGCTTAATAATTGGCTGAGGCGGAGCTATTCCGACACCATTCGCCCTTAGCCGGCTTTTCCTCACCCATCCTATCGTTGGCCCACCCTGCTTTGCGCCCAAGTATATTACCCGAGTGAATCCATTGTAGTTGGAATATGCATCAACCTGCTCGCTCGGCAAAATAAAGACTCCTTGCATTTTGCATGAATAATCCGGGGCAGAATAGAACTGGAGCCGCCCGTGTCCGACTACCACCCTACCAGCCCTATCACCCATTATAAAATCACCGTCTTGGGAGGCGCTGGCGTTTAATTTTCCGCAGTCGACGGCCGAAAGTGCAATAGGACAATACCCAGAAAGAGCAAATATTGTCACACCAATCAAGGTTGATCTCTTGACAATAAAATTAACATTCATATCAATCTTTACTTTAGATCGTATTGAGTTAGGTTGTACGGCTCGATCATCCTGCCAATTAGCTTCTTGCTGTAAATTGGGTCTGTCGCGTAGTGACCATCAAGGCCTCTCGCAAATCCAAATGGATCTGGAAGATGGGCCCGAGCCTCTGCGTACGGTTTTCGAGTGGCGAGGAGTTCAGCATGGAAATCGAATGCCTCCTTCCAGGTTGGGAATTTTTTAAATGGTTGAGGTATTCTAATTTCCTTCCCGTTGACAAACTCAGACGTCATTGCATTGACATAGTTTCCCGTTTCGAGATCATGCTTATTCGCCTTGATTCCAAATGGATTGTTACTTCCGTGCGGCATTCTTTTCCCGAAACCACTTTCAAGCGCCCATTGGGCAAGCGAAATAGATGCTGGAATTCCCCATTTAGATTGGCTTGCTTGAGCCGCTTCGATGACCTCCGCGGGGAAGGCCGCTGTCCCGATCGCAGAAGGGCGCCGGGTCGCAAAATTTCCGACGATTCCGATCGGATGAAAATGCCACGGATTGGGCTCCTTGGGAAACCCCTCCACGCTGGCGACTTGCTCCCACCACTGCAATTTACCGATCCGCTCGAGCTCCGCTTTCCACAACCACAGCAACTTCTTCATCAGCGGGGACAATGCTTCCCACTTGCCCAAGCCACCACCCCATTCACTTTCACACCGTACCACAAGGTGGGATAGGGCTTCCGCCGTCCACTGCGTTTCCTGCGCATGTTTCAACTCCTGCGCAGTGACCTTCCCATCTTGATTCGCATCGATCGCCTTCTCAAGCTTCGCGATCAGCGAACTCGCATTGACCTTCGTTGCACTTGTCTCGAATTCGGTCTTGTTTTCATCCGCCAGAAGCTGCTCGGTGACGTAGATGTAACGCTTGAGCATGTCGATCGGCAAGATGCTGGTGTTGTCGGCCAGTTCGAAGCCAGGCCAATCCCAAGGGCCACACATTCGCACGAGGGGAAGATTTTGCTCGCAAACCCAGCCCGCCCGCTTGCTGCCGTCCTTAGCACCGAGTTCGACGTAGTACCAAAACCGCCCCTTGTCGTCCTTTGCGATTTTGTCGGCACCGCTTTTCTCAAGGTCGGCTCGCCGGAAGACGTTGCGGAAGTCTGAGCCCGGCCCTCGCGCATTCGAGAAGCTCAGGGGGAAGTCCTTCCACGCCGGAATGATCCCGGTTGTCGTGGTGCCCGCGAAGCTACCATCGACCCACACCGGCGAGCCCGAATTGGTCAGAGTCGGCTTTGCATGGTGTCCCGCATTCGCGGGCATCGTGACCGTTTTCGGTTGCACTTTGATCCACTTGGCCTTGGCGCTGCTGTCGAGGGGGACGAGTTTCAGACCCGGTTGCAATTTCTGCTCCGGCTCCGGTAGGTCGGTGACCAGTAGCGCGCCTGGCGAGATTTCCAAAAAGGCGTTCTCAGGGGGACGCTCCTTGGCACGAGCCTGACTTTTTTTGATGAACTTCTCGAGTTCGGGGCCAGCGAACACTTCAAGATGAAGCTGAGAACGAGTCGGCTTCGCCGGCAGTAGTTTCGCGTCGGGGTAGCGCAGATAGTGCCCGAGATGACCAACAACATCCCCGGCGTTGATTCGATGAGGCGTCTTTAGGACGACGACCGTATCAAGTGGCTTGGGATCGACAATGAGATCCAACTCATTCTCGATCACATAGCCATATGGCGCATGCGGTGAAACCGGCTCGCCGACGACTGTTGCACCGGGCTTCCCTGATTTGATCGCCAGGATTTTCGCCCAACCTGGTTTGGCCTTGGCCTTCTCGTCCGTGTTCGAGATCGTAAGCTCGGCTCCGGTCGGCAAGATGCCGATGATCTTTCCGTTCGGGAGGTCGTAAATGTTGACACCAGTGATCGGTGGAGGCAGGGGCTTGGTATCTTTGGGAGCTTCGTCTTCCGGTGGGAGTTTGAAGTCGTTCTTGATGAAGTCGCCGAGAATATCGCGCGAAGGCAATGGCACTTTCGGATGCGGTACAGTCTGCTTACCTTTCGCCTTGTCACCCACCCGATAGTAGCGGTCGCCTTCCCAATACGACATCGGCTCGATGTTCGGCTGGGAGTGGTCGACTTTGCTTGCCTTCGCTTGTTTCGCTGCGGCCACGTAGCCGTCGTGGTCCATCGTGTGCATGTACAGGCTAAAGAACGTCAACGTCTCGTCTGGAGCCGGTTTGCTTGAAGCCGGTGCCGGTACCGCTGCTGTTCCTGATGCCGTCGTTGGTGCGGATCTGGCTGCCGCCGCCGCCTTGGCTTGCGATGCGGGATGAGCTGGAGCGCTCTTTGCGGTGTCCGCTTTTGCGGGCGCGGGTGGCGGGGGCGCGGGCGGAATTTGCAAGCGATGGCGAATCAGTACGAAGCCGGTCGAGTACAGTGCATGTCGACCGTCCTGGTACTCTTGTTCAGGATACTTGCTGTCGAGCCGGTATGCGACCACTTCACCGTCAGCGATTGCGCGGACGCCGTCGTCTTGCTTCAGTGACACACCTGTATTCTGGTCGAAATGGATACCGCCGTGCCACATACCGTTTGCACCAAGCGGGTAGTAGCCGTCTTCAGCGGTCGCCAGCGCCTTCATGTAGGTCATTGGATCGTCTGGATCTTCCTTACCCGCAGGCGTAAATGGAAATGCCCATTTCAGCGGAGTGAAAGGCTTGGGCACGGTTGCGCTAGGCGCGGCGGGCGTACTCGCCGGCTTGGCCGGGGCGGCCGACTTCGAGGGATGATTTGTGTCCATGTTTCTTGAGATCTCTCAGTTCTCTCTTCTTGCGGAAACGCGCCGTTCTCAGGCCGAACATCAGCCGGAGAACAACGAGCCGCGACCGCCGTCAGTCGATACCGGCGTCGCTTGCAAGGGATCGCGAATCGTCCCGCTTTCACCGCCGGATTTATCCCAACTTCCGCATTTTTCTAGAATTTGCCCGGTCGTCACGTTCTCGATCAGACCACCTTTGATGCTGATATATGAGCCGCCGGCGCCGATCCAGACTTCCTTCGCTGCCGTCAGAATCAACCGGCCGTCAGCGCTCTCGATCTTCACATCCTGCAGGGCCACCAGCGAGGCCGTGCTGCTTTGCGCCTGAATGTCTACAGAGCCCTTCGCTGCAAAAATCTTGATGCCGAGGTTCTGAGCGAACACACTGATCTTGTCGAGCACACTTACCAACAACGACTTGCCGGCCGCCAGGTTGACGTTTTGGCCGGCAACAACGTTCGCGTGCTGGTTCGCCGTGACATGCACTGATTGCTGCGTCGACGCTGCAATGCCTTCGGGGCTAGACAGCAACATCACGGGCTTCGCGAAACCGTTCACGCTCCCGGTGCCGCCGCCGGCCGTGCGGCCGCCGCTGGTCGAGCCTGCGACTGCACGCTGCGTCGCATCGGTGAACGACTTCAGTGCAGCCTGGCCGTCTTGCAGGCTCTCGGCACGATTTGTTTCGCTGGCCTTCGACACGGTTTCGAACACTGCCTCCGCGCCCGCAAGGGGCTCGGTTGCAGCCGTCACGTTCAGCGGCTGAGCGGTGGCCGGCTGTGTCGACACATACAGCCCCTGTTCAGCGCGCACCGCACCGTGCGCGCCCGACTTCAGGTCGAAGCCGTTGCCGAGGAACGCACCACGTGTGTTGTCGGATTGCTCGATCAGGTAGCCAAGATGTAGGTGGGAGCTGTAACTCGATGAGTAAAGGTGAACCCGGTTCTGGCCGCTCGAGTCATCCATGACGAGCTGGTTGAAACCATCGCCACCGTATTCACGAGACCGAAAGCCCGACAGCAGGCCGTGCGTATGCCATACGGGCATCGTCGCGCCACCGTGCAGCCTCGATATGATTACCGGCCTATCGCAATCGCCATTCACGAACCCCAGGAGCACTTGGTCATCTTTGCGCAACGGGAAGTAGCCGCCGCGCTTCGCGCCAGCGTCCGGCATCGCCGCGCGGATCCATGTCGTCGACTTCGTATTGCGATCGTTCCGGCTGTTCGACGTTCGGACCCGCACGCGGTTGCCATCGTCAGTGACGATCTCCTCTTCACTGTCCGTCACTACGATGGCCGTCTGCAGGTGCATTTCGGGCTTTTGGTGCTCGAATGGACTACGGAACGGTGTCTTGCGCCGTTGCGCCTCGATCTCGACATGGAAGAATCCGACGCTGCCATCACGATGGCTCACCGTGGCACCGGTCCCGCCCGCTTGAACCTGCTCGATTTCGCTACGCAGGCTTCGCGGAAACCGCGTGAGCGTGTCTATGCCCGGTAAGTTGTTCTGAATCAGCCAGTCGCTTGCGATGACCGAAAGTTCGCGCTCGTCTTCCGGCAGGGTGTCGAGGACGGGATGCCCCGACACCTTGAACCAGTAACCGGGAAGGGCGTAACGTGGGCTGCCGGTTGCGAAATAGCGCTTCGACCGAGATGCCCATTCCTCGGTGCGAATGCGGGCCTGCTGTTCTCCGACGTCGGATCCCGCCCAGGTCTGAGACCCGGTATAGAGATAGTCCTCACCTTGACCTGGCAAATTCTCCAGATCCGCGGCTGGCGTGCTGACCTGCTGATCGAGGTTGGGGCGCTTGTAGTCGGCCGTGCCGATCGTGAGAGTGTCACTTTGCGCATCTTGCTGCTCGCTCAACTGGGTGAGCCCGTCGAAATCTTCATCCGTGCCGGCATGACTGAACTTCATTTCCACATTCGGCAGCGACGGCCCGAAATAGAGGTCGTCCATCATGACTACCTTGTGGGCCTTCCCGTCTTTCGCGAAGTCGAATCGCATGAACACCCCGACTTCCTCGAGACTCCGGTGCACGAAATTCCAGTCGGTTTCCCACTGAACGCGATGCGAATACGAGCGGATCGTCCCGCGCAACTCGAGGCCGTAATTGCCAGATGCCTGCGGATGCTTGTTCAACACGTCGGTCAGGATCTGCCAGCCGCCGGCCTCCTGCCAGTCGCGCCGATCGCTGCTGAGCTTCAAGAAGCTCAACCAGGAAGAAAATTGGAGCTGAAAGTAGGAGATAGAACCGTCGTATCCCAGCCGACGAGCCCGCTGCACGTAACCATGAATCGGCAGGTAACCACCGTCGGTCTGCTGTATCCAGAGTGTGACGGGTTTCAGCATCAGCGCATTGAGCTTGATCTTGTCGCCCATGACCGACGAAGCGTCGACAACGACTTCGAAATTGCGTCCAAGTCTGGCGCTGATCTTGACGTACAGCGGCACAAGCCAGTCTTCACCAAGTGGTGTATCGAGCTTGATGATGCGATCGAACTGTGCGTGCCCTCCGCGTAGCGCCTTCAGCAACACTTGCCCACTCATGCGGATACCCCGTCTGATGGTAGATAAATGCAGCGATTATTGCCCTCTCAGAGCTGCATTTGAATTTGTAAGAATCGGTGTCGTCGCAATTGATTATTCTTTCATTAACCATACAGATCCGTCGCTAATTAGAAGCACCGCGCGCGGGTCTTTTATCAATCGCTTCGACTAGAAAGTCATTTTGCGCTCGTATGGTAATACAAGTAGTCACAATTGCGCGTTCTAGCGTGGGGCGACCGTCAGCGATTGTTAAATTTCTTTCACGTGCTGGATGGTGGGAGTGGCAAGGACAGCGGGGGGGCTGTGTGCTCAAGCCGGGGCCACGTCGCGACCTAATTCATTGAATGTCAAATAGACGTTGAGTCAGCAATCAGAATAATTCGTTCGCCGTGCTTGAAATGTTTGATCGGCTTTTCGTAACGTGCAGCACGTCGTAACTTGGTACCGAGGGCGCTACGCATAGCCCGCATTCGCGAACATTGTTCTACATATTTTAATTTCATAGCGCACTCTCGATACGCGATAATTTTTATAAATAGTTTTTCAACCTCGCTATCTTTCGCGTCCGCGCGGTCACCCCCCGTCAGTCGTTGATCGGCGACTTTCGATCAGCCGGGCACGCATGCGCTCGCGACGCTCTGCCGTGACGCGGGTCCGATGGTAGGCCAGGCGAGTACGTGTGCGAGGCTCCTCAGTTTGACGATCGTGATGAGCACGCCGAGCATCAGCACCTCGACCATGCTCCATGACCGCAATCGGTGAATGCCGCGCAGCACCGACGCGAAGTGGCTCAGTACGCGGCCCGCACGCAACGGCACGAGCAGGTACTGCCATGCGGCCCGCTCCGGCATCGTCGTGCAGAACACGAGCGGCCACCAGCGGCCGTGATCCTGACGCTATCGCGACTGATGCGGCTGTACGGCAAGCCCGCGCTCGTTCGGTCTGACAACGGCGCCGGATTTACCGCTGCCAAAATCATGCAGCTGGTTGCGAGACGCTGCGATCGGTCCAGCCTTCGTCGAGCCTGGCAGTCCGTGGCAAAACGGGTTCTTCGAGAGCTTCAATGGCAAGCTGCGTGACGAATTGCTGAACCGGGAATGGCTCCGCAGTCGCGCCGAGGCGAAGGTGCACATTGAACGCTGGCGGCAGTTCTACAACAAGCGCCGGCCCCGTAGCGCGCATCGCTATCAACCTCCCGCCATGGTCCGTCGAGGCTGGCTGGATTCCGATAATATCGACACGAGACTCACTGCCTGATTGGCTACGAAATTCCGCCGCAGGTCACGGTTTCCACCTTCCCAATGATTTCTTCGGCCGAGCCTCCGTGCACTGACTACAACGCTTCGAGAACAGTCGCGATCCCTTGTCCGCCACCGATACACTGCGTGGCAAGCGCGTAACGACCATTGACACGGCGCAGTAGCGTCGCCGCCTTGGCCGTGATCCGTGCGCCTGTCGCGCCGAGCGGATGGCCAAGCGCGATTGCTCCGCCGTCGATATTGGTTCGATCGGGATGGATGCCGAGCTCGCGCATGCATGCGATCGCTTGCGAGGCAAAGGCTTCGTTGATTTCGATCACATCCATGTCCTCGATGCGCAAGCCGGCACGCGCAAGTGCCTTGCGGGTCGCGTGTACCGGCCCCATTCCCATGATTTCGGGTTCAAGGCCCGCAATTGCAGTCGACCGTACACGGGCGAGCATGTCGAGCCCATGCTGTCGTGCGAATGCTTCCGACGTGACGAGTACGGCAACGGCACCATCCGTCAAAGGCGAGGCAGTACCAGCCGTTACAGTACCGCCTTCCCCGAACGCAGGTTTCAGCGCGGCGAGCCCTTCGAGCGAAGTCTGCGGACGCAGACAAAGATCGCGATCGACCACGGTGCCATCGGGCGTGATAACCGGCACGAGCTCATCGTCCAGACGACCTTCGGCTTGCGCACGCGAAGCCTTGCGCTGAGACTCGACGGCGAACGCGTCTTGTTGCTCACGCGAAATAGCCCAGCGTGCCGCCACGTTTTCGGCAGTGATGCCCATTGGCGTGTACGCCTGGGTCGGAATGTCCGCATCGGGATGTTCTCTCGACGCGAAACGCGGATTCGGAGATGCCGACAAGCCGCCTTGCGGCACCATCGTCATGCTCTCGACACCGGCCGCGATGAATGCTTCGCCGGCACCGATGGCTATCTGTCCGGCCGCCATGTGGATGGCATACATCGACGAGCCGCAAAAGCGATTGACCGTCGCGGCACCGATTTGAACGGGCAGTCCCGCGAGCAGCGATGCGATACGTGCGACGTTGTCGCCCTGAGCGCCCTCGGGATAGGCGCACCCCATCAGTACATCCTCGATCAGGTGCGGATCGATTCCGCTGCGTCGGACCAGTTCGGCAAGTGCGACGGCGGCGAGATCATCCGGCCGCGTTGCATGAAAGGGCCCCTTGCGTGCAAATGCGAAAGGCGTGCGCACATAACCAGCGATGACGGTACGATTCATTTCACCATTCTCCAGATATAGCCGATCGATAACGGCGGGTCGTTGCGCGATCCGTCACACCTCGACCCGAGTCCAGATACGTTTGGGCACCATCGTGGCCGCGCATACCAGCGCTGAACCGATCGTCCCCGCCGCGACGAAGGCGGACAGCGTGCCCATGCCGCCCCCCAGCTGATTGACGGCCAGCCATCCACCACCGGCCGCAATGAACAAGCGAGCCGTTCCACCCAGGATTGTCCAGAAAGGACGGCCGATACCCTGGGCCGCAAACGAGAGGATGAAAGACACACCGACCAGACCGTAGAGTGGCGCGATGGTCCTCAAATAGAGGCCCCCGAAGTGTGTCGTGGCCGTGTCATGCGTGAACAGGCCCAGCCAGACGGGGGGATGGATGGCGACGACCAACCCGATGATCTGCGTGAAGCCGGCTCCCATCGCAATGCCGAGCCATGTAGCTCGTCTGGCCCGCGCGATGTCGCCGGCTCCCATGCATGTCCCGACGACGGTCAGCACGGCGGTACCTAGACCGAACAGCAGCGGTATCAAGACGTAGTCGAGTCGTGAGGCGATGCCGTAGCCGGCCAGCGCAGCCTGGCCAAAACGCCCGACCACCGCGGTCAGCAATACGACCATCAGATTCAGTTGCAGTGCGCCTATCGACGAGAGCGCACCAACCCGAAGAATGTCCGAAAAGAATCGCAGATTCAGCGGCGTGCGTGTCAGGACCAATCCGGCGTGCCCCCTGGCCATGTAGATCAGGAGCGCGACGGCGGCGATGCTGTAATAGAGGGAGACGGCAATACCCGCACCGGCAATGCCCAGGCCGGGTACGGGGCCTATGCCGAAAATCAGCAAAGGCGAAAGCGGAATCAGCACCAGCGCACCGGCGAAGGTCGTGATCGCGGGAATCTTGACGTTCCCGCTACCTCGCAGGGCTGCGCACAGCAAGTTGACGATCCAGACTGGTATGGCGCCGGCGAATACGTAGTTTGAATAGGTCACCGCCGCGGCGAGTCCCGGCCCCCGGCCGCCGAGTGCGGCATACAACTCGGGACCGTAGCACCACGCCAATATCGTGAAAAGGCAGCCGAGTGCCACGGCCACGACAACCGCATGCAGGACGAGCGCGTCGGCATCGCGCCGTTTGCCGCCGCCAATTGCTCGAGCCACGGCGGACGCAACGCCACCTCCGATGCCGCCGTTGGACATCATCGTCATCAACATCGAGATCGGGAAGACAAGCGACACGCCGACCAACGAATCGGTACCGAGAAAACTCACGTACCACGTCTCCAGCACGCCGACGAATGTCTGGGCGATCAATACGGCCATGGTGGTCACCCCGAGCGATAGCAGCGTTCGAAACAGGGGGCCGCCCAGAATGCGGGCGCGACGTAGCGCGCCGGCATCGGGCTTGTTTGAAGTCTGATCCATATGCTTCGTCCCTATCCCCGGTCGGACAGGAACGACAGCAGCAGCTGATTGACTGCGTCCGGCGCTTCTTGCTGCGCGTAATGACCGATTCCGGCAATCAGGTGCTTTCCCTTCAGGTTGGGCACGTTAAGTTCGAGCGTCTCGTATTCATCCTTCGCCATCTTCAGCACGCCATCCAGTTCACCGGCGATGAAGACCGTGGGCTGGAGGATGCGCGCGCCGTCCAGGAACGGCGTCAGCTCCCAGTTCCGATCGAAGTTCCGATACCAGTTGATGCCGCCCCGGAAACCCGACACCTTGAACTGAGCCGTGAAGTAGTCGAGTTCCTCCGTCGTCAGCCAGGCGAGTTGCTCGTCGGGGAACACGAGACTGTCGACAAGACGACTGGCCTTGTCGAAACGGACGAAGCTGGAATGGCGGTGTTTTTCACTCGAACGAGCCTGCCCCGAGGCCGAATACAGAATGCCCAGCAAAGCGCGGCGAACGTCGGCGTCGAGCTCACGCTCGATCCGCCCCGGTTCCTGAAAATACTGTTGATAGAAATGCTGCTCCTGCGTGAGCAATTGAAAGCGGACGGCCGGCCGCAGTGTCTGGCGTGGCAGGTACGGCACGCTCAGCAAAGCCAGTTTGCGGAACATGTCGGGACGAAGCAGTGCGGCGGACGCTGCGACCATGGATCCCCAATCGTGCCCGACGAGAATCGCGTGTTCTTCCCCCAACGCATGAACCAGGCCGACCAGGTCTGCAACGAGATTCAGGACGTTGTATGCGTCGATTGCTTGCGGTGCATCGGTGTCGGCGTAGCCTCGCTGATCCATTGCGACAACCCTGTACCCGGCCCGCGCCAATGGCGCGATCTGATGGCGCCACGAAAACCACGATTCAGGCCACCCGTGACAGAGCAGGATCAGCGGCCCGGATCCCTGCTCCACATAGTGCATGCGAATGCCGTTGGTATGGACGTATCCATGTTTCCAGTCCTGTCCCACTTCCGCCCCCTTGGGTAAATAAGAGTATGGTCGACATCCAATTAGAGTATGAATACACTCTAAGTGTCAACGGGAAGTTTTACACGGAGCGCTCAGGCGCAAGATCGATATGAGAAAGTCGAGGGAAGAGGCAAGCGAGACCCGCAAGCGGATCGTGGAAACCGCTGCAAGGGAGTTTCGCGAGAAGGGGGTGGTAGGTGCGGGGATTGCCGACATCATGTCGGCTGCCGGCTTGACCCCGGGCGGGTTCTATCGGCACTTCGAGTCGAAGGACCATCTCGTGGCGGAAGCATGCGATGTTGCCAGTGCGACGCTGTACGGAACGCTCGAGTCGTTCGTGCAGGGGAAACCGCCTCGTGAGGCGCGCCGGGAGATTGCGGAGCGTTACCTGTCGGTCGCGCATCGCGACAATATGTCGATAGGCTGCCCGTTTGCGGCGCTGGGTGGAGATATGGCGAGAGCCGATTCGCGCACACGGCAAGTCGCGACGGACGGGTTTCTCCGTCTCGTAGGTCTCATCGAGGCACAGTTGGGGGGCACGGAAGCAAGCAAGCGTGGCAAGTCGCTGGCGGCCGCGTCAGCCATGATCGGTGCGCTGATGATGTCGCGCGTGGTGGATAACGAGGCGCTGTCGGAAGAAATACTCGAGGCTGCTCGGGATGCGCTGTGCAGATAACGCGGGAATGGCTTTCCTCGACGCCGTGAATCGATCTACGCGCCGCTCGATTTGGTCGCACAGAGTATCTCTTCGAGCACTGTCGGCCTTCGGGCTCCTTGAGTTGACAGCCACTACCAGCAGGACTTCATTGACAATCAGGCCGGCGCCGGCGAGCTTTTCGCACTGGTGCGGGGCGAGCCGCCGCTGCCCTTCGTCATCGTGCCACGTCCCGACAGGACATGAATCCATGGCTCGTTCCTCTGCCATGAAATCGCCGGCCCTGCCGGCACCCGGCCACGTCAATGCCGTGGTGTTTGCGGTCGCGACGCGCTTCGGCGACGTCGCGGTGATCGGCATCCCGCTCGCGCATCGCGGCCGGACGTGGGCCGTGCACGGCATCGTGGGCTTGTCCTGACAACGCGCCGTGCGACATCGCCTCTGACGTGCTGCTCGGGCGCCACGTGCCAAAGATCGAGGCACGGACGATCGACGCGTCGCGCGCGGCCGCGATCGCGACGCTCGACGCCGTCTCCGACGAGAAATGGGCGGAAACATTCGGCGCCGGTGAGGCGGCGCAAGCCGCGGCAGCCTGACCGATATCGAACCGCCCGCAGCAACTGATGCTGCCTCCCGCCGCGCACCGACAGCCGCACCGAAATCAGGGCGCGGCGCGCGGGTCGAAGGCCTGCCGATCGCGACGATCGCGCGACTATACTTCGCCGCCGACACCACCGAGCCGTTCGAGGTCGAGCGCCTGCTACGCACGATGCGCGACGACCTCGTTGCGGCTGCTCGCGTGACGGTTCGCCGGTATTGGCTTGCGGCACGGGCACGACGGCGTGGGCCGCCGATTCGAAGACCCGACACGTTACGCGTCGAGCCAGGCATGGAAATCGCTCCGATACGTGGATCAACGTCGCACCGACGCATATCCGATTTCGCGATCCACTGTCAGGAGGCCGCGCCATGCACGAATTCACGAACTGGAGCCCATTGGTTTCGCTGATCGCCGGGATTCTCATTCTGGTGGTACCGCGACTGCTGAATTACATCGTTGCGCTTTACCTGATCATCATAGGGTTGCTCGGGCTTTTCGGCGGACATTTCCACTGACGCGCCGCGCGGAACGGCCCTGTGCATGACCGCACAGTGCCGCTTGCTCGAGTTTTCGGAGACGCGCAATGCCGCCGGGAAACGGCGGCGCGTCGGAACCTACATGTGCTCGACGCGTACCTCGACCGAATCCCTGGGCACGGTCAATCGCGTGCGACCCAGCAGTGCATCCGCGGGCGCGGCGCCGTCCGGGTTCAACGGCTTCATCTTGTTGAACGTGACGGAAAAGGAGTCCGGCGTGACCGTGGCCGACGCGTAACCCTGTGCGTCGTGGTCGGCGTGGCACAGATCGGGGTTGTTCGCCATCAGGAAGCGGTCGAGCCTGGCAGGCGTCGCCGCGATGGACGCGAGCGGTGTGCCGTTCCATGCGGCCTTCAGGTAGGAATAAAAGGACATGCTGCTGATGCCGGCGCAGACGAAATCGACGATGACCGGCA
Source organism: Burkholderia cepacia ATCC 25416 (assembly GCF_001411495.1). Taxonomy (NCBI): domain Bacteria; kingdom Pseudomonadati; phylum Pseudomonadota; class Betaproteobacteria; order Burkholderiales; family Burkholderiaceae; genus Burkholderia; species Burkholderia cepacia. Next base: position 104,659 of record NZ_CP012983.1, on the reverse strand, counting down.
CCCCCGTCGCGGGATCGGGATCGTCCCGCACGATGCCGCACTGAAATGCATGCAGGTCTCCGGTGATCGCGACGACGTTATGGATCCCGTGCTCCCTCAAGTAGGCGAGCAGTTCGTGCTTGTGCGCGGGATAACCGTCCCATGCGTCGCAATCGACCACGAGGCGGGCTCCCGGTGTCTTGGGTGCACCCGGCATCACGAACCACAGACGGTTCAACATCACCTCGTTGCCCCATACCTTCCAGGTTGCCGGCGAGTCCTTCATCGCGGCTTTCCACCATTGCGTCTGTTCCGGACCGAGCAGCGACGGCGGGCGGCCCAACTGCCGGGCAAGACGCGCCTCGTCGCGTAGCAGTCCATCCTGCTTGACGAAGTAACGCGAGCCGGCCGCGTCGTCACCGTGCACCGGGTCGTGCCCGTGCGCGCGCGCGATAGCCGCTTCGCTCACGACATGGTCGTCGCGATACAGCCGCTCGTCCGTCATCACCAGATGCATCAGCATGCCGAAACGAAAATCGCGGTAGATGCGAATGTTCGTGTACGACGGATTGTCCGGCTCGAAGCGCACGTCGCCCCAATCCACCGGCATGTACTCTGCCCACGCGCGGCTGGCGTTGCGCCGCCGCCGGGTTTCCTGTCGCTCCTCGTTGGTGTAGACCTGATGATCCTGCCAGCAATCGTCGGAAAATTCGTGGTCGTCCCAGATCGCGATCATCGGCAGGCGCTGGTGCAGTGTCTGCAAGCGCGAATCGGTACGATAGGTGCGATAGAGCGTCCGGTAGTCTTCGAGCGTGTCGGCATACGCGCGGCCGTCCGCGAGCCGCTTGCCGTCGGGCAGATGCAGCGGAGAATGTGCCGGCTCGGCCTGGCCGGGGGGAGAGGTCCCGACCGTTTCATAGATATAGTCACCCACGTGCACGACGAAATCGAGATCGCGTTCGGCGGCCATCAGCGTCATCGCCTGCCAGTGGTTGACGCTCCAGTCCTGACAGGTGAGCCACGCGAAGCGAACCTGTTCGTTGGCCTCGCCGGCCTCCGGTGCCGTGCGCGCGACACCGGTCATGCTGACGTCGCCGCTGGCGACGAACCTGTAGTGGTAGGTCGTCTTCGGCGAGAGCGCCGTCACCTTCGCGCGCACGGTGAAGTCGTAGATGGCCAGCGCCCTCAGCGGTACGCTGGCGACGAGCGTCGAGAAATCCGGCAGCGTCGATACTTCGAGTCGTAGCGGTACCGCGCGCGCGGCACTTCTTGCATCGTGCTGGTCGCCTCTCGGTACCGGCACGCAGCGTGTCCAGAACACGATGGAGCGATCGCGCGGATCGCCGCTTGCGACACCTTGCGGAAATTGACTGGTTTTTTTGCGCACGGTGCTGCCCGGCAGGCCCGCTGGTGAAACGTCGTACGGGACAGCAGCGGCGGCAGCCGCAATGGTAAAAAAGGCCGACGACTTGAGGAAATGGCGACGATCCATTGATCCTCCCGATCGCATCCCGCGGATGCAGGAAGCACTGCAGCAGGCGTCCGCTTCTCTCGCTCAACGAGCTTGCCGGCGTTACGCGGCGAGGGGCAGGTAGCGCAGTCGATCCGGAACATTACTGCGAAGATCGACGCCTGAAAAGTCGTACGAACCCCATCTCGAAGGCACGCACGCTACCTGGCGGGCGGACCCCGTATTCAGGAACACGAATTGCTGGATACGGTGCAGCAAACTCGGGGAGGGAGCAATGCACATTGGCCACACCGTCGGCAAGGTGGCCGCGTGGCTTGCCGTCATCGTCACCCTGGCGCTTGCCGCGCTGGTCATCTTCATCGTCACGTTCGACTGGAATCGAGCCCGGCCGTGGATCGATGACAAGGTGTCGGACGCGATCGGACGTCAGTTCGCGATCAACGGCGAATTGCGTATCGATTGGCGTCGGCCGGTGAGCGAGCAAGGCTGGCGCGCATGGGTGCCGTGGCCGCGATTCAGCGCACGTGATGTCACGATCGCCAATCCCGATTGGGCGCGCACGAAGTATTTCGTCATGCTGGACATGATCAGCTTCGAAGTCGAGGCGCTGCCGCTGATGGCACGCCGCATCGTGATTCCGGCAATCGACCTGGTCAATCCTTCTGTCGACCTCGAGCGCATCAGGGACGGGCGAGTCAACTGGACGCTCAAGCTCAAGAGCCCCGCGCAGCCGGGCCGATGGACGCTCGACCTGCATCAGATCGCGTTTGCCCAGGGTCGTCTCGGTTACTACGATCAGCAAAAGCAATTCGATCTGAGCGCCGTGGTCGACACGCTTGGCCAGCCGATCCCGTTCGGCGCGGTGGTGAAACAGCAGGAGGCGTTGGCGCAACACGAATCGGCGCGTGCCGTCGGGCCGGCAGGTCAGAAAAAGCTCGCGGCCCAGGCGCGCGCCGGCCCGGCGCAACCGGTGGTGCCTGCGTCGGGTGCCGAGGCGGCGTCCCGCGCATCGGCCGCGGCGTCGCAAGCGTTGGCCGCTGCGTCCAATGCCGCGGCGACGACATCTCGCACCACGATAGCCCCGGCTGCATCAGGCCCGTCGATGGCATCGAGCGCGCCCGCAGTGGCCGCGTCGGGCGCAACGGCTTCGGCGACAACGAGCGCATCGACGGGCGCAGCATCCGCAGCACCCGCGGCATCTGCCGGCGTCGGCACGTACGCGATCGGCTGGACCGTCAAGGGGACCTACAAGAAAGGCGCGGTCGCCGGCACGGGCAAGATCGGCAATGTGCTGGAGGTGCAGGGCGCGCAACACCCGTTTCCGGTTCAAGCCGATTTGCGCTTTGGCGATACGCACCTGGCGCTCGTCGGCACGCTGACCGATCCGGCTCACCTGGCGGCGGTCGATCTTCGACTGTGGCTCGCGGGCACCAGCATGGCCAAGCTGTATGACGTCACGGGCCTCACCCTTCCCGAAACCGCTCCGTATGCGACCGACGGCCGACTGGTCGGCCAATTCCGGGCGTCCGGCAACGTATTCAAGTACGAGGACTTCACGGGACGCGTCGGCGGCAGCGACATCAACGGCTCGTTGGTCTACGTTTCGCGCGAACCGAGGCCGCTCTTGTCCGGTACCCTGGTGTCGAGGCTGCTGCAGTTTTCCGACCTTGCGCCGCTCATCGGCGCCGACACGAATGCCAGCAAGGCGCGGCGGGGCGCCGCCGTCGCGCAGCCCGCGAACAAGGCGTTGCCGGTCGAGGCATTCCGCACGGACCGCTGGAAGAAGATCGACGCCGACGTTCGATTGACCGGGCGGCGCATCGTCAAGACCGCGAGCCTGCCGATCACCGACCTGTCGACCCACGTCGTGTTGCATGACGGCGTGCTGACGCTCAACCCGCTGAACTTCGGCGTCGCGGGGGGGACGCTTGCTTCGAACATCCACCTGGACGGCAGCGGCACGCCGCTCAAGGGGCGGTTCTCGCTGCAGGCGCGACATCTGAAACTCAAGCAACTGTTCCCGACATTCCCGGTGATGCAAACGGCGCTCGGCGAGGTCAACGGCGATGCCGCGCTGTCGGCCACCGGCAATTCGCCGGCGGCACTCGCCGCGACTTCCAACGGGGAAGTGAAGACATTGGTGACCGACGGCACGGTGAGTCTCTTGCTGATGGAAGCCGCGGGGCTGAACGTTGCAAACGTGGTGTACGAGAAATTGTTCGGCACGCGCGACGTCAGGATCAACTGCGGTGTGGCCGACTTCGTGGTCACCGACGGCGTGCTCGACTCGCGCGTATTCGCGCTCGACACCGAGGATGCGGTGATCGGCATGGATGGCAACGTGAACCTGCGGGACGAGACCATGAACCTGACGATCCATCCCCATACCAAGGGATTCCGGGTGATATCGCTACGCTCGCCGCTGTACGTCACCGGGTCCTTCAAGCAACCGCACGTCGGGGTGAAGGCGGGCGCACTGATCGCGCGTGGCGGTGCCGCGATCGGGCTGGGCTTGCTGAATCCGCTCGCCAGTCTGCTCGCGTTGCTGCAGCCGGGCCGCAGTCGCTCGTTGCCGTGCGGGCAGATGCTGGCCGACATGGAGCAGCGCCCGACGGCGCCGCCGCCGGGCGTCCGACAGGGAAAGAAGGCTGTCCCGGCGTACATGAACGCGCCGTTGGCTGCTTCTGCCGCTTCCGCGCCGGACGGTGCCGAACCCGGGCATTCGACGCGGGCGAACCGGGGTTCCTCTCATGACCGGTAACGCCACGTGCGCGGTCCGTTCCCGCGCTCGGCCGCCTCGAGTACACGCACGAGCATCGACAGATCGCGCAGGGGGCGCGGCGATTGCGATACGCGCGTGACCCAACCCTCGTGGCGCTGATGAATCGCGACGTCGTCGTGTGCAACTCGTGCGCGCGTCGACAAGCGGGCCCGGTTGCGGAATCCGATGGGCGACAAGCCGAAGTAGCGTGGCGACGCGCGTCCGCGAAGCGCGGCCGATGCAGGTAGCCGGAATACCGCGAGATCGCGTTCGGGATGCCGTTCGATTTGCGTGGCCGGCCGATTCCCGGCCGCCAGCAGGGCACCGCATCGGCCGAACGCAGGCGCACCGCGTCGACCCGTGACGACAGGTTCCTGCTTGCCTTGCCGTCACCCGGTGTCTGCGGCCGATATGGACAGGGGGCGACGTCGAATGGCGGTTGAGATCGAATCGCGTGCGGTGCACAATCCGGAAACAGAATGACATCGCGCAAACGGGCCGTCTCGCTTCACGTATTCCGTCGCACGATGATTGATGGAGCGCCGTGCCGCCGATCGAGCGGCACGGTTGTCCGTCATCGTGCGCTGCGCGGATATCACGTCGAATTCGCGGTTCCCGTTAATCGTCAATCCAGGCCGGGTCCCGATCGGCACGAGTTGAACAAGATGAATGCACCTGACCTCAATCTCTTGATTGTTCTGGATGCCTTGCTGTCCGAGAACAGCGTCGCGCGGGCCGCGGAGACGCTCGGCCTCAGCCCGTCGGCATTGAGCCGGTCCCTGGCCCGCCTGAGGGCCACGACGGGTGATCCGCTGCTCGTCAGGGCCGGACGCGATCTGGTGCCGACGCCTCATGCGCTTGAACTGCGGGTCCAGGTTCGCGCGCTCGTGGAAGGGGCGCAGGCTGTCCTTTGTCCGTGCAAGAACGCGGACCTCGGCGGGCTCGAGCGCACGTTTACGATCCGTGCCAACGAAGGGTTCGTCGATACGTTCGCGGCCGAACTGCTCGCGCTGGTGATGGAAACCGCGCCGAACGTTCGGCTGCGCTTCGCGCCGAAGCCGGACAAGAGTGTCGAGGCGTTGCGCATGGGGGCCGTCGATCTCGAAATCGGCGTGGTGGGCCATACGGGCCCCGAATTGCGTGTACAGGCGCTGTTCCGCGACCGCTTCATCGGCGTCGTTCGGGCCGGTCACCCGCTTGCGCGGGAGGAGGTCACGCCGCAGCGATATGCATCGTTCGGCCATATCAGCGTGTCGCGGCGGGGGCAGCTCAGCGGTCCCATCGACAACGTGCTTGATACGCTGGGGCTGCAGCGAACCGTCGCGGCGATCGTGTCCGGTTTTCCCGCCGCATTGTCCCTGGCGCGCGATTCGGATTTGATCGCCAATGTTCCGGAGCGGCAGACCGCGAAATCGCGGGGGGGAATGTTCAGCTTCCCGTTGCCGGTGCTGACTGCCACGTTGACGGTTTCGCAGATATGGCATCCGCGCTTCGATAACGACCCCGCGCATCGCTGGCTGCGCAGTTGCCTGCGACGTGTCTGCGCGACCCAGGCGTCGTCGTTGTACGATGTCGGCGCACCTGAACCATGACGGTGCACACGTCACGTTCGCGCGCGTCAACTGCATGAATACATTGAGCCTGACGCATCTTCCGCGCGGGATTGCAACTCGGTATGCTCAACCTTGTCCGATTGCTGCGTCCGGCGTAATTAATCCGTATTGCATTGTTTCGCTCAATGCACCTTGATTCGTGATTGTTGCCTGATCGTTGCTGATAATGATCCCGAGGTACGCGAGCGGCACATGGCCGATTCGCGTGCATTACTGACTTAATAAATAAAGAAACAGGCTGGCGCTTTGGCGCCAAGCACTGTCGTTTGCGCTTTCGAGGGCTGAACAGGATGATTCACGCTTCGCAGGATGGGCGTGCGCCGAGTCGGCCAGCATGGTTAATTGTTCTGGAGATTAGAATGACTCGGTTGGCATTGAACATGACACCCCCCACTGCGGTCGCGTTGAGCACGAGAGAGTGTGAAGTATTGAAATGGGCAGCCGAAGGGAAGACTGCCTATGAGATAGGCATGATTCTCGGATTGACCGAACGTACGATCAATTTTCACATTTCACGTTCCATTGCCAAGCTGGACGCTTCGAACAAGACAAACGCGGTCGTGAAAGCCGTGCTGATGGGCCTGATCGTATTCGTTTAGAAAGGACCCGGGGCGCCCGCCCCGGGAAGCCGTTTGTCAGATCGCGCCCTGGAACGCCAGCACGCGTGCCTTGAACTCTTCGGGAACCGGCATCGTCGCATTGCTCGCATAGTCGAACATCACGTGCGTCGACTGTGCGCGGGCAACGATCGCGTCGTCGCCGGCCGCGCCGTTGTCCCGCATCATCAGGTGCTCGAGCTCGAAGCTCTTCGAGCCGAAACGGGTAATGCTGCTGCGTACCGTGATCGTATCCCCGTACTGCGCGGGCTTCAGGTACTCGCACGACGTCTTGACCATGATGTGCGGCAACTTCTCCGAATACGGCAGCTCCAGCAGGTCGTGCATGAACGTCAGATACGCGTGTTGAAGGTAATCGTAATAAACCGGGCTGCTGACATGCCCGAGTCCGTCCGTCTCCCGGTATTTAACGGTAATTTCAGTTTCATAATGATTTTTCGTCATGTGTATCTCCATGTGAGAGTGCGAGGTGCAATGGCGCATGTCCTCGCGATGAAAATAAATTGAATCGGATGGTTTTAGATACTGTAAAAAATGGCAGATTGAGGAATTCGATCGGCGACTGAGATAAATGACAGTATCGAATCGAATTTGATAAAGCTTTAATTGACCCCCGTGAGTTTCGTATTGTCGAATCGAAATCGGAGAGTCAAGTGGAACAGCCTCATCTGAAAGGGACGGCGGCGGTCACCGGGGCAATGCAACTGCGCGGCGAGTTGCATGCCGACGCCGCGACCACTCGTGTGGTACGTGGCGCCCAGCGCGCACTCGCCCGCATCCTCGCGGGCAGGGACGATCGCCTCGCGTTGATCGTCGGGCCGTGCTCGATTCACGACACGGACGCCGCGCTCGAATTCGCGCGCCGGCTCGCGCCGCTGCGGGCGCGTTACGCCGATACGCTCGAGGTCGTGATGCGCACGTACTTCGAAAAGCCGCGCACCACGGTCGGCTGGAAGGGCTTGATCAACGATCCGCGGCTCGACGGAAGCTATCGCGTCGATGACGGGCTGCGTCTTGCGCGTCGCCTGCTGCTCGACGTCAACGCACTCGGCATGCCGGTCGCGACCGAGTTTCTCGATCCGCTCACGGCGCCCTACCTCGACGATCTGGTGTCCTGGGGTGCGATCGGCGCACGCACGACCGAGTCGCAGATTCACCGGCAGATCGCATCCGGCCTCGATGCGCCGATCGGCTTCAAGAACGGCACCGACGGCAACGTGAAGATCGCGATCGACGCGGTTCGCACGTCGCGGGCAGCGCATCACTATCTCCGTCCGCGTGACGAAGGCGGCCTCGAGGTCGCGTCCACGCAGGGCAATCCGAATACGCACATCGTGCTGCGCGGCGGGCGCGTGCCGAACTACGACGACGTCAGCGTGACGGCCGCCTGTGCGGCGCTGCGCGATGCGCAGTTGCCGCCGCACGTCGTGATCGATGCGAGTCACGGCAACAGCGGAAAGCAGACGCGCGCCCAAATCGCCGTATGCGAGAACGTGGCCGGGCAGCTGCGCGACGGGCAGCGCGCGATTGCCGGCGTGATGGTCGAGTCGTTTCTCGTCGAGGGGCGGCAGGACATCGTGCCCGGCCGGGCACTGACCTACGGGCAGAGCGTGACGGACGCCTGTCTCGGCTGGGAGGACACGGTTGCACTGATCGAGCTGTTCGCCGCCGCGGTCGCGTCGCGGCGGCGGTCCCGAGTCGGCTTTCTGGTACCGGGTGTTCCGGCCGGCACCGTACAAGCCATTTCTTACTGAAAGGAGCTTTCTTGAACTCACCCATCGATATCGCACACGCGCTCGACTGGAAGGGGGACGGCGCAAGCCGGACACCGTTCGAAGCCTATACGAGCGATGCGCTTTACCAGCGCGAACTGGAGCGTTTGTTCTATTCGAAACACTGGTGTTACATCGGCCTCGAGGCGGAAGTGCCGTCTCCCGGCGATTTCCAGCGCACCGAAGTCGGCGAGCGCTCGGTCGTGATGACGCGCACCGAGGACGGCGAGGTGGTCGTGTTCGAGAACGCCTGCGCGCATCGCGGCATGCAGTTCTGTCGTGAACGCGCGGGGAACGCGAAGGATTTCCACTGCCCGTATCACCAGTGGAACTACGACCTGAAGGGCAACCTGGTCGGCGTGCCGTTCCGGCGCGGCGTACGGCAGAGCGGCAAGATCAACGGCGGCATGCCGCCGGATTTCGATCCGAAGAATCACGCGTTGCGGCGGCTGCGCGTGTCGACGCGCGGCGGCGCGGTGTTCGCGTCGTTCGACCAGGACGTCGAGTCGTTCGAGGATTTCCTCGGTCCCGACATCCTGCGCTATTACGACCGCCTGTTCCACGGGCCGAAGCTGACCGTGCTCGGTTATACGCGCCAGCGCGTGCCGAGCAACTGGAAGCTGATGGTGGAGAACATCAAGGACCCCTATCACGCGGGGCTCCTGCACACCTGGTTCGTCAACTTCGGGCTGTGGCGCGCGGACAATCCGGCCCAGCTGGTCACCGACGCGCATCACCGTCACGGCGCGATGATCTCGATCCGCAGCGGCGGGGGCGGCGGCGAGGTCACGCACAACGTGACGAGCTTCAAGGAGCGCATGACGCTGAACGACGACCGTTTCCTCGACGTCGTGCACGAGCCGTGGTGGGGCGAGCCGACCGTCGTGATGTTGACGTTGATGCCGAGCGTGATCATCCAGCAGCAGGTGAATGCGCTGTCGACCCGGCGCATCCGCCCGGTCAGCCCCGGCGTGTTCGATTACGTCTGGACGCACTTCGGATTCGAGACGGACGACGAGGACATGACGCGCCGGCGGCTGCGTCAGGCCAACCTGTTCGGGCCGGCCGGCTTCGTTTCGGCGGACGACGGCGAAGTGATCGAGTGCGTGCAGCAGAGCTTCGAGCAGATCCAGCACGGCAACGTATACAACGAGCTCGGCGGCCGCGAAGTCGACGAGCGCACCGACCACATGGTCAGCGAAACGCTCGTGCGCGGCATGTACCAGTACTGGCGCCACGTGATGGAGGCATGAATGACGATTTCATCCGCATTGGCCGACGCACGGCCCGCGACGCGCGGCACCGGAACGGTTGCGGCGACCTTCGCCGATTTCTACGGGCTCGTGGACCTGAACGCGCGCTACGCGTCCGCGCTGGATCGCGGCGACTGGGACGCGTGGCCGGAATTCTTCGAGGAGGACTGCACGTATCAGCTGTTGCCGCGCGAGAACCATGAACGCGACTTTCCGCTTGCGCTGCTCGCGTTCGAGAGCAAGGGGATGCTGAAGGATCGCGTGTACGGCATCAAGGAGACGCTGTTTTACGACCCGTATTACCAGCGCCACCTGATCGGCACGCCGCTCATCACGTATCTCGACGAATCGGTCATCGAGGCCGAGACGAACTACGCGGTGCTGCGTACCAAGAGCGAGCAGATGAGCGACGTGTACAACACCGGTCGTTATCTCGACCGGATACGCCGCACGCCGCACGGGCTGCGTTTCGAGTCGCGCATCTGCGTGTACGACAGCGAGATGGTGCCGAATTCGATCATCTATCCGATCTGAGGAGGCAGCGTGAAGACGGAATGGACCTATGCGGTCGATACGGCCGCGGTACGCGAGGAGGGGCTGACGGGCGTGATCGTCGGCGGGCGCGACATTGCGCTGTTCGCGGTCGACGACGAGATCTTCGCGACCGACAACCAGTGCACGCACGGCGAGGCGCGCCTGAGCGACGGTTTTCTGCTCGACGACGAAATCGAGTGCCCGCTGCATCAGGGGCGCTTCAGCGTGCGGACCGGTGCCGCGCTGTGCGCGCCGGTCACGGCTTGCGTGAAGACGTTCCCGGTGAAGATCGAGGCGGGCCGGGTGTTCGTGCGATTCGATACCGAAGTCGCGCATGACGAAGCGGATGCATCAACGGGAGAGCGGACATGAGTGCCTATGTGGTGGTGGATGTCGACGTATACGACGAAGTGCGATTTGCCGAATACCGGAAGCTCGGTGTGCCGACGATCGCCGCGCACGGCGGCCGCGTGCTCGCGCGCAGCGACGACGTGGTCGTGCTCGAAGGCGAATGGACGCCGCGGCGCCTGGTCGTGCTGGAGTTCGACGATCTCGACGCGGCGCGCCGCTGGCACGGTTCCGACGAATATCAGCGCGCGAGGCAGCTGCGGCTCGATGCGGCCGACACGCACAGCATCGCGCTCGGGAGCCTGTGAAACCGGGGCCGCGCTCGGCCGCGGCCCGCGAGACCAAGTGGGGGAAGACATGACGGCATATATCGTGTTTGACATCGACGTTCACGACGCACGCGGTTATGAGCAGTACCGCGAGATCGGCGCGCCGACCGTCGCTGAATTCGGCGGGCGTTTCCTGGTGCGCGGCGGCGAGGCGGCAACGCTCGAAGGCGCGTGGTCGCCTCGGCGCGTCGTGGTGCTCGAATTCGATTCGATCGACCGCGCAAAGGCGTGGTACGAATCCGACGGCTATCGGCGCGCACGGGATATTCGCGAACGCACCGCACGCACGATCGGCATCATCGTACAGGGCGCGGCACCGGCGGCAACCGTGGGAGAGCAGGGATGACCGGGACGACTTCGGCGGCGCGCATCGCGATCGTGGGCGCGGGTATCGGCGGGTGCGCGCTCGGCGCGATGCTGCAACGGATCGGCCATGACGTGCGCCTGTTCGAGCAGGCGCCGGCGTTTGCCCGGGTGGGCGCCGGCATTCACCTGAGCCCGAACCTGATGCGGGTGATGCGGCTGCTCGGCGTGCATCGCCAGGCCCTGTGGGCGGGCCAGGAACCCGATGCGTTCGCCAACCGCCAGGCGGCCGACGGTGAGCTGCTGTATCGGCTGCCGCTCGGCGAACACGCGATCGGCCGCTTCGGCGCGACGTTCGTGACGCTCAAGCGCGGCGACCTGCATGCCGCGCTGTTGGGGGCGGTGGCGCCCGGGACGATCGCGTGGGGCAAGCGTCTCGCCGGCCTCGACCCGGCGGGCGACGCGATCAGGCTGACGTTCGAGGACGGTTCGAGCGAAACGGCCGATCTGGTGATCGGGGCAGACGGCCTGCGCTCGCGCGTGCGCGAGGCGCTGCGCGGATTCGAGGCGCCGGAATTCTCCGGGCAGGTCGCGTTTCGCGGGGCGTATCCGCGCGCGCTGCTGGGCGAACTCGCGATCGAGGATCTGACCAAGTGGTGGGGCGACCGGAAATTCGTGCTGTCGTACTGGCTCGATCGTGCGCGCCGCGAATTCTATTTCGCCGCGATGACACCGCAGGCCGAGTGGCCCACGCAGGCTTCGTCGATGCCGGGCGACGTCGACGAGATGCAGGCGATCTTCGCGGATTTTCATCCGGCCGTGCGTCACATGCTGGCACGCGCGCCACGCGAGTCGGTCATGAAGTGGGCGTTGTTCGAACGTTCGCCGCAGTTCGAGTTCGGCAACGAGCGCGTCGTGCTGATCGGCGACGCCTGTCATCCGATGCGCCCGTTCATGTCGCAGGGCGCGGCCATGGCGCTCGAGGACGCGACGATCCTGCTGCGTGCGCTCATCGGCTCGTCGAACGCGGCGAGTGCGTTCTCGACCTATGCGCAGTGCCGGGTCGCGAGACTCGGCGAAGTGCATCGCGTGTCCGCCGCGAATACCTTCATGCACGGCCCGACCGAGCCGGACTGGGTGTTCGGCTACGATGCGCTGACCGCGCACGCGTCGCCCGCGCTGCCGCCGTTACCTGTCGAGCTGGACTGGCTGGTCGGCGCGTCGCCGCTCGCCGCGCGCATGCAGGCCGCGGCGACGCGTGCGGTACCGTCGCATCGGTCGCCGCCGATGCCGCACGCGCAGGCGCCGTATTAGACCGGTGCCGGATTGCGCTCGAAGCCGCGCTGGTGCCAGTACGGGTAGGGCAGTTGCGTCGTACTGGCGGCATCGAGCCGTTTCACCTGGTCGGGTGTCAAGGCCCAGCTGGCCGCCTGCGCGTTCTCGCGCAATTGCGTGGCGTTTCGGGCGCCGATGATCACGTTCGCGACGGTCGGCCGCCGCAGCAACCAATTGAGTGCGACCTGCGCGACCGACTTGCCGGTTTCGGCGGCGATCTCGTCGAGCGCGTCGACGACGTGGTGCAGCAGGGCATCCGTGACGGGCGGCCCCTCGTTGGCGGTCTTGTGCAGCCGGCTCGTCTCCGGCAACGGTCGGCCCCGTCCGATCAGGCCGGTCAGCCGTCCCCACCCGAGCGGGCTCCAGACGATCGCGGACACCTGCTGGTCGAGCGCGAGCGGCATCAGCTCCGTTTCGTAGTCGCGGCCGATCAGCGAATAGTAGACCTGGTGCACGGCATGTCGCGTGAGCCCGTCGCGATCGGCGGCCGCGAGCGACTTCATCAGGTGCCAGCCGGAGAAGTTCGAGCAGCCGATCACGCGGATCTTGCCGGCGCGCACGAAATCGTCAAGCGTGCGCAGGGTTTCCTCGACGCGTGTCTGGGCATCGAATCCATGCAACTGGTACACGTCGATGTAGTCGGTGCCGAGCCGCTTGAGGCTGCCGTGAATGGCATTGGCGAGATGATGGCGCGACGACCCGACGTCATTCGGGCCTTCGCCGAGCCGGAACGTGCCCTTCGTCGACACGATCACGCGATCGCGCCGGCCGGCGATCGCCTGGCCGAGCAGCTCTTCGGCGAGTCCGTCGGAATAGACGTCCGCGCTGTCGAACATCGAGATGCCGGCGTCGAGCGCGATGTCGAGGAGCTCGCGCGCGCCGGCGGCGTCCGTGCTGCCCCATTCCCTGAAGAATGCGTTGCCGCCGCCGAACGTCGCGGTGCCGAGACTCAGAACGGGAACCTTGAAGCCGGTTCCGCCGAGGGTTCGGTATTCCATGATCGGTACTCCTTGTAGAAGCGTGAAGGACTGCAGGATGGCGCCGCGAGGGCGCCGCGAGGGTGTCGGATACGGGCGGCGGACGGCAGGGCATGCGCCCGCCGTCCGCCGGGGTTCACGGGGGCGACCGGTCGGTGTGCATCAGCCACGCTGTCAGCAGGACGCCGGCGAATGCGGCGCAAGCGCCGACGGCGAAGGCGGACGGGTAGTCGGTACGCGCGACGACCCAGCCCGCGAGCGGGCCGGTGCACGCATAGGCGACGTCCTGGAACGCCGTGAAGCCGCCGAGGGCGGTGCCGCGTGCCTGCGCCGGCACGTGCCGGAGGGTGGCGACACCGAGCGCGGGAAAGACCAGCGAACAACCGAGGCCGGACACGGTCGCGCCGACGAGCGCGACGCCGGATACCGGCGCCGCCCACAGGAGAAGCTGGCCGATCGCCTCGACCGCGAGCGCGGCGAGTGCGACCGGATAACCGCCGAACCGGTCGGGCAGATGGCCGAACAGGACGCGGACGAGGACGAAGGCGCCGCCGAAGCAACTGAGCGCGAGGCCCGCGCCTTCCCATCCGCGCGCCTGGAACAGCAGCGTCACGAACGCGCCGATCGCCGCGAAACCGACGCCCTGCAGCGCGAGGCTGCATCCGGGCCGCGCGATGATTCGCAGCACGCGGGACAGCGGCACCCGCAGGCCCGGCTGCGGCGCGACGGCAGGCAGCGAAGCGACGAGCGCGAGTGCGATGCAGGGCAGGACGATCGTGGCGCCGGCCACGGCCGCCAGCCCGCCGGCGCGCGCGAGCGCCATCCCGCATGGGGCGCCGAGCGCGATCGCGCCGTAGAGGGCCATGCCCGTCCACGAGAGCACGCGGCCCGAGCGGGTCGCGCCGAGCGTGCCGATGCCCCACGCGAGCGCCCCGGTGACGAGCTGGCTTTCGCCGAGCCCGGACAGCAGCCGCGCGGCAACCAGCAGCGCGAGACGTGCGCCGGGGCCGGCCGGCGCCGTGGCGCTCGCGACGTAGACGCCGCCCGCGACGACGCACGACACGAGCCCCGCGCACATCGTGCGCTTCGCGCCACGATGATCGGCGCGGCGGCCCGCGACGCTCCGCGTGAGCACGGTGGCGAGGAATTGCGCGCCGACCGCCGTGCCGACGACGAGCGTGCCGAAGCCGAGCGTGTCGTGCACGTACAGCGGCACGACGGGCAGCAGGAGGCCGAAGGTCAGCGCGCCGAGAAAGACGCCGAAACAGATGAGCCGGGCCGTGCGTGCCGGGGCGATGTCGGGTGCGACTACGTTTTGGAGGTCGGGGGCGTTCATCGGAAGGGGCCGGTTGATCGGCGTCACGGACGCCGGTAGCGGATGGACCAGACGGTCAGCAGGGTCGCGCCGAACAGCAGCAGGCAACCGAACGAGAAATCGTTGAGCGCGAGCATGTGGGCTTGCACGTCGATCGAGCGGCTGACCGACGCGAGCGCGCCGGCCGGCGACATGCCCGCATGTTCGAGCCGGGCGAGCCAGTCGCCGGCGGCCGGATCGAACGGCGTGATGCGATCGACGAGGTATGTGTTGTGAACGCGCGAGCGCCGCTCGAAATAGGTCGGCGCGACGGAGGTGGCGACGCTGGTGCCGATCCGGCGCAGCGCATTCTGCACGCCCGACGCCGCCGGCAGCCTTTCGCGCGGCAACCCGGCGATCGACAGCGACACGAGCGGGGTGATGAAAAACGCGGTGGCCGCGCCCATCAGCAGCGAGTTGGCCGCGATGTCGCCGAGCGTCACGTCGGTATTGAAGCCCATGCGCCAGAACGACGCCGCGCCCCAGCCGACCAGCGCCACGGTCGCGAGGTGGCGCGGGTCGGTGCGCCCCTGGATGCGCCCGATCAACGGCGCGATCACGATACCCGCGATGCCGAGCGGCGCGGTGGCGATGCCGGCCCAGGTTGCCGTGTAGCCCTGCTCGGTCTGCAACCAGAGCGGCACGAGCACGAGCGCGCCGTAATAGACGCCGAAGCCGACCGTCACCGCGATCGTTCCCGCGGTGAAGCCGCGATCCGCGAACAGCCGCAGGTCGACGATCGGATGCGCGTCGGTCAGCTCCCAGAGGACCAGCGCGACGAACGACACGACGCAGAGCACGGCGAGCGCGCGGATCTCGACCGCCGCGAACCAGTCGAGGTTCTGGCCGCGGTCGAGCATCAGCTGCAGCGAGCCGAATGCGGCGGCGAGCAGCAGCAGGCCGACGAAATCGACGGGAAGGTGGCGGGTCGGGTTGTCGCGCCGGCCGAGGAAGCGGGTCAGCACGAGCAGGACCAGCGCCCCTGTCGGCACGTTGACATAGAAGATGTAGGGCCACGAGAGGTTGTCGGTGATCCAGCCGCCGGCGATCGGGCCGAGCACGGGCGCGACGAACGTGGTGGTCTGCCAGACCGACAGCGCGACGTTGCGGCGCGCGGCCGGAAACACGGCCAGCAGCAGCGCCTGCGAGAGCGCGGTGATCGGCCCGGAGGCCGCGCCCTGCAGCGCGCGGAACAGCAGCAGCGATTCGAAATTCGGTGCGAGGCCGCACAGGATCGAGGTCAGGACGAACAGCACGACCGAGACCCGGAACAGCCGCACCTGGCCGAAGCGCTGCGCGAGCCAGCCGGTCAGCGGCAGCGTGATCGCGAGCGGCGTCGCGAACGACGTCAGCATCCAGGTGCCCATGTCGGGCGCGACGCCGAGATCGCCGGCGATGGTCGGTACCGCGACGTTGGCGATCGTCAGGTCGAGCGTCTGCATGAAGTTGGCGACGCTGATCGCGATCGCGACGAGCACGAGAGCCGGGCCCTGCAGCGGCTCCAGCGGCAGTTTCGGCGCCGCAGCCCGAGCGACGGGCGCCATGCTCAGGCTCCCGGCGCGCGGCGCACGGCAACGCCGTCGTTCGCGCGGATCGTGTCGTTGACGAGGGCGTCGCCGGACGAGGCATCGTCATCGAAGATCGACGTCGCGTCGATCGGGCGCCGGGCGGCGGCCGGCGCGGGGCGCACGGAGGCCGATGCGGTGCCGGGCGCGTTGTCGCCGAGCACGACCGATGCGTTCATCGACAGGCCGATGCGCAGCGGGTGCGCGCGCAATTCGCCGGGATCGAGCGCGACCCGTACGGGTACACGCTGCACGACCTTGATCCAGTTGCCGGTCGCATTCTGCGCGGGCACCGACGCGAATGCCGAACCCGTGCCCGCCTCGACGCCTTCGATGCGGCCGTGGAACACGACGTCGGAGCCATACAGGTCCGAGCGAAGCTCGACGGCCTGCCCGGCGTGCATGCCGCGCAGCTGCGATTCCTTGAAGTTGGCCTCGACCCACACATGGTCGAGCGGCACGAGCGCCATGGCCGGCGCGCCGGGCGTGACGTGCTGCCCGACCTGCACGACACGGCGTGTCACGAGCCCCGCCAGCGGCGCGCGGATTTCGGTGCGGCGCAGTGCGAGCGCCGCACTGCGCACCCGCGCGGCCGCGGCGCGTACCAGCGGGTTCGAGTCGATCGACGTGCCGTCGACGCGCGCACGCGATGCGTCGTATGCGGCCTGTTGCGCGTCCAGCGCGGCGGACGCGCTGGTCATCGCGTCGCGCGCGTGGCGGATGTCCTCGCGCGATACGCCGCCGTCCTGCGCGAGGCCGAGCCGCCGCTGCAGGTCGTCGGAGGCCTTCGACAGCTCGGCCTTGCGCTGGAGGATCTGCGCCGCCTCGCGCGCCGTGTCGGCATGCGCGGTGCGGTACTCGCGCACCGCATGGGCGAGCTGTGCGACGGCGTCGTCGAGCGCGAGCTTCGCATCGGTCGGATCGACGCGGAACAGCGGATCGCCGGCATGTACCCATTCGGCGTTCTGCACCATGATCGTGTCGACCGTGCCCGCCACCTGCGGCGATACCTGCACGACATCGCCCGTCACGTAGGCGTCGTCGGTCGTCTCGGTACCGCGCGACGTGACCCACCAGTAGCCGCCGGCCAGTGCGGCCAGGGCGAGCGCGATGAAGAACCAGCGGAAATAGCGGCGCCGCGTGGTGCGCAGCGCCTGTTCGGCGGGCGGGGGCGACGCCGCGCCCGCGGCGGCCGGCGCGGCGGCCGGCGGGGTGTCGGTGCGATTCATTGTTGGGCTCCGGGGTTCGTTGCGCCACCGAGCGCGGCGATCAGCCGGACGTGCTCGACGGCAAGTGAGGTATCGGCGCGAGCGACCGACCGGCGGTCTTCAAGCAGCCGGGTTTCGGCCAGCAGCACGTCCAGGTAGCCGGAAATGCCTTTCTGGTAGCGCCGCGTCTCGATGTCGTAGGTCTGCTGCGCGCGTGCCAGCGCATCGCGATTCAGGTCGCGCTGCCTGGCCAGCGCGTCGAGCTGCACGAGCGAGTCGCTGACCTGGGCGAGCGCGTTGACGACGGTGTCGTCGTAGTCGGCGACGGCGGCGTTGTACGCGTCGGTCTGCGCGCGCAGGCCGGCTCGCAGCCTGCCGCCTTCGAAGATCGGCAGCGTGATCGCGGGGCCGGCGCCGAACGTGCCGCTGCTGCCGTGAAGCAGCGCGCGAAAGCCGAAACTCTGCACGCCGACGAACGCCATCAGGTTGATGTCCGGATAGAACGCCGCGCGGGCCGCGTCGATGTCGGCCGACGCGGCCTCGACGCGATAGCGGGCGGCCAGGATGTCGGGCCGGCGCCCGACGAGCGCGGCCGGGAGCGTCGCGGGCAACGGCGCGACGGCATGCAGCACGCGCGGTGACGGCGTGAGCGTGTCCGCATAACCGGGCCCGCGCCCGACGAGCGCCGCGAGCCGGTGGCGCAGCAGCGCAACGGCCGCGCGCTGCCGCTCGACATCGGCCTGCGCGAGCGGCAGCGGCTCGCCGGCACGCGCGACCGCGACCGGCATGTCGAGTCCCGCCGCTTCACGCTGGCGGGTGAGGCGCAGCAGGTAATCGTGCTGACGCAGCGTATCGTTCGCGATGTCGAGCAGTTGCAGCTCGAGCGCGAGCTGCAGGTACGTCTCGACGAGCGCGGCCTGCAACGACACGGTTGCCGCGCGCTCGAGCGACTGCTGCTCGCCGGCGCGCAGGGTCGCGGCGCGGGTCAGCGCGCGCAGGCGCCCGGCAACGTCGAGATCGAACGACGCATTCAGCAGCGCCTGCGCGTTGACTTGCCAGTGGCCTGCGGCGGGGGGCGGGGTGGTGTAGCTGCGCGGCAGCCGCGTCGGCGTCGCGCTGACCGCTGCGCCGAGCAGCGGCAGGGAATCCGCCGCGCTGACGTCGGCTTGCGCGAGCGCTTCGTCGACCCGGGCGCGCTGGGCCTTCAGCGACGGCGCGCCCGCGAGCGCGTCGGCCAGCACGCGGTCGAGCTGCGGATCGCCGAAGGTGCGCCACCATTGCGCGTCCACGTCGGCCTGACCCTTGGCCGCGTGAAGCGCGAGGCCCGGGTCGAGCTGTTCGACCGGGGTGATCTTCTGTTGGTCCGGCTGCTGGCCGAACGGGGCACAACCGGCCATGACGGCCGCCGTCACGGCTGCCGTAGCGATCGGACCCCATCTTCGAGTCGAGACAAGAAACTTGGACATGATCGGTTTCCACGAGTCCGGTTGACGAATTCAGACTATCTAAAAATATATCTTTAGATATTCTCAAACAACGAGCAACTGTCAGAAATGGCAGTGGGGAGCGCCCGTGACGGGGCGGGAAGGGAACCGGGAGCGGGGCAGCCGCGCGCATGGGCGCGACCGTCAGGCGGACGCGGATTCGGCGAGGGCCGCCGCGACGATTTCGTCGATCGACGCGCCGCGCGTGTCGAGCAGGCGATGCGCGCAGGCCCGGTACAGCGGATCGCGCGTCCGCTGCAACTCGGCCAGCACGGCGCGCGGATCGGGCACGTTCAGGAGCGGGCGCGCGGGATCGCGCCCGGTGCGCCGGTACAGCGCGTCGATGTCGCTGACCAGGTAGATCACGTGGCAGCGCGCCTTGAGGCGCGCGCGGGTGTCGTCGCGCAGCACCGCGCCGCCGCCGGTGGCGAGGATCAGCGTGTCGCGTTGCGACAGCGCATCGATGACGCCGGCTTCGCGGGCGCGGAACGTCGGCAGCGGAAACAGCATGGCAAGCGGGGCGCCGAAGCGCTGCTCCATCTCCCGGTCGGAATCCGCGAACGGGCGGTCGAGTGCCGCCGCAAGCGCCGCGCCGATCGTCGTCTTGCCCGCACCGGGCATGCCGATCAACGCGATGCGCGGATGGTGCGCTGCCGTCACAGCCGGCTCCGCAGCGAATGCGTCCGGCGCGTCGCCGCCGTGATACGGCGCAGGCGCACCGTATTGGCGAGGCGGTCCAGGACGCCGGTCATTCTTGCGGGCGATACGGGCGCGGCACCGGGTTGCGCGAGCAGATCGCCCAGCGCGATGCCCCCGACCTGCACGTCGTTCGCAAGCAGCGCATCGGTCAGCATGGCGACGCTCGTATCGATGCCGGCCCACGCATGGCCGAAATCGGCGAGCACGCGGCGCGAGGTCGCGGGTGCCGCGAGGCAGTCGCGCCAGGGCACGAGTACGCCGCCGACGGGCGCCGCGCCACGCGCGGTTTCCAGCAGCCGCCAGCCGTGCGCGGTGGCGCCGTTCCGCGTGCACCAGCGGCCGTAGGCCGTCGCGGACGTATCGACGACCAACGCCGTCGGCAGCCGCAGTCTGCCGAGCCGGCGAAGCAGCGCGGCCCGCGCGTCGTCGTCGACGTCCGGCGTGGCCACGCGCTGCACATGCGTCAGCAACTCCAGTTCGTCTTCGTAGTCCGCGCGCAATGCACGCAGCCATGCGCCGGTGTCGCGACGCAGCGACGGCGGCACGACCCCGAGCAGGACCAGCAGGCGATCGTCGTGACCGTCGCAGATGGCCCGCACCCGGCGCGCGACGGCGGTATCGGCGGACGCGGCACTCATGTCGCGCTCGGCTCGGCAACGGCGCCGGCATCGACGAACGGCGCGCGCGGGTAGGAACCGAGGATTCGCAGGTCGGCGGCGATCGTCCTGATGTCGCCGAGGGCGGCACGGACATGCGCGTCGTCCTGGTGGCCGTCGATGTCGACGAAGAAGCGGTACGCCCACCCGGCGGCGCGGCCGGGACGCGCGTCGAGCCACAGCACCGAGATCCGGTGGCGCGCCAATGCATCGAACACGCCTGCGAGCGCGCCGATCGTATCGTCGAGCTGCAGCAGAAGACTGGTGCGGTCATGGCCTGTCGGCTCTGCCGGGGGCCCGCCGAGGACGAGAAAGCGCGTGCGATTGCCGGGCTCGTCCTGGATCGCGTTCGCCACGATACGCAGTCCGTACTGGTCGGCCGCCCGTTCGCCGGCGATCGCCGCGCAATCCGTCATGCTCGCTGCTTCGCGGGCGGCCGCGGCGTTGCTCGCGACAGGCACGCGGCGCAATTGCGGCGCATGCGCATCGAGCCATGCACGGCACTGCGCCAGCGCCTGCTGATGACCGAGCACGCAGTCGACGCCTTCGAGCGTGCCGGATGCGCTCAGCAGGCAGTGCGCGACCGGCAGCACGATCTCGCCGACCACTGGAGCGGTCGCGTCGGCCAGCAGGTCGATCGCGCGCGTGACGGTGCCTTCGGTTGAATTCTCGATCGGCACCACCGCATGGTCGACGTTCGCGGCCGCCAGTGCGGCGAATGTCGCTTCGAGCGTGTCGCACGCATGTGGACGGATCGGGGCGCCGAAGTAGCGCTGCATCGCGGTCTCGGTAAAGGTGCCGGGCGGGCCGAGGAACGCGACCGACGGCACCCGCTGCAACTCGCGGCTGACGCGGAACAGCGTGTGCCAGATCGCCGCGACGTGGCGCGCCTGCAGCAGCCCGTGCGGCCGGGCGCACAGCCCCGCGACGATTTCCGTTTCCCGGGCCGGCTGGCGGATCGTCCGGCCGTCGAGCGCCTTGAACCGGCCGATCGCGGCGGCGTGCTGCATCCTGCGCGCGATCAGCGCGAGCAGTTCCTGGTCGATGGCATCGATCTGCGCGCGTTGCAGCGCGACCGGATCGAGAGCGGGCAAGTCGGTGGCGGTGAGGGTCATGACGGTACCGTGGAGGTAGCGAAAGAAAGCGGGTGCCCGGTCAGTGCGCGGGGGCGTGCCGGCCGATGCGGGCGGACTCGTGACGCACGCGTTCGAGTGCGACGCCGTACTCGATCTCGAGCTGCGCGACGATCTGCTCGACGCTCAGTACCGTGTCCATCGAGCCCACGCCCTGGCCGGCGCCCCAGATGTCGCGCCACTGGCGCGCGCCGGATTCGGGCGAGAAATCGAGGTGTGCGTGCTCGCTGCGGGGCAGGTTGCGGACGTCCATGCCCGCGGCCTCGATGCTCTGGCGCAGATAGTTGCCGTGCACGCCGCTGAACGCATCGGTGTAGACGATGTCGGCGGCGGTGGCCTCGACGATCGTGTCCTTGTAGCGCTGCGCCACGTTGGCTTCGTGAGACGCGAGGAAGCGGGTGCCCATGTACGCGCAGTCGGCACCCAGTGCAAGCGCCGCCGCGATGGCCGCGCCGGTGGCGATCGCGCCGGACAACGCGATGAAGCCGTCATGAATGCGGCGCACCTCCGACACCAGCGCGAACGGGGACAGCGTGCCGGCATGGCCGCCCGCTCCGGCCGCGACCAGGATCAGGCCGTCGACACCGGCCTCGAGCGCTTTCTCCGCGTGTCGCACGGTCGTGACGTCGTGCAGCACGACACCGCCGTAGGCGTGCACGGCTTCGACGATCTCGCGCGGCGGCGCGCGCAGGCTCGTGATCAGGATCGGCGTGCGCCGGTCGATGCAGATCCGCAAGTCCGCTTCGAGCCGCGTGTTGGTCTGATGGCAGATGTGATTGACCGCGTACGGCCCCACGCACGCATCCGGATGGGCGGCACGGTGCGCGGCCAGTTCCTCGTCGATGCGATCGATCCAGTCGCCGAGCTGCGCGCTCGGTCGCGCATTGAGCGCGGGAAAGGCGCCGACGATCCCGCTCTTGCACTGCGCCAGCACCATCTCGGGGTAGCTGGCGATCAGCATCGGCGACGCGATCAGCGGCAGGCGCAGGTCGTGTAGCGGCGTCGGGCGCATCGGGGTGTCTCCTCCAGTGGTGCTCATTGCGCGACCGGTGCGCGGTCGCGGCGCTCGGCAAGCCGCTCGTGAAAACTGTCGCGACCGACCGCGCAGCGTGTATGGATGCCTTCGCCGACGACGCCGGCCGCATCGCGAACCGACACCTTGTAGGTCATCATCCGGCCTTCCACGGAGATCAGCTCGGCGTCGACCGTGACTTCCCAGTCGGGCGGCGTCGGAGCGAGATGCTTGATCTCGAAGTTGTAGCCGACCGTCATCAGGTCGGAGCCGAGCAGGTGATCGGTTGCCTGCATGCAGGTCTGCTCGATGAAGATGATCATGATCGGGCTGGCAAGGGCGTGCGCTTCGCCGCCCCATTGATCTGCAAGCGAAATCGTATCGACACGGTGCGTGGCACGGGCACGGAGGCCGGGCTGGATGGTCAAGGCAGACTCCTTCGGGATGAGAAACGAAAATTGAGCACTCAGGCCGCGTGCATGTGCGACGCGGTCGCGCGTCGCTGCATCTGGCTGAAGATGTTGCGCGCGTGCATTTCTTCGGTGCCGCCCGCGGTTCCCATGGCGAGTGCGTCGGCAACGAAGGTCGCGAGCGGGCCGCGGCGATAACCGTCGCTGCCGTAGATCGCGAGCAGGTGCAGCGCGGCCTGGGTCAGGTCGCGGGCGCCGCCCAGTTTCGCAATGGAGCAACTGGCGAGCGCGGACGGGTCGCCCGCCCTCAACTGGTCGAGCGCGGCGAGTGCCATCCAGCGCGAGCGCTCCGCACCGACATGAATGTCGACGAGCCGCCGCTGGACATGCTGATGCTTGTCGAGCGTCACGCCGAGCGCGCCGCGTTCGCCGACGTACGCGAGTGCGTCGGCGAGGAACGGCCCGACCACGTCCGCGCACAGCAGGCCGAACAACGCGCGGTTCATTGACGCGATGTCCATCAGCACGCGCAATCCGTCCTTGGGAGTGCAAAGCAAATCGTCCGTGCCGACGGGAACACCGTCGAACGTCATGTCGCCGATCGGCAGATCGGCGACGCCCAGGGTTTCCTGGGGCGCGGTGCGCGTCACGCCGGCGCGTTGCGGATCGAGAAGAACCAGCGCCGTACCGGGGCGACCGTCGTGCGCGGCGCTCGCGGCGACGAGGATCAGTGCCGCGTCCGGGGCGTGGCTGATGTTGTACTTGTGACCGTCGAGGCGACAATCCTGGCCGTCCAGCGTGACGCGGCTCTGCAGTGCACGGATTTCGGTGCCGGTGCCTTTTTCGGAAATGGCGGTCGCGGCCACCGCGCCGGACGTCAGGGCCGGCAGGAAACGGTCGCGCTGCGACGGTGTGCCGTGGAGCAGCAGCGCGCGAATCACGGTCGCCTGATTCGCCAGCGCCATCGCGAAGCCGACGGATCTCGTCGCGGTCACGATCGCCTCGAATGCGGCGATGAACACATTCAACGACGCGTCCGCGCCTGCATCGCGGCCGGCGACGAGCGTGCGCCACAGACCTGCTTCGGACAGCGCGCGCCAGGTTGCCCAGTCGAAGCCGCGGCGCGGCGACGACGCGAAGTGACGCAGCGCGACGGCGCGATAGGTGGCGGCGGCAGCGCGTTGATCGGGGGTGGCTTCGAAGTTCATGGTGTCCCTGAGGCGATGCGGATGCGGTACGGCCAATCTATCCAAAACCCCGGGACGGAGAAACTGTCATTTTTCGCAATCGCTCATCGGCGATGACGGTGCGTTTCCGGACAGCGCCGGCCCGCCACACAAACAAAAATCGACAAATCGGAACAGATGGGCGTGGTGTTCCCGCCTACCATCCGGACGTGCTTCGCGCGTTCCCGCACCACTGCGCGATCGGCAGATGCATCGCCTGCATTTCGCTGCACGTGACTCCCTCGCACCCTCGCACTCTCGCATCCTGACGAGCCGCCAACAGGCAAAGGATTCGCCATGTCCGCAAGATCATTCGCCTCATTCGTGCTGATGCTGCTGCTTGCGGCATGCGGCGGCGACTCGGATTCGTCGGTGCCGGGCGGCCCGGTCGCGGCGGCTTCGGCGCGCGCGTCGCAAGCCGCCGCGTGGAAGCCACTGGTGCCCGGCACGAGCTGGCAATGGCAGATCGACGGCAACACGATCAACGAGAAGGTGCTGGACGGCGTGAACAACGCCCGCAAGATGTACGACGTCGACATGGAACTGACCGATGCCGGCACGATCCAGCGCCTGAAGGCGAAGGGCATCACCGTCGTGTGCTACATGGAGGTCGGCGGGCGGGAAGACACCCGTGGCGATGCCGGCAGGTTTCCCGACAGCGTGCTCGGTTACCCCGTCGAAGGATACGAGGATCACGAACGCTGGCTGGACATTCGCCAGACCGCGATCCTGATGCCCTTGATGCTGGCGCGTCTCGACATGGCGAAGAAAAAGGGCTGCGACGGCATCGAGCCGGACCTCGACGACAGCTATCGCCAGGAAACGGGTTTTCCGCTGACGCGCGACGACCAACTGCGGTACAACACGGCGCTGATCGCCGCCGCGCACGATCGCGGGATGTCGATGGGCCTGAAGAACGGCTCGGGTATCGCGGCCGCGATGGCGAAAGTGGCCGACTGGGCGCTCAACGAGCAATGCAACAGGTTCCACGAGTGCGGCAGTTACGCGAGCTTCATCGCGCTGAACAAGGCCGTGTTCAATGTCGAGTACACGCGCCCGGACGGCATGACGCTCGCGGCTTTCTGCCCGGCGGACAACCAGGCCGGTTTCGACGGCATTCTGAAACTGTCGAGCGACACGCTTTCGGCGCTGCCGCGCGCGGCCTGCCGGTTCGAGTGAGCGGCGGGACGCAGCCGGGTGCCCTCCGGCGTGCCGGCGAAGCGCGTGCGCGTGCGGCACGCGCTTGATGCAGGTCAACCGCGTTTTCCATGGCGGCCCTACAGTCGATTCGAGCGCTCGGACGCCGCGGCACGTGACCGCGCGTCGAATGCGGGAAGTCGGCCGTCATACGGCCGGATTGGCGTCGAACGGGTTCGTGCTACCCGACGGCGAGCGGAGCGCGATGTGTTGCGGGGCGGTCGAGATGAAGCAACGGGTGTGGGCAGTCGGCGTGCTGCTTGCGTTGGGTGCGTGCGCCGGAGTGGAGCGGAACGCGGCCTTCCGGTCGACGGAAACGCAATTGTTCGCGACGCGCCAGGCCGCGGCGCTGCAGTGTTCGACACCGGCCGAATGCGACCGCGCATGGCGCCTTGCGCGCCGCTACGTCGAAGGGCATTCGTCGACCCGGATCACCCGGGCCGATGCAGACACGATCGAGACGGCGCCGCCGTTCCTGGCCGGCGAAGTCTATTTGTGGGCCTCGCGCACCGCATCGGGCGGCGGCGCGGCGGTGATCCGGCTCAAGGCGATGTGCAAGGGCATGTACGGCAGCGATGGCGGCCCGGGGTGGCGGTACGACGCGTGCGCGACGAAGATCCTCGACATCGAGCGGGGTTTCCGGGCCGACGTGAGCCAGGCGCGTTCCCCCGACGCGCCGCAGCCGGTCGCGCCGCGCTGATCCGGCATCTCGTGCCCGTGCGCCCGCGCGCCTCCACGTGATTTCGAACCGTTGACCTCCGTCAACGCCCGCGTCCGGCGAACGCCGATGATGACACCCATCCGCACGCCGCCGGCGCGTCGGTTCATCCAGCGAGGTCGGTATGTACACGAACATCATGGTCGCCGTGGACGGCAGTCCTTCATCGAAACTGGCGCTCGACGAAGGTCTGAAGGTGGCGCGATCGTACGGCGCGCGCCTGTTCGCCGTTTTCGTCGTCGACCGCTCGCTTCTGGTGACGTACGCCGGACGAATGGATCCGGACGCGCTGCTCGACGAGGTTCGGCGCGACGGCGCGGCGGTGCTGCGCAGCGCGGAACGGGCGATCTCGCATGCGGCGGTCAACGGCGACACGGAAATCGTCGAGACCGAGCCTGGCCAGAATGTCGCCGAACGGCTGCAACGGTACGTCGTCGAGCGCTCGATCGATCTGGCCGTGATCGGCACGCACGGCCGCCGCGGTGTCCGGCGGTTGTTTCTCGGCAGCGTCGCGGAGCGTTTCCTGCGCGGATCGAGTTGCCCGGTCCTGCTCGTACGCGCCGGCGATGCCGCCCCGGCCGCGGCGGCGGCAGCCTAGCGTTTTCGCGCGCGGCGCCTCGCGGCGAGGACGCGGGCAGCACCCGGGGCACCGCCAGCCCGTGCCCACCCATGCGCAACCTGCACAGGTGACCATCATGCAGATCTCCTTTCCTTGCGAACATCCGACGTATTGCAGCCAGGATCCCGCGCTGGCGTTTCCCGCGCTGGTCGAAGGCCGCCGTGTGCACTGCGCGATCACCGCGGAAGCGCTGGAGGATCACTTCCGCGCGGCATCGCCGCGTGAACAGGATCTCGTGGAGGCATTCGCCCGTCATCGACCCGCGATCGAGCGCGCCGCGCGTTGCCTGCTCGAGGAGATGGGCGGCCGGCCGATCCTGCTCCACAGCGGCTATTTCCGGTTCTGCACCTGAGCGTCCGCTCCCGTTGACGCGCGTCAAGCCCATGCCGATGCGGGCAGTTACGCTGGAATCCTGACGATCGTTCGTCCGTTGCCCGGCACACGGTGCCGCGCCAATCCGATCTTCGTCATGGCTTCGCGCGGGCGGGACGAAAGCGCGGGCCGCATGTCAATCGCTCGAGGAGTACGAACCATGAGCAATGTCACACGGTACGATCCGTTTTCGATCGAACCCGTCGCCGACCTGTTTCAGGGCCTGTTCAGGCCGCTGCGCGGGATGACGCTGGCGGACGAGCCCGATCTTGCATCGATGAAGATCGACGTGACGGAAAGCGACGATGCGTACAAGGTCAACGCGGAGCTGCCGGGCGTCGCCAGGGACGACATCGACGTTCAGGTGACGGGCAGTACCGTATCGATCAACGCGAAAATCCAGCGCAACAGCGAGCAGAAGGAAGGCGAGCGCGTGATCCGGCGCGAGCGCTATAGCGGCGCGGTCAGCCGCTCGTTCTCGCTGTCGGGTGAAATCGACGACGCGAAGGCAACGGCGACGTATCAGGACGGCGTGCTGTCGCTGACGCTGCCGAAGAAGGCGCCGGTCGCGCAGAAAAAGCTGACGATCGGCTGATCGGGCGGCAGGCCGCGGGTGGCGCCGGCATGCGCTGCCCGACAGGAGGAAACGGCGCGCGGAGCGATCCGCGCGCCGTTTCGTTGAAGCGGGCGCCGGGGCGCTCACGCATTCGATGCGGCACCGCCTGCGCGGTAGCCGACCGTCTGCGCGAGGATCGGCAGCTCGTCCTCGTTCAGCCGCAGCGCGTCGGCCAGCACGCGATGGTTGATCCAGCCGCGCACGACCGTGCCGAGGCCGGCGCCCGCGCAGTAAAGCGACACGTTCTGCGCGATGGCGCCGGCCGCGATCGCCGAGAACACGTCGCGCTGCTGCGGCGGCATGTCGAGGATCGCGGCGGTCCGCACGACGTAGACGAGATCCAGCGGCGCGCGCCCGACGAAGTCCTGGTAACCCGTCAGGTTGCGGGCATCCACGGCGTGTTTCAGCACGAGCCGATGCGCGGGCGCGTCGTAGCGATAGACGCCGTACGGCAGCGCGACGTACACGTCGATTTCGTTGAACGCATGCGCGGACGGCGCCGTGCGGCCGCCGCCGACCGGCCGGTTGACGCCGTCCGCGGCCCACAGCATCGCGCCGAGCGTCGCGGGCGGCAGGGGCGTGGCGGCGAATTCGCGGGAACTCATTCTTGCCGCGAGTGCGGTCATCAATGGCGGGCCGCCGTCGAGGTCCGGGTACGGCAGGTCGATGAGGGGCGGGGATTCGCCCTGTGGCGATACCGGCCCTGCCGGTGGTGTCGGCGAATAGGCCAACAGTTGCTGTTCCGTCATGTGAGTCTCCTTGGAGCATCGCCGTGCTTGCCCGGGGCGTCGCGCATCGGCGATCTCACGATAAGTCTGCCGGGCCGCGCCGGCTTGACCTCCGTCAAGCGGCGCACCGGCAGGCCGCGATGCGCGTCGAGCGGCGTCCGTTGACCTGCATCAGCGATCCCCGGCCGTGCATGTGCAAATCTGGGCATATGCGGCGGACAGGCACGCCGCGGCTCACAGGAGTGCAGGCGATGAAAACCGACAAGCAACTGAAGCAGGACGTCCAGGACGAACTCGAATCCGACCCGGCGATCGACGCGACACGTATCGGTGTCGAGGTCGTCAACCGGATCGTGACGCTCTCGGGTCACCCGCCGAGCTATGCGGAGAAACTGGCGATCGAGCGTGCGGCGAACCGCGTGGCCGGCGTCAAGGCGCTCGTCGTCGACATGACCGTGCATTTGCCGGACGACGACGTCCGCACCGACGAGGACATCGCGAATGCCGTGCGCTCGGTTCTGCACTGGACGGTCGGTCTGCACGACGACGCGGTCAAGGTGCAGGTCGAACACGGCTGGATCACGCTGTCCGGCAGGGTCGACTGGGCGTACCAGAGCCATATGGCCGTGCGGGCGATCTCGCAGATGCGCAGCGTGACCGGCGTGACCGACCACATCGCGGTGCAGGGGGCGGTCGGGTCGGCCGACATCGGCGGCAGCATCAAGCGCGCGATCATGCGCCACGCGGAGCGCGAGGCGAAGCACATCGCGATCGAGGTGCACGACGGCACCGTGCGGCTGTCCGGCAAGGTCGGTTCGTTCTCCGAGCGCAAGGCTGTGCGCGGTGCCGCGTGGTCGGCGCGCGGCGTGCGTGCGGTGGTCGACGACCTGGTTGTCGAGTAAGCGCGGAACCCGGCAACCGGATGGGCAGTCCGCGCAGTTGAAGGAGGGAAGCCGGATGACACTGTCAGGCGAGGTACACGACGCGGACTGGTCGGTGACGATCGAGACGATTGCCGCCGAAGCGGGCGGCTACCGTTGCAGGATCCACGTGACGTTCACGTCGCCGGATGGCGCATGCGAGCGCACGTTCGCGCACAGCCGGAACCACGATACCGAGCGTGAAGCCGCGATCGACGGGCTGCGCGCCGGAATGACCTGGGTCGAGATGAGGAAATCGAACACGTTCACGGTCTGACGCCACGGCGCACGTGAACGTGTCTCCCGTGCGTCGACGTTTCGTTCGTCATCCGATGCAACGAGCGCCGCGTCGCATGGGTATCGGTGTGCCTACCCGTCCGCGCGGTCGCGGTCGGCAGGCGGCGGCGCGGGGTGCGCAACCGGTTCGTCGTCACGCGCATGTTCGCGTTGCCGCCGGACATGATGCGCGACGGCGTCGGTCACGGTCGGAAAGAAGCTGGCGGGATCGAACGCGTCGAACAGCCCGTAGGCGCGCAGGCGATCCTTCACCGGCCCCTTCATTTCGGCGAAGTCCAGTGCGATTGTCTGCGCGCGGAGTTCCTCGCAAAGCGCCACGAGCCGGTCGGCGGCGCTGACGTCGATATCCGTGACGGGCTCGGCCGCGATGACGATGCGCGTGACCGGAGACGCCGACGATACGATGGCCGCGTGCAGATGCTCGCAGAAAATCTCGACGTTCGCGTAGAAGAGCGGCGCATCCCAGCGGAACAGCAGGAGCCCCGGCGTCTGCACGGCGTCCGGATGGCGCGCGATGTCGTGATAGCCGCGCACGCCGGCCAGCCGGCCCAGCACCGCATCGTACGGATGCCAGGCTCGCCACACGAACGACAGCAGCGACAGCGCGCTGGCGAGCAGGATGCCGGGCACGACGCCGATGCCGACCACGCCGGCAAAGCACAGCACCGCAATCAGGCATTCGCCGCGACGCATCCGGTACAGCCGGACGACGCTGCGCACGTCCGCGATGCCGAACGCCGCGTACATCACGACGGCGGCCAGCGCCGCGCGCGGGACACCGGTCAGGAGCGTCGGCGCGGCAACGAGCAGGATCGCGATGCACGCCGCCGCGACGAGGTTCGTGACCTGGCTCTGCGCGCCCGCGGCAATCGCGACGGGCGTGCGCGATGCGCTGCTGCTGACCGCGCAGCCCTGCATCATGCCGGCCAGCAGATTGGCGGCGCCCAGTGCGACCAGTTCCTGGTTGCGATCCGGCGTTTCGCCCGAACGTGCCGACAGGGCGCGCGACAGCATGCTGATGTCGGCGAACGACACCAGCGCGACGGCGACGGCGCCGGACGCGAGCGCGCCCAGGTCGGCGACGGAGACGACCGGCAGGTGCGCCACGGGCGCGCCGGCCGGCAACGTGCCGACCGTCGCGATGCCGTGCAGCGGCGACACGTGCGCGACCACGGTCGCGGCCAGCACCGCGATCAATACGCCGGGTGCGCGCGGCATCACCCGTTTCATCAGGAAAATGGTGGCGAGCGCACCGATGCCCAGCAGCGCGGCATCGGTGGAGAACCGGCCTTCGGCGAGGGCGTGCACGATGGGCGGCACGCTGGAGAACACGTCGCCGCCCGCCGCGGGCATGCCGAGCAGTTCCGGCAACCGGCCGATCGCGAGCGCGATCGCGATACCGTTCAGGTAGCCGTACTGGATCGGACGTGACAGCAGGTCGGTGACGAAGCCGAGGCGGAGCGTGCCGAGCAGGATGCAGATCGTGCCGGCCGACAGCGCCATCGCGCCGGCCAGCGCGATGGCGCGCTGCGGGTCATGGTCGGCGAGCGGGGCGATCGCGCCGGCGATCAGCGCGGCCAGCGCCGAATCGGGGCCGAGGACGAGGATCCGGCTCGGGCCGAGCAGCGCATACGCGAGCAACGCGGCGATCGACGCATGGAGGCCCGTGACGGCGGGCAGGCCGGCCGCCTGTGCATAGCTCATGCCGACGGGCACCAGCACGGCCGACAGCGCGATGCCCGCATACAGGTCGCGCGACAGCCATGCGCGCCGGTAGTGCGTGAGCAGTGCGATGCCCGGAAACAGGTGGGCGACGTGTTCGGAAAGGTGCCGGTTCATCGCGGCTTCATCCCGGAGACGTCCGGGCGAACGGGATGGACGGCTTCGGCAGGCGCGTGGTGACCGGGCCGCCGCCGTCGCGCCGGATGCCGGCGGCGCGGCACGGCTGCGGGCTTCAGGCGGCCTTGAGTGCCGACAGTTGCAGTGCCTGCGCAAAGCGGGCCAGCGTGGCGATCGAGCCCGTCACGCTCTCGTACCGCTCGCGCCCGATCTGTCCGTCGAGGATCACGAGCATGCCGGCGTCGCGCGCCAGGGCGACGAGCGCCTGCGTGTCGAGCGCGGCAGCGTCAGGCCGGCGGGCCTGGTCGCCCGAATCGGGAAGCGGGGTAGCGTGTGTCATGACGGCTCTCCTGATGGCCCGGAATCCGGCTGGCGCGCAGCCGCGATCCGTGATTTCAGTATCGTTGCCGCGCCCGCGCGATTCAATCGGCATGCCCCGAAGCTGCGGTAGGAATCGCGCGGAGCGCGTCGGCAGATTCCTACACGGCACGCCGCCGTGCATACCAGCTTCCGATCGCGCGCCAGATGTCGGGGGCGGATTCGCAGTACGTGAACAGGTCGAGATCGCGGCGATCGATCATCCCCTCGTCGGCGAGGAAGGCCAGGTCCACCGCGCGGCGCCAGTACGCCTCGCCGACGAGGATGACGGGCAGCGGCGGGATCTTGCGCGTCTGCAGCAGCGTCAGGACCTCGAACAGCTCGTCGAATGTGCCGTAGCCGCCCGGGAAAAACACGGCGGCTTTCGCGCGTTCGAGCAGGTGCAGCTTGCGGATCGCGAAATAGTGAAACCGGAAACCGAGACCGGGCGTGATGTACGGATTCGGCGCCTGTTCGCGCGGCAACTCGATGTTCAGGCCGATGCTCGGCGCGCCGAGTTCGTATGCGCCGCGGTTCGCGGCCTCCATGATGCCGGGGCCGCCGCCGGTGACCACGGCGAGCCGCGCGGCGCGCGTGCAGCGGTCGGCGTGGCCGACGATGCGCCCGAATTCGCGTGCGACGCGGTAATACGCGCTGTGCTCGACGAGCCGGCTCGCCGCCGCGACGGCGCGGCGCCGGCCCGCATCGTGCGGACGCTGCGCGAGCAGGCGATTGGCTTCGTCCAGCCGGGCATTCGCGACGGCAGGGGCGACGATGCGCGTACTGCCGTAGATCACGACGGCATGGCCGATGCCTTCGCTCTGCAGGCGCGCCTCGGCTTTCCAGTAGTCGAGCTGCAGCCGGATGCCGCGCATGCTCGCGCGCTGCAGGATGGTGGCGTCGTCGTCGGCAGGCGTGCGCTTCGGGCGTTGGGCGGGACGCCGCGCGCGGCGCGGGCCGGGCCGGGCGCTGTCGTCGTTGCCGGCGAGCGCATCGGGCCGCGTACGTGCGCGTGTGCCGCGCGTGTCCGCCGGCGGCGCGCCGGGTGCGGCACGGCGGCGCGCGTTGCCTCGTACCGTACGGGCGGGTAGGCGTTTGATGGCGGTCGGCATGCGGTGCGGGCCGGCGGGCCGGCTACTGGCTCAGCACCCATTGCACGAGCTGATGCGCATCGTCGGCGGACAGCGGGCCGCCGCGATCCTCGGCGGACGGCATCGGCGTGTCGCCCCAGTGCACGCGGCCGCCGACGCGCAGCTTGCGTTCCAGTTCCGCGGCGGCCGCCGGATCGCCGCGATAGCGCTGCGCGATCTCGTGGAACGACGGCCCGAGGAACCTCATGTCGGGCGTGTGGCAGAACATGCAGTGCTGCGCGTTGACGAGATCGGTCGGCTCGGGCACGGCCGTCTGCGCGGCGGCCGGGCCGGCCGCCGCAGCGATCGCGCAGAGGGCGGCGAAACGCAGGAGGTTCATGTTTTTATCCTCGTCCGGGTCGGAGGGGGCGCACCTTGCCTCGCGGCGCGATCAGGAGACGACTTCGTCGAGCGGGCGGCGCGGCGAATGCGGTGTATGCGGGCCGCGCCCGACGCGCAGCAGCAACTGCGGCTCGCCGCGCAGCCCGAGCATGTGGCGCAGGTGGGCGCGCAGCCCGGCCGTCTCGATCGGCTGGTTCAGGTAGGACGCCGTATGGCCCGCGCGCGTCGCGACGAGCAGGACGCGCTCCAGCGCCTGTCCGGCGGCGAGCCACGCCTCGCGATCGTCGCGTACGGTCGACAGGCAGACGATCAGCGGCGACGCGCCGACGAGCTGGTGATGCAGCGCGGCGAGCCCGTTGCCGAGATCGAACGTCCGGACCGCCATCGTCACGACGGGCGCCGCGAAGTCCAGCAGCGTCGGCACGCCGGCCGCGAATGCCGGCATGCCGTCGACGTGCCGGCGCGGATCGATCCAGCTCGCCAGCTCGCGCCGGAAGCGCGGATCGGCGAACTGCTGCCGGTCGGCCTCGGCGACGAGCTCGGCCACCCGTGCGC
Organism: Burkholderia cepacia ATCC 25416; assembly: GCF_001411495.1. Classification (NCBI taxonomy): domain Bacteria; kingdom Pseudomonadati; phylum Pseudomonadota; class Betaproteobacteria; order Burkholderiales; family Burkholderiaceae; genus Burkholderia; species Burkholderia cepacia. The sequence continues at coordinate 70,930 of NZ_CP012983.1, read as the reverse complement.
GGTGCGCGATCGCGTCGACACAGGCGACCTCGACGCCTTCCGCCGCGCCGGCCGCGATCAGCTCGCGCTGGAGCGTGTCCGGAACGGCCGTCGATTCGAACGGCGCGCGCGTCGTCACGCGCTCCGGAATCGCATCGAACAGCGCGCCGAGCGACGCGTCGGAATAGCCGTCGTCGCAGACCCGCACCAGTGCGAGCAGATCGGGGTCGACTTCGGAGGGAAACGTGCTGATCGTGTGGGCGAGCCCTGCGTGGTCGAGCGCGACACGCAGGTTGAGCAAGGCGGCGCCGCAACTGATGATCAGCTCGCGATCGAACGGATCGACCACCGGCAGCGCACGGACGCGGTCCGCGCAGACCGCGATCGTGGGCCCGTCGACGATGAACCGCCACGGCTGCGAGTTGTGGCTGGACGGGGCCAGCACCGCATAGGCCAGCAGCGACTTCAGATGCGCTTCGGGATGCGCGCTTGCGGCAAGTGGGGGAACGGCTGTCATTCGATCATCTCCTGGTCGCCGGGCCGGCGGCGTCATGCCACTTCATCGTGTCAGCAACCGGCCGGCCGCCGTTGACCCACGTCAAGCGCCCGTCACTGCGCCATGCGCGCGCGGCGCGTGGCGACTAGCCTTGGATCGTGACGCGCGCGAACACGATGGCGAGGGGAGGCGAGCATGCTTGCGATGATGTTTGACGGCACGACGCCGCATTTGCGCGAGGCGCGCGTGCCGGATCCGCTGCCGGCGCCGGGCCAGTTGCTGATCGACGTGCACGCGTGCGGTGTATGCCGGACCGATCTCCATGTCGTCGACGGCGAACTCGCGCACCCGAAGCTGCCGCTGGTGCCGGGGCACGAAATTGTCGGAACGGTGCGCGTGCTGGGTGAAGGCGTGACGGGATTCTCCGTCGGCGACCGGGTGGGCGTTCCATGGCTGGGCTCGACCTGCGGGCATTGCGCGTACTGCGCGTCCGGCCGCGAAAACCTGTGCGACAGCCCGGGATTCACCGGTTACACGATCGACGGCGGTTATGCCGAGTGCGCCGTTGCCGACCATCGCTATTGTGTGCACCTGCCGCGGCGCTATTCCGATCTCGAGGCCGCGCCGCTCCTGTGCGCCGGCCTGATCGGTTACCGAACCTTGCGCATGGCCGGCGATGCGCGTCGCGTCGGCATCTACGGCTTCGGCGCGGCCGCCCATCTCGTCGCGCAGGTCGCGCATTTCGAGGGGCGGAAGGTGTTTGCGTTGACGAAGCCCGGCGACACCGTCGCCCAGCAGCTCGCGCTGTCACTCGGTGCCGCATGGGCCGGCGGCAGCGACGAAACGCCGCCGGAACCCCTCGACGCCGCACTCGTCTTCGCGCCGGTGGGCGCACTGGTGCCGGCCGCGCTTCGCGCGGTCGACAAAGGCGGGATCGTCGTATGCGGCGGCATTCACATGAGCGATATCCCGGGCTTTCCGTACGCGTGGCTGTGGGGCGAGCGCCGCATCGCGTCGGTCGCCAACCTGACGCGAGCGGACGCGGCCGCGTTCATGCGGATCGCCGATGCGATGCCGCTGCGGGTCGAAGCGGTGCGTTACGCGCTGACCGATGCAAACCGCGCACTGGACGATCTGCGCGCGGGGCGCGTATCCGGCGCCGCCGTGCTCGGCATGCGCGGCTGATCCCGCTCGACATGCCCGCACCGCAATGCGCTCAGATGCGCCCGAGGCCGTCCGAATCGACGATGCGGATCTGCTTGCCTTGCGCGGCGACGAGCCCCTTGCGCTGGAACTTCGACATCATGCGGCTGACCGTTTCGAGCTTCATCCCGAGATACTCGCCGATCTCGTCGCGCGTCATCCGCAGCACGAATTCGGCGGCCGAGTAGCCGCGCGCCTTGAAGCGCGTGGACAGGTTCAGCAGGAAGGCGGCCACGCGCTGCTCGGCGGTCATCGTGCCGAGCAGCAGCATCTGCGCGGATTCGCGCACGATCTCGCCGCTCATCATCTGATACACGTGATGCTGCATCGGCCGAACGTCGCGGCACATCTGCTCGAGCTGGCCGAACGGAATGATGCAGACGGTGCTGTCCTCGAGCGCGATTGCGTCGCCGTTGTGCCGCCCGGTGTGCACGCCGTCGAGCCCGAGCGATTCGCCGACGATCTGGAAGCCGGTGATCTGCTCGTCTCCGTCGCGATGCATCACGATGGTCTTGAACGAACCGGTTCTGACCGCATAGATGCTGTTGAATGCGTCACCCGCGCGAAACAGCGTTTCGCCGCGCCTGACGTGCCGCGTCGTGCAGATCATCGCGTCGACGCGCGCGAAATCGTCAGGCGAAAGATCGGGCGGCATGCACACGGTACGCAGCGCGCACGTCGAGCAACGGGACGCGGCGCGCTTCGGCTGGTCCGCCCGTTCGACGGGATGCAGCGGGATGAACGGACGTGACGGTTGTAACGGGTGTAACGGGTGTAACGGCATGGTCTGCGAAACATCGGCATGGCTTTGCATGATCGGCTCCAATTCCTGGGCCAGCGGCGAATCGCTGTCGGGCAGGATCGCGCTGGCCGTCGTACCGGCGGCCTTGGTGTCTGCCGCCTTCCTGATGGGGAACCACACCGGACGGGCCAGGAGACCGAAACCGGTCTCGGGGTTGAGGGGGCCTTTGCTCCGGGTGGCACGCTGGCTTGTTTTTCTTGATACGCAGTATGGATGGCGCGGCGCTCGACGGAAATCAGCCGGAATTGAAGATGCGGTAGGACACGTGGAAGCGTTGTAGGGCGTTTCCTACAAAGGGGGCGGCATCTTGCCGCGATCTTGCCGCCCACGCGGCCGGTGGCAGCGGGATCGTCGGCGCAAGCAGCCGGCTGCCTGGCGGCCGTCAGAGTTCGTCCGGGTCGTCGAACAGCTTGTGGCGCATCGCATAACGCACGAGCGCCGTGTCGTTCGGCATTTGCATCTTCTCGAGAATGCGCGTCTTGTACGTGCTGACGGTCTTGACGCTGACGCAGAGCGCCTGCGCGATTTCGGAAATCGACTCGCCGGTGGTGACGCGCCGGAAGACGTCGAATTCACGGTCGGACAGACGCTGGTGCGGCAGGAGATCGGTCGGTTCGTTCAGGCTCTGCGCAAACTGTTCGGCCATCGTCAGGCTGACATACACGCCGCCGGCCGCGATCTTGGTCAGCGCCGCGACCAGCTCGGCGCTCGCGCTCTCCTTGGTCATGTAGCCGGATGCGCCCGCGCGGAACGCGCGCACCGCGTATTGCTGCTCGGCGTGCATCGTCAGCACGAGGACATGCAAGGCCGGTTTCTCGTCCTTGATCTGCTTGATGAGTTCGACGCCGTTCCGGCCGGGCATCGACAGGTCGAGCACCAGCACGTTCGCGGCCGTGCCGCGTACGAGTGCGATCGTGGATGCGCTGTCGCACGCCTCGCCCGCGACCTCGAAGCCGCTTGCGTTCTGCAGGATGTGCCGCAGGCCGTCCCTGACGAGGGCATGGTCGTCGGCGATGAGTACCCTGATCATGACAGCACATCTCCTTGCTGGATGGCGTGAAGCGGCAACGCCACGGTAATCGTGAATCCCGTTCCCGGCCGGTTCTCGATCGTCACCGTGCCGTCGAGCATGTGCGCGCGCTCACGGATGCCGATCAGCCCGAACGACGTGGCCAGGCCGAGCGCCAGCGTCAGCAGCGCGGCGAGGGTCGCGGATCGCGCGGGCCGGACCCTGCGCGGAGACGGCCCGGCCTTGAAGGCGGGCACATGGACTGTCATTGCCGTTCATCCTGACGGATTTCGCCGGCGGCCGGCGGGCCGGACGCGGGGCACGGGAAGCGGGGCCGGCCGAAACTGCGATATCGCCCGAAATCGTGCGCGTTTTGTCCGGATTCGCCAATCGGGACCGATGCGTACGCCTGTTTCCGTGCGGGCTTGACCGGCGTCAACCGGACGATGCGCGTCGGGCCCAGACTGGTCTGGCATGCCGGTCAAATCCGAACGGCAACGGGGAGGTTCCATGTATGCACGGATCTTTGCGGCACTCGACGGCAGCCGCGCTTCGCGACTCGCGCTCGACGAGGCGATCGCGCTCGCCCGCGATTCAGGCGGCCTGATCGTCGCCGTGTGCGTGGTATCGGACGCGCCGAGGGTGGCCGACGTCGACAGCGGCTATATCGGCCAGCGCGACCCGGCGGGGCTGGATGCGGACAGGGCCGCGATCGCGGTGGCGGACGCGGAGACCGCGTTTCGCCTGTGCGGCGTCCGCGGCACGGCACACACGCTCGACGCGTGCGGCGAGGACGTGTCGTCCGTTCTGGCGCGGGCCGCCGCCGAATGCGACGCGGAGCTGATCGTGATGGGCACGCACGGGCGGCGCGGCGTGCGCCGCGCGTTGCTCGGCAGCGTCGCCGAATCGCTGGTGCGCACCGCCGACCGGCCGGTGCTGGTCGTGCGGGAGGGGCAGGGCGCGTGTGCGGCCGTGTTGTGACGAAAAGGGGGCGGCCGCAAGCGGCTGCCCCCTTTTCGACGGCTCAGTGAGACAGCAGCACCGGCACCGTCATCGTCTCGAGGATCGTGCGTGTGGCGCCGCCCAGCACGCGTTCGTGCATGCGCGCATGGCTGTACAAACCCATCACGAGCAGGTCCGCGTGCAGGTCGGTCACCCGGTTCAGCAGCGTCGCGCCCACGCCGACCGACCGGTCGCGCGGCGTCGTGGAGAACGACGCGCGAACACCGTGCCGTTCGAGATACGCGGCGACGTCGACGCCCGCGGGCGTCTTGTCCGGGTCGGGCTGCCCGCGCACGACCGTCTCGACGTTGACGAAGCGCGCGCGGGCGAGCAGCGGCAGCGCATCGGCCATCACGCGGGCGGCTTCGCGCCCGCCGTCCCAGCCGATCAGCACGTTCTCGCCGATCGTTCGCACGTCGCCCGCATAGGGCACGACGATCGCCGGGCGGCCGCTGCCCATCACGACATCCTCGACGAAATGGCGCGCGACGTAGGTCATGCGATCGTCGGGGTCTTCCTGGCCGAGCACCAGCAGATCGGCGTGACGCGCGTGCAGAATGGCGGCGGCGGTCGCGTCGCCGGCGGGGGCCTGCCATTCGACGCTGCGTCCCGCGCGCTCGGCGACCGTCAGGAATTTTTCCTCGGCTTCCTTGCGGCGCTGCTCGCACAGCCGCTCGTACACGGCAAGCTTCAGCGGTTCGTCGGGCCGCCGCAACGGCTCGAACAGGTCCTGGCAGACCACGTAGAGGCCGATCAGATGCGCGTTCCAGCGCGCCGCGAGTTCGAGTGCGAGGCCGACGCGCGTCGCGCAGCGCTCGCTGTCGTCGAGGTGGACGAGCAGGGTCTTGTAGCTCATGACGGCTCCTTTTCGGTTGATGCCGCGGCGGTTTCGGCGGGTTTCTCCGACGGGCAGTTCGCCGGAATCATCAGGATGGGGCAGGTGGCCAGGCGCAGCACGCGCTCGGCCACGCTGCCGAGGAAGAGGCGCTGAAAGCCGCGCCGGCCGTGCGTGCCCATCACGATCAGGTCGGCCCCGGTTTCGTCGGCAAGACGGACGATCCGGCGCGGAATGTCCTCGCCCGCGGGCTCGACGTTGGAGATCTGCGGCGTGCCGGCCACGTCGCGCGCTTTCAGGCGTCGCGCCGCGTCGTCGGTGACGCGCAGCCCCTCCTCGCGGAAGGCATCGACGAGGATCGACGGATCGTATCCGTACGTGTCGTAGGCCGGCACCAGGAAATCGACGACGTAGACGGGGGTCAGCCGCGCACCCGTCTCCGCCGCGAGCGTCAGCGCGGCGTCGAGTGCGCGGGACGACGTGTCGCTGCCGTCGAGCGCAACCAGAATGTTCGAGTACATGGCATTTCCCTTGAACGGATGTGGATGAGGTCATCATCGGCGCGTGCGTGCCGACGGCGCTGATCTGGATCAAGCGGCGCGGTTGCCGCGCGGCACGCGCACCGCGGCGCGTGCCGCCGGGCACGACGCGATGGGCAATGGCGCCCACCGTGATGTGCGGCAACTGCACACGGATCCACGTCGCGATCCGCGCAGGCATGTCGCGACAGGGATCGCTCGTGCCGAGCGGCATCGCATCGGCCGGCTCAGTGCGACATCAGCACCGGCAGCGTCATCGACCCCAGCACCGTGCGCGTGGCGCCGCCCATCACCAGTTCGCGCCAGCGCGGATGGCCGTAGGCCCCCATCACGAGCAGGTCGGAACCCGTTTCGTACGCGCGTGACAGCAGCGTGTCGCCGATCGACGCGCCGGCGCCGGTACCGATGTCGAGCACGTTCACGTCGTGCGCGTGGCGTGCCAGCATCAGCGCGGCATCGGCGGCCGGAATGCGCGTGGTCGCCGCCTCCGAATCGGCGTCGACCACGGCGGCGACGGTCGTGCGCTTCGCATGCTCGAGAAACGGGAGCGCGTCGTGCGCGGCACGGGCCGCTTCGCGGCTGCCGTCCCATGCGACGAATACCCGCTCGCCGATCGACGGAAATTCTCCGGTGTACGGCACGAACAGCACCGGGCGGCCGGCGGACAGCACCAGGTTCTCCGGAAACTGGTCGTCGATAAAGGTCTCGGGATCGTTCGGGTCGCTCTGGCCCGCAATCACGAGATCGGCGAGTCGCGCGGCGCGCAGCACGGCCAGATTCGCGCGTTCGTCCGCGTGAACCCAGGTTGCCGGCACCTTGGCGCGGGCGGTCTCCGCATGGAACAGGCGCTCCAGCGCGGCGAGCCGTTCGTCGCGCCGCTCGCGGTGCTCGCGGAAATAGTCGGCGGAACCGGCCATCACGTAGAACGAATACGGCTCGGGCGTGTAGACCGCGAACAGCCCGGTGAGATGCGCACCGAAGCGCCGGGCGAGACGCAACGCGAACTCGAGGCGCGAATGCGCGCGGGCGCTCGTATCGAGGTGCACGACCATGCTTTTGTAGCTCATCGGAATCGCTCCATCGACGGGTGATCCGCCAGTGCAATCCAGTCTACGAAGCAGGGTTTCCGCGCGCTTGACTCAGATCAACGGCAGCCGAGCGCCGCGGCCGCACAGTGAGGCGGTCGCCATGCCGATGCCCGGCAGGCGGCACGAGGCGGATGCGAACCCGTTGACCGGATCGAAGGAGGGAACACGATGAGCGCCCATGCTTTGACGACACCGAACGACGCCTGCCGCGCGGGATGCGATCTTGCATTGCGCATGGCCGCGCTGAACCGAGGCTGGCAGCAGGAATGGCATGCGCTCGCGGGGCGCTGCATCGAACGGGACCGCGACGCCGTGCGCGGCCTGCAGCAGGCGCTCACGGCTACGAACGAGTGGACGGCCTTCGGTGAAGCGGCCCGGCTGGCGATGCGCGACTACACGGTCGCCACCGTCGCGATCTGGCAGGACGCCACCGAGCTCTGCATGCGCGGGCAGTTCGAGAGTGCCGGCGCGTGGCGCACGTGGCTGCGCGAATACGGCCCCGGCGGGCTGGCGCGCTACCAGACCGACTGGCTGCCCGACCTCGGGCGGCTGGCCGTGATCAACGAGGCCAGCATGCCGTGGCGCGACTGGATGGCGGCGTTCGAGCTCGGCATCACGGAGGCCGTCGGCGCGAGCGACGGCGGGCCGGTGGCCATGCGACTGCCGGACGACCACCTTGCCGCGCGGGAGCACGATCATGTCCGCTAGGCGCGTCGCGTTCGTCACGGGTGGAATGGGCGGCCTTGGCGCCGCGATCAGCCGTTGCCTGCACGACGCGGGCATGACGGTGGCGGTGTCGCACACCGAACACAACGACCACGTCGCGACGTGGCTCACGCAGGAACGCGACGCCGGCCGCGCGTTTCATGCGTACGAGGTCGACGTTGCCGATTACGATGCGTGCCAGCACTGCGCGGCACGCGTGCTGGCCGAATTCGGGCGCGTCGACGTGCTCGTCAACAACGCCGGCATCACGCACGATGCCACCTTCGTGAAGATGACCAAGGGCATGTGGGATGCGGTGCTGCGCACCAACCTCGACAGCATGTTCAACATGACGAAGCCGTTCGTGCCCGGCATGATCGACGCGGGCTTCGGGCGGATCGTGAACATCGGGTCCGTCAACGGTTCGAGAGGTGCGTACGGGCAAACGAACTATGCGGCCGCGAAGGCCGGCATCCACGGCTTCACGAAGGCGCTCGCGCTCGAGCTTGCGCGTCACGGCGTGACGGTCAACACGGTCGCGCCAGGCTACCTGGATACGGCGATGCTCGAATCGGTGCCGAAGGAAGTGCTCGACACGAAGATCCTGCCGCAGATCCCGGTGGGGCGTCTCGGCCGCCCCGACGAGATCGCCGCGCTCGTCGGCTTCCTGTGTTCCGATGCGGGCGCATTTGCGACGGGCGCGGAATTCGATGTCAACGGCGGCATGCACATGCAATGACAGCCTCCGTCATCCGTGCACCGTTCACGCACGAATCGAATCCGCCGCCGGATCGGGGCGGGCAGGCGTCGCGTTCCGCCGAATGCCCGGCGGGAACGACTTCGCCTGCCGAACAATGGAACCGCGCAGCGCATGCGACCGTCGCCGCGATGACCTTCGGGCTGTCACCCGTATCGCTGGCGCTGGCCATGCTCGATTGGGGCGCGCATCTGGCGGTGTCGCCGGGGAAGTGCTTCGAGCTCGCGACGCAGGCGTGCACGGCCGCCGTTGCACCGGCGGCAAACCGGCGTGAGGGCGACGCCGACGCTGCGGACATGAGCGGCCTTGCCGTGCATGCCGGCGAGGCCGATCCGCGCTTCGCCGTGCCGGCGTGGGCCGGCTGGCCGTTCAGCGCGTATCGCGACAGTTTCCTGTCGATCCAGCGCTGGTGGCGCGACGCAACGCGCGGCGTGCCGGGCGTCGAACGGCACCACGAGGAACTGGTCGGGTTCGTCGCGCGTCAATGGCTGGACGCGTGCTCGCCGGGCAACTTCCTGGCGACCAATCCGGTCGCGCTCGACGCGACGATGCGCAGCGGCGGCGCGAATCTCGCGGCAGGCTTCCGGAACTGGCTGGACGACGCGAGCGCGTTGCTCGATCGCACGAGCGGCACGCGGGCCCGCGACACGCGCACGTATCTGCCGGGACGCGACGTGGCGATCACGCCGGGCCGCGTCGTCTGGCGCAACGCGCTGTGCGAGCTGCTGCAATACGACCCGACGACGCCCGCCGTGGCACGCGAACCGATCCTGATCGTGCCGTCGTGGATCATGAAGTACTACATCCTCGATCTGCAGCCGCACAACTCGCTGATCCGCTTCCTGGTCGACGCGGGCTACACCGTGTTTGCGGTGTCGTGGCGCAACCCGGGCGCGGAGGCCCGCGACGTCGGGCTCGACGATTATCTGCGTGACGGGTGCATGGCGACGCTCGACGCCGCCCGGTCGATCTGCGGCGAAGCGGTCCACGCGGTCGGCTATTGCCTGGGCGGCACGCTGCTGGCGATCGGCGCGGCGGCGCTCACGCGCGACGGGCGGCAACACGACGCACTGCGCTCCGTCACGTTGCTGGCGGCCCAGACCGATTTCAGCGAACCCGGCGAGCTCGGCCTGTTCATCGACGCGAGCGAACTGTCCGCACTCGACGCGCTGATGTGGCGGCAGGGTTACCTGGACGGCGCGCAGATGTCCGCCGCGTTCGAACTGCTGAACGCGCGCGACCTGATCTGGTCGCGGATGATGAGCGAATACCTGCTCGGCACGCGCACGAAGCCCAACGACCTGATGTCGTGGAATGCGGACACCACGCGCATGCCGTATCGGATGCATTCGGAATACCTGACGCGGCTCTTTCTCGACAACGATCTCGCGGCCGGCCGCTACTGCGTCGACGGGCGGCCGGTCGCGTTGTCGGATCTCGACGTGCCGACGTTCGTGGTCGGCACCGAGCGCGATCACGTGTCGCCGTGGCGTTCCGTCTACAAGCTCCACCTGCTCACGCACCACGCGCTGACCTTCGTGCTGACATCGGGAGGGCACAACGCGGGCATCGTGTCCGAACCCGGCCATGCGGGGCGCCACTATCGATGCGCGACCCGCGAACCCGGCGCGGCCTACCGCAGCCGGCACGATTTCGTACGCGACACGCCGGCGGTCGACGGATCGTGGTGGACCTGCTGGCGCGACTGGCTGCACGCGCGCTCGTCGGGCGACGTGCCGGCCCGTACGCCGGCCGCGGGGTTTGCGGCGGCGCCCGGCACCTACGTACTCGAAACATGAGCGAAAACCCGCCGCCGGAGGGGCTCGACGACGCATGCCTGCCCGGCTTGCTGCCACGCCCGGACGGCGCATTACCCGAGCTGATCGCGCGGGCGCGCAACGCGGCGCCGCTCGTCGTCGCCGTCGTGCATCCGTGTGACGCGACCAGTCTCGTTGCGCTCGCGGCGCTGCGCACGTCACCCCTGGGGGCGGCGATCGAACCGCTGATCGTCGCGCCGCGCGCCAAGGTGCAACGCGTGGCGAACGAGGCGAGTGTCGATCTTTCGAAGTGGACGATCGAGGACGTGCCGCACAGCCATGCGGCGGCGGCCCGCGCGGTCGAACTGGCGGCGGCCGGCCGCGCCGGCGCGCTGATGAAGGGCAGCCTGCACACGGACGAGCTGATGGGCGCGGTCGTCGCGGCCGGTTCGGGCCTGCGCACCGACAAGCGCATGTCCCACTGTTTCCTGATCGAGGCGCCGGCGTATCCGCGCCCGTTCATCCTGACCGACGCGGCGGTGAACATCGCGCCGGATCTCGCGCAGAAAGCGGCCATCACGCAGAACGCGATCGACGTCGCACATGCGCTGGGCGTTGCCTGCCCGCGCGTGGCGGTGCTGTGCGCGGTCGAAACCGTCAATCCGGCGATGCGCTCGACGCTCGATGCGGCCGCGCTCGCGAAGATGGCCGAGCGCGGCCAGCTCACGGGTGCGATCGTCGACGGCCCGCTCGCGTTCGACAACGCGATTTCGCTGCGGGCGGCGCACGACAAGGGGATCGATTCACCGGTAGCCGGCCGCGCCGACATCCTGGTCGTTCCCGATATCGAAGCCGGCAACCTGCTCGCGAAGCAGCTCGAATACCTCGGGGGTGCCGTCAGCGCAGGCATCGTCGTCGGCGCACGCGTACCGATCGTGCTGACGAGCCGTGCCGACAGCGTCGCCGTCCGGATCGCTTCGTGCGCACTCGCGACGGTGCTGGCGCAGGGGCGGCATCACCTGCAGTCCTGATGAATGAACCCGCAACCCTTTCTTTCGATGGAGGAACCGCGATGAAAGCACTCGTTTACCACGGACCCGGGCGCAAGGCGCTCGAGGAACGGCCCAGGCCGGAACTGCAGTCGCCCACCGATGCGATCGTCCGCATGACGCGCACGACGATCTGCGGTACCGATCTGCATATTCTCAAGGGCGACGTACCGACGTGCGAACCCGGCCGCATTCTCGGCCATGAGGGCGTCGGCATCGTCGAGCAGGTCGGCGCCGCGGTCGATTCACTGAAGCCGGGCGACCCCGTGCTCATTTCGTGCATCTCGTCGTGCGGCCGCTGCGAGTACTGCCGGCGCGGCCTCTATTCTCACTGCACGACGGGCGGCTGGATCCTCGGCAACCGGATCGACGGCACGCAGGCCGAGTACGTGCGCATCCCGCATGCGCAGACGAGCCTCTACCGGATTCCGCCGGGCGCGGACGAGGACGCGCTCGTGATGCTGTCCGACATCCTGCCGACCGGGTTCGAATGCGGCGTGCTGAACGGCAAGGTGCAGCCCGGCTGCTCGGTCGCGATCGTCGGCGCGGGCCCGATCGGGCTGGCGGCGTTGCTGACCGCGCAGTTCTACTCGCCCGCGCGGATCATCATGATCGACCCGGACAGCAACCGGCTCGAGGTGGCGCGGCGTTTCGGCGCGACCGATTGCATCGACGGCCGCAGCGGCGACCCGGTGGCGGAGGTCATGAAGCTGACCGACGGCGTCGGCGTGGATTGCGCGATCGAGGCGGTCGGCATTCCGGCGACGTTCGAGATGTGCACCTCGCTGGTGGCGCCGGGCGGCGTGGTCGCGAACGTCGGCGTGCACGGGGTCAAGGCCGACCTGCACCTCGAGAAGCTGTGGGATCGCAATATCTCGATCACGACGCGGCTCGTCGACACGGTCAGCACGCCGATGCTGCTGAAGACCGTACGCGCCGGGCGCCTCGATCCGACGCGCCTGATCACGCACCGGTTCTCGCTCGACGACGTCGAGCGCGCATACGACACCTTCGGCCGCGCGGCGCAAACCCATGCGCTGAAGGTCATCATCGAAGTCGGTTGATCGCCGATAGCCGATAGCCGCGCCGCGCCGCGCCGCGCCGCGCCGCGCCGCGCCGCGCGAGCACGGGACCCGGCGCGCGATGTCCGGTTCCCGCCGCGCCGGCCCGGGCGTCGACGGCGTCGCCGTCAGGATGAAAGCGCGGCCGGCTCGTGCGTGTCGCCCGATTCGACCGCGTCGAGATCGACGCACTGCGCGTAAGTCGGCACCTCGCACGGCCAGTGCAGTCGCTCCGCGATACGCCGCCGCATCGCATCGGCCGCCGCGGGTTCGCCGTGCGTGACGAAGGTCCGCACCGGCGCGCGCTGCATCGTGCCGAGCCAGCGGAGAATCTCCTCGTAGTCGGCATGCGCGGAGAGCGTCGTGATCGACTCGACCTGCGCGCGCACGCGCACGTATTCGCCGTGAATCTTCAGCGTCGGCTCGTGCGCGGCCAGCGCCGCGCCGCGTGTGCCGGCCGCCTGGTAGCCGACCAGCGCGATCGTGTTGCGCGCATCGGGCGCGTAGCGGCTGAGGTGATGCAGCACGCGGCCGCCCGTCGCCATCCCGCTGCCGGCGATGATGACCATCGGGCCATGATGGTCGGCGATCGCTTTCGACTGCTCGACCGACCGGATCATCGTGGCCGCGTGACCGAGCGCGTTCGCTTCGGACGGCGTCAGCCGGTGCTCGAGAATATGGTGACGATAGATCTCGGTCACGTCCGTCGCCATCGGGCTGTCGAGATATACCGGGACGCGCGCCATGCGGCCGGACGCCTTCAGCCGCGCGATGTAGTGCAGGATTTCCTGCGCGCGCCCGACGGTGAAGCAGGGCATCACCACGACGCCGCCGCGCGCGAAAGTCTTGTCGAACAGCGCGGCCAGTTCGTTCTCGGGGTCCGATTCCGGATGCAGACGGTCGCCGTACGTCGATTCGACGACCAGGAAGTCCGCATGCGCGGGCGCCAGCGGCGGCTGCATGATCGGGTCGTGATAGCGGCCGAGGTCGCCCGAGAACGCGAGCACCTTGTGATTCCAGTGCATCACGACGCTCGCCGCGCCGAGGATGTGCCCGGCCGGCAGCAGACGGAACGCCAGGCCGCCGCCCAGTGCGGTGCATTCGTCGAACGCGACGGGCTTCAGCAGTTGCAGCGCGCGCTGCGCGTCGTCCAGCGTGTAGAGCGGCTGTGCGGGGTGATGCTTCGAGTAGCCGTGGCGGTTCGCGAAGTCGGCTTCCTCTTCCTGCAGCCGCGCGCTGTCGCGCAGCATGATGTCGCAGAGTTCGGCCGTGGCGGCCGTGCAGTACACGGGCCCGCGATATCCTTCGCGCACCAGTACCGGAAGGTAGCCGGTATGGTCGATATGCGCGTGCGTGAGCACGACCGCGTCGAGCGTGTCGGGCGCGAGCGGCAACGGGCTCCAGTTGCGCAGCCGCAGGTTCTTCGTGCCCTGGAACAGGCCGCAATCGACCAGCACGCGCCGGTTGCCGTGCTCGAGCAGGTACTTCGAGCCGGTCACGGTTTCGGTCGCGCCGAGAAAAGTCAGTTTCATGGATGCCTCACCGGGAGTCGAGGGAGCAGTGAACCGATTACAGCGCGGATGCGCGTGAAGCGATTGATGGAAATCAGGGTTTGCCGTATCCGTGCCCGGGATAGGTGAGGTTCGTCCTCCAGCCGTTGCGGCTACGGTTTGACGTCAATCAACGCGCGGGCCGGACGGTGGCGCGATAGTGGTCGCATGCGCGAGGGCGATGTCGTGATTCCGCCCTCCGCGCGGGCCGCGGATATGCCGTACACCATAGGCAGCGAGATTTCGACGCGATAGGGACGAATCCATCATGACGCTGATCGCCAACCTGGACGGCGCGCGGACCGGCTACCGGCTGTGCTTCGTCCGCGCGCCCTGGGCGTGGTTTACGTGCCTGCCGCTCGACCTGCAATGCGGCCAAAGCTGGGCCGACGTGCCCTATCAGGACGTCGCGCAGCCGCCTTACAGCGATTCGCGCACACAGCTGCTGCGCGTGGCGTTCGACGCGCCGCGCCTGCTGCCGCCCGAGGCCGGCCGGCACGGGCAGGACTGGAGCGTCGAGCAGATCAACGGCGGCGCGGTGCCGTGGCTGCGCAGCGAGGAATTCGTCGACGCGATGAAGCTGGCCGTGCCGGCGGGGGCGACACTCGCCGAATTCGTCGAGACGATCGAGGCTGCTGGCGGTACCGTCTACGGCCCGCTCGGCTGGGCCGAGTTGCCGCCCTGGCAGCGGCCGGACATCGTGGCGCACACATAGACGGGCCGACTCCGGACGACCGCGCTGCCGCGTTTCAGCCCGGGTCACCCCAGCCGCCGCCGAGCGCGACGTAGAACGCGACCGTGTCCTGCAGCCGCTGCGCGACTGCCTGCAGCCACGCAAGGCGCGCCTGATGGTATTGCACGTCGGTGACCAGCAACTGCACGTAGCCCGGGATCACGCCGAGCAGCGTCGTCTTGCCGCTGCCGGACGGCCCGACGATCAGCAGCCTCTCGCCGAAGTTCGCGTCATCGACACCTTGCACAACGCCTGCGCTCGCCGGCGGCCGAATCCAACTGTGCGACGAAAGCAGCGACGCCCGACACCAGCGCGACGACCGCGTACGGGAGGACGGGCGACCCGGCGAGCATCGCGTGCTCGACGCCCAGCAGCGACGCGAGTGCGGTGAACACGCCGAGCGTGGCAAGAACGATCCGGTTTGGCAGGCGCATCATGACGTTCTCCGGCGAGGCGGCCGCCGGCCGCCGTGAGCGCGATGCCGCCCTGCCGCCATCGCGGCCGCCGCGGCTATCACAGGACGTGTCGTCATGATCGCGTGAAGGGTGCCGGCACGGTTGATCTGTATCAACGGACGAATGGGGCCGCCGCGCGCGCGTCCGGCCGCCCGCCGGGCCGGTTACGCCATTTGGGCGATCGTCTTGCGAAAGCGGGTCAGCGACAGCAGGAACAGCGCGCAGCCGATCGCGAACAGCACGGCGAACTGGATCCAGACCGCATCGAGTCCCGCGCCGCGGTACAGGATGCGTTGCGCGAGTTCGACGAAATGCGTGGTCGGCGCGGCCAGCATGATGTCCTGCACGGCGAGCGGCATGCTCTCGCGCGGTGTCAGTCCGCCTGACAGCAGTTGCAGCGGCAGCAGCACGAGCACGAGCAACATCCCGAACTGCGGCATGCTGCGCACGAGCGTCGCGAGAAAGATCCCCATCGACGTCGTCGCGAACAGGTGCAGCGCCATCCCGGCCACGAACAGCGGGATGGAGCCCGGAATCGGCACGTGCAGCGCTCCGCCCACGACCAGCGTCAGCGACGCGACGGCCGCCACCGTGACGACGAGCCCCATCGACCAGACCTTCGCGAGCATGATTTCCGCGGCGGTGACCGGCATCACGAGCAGATGCTCGATCGTGCCGTGCTCGCGTTCGCGGATCAGCGCGGCCCCGGTGAGGATCATCGACAGCATCGTCACGTTGTTGATCAGCTCCATCAGCGCGCCGAACCACACTTCGTCGAGATTCGGGTTGAAGCGCATCCGCATCGCGAGATCGACGGGCGGCGACGCCGTGCCGCGATAGCGCCGCACGAATGCGTCGATCTCGCCCGACACGATCTGCTGCACGTATCCGCCGCCGGTAAAGGCCTGCGTCATGCGGGTCGCGTCGACGTTGAGCTGGATCGTCGCGTGACGGCCGGCGAGCACGTCGCGCTGGAAATCCGGCGGAATGTCGAGCGAGAACGTGTAGTCGCCGTTGTCGAGGCCGTGATCGGCCGCGGCCGCGTCGACGATCGGCGGCGGTGCGAACTGCGGCGGGAAGAACGCCGACGCGATGCGCGCCGACAGCGGCGACGCATCTTCGTCGACGATCGCGATCGGCACCTTGTGCAGCGTTTCCGGGCGCGCGGTGGCCGCGACGTAGATCGACGCGCTGAACGTGTAGACGATCAGCACGAGCAGGATCGGGTCGCGGGCGAGGCTCCAGAGCTCCTTGACCCCGAGCCGGAAGATGACGAGCAGGCGCGACATGGTCAGCGCTCCTGTTTGCGCAGCAGGGCGGCGGTCATGGCCAGGATGGCCGGCGCCGCCGCGAGCAGCGGCCAGAACTGCGACGACAGGTCGCCCAGGCCGAGCGCCTTGTTGTAGACGCCGCGGCTGATCGCGAGCATGTAGGTGGCCGGGTAGACCGCCCCGATCCACTTGCCGGCGCCTTCCAGCGACGACAGCGGCGTGAGCAGCCCCGAGAACTGCACGACGGGAATCAGCGTGCCGACGATCGTCATGAAGATCGCGGCGATCTGGCTGCGCGTGAACGTCGACGCGAACAGGCCGATGCCCGTGGCCACCACGTTGAAGACCAGCACCGCGGCCGCGAGCGTGAAGAAGCTGCCCTTGATCCGCACGCCGAACGCGACGTCGGCCAGCACGACCATCAGCAGGAAGTTCAGCATGGGGAGCATCACGTAGGGCGCCTGCTTGCCGAGCAGGAATTCCGCGCGTGTGACGGGCGTGACGTACAGGTTGACGATCGACCCGAGCTCCCGTTCCCGGACGACGGCGAGCGCCGTCAGCATCGCGGGCAGCATCAGCAGCAGCATCGGCATGATGGCCGGAATCATCGCCGGCAGGCTCTTGACGTCCGGGTTGTAGCGATAGCGCACGGCGATCTCGACGGTCGGCGCGAGCGACGCGCCGAGCCGGCGCTTCGCCTGGTCGCGCAGCCAGTTCTCGTGCATGCCGGCGACGTAGCCGCGGATCGTCTCGGCGCGCATCGGCATCGCGCCGTCGATCCACGCGCCGATCTCGACCCGGCGGCCGTGCGCGACGTCCCGCGCGAACCCGGGCGGAATCTCGATCGCGAGCGACAGCTGGCCGTTGCGCATGCGGCGGTCGATCTCGCGCTCGTCCGCGAGCGGCGCGCGCGGCACGAAGTAGCGCGAGCCGCCGAGGTTCTGCGCATAGTCCTGGCTCAGGATCGACTGGTCGCGGTCGAGCACCGCGAACGTCAGGTTGTCGACGTCGAGACTGATGCCGATGCTGATGACGCACATCAGGACGAGCGACCCGAACAGGGCCAGCGTCGCGCGCAGCGGGTCGCGCCGCAGCTCCAGCACTTCCCGCCACAGGTAGCTGCCGGCACGCGCCGGGCTGAACCACGCGGCCGCGCGGGCGGCGCCGGCCCGGGCGGCGGGGGCCTCGGGCGGCGCGTTCAGCCAGCCCGCGTCGGACGCGGCGTCCATCGGAACGCTGTCCGCACGCTGCGCGTCGGTCAGGTACGCGATGAACGCCTCCTCGAGCGTGCCGGCGCCGCGCATGCGCACGAGTTCCCCCGGCGACGCGCTGGCGAGCACCCGGCCCGCGTGCATCAGCGAGATGCGATCGCAGCGCTCGGCTTCGTTCATGAAGTGCGTCGAGATGAAGATCGTCACGCGATCCTGCCGGGCGAGCTCGATCATCAGCCGCCAGAAGTCGTCGCGCGCGACGGGATCGACACCCGACGTCGGCTCGTCGAGGATCAGCAGTTCGGGCTTGTGCACCATCGCGACCGCGAGCGACAGCCGCTGCCGCATGCCGAGCGGCAGGCTTTCGGGTAACGCGTCGAGTACGCCGGTGAGTCCGAAGCGCCCGGCCATTTCGTCGATCCGCCCCGGTACGTCCGCCTCCGGCACGCCGAACAGGCGCGCATGCAGCACGAGGTTCTGCCGGACGGTCAGCTCGCCATACAGCGAAAACCCCTGCGACATGTAGCCGACCCGCCGGCGCGTGTCGATGTCGTCGGCCGCGACCGGCTGGCCGAACAGCGTCGCCGTGCCTTCGGAGGCCGGCAACAGGCCCGTGAGCATCTTCATCGTCGTCGACTTGCCGCAGCCGTTGGAGCCGAGGAAGCCGAAGATCTCGCCGCGGCGGATTTGCAGGCTCACGTGATCGACCGCGACGAAATCGCCGAACCGCATCGTCAGCCCGTCGGCCTCGATCGCGTAGCCGGCGGCGGGTTCGGGCTGAAACGGCGCGATCCGGATCGGCTCGTGCCCGCGCCGCTGCGCGTCCGGGAGCAACGCGACGAATGCGCCTTCGAGCGTGTCGCACCCGGTGCGGGCCAGCAGCTCGTCCGGGCTGCCGGTCGCCAGCACCCGCCCGGCATCCATCGCGATCAGCCGGTCGAAGCGCCGGGCTTCGTCCATGTACGCGGTCGCCACCAGCACGCTCATCGCCGGGCGGGCGGCCCGGATGCGCGCGATCAGTTCCCAGAACTGGGCGCGCGACAGCGGATCGACGCCGGTCGTCGGTTCGTCGAGGATCAGCAGATCAGGATCGTGGATCAGCGCGCAGCACAGGCCGAGCTTCTGCTTCATGCCGCCGGACAGTTTGCCGGCGGGGCGATCCAGGAACGGGTGAAGGCCGGTGCTGCGCGTGAGCGCGTCGATCCGGCGGCGCCGCTCCGCCGCATCGTGACCGAACAGCCGCGCGAAGAACTGCAGGTTTTCCTCGACGGACAGCGTCGCGTAGAGGTTCCGGCCCAGGCCCTGCGGCATGTACGCGATGCGCCGGCACACGCGCGCGCGATGACGGCGCGACGCCAGGTCGCCGCCGAGGGCCCAGACGCGCCCCTGCTGGATCGCGCGTGCGCCGGACACGAGCGCGAGCAGGCTCGACTTGCCGACCCCGTCCGGGCCGATCAGCCCGACCATGCGGCCGGCCGGGATGTCGAGCGTCACGTCGTCGAGCGCGGCCTTGTCGCCGTAGCGCAGCGAGACGCCGGACAGCCGTGCGACCGGCGCGGGTGCCGGCGGCGCTTCGGTCGCGCCGGCACCCGTATCGGCCGGGAGCGCCGATTTCATTGCGGCACCTTGATCGCGAGGCGCGCGGGCCACGCGGCGTTCGGATCGACCTTCAGCCATGCGACACCCGGCAGCCCGGTCTTCACGAGCTTCAGGTGGCGCTGCAGCAGGTCGCGGTCGATGCGCGCCTTCACCCGGAACATCAGCTTCTGCCGCTCGGTGGCCGTCTCGACCGTCTTCGGCGTGAACTGCGCGGTGCTCGACACGTACGACACGCGGGCCGGAATCACGTATTCCGGCGCGGCGTCGAGCACGATCCGCACGTCGGCGCCGAGCGGCACCCGGCCGACGACCGTCTCGGGCAGGA
Organism: Burkholderia cepacia ATCC 25416; assembly: GCF_001411495.1. Classification (NCBI taxonomy): domain Bacteria; kingdom Pseudomonadati; phylum Pseudomonadota; class Betaproteobacteria; order Burkholderiales; family Burkholderiaceae; genus Burkholderia; species Burkholderia cepacia. Next base: position 51,504 of record NZ_CP012983.1, on the reverse strand, counting down.
AGAACGTCATGTAGACGTCCGACAGGTCGACCACGTTGAGCACCTTGCCGCCGGCTGGCAGCACCTCGCCCGATTCGGCCACGCGATACTGCACGCGCCCGTCGCGCGGCGAGGTCAGGTCGCTGTCCGAGATGTCGGCCTGCACGCGCGCGACGGTCGCCTGCGCGGCCGTCACCGCCGAGTGCGCGGCGACCAGTTGGGCCCGGGTCGCATCGATCGCGGCCTGGGCTGCCTGCACCTGCGCGCGCGCGGCATTCACGGTCGCCCGCAGGCTGCCGGCGCGCGCGCGATCGTCGTCGAGTTCCTGCATCGACGACGCGCCGTCGCGCGACAGCGTTTCGGAGCGCGCGAGCCGCCGCGTCGCCGCATCCAGTTCGCTTTCCCGCTGGACGACGACGGCCTCGGCCGCCGCCTTGTCGCTGCGCCGCTGCGCGACCTGCGCGTCGATGCTCGCCGCCGTGTTCACGGCCTGCGCCTCCCGGGCGCGCGCCTCGTCGAGCTGTGCCTGCAGGACGACCACGTCCATGCGCGCGAGCGGCTGCCCGGCCTTCACGAAGTCGCCTTCGTCGACGAGCATCGCGGTGACGCGCCCCGGCAGCTTGGTCGCGACGTCGATCTCGGTCGCCTCGATGCGGCCGTTGCCGCTCACGAGGCCGGCATCGGCCTGCCCGTCACGCCAGCGCGTCCATCCGAAATACGTGATGCCGATCGCGAGCACGGCGACGCCTGCCCCGATCAGAAGAGGGCGCTTGAGGGTTTTCATCGTATGGAATCCGGATTCGTCGATTCGTTGGTCGGTCGCGCGGCGGCCGCGTCGCCGTCTTGCGTGGCGCCGCCGAGCGCGCCGTACAGCGCGACGCGGCTCGACAACAGCGCGCGACGCGTCATCACCCATTGCTGCTCCGCGTTCATCAGGTCCCGCTGCGCGTCGAGCACCTCGAGGAAGCGGGTCGCGCCGCTGTCGTAGCGCAGCTTCGCGAGGCGGGCCCGTTCGGCCTGCGAATCCAGCGTGGCGCGCTCGATACGCACCTCGTCGGCCAGCCAGTAGCGGGACGCAAGCGCGTCGGACACGTCGCGAAACGCGCTCTGGATCGTCCGCTCGTACCGCGCGAGCGCTTCGTCGTGCTGGGCGTGCGCGAGCGCGAGATTCGAGCGGTTGCGGCCGCCGTCGATCAGCGGCAGCGTCACGTTCGGGATCACCGACCAGACGCCGGTGCCGGACGTCAGCAACTCATGCAGCGCGCTGCTGCCCGAGCCGATCGAGCTCGTCAGCGCGATGCGCGGAAAGAACGCGGCGCGCGCCGCGCCGATGTTGGCGCGGGACGCCTGCAGTTCGTGTTCGGCCGCAATCACGTCCGGCCGCTGCGCCAGCAGCGACGAGGGCAGGCCGGGGGCGAGCGACGGCGCGACGGCGGCGTCGTCGAGCGCGAGCGGCGTGCCGGCCAGATCCGGCGGCGCACCGACCAGCAGGGCCAGTGCATCGGCCGCCGAGGCGCGCGCCTGTTGCAACTGGGCGCCGAGGGATTCCGCTTGCTGCAGCAGGATCTCGGCCTGCGTCAGGTCGAGGCGCGAGATCGCGCCGGCCGCATGGCGAAGCCGGAAAATCCGCAGCGACTCGCGGCGCGTGTCGATCGTCGCGCGGGTCAGCGCGATGCGCTCGTCGTACTCGCACAGCGTCAGGTACGCGTTGGCGACCGACGTGATCACGCTCAGCGTCGCGGCACGCCGGGCCGCATCGCTCGCGAGATAGCGCTGCAGCGCCGCGTCCTTCAGGTTGCTCACGCGGCCCCAGAAATCGAGCTCCCATTGCGTCTCGGCCAGCCGCACCTCGTAGGCCTGGCCGATGAACGGGGTGGGCGTGAGGAGCCCGCCGGGTGCGCGAAACCGCGCATAGGCCGCGCCGGCGCCGATCGTCGGCCACTGGTCCGCGCTGCGGATGCCGTAGACGGCACGGGCCTGTTCGACGCGCGCGACGGCCGCGCGCAGGTCGCGATTGTTGGCCAGCGCCTGCGCGATCAGCGCCCGCAGGCGCGCATCGACGAAGTAGTCCCGCCATGCGGGCACCGGCGCGGCCGCGGGCGTGGCGCCGGCCGACGGATCCGGAAAGGCGGCGGGGATCGGCGCGGCGGGACGCTGGTCCGGCGGTGCGAGCGACAGGCATCCGGACAGCAGGCCGATACCCGTTGCGAGCGCAACGAAACGCCCGTACCGGGAAGCTGCAGTGCGGAACACGACGGGAAGCGCGGTGGCGCGCATGGAAAGCCTCGGCGAATACGGAAACGCGGGGTGGCGCCGCCTCGTGGCGGCGCCGCTTCGGGTTCACTTATATCCGACGATTGACGCTCCTACCCTTGATCTGCATCACTTCGGCGGGAATGCGTTTCGAGCGGTGCTTCGGTTGACAGGCGCGCCGGAACATGGCCCTGGGCCGGCGGGTTGCGCCGGGCCCGACGCGGTCGCACGCGTCACGGCCGGTCGCCAGGGGCGAGGTTCAGCAGGACGGCGAACGAGAGGATGCTCAGGATCAGCGTGACGATCGAGTATCTGAAAACCCGCTCGTCGAACAGCATGCCGTGAATGATGCCGGCCAGCGATGCGAGCGCGATGAATACGCTGAGCGTTGCCAGCGAGATGCGGTATTGCCTGCGGTTCATGACGGTCTCCCGGGGAGCGGCTGTCGCAACGATATGAAGCGTGCGGGCCGCCACGAATGCCGCGGCGGCCGGGGACATGATCGCGTCGCACCCCGTCGCGCGGTTGATCTGCGTCAACGGAAAAATCGGGATCGAGTGTGCGCGACGGCGGCTGCCGCAAGCACGGCGTTGATTGATCCTCGTCAAACCGCCGGCGCCGCCTTGCGCGATGCTGAATCCGGTGCGGCCCCATCGCCGATCGCGAATGTCGCGACCGGCACGGGCCGACAGGAGACGGCAATGAAGTCCGATGCAGCACTCAAGCAGGATGTCGAGCAGGCGCTGTTCTGGAATCCGGCGGTCGATGCACGGCGGATCGACGTCGACGTACACGACCGGATCGTGACGTTGCGCGGCACGGTCGACAGCTGGGCCCAGAAACTCGAGGCGCAGAAAACGGCGCTGCATGTCGAGGATGCACGCGCGCTCGTGCTCGAACTGAACGTTGCACCGCAGGAGAACGCGTGCGCGGACCAGGAACTGGCGATCGCGATCACGTTCGCGCTCGGCTGGCAGGAGGCGCTGCGCGATCACAAGATTCGCGTCGAGGTCGATCACGGTTGCGTGACGCTCGACGGTGAAGTCGATCATGCATACCAGAGCCGGGCGGCGGAAAAGATGGTCAGCCGGATGATCGGCGTCGTCGGCGTCGCGAACCGGATCCGGGTGCGCACGGATCACACGGTGCCGGACGTCGGCACGCGGATCGCCGAAGCGCTTGCGCGTCGCGCGCGGCGCGAATCCGCGGGAATTGCGATCGACGCGGCCGACGGCATCGTCACGTTGACGGGCAAGGTCGCGTCGCTCGCCGAAAGGCGGGCCGCGTGCGGTGCGGCCGGGTCGGTGAGAGGCGTCCGGGAGGTCGTCGACCGGCTCACCGTCGGCTGACGGCTCGCTAGTGCCGTCCACTGCGAGGAGACGCAGTCATGAACCGTTCGAATTCCGGCCCCGGCCGACACCCTCTGCGCCACGACAGGCGCATGCAGCCGCATACGAAGGACAGTTACCGCGATCCGAAGCGGCCGAAGGGCGACAGGATCTGCGAAGGCTGCGGCGCCGTCTGCGACGCGGGCCGCTGGACGTGGTACGCGGCGCCGCTCGACCGGCGCCAGCTCGAATGCCCGGCCTGCAAGCGCATGCGGGAAAACCTGCCGGCGGGCGAACTGGTGCTGCACGGCGTGTACCTGTGCGCGCACCGGGCGACGATTCTCGACCTGCTCGAGCGCCAGGCCATTCTGGAGACGAGCGAGCACGCGCTCGAACGCATCATGGAAATCGAGAAATCCGCCGATACGCTCGTCGTCCGCACGACGGGCGTGCACATGGTGCGACGGCTGGGGGAAGCGTTGCTGCATGCGCATCACGGCGATCTCGCGATCCACTATCGCGACGGCGAGGACATCCTGCGCGCGCAATGGACGCGCAACGACGCATGAACGGAGGGGTGTCCGGCGAGCGGGCCGACGTGCGACGTGCTGACGCTGCGGCTCGAAGCCGAACACGTGCCGTCTGTCCGCCTGCGGATTGCCGGCGAGACGCACGAGAACGTGTGCGTGACCGAGACCGGGACGGCGCGTGAATACCGTTTCCTGATGCCGCGGCCGTCGGTCACGGCCGCCGAGTGGCGCGACTGCGCGGCCCGCATCGAGGCCTTGCAACCCGCGCCGCGCGATCTCGTGCTGGCCGGCGACATTCACCGGTTATAACCCGTTGCCGCTGCAGCCCGGCATGACGCTCGGCGAGCTCGCGCGGCTTTTCAATGCGTGTCTGCATATCGGCGCGGCGGTCACCGTGGTGCCGATGGCGAACTACGCGCGTGCGATGCGTTTCGACGACACCGCAATGCCGCGCACCAACGGATCGATGCGATTCTCCACGGCGTCGTGCAATGGCAAATTTTGCCAAAACATGCCGTTTTGTGGCTTTTTCACGCGGATGTCATCTCGCGTCGCGATAGTGCGGGATCGCGCGCCAGTCCCGGGGATCTACCCGAGGAACGCGGCGCACTGCAACCGATACGCACGCTCCGAACGGGCGGTGCATCACATCTCGACAGAAGGAGCGTGCCATCGTGAACGCCATCGCAGCGGCGGATGCTTACGACGTGATCGTCGTCGGCGCGGGCATCGTCGGCCTCGCCCATGCCTATACGGCGGCGCTCGAGGGGCTGCGCGTCTGCGTGATCGAACGCGACGCCGCATGCGTGGGCGCGTCGATCCGCAATTTCGGTTTCGTCACGGTCACCGGGCAGCACGCCGGGCACAGCTGGCGGCGTGCGCGGGCGAGCCGCGAGGTCTGGGCGGACGTGGCGCCGCAAGCCGGCATCGACGTGCTTCACAAGGGCCTGCACCTGATTGCGCGTCGCCCCGAGGCGATGCACCTGATCGATGCGTTCATGCAGACCGGCATGGCCGACGGCTGCCGGGTCATGACGCCCGGCGAAGCGGCGGCCGTGGCGCCCGAGCTGCGGCTGGACGGCGCGCAGGGCGTCCTGCACAGCCCGCATGAACTGCGCATCGAGCCGCGTACCGCGATCGGGTTGCTGGCGTCATGGCTGGCCGAACGCTTCGGCGTGCGGTTCCGCTACGGCGAGATGGTGCACGAGGTGCGCACGCCGACGGTCCGGACGTCGCGCGGCGTGCTGCACGCGGAGCGCGTGATCGTCTGCGGCAACGCGGACAGCCGTCACCTGTACGGCGACTGGTTCGCGCGGCACGAGGTCCGCCTGTGCCAGTTGCAGATGCTGCGCGTGCGGCCGCGCCGCCCGTTGGCGCTGCGCGCCGCGGTGATGAGCGACCTGAGCCTGCTGCGTTACGCGGGGTTCGCGGCGCTGCCGGCCGCCGGCGCGTTGCGTGCGCGCCTGAACGCGGAGGAGCCCGTGTGCGTCGGGTACGGCATCCACCTGATCGCGGTGCAGAGCGCCGACGGCAGTCTCGTGGTGGGCGATTCGCATGAATACGGCGCCGCGCCGCTGCCGTTCGCAACGCAGGAGATCGATGCGCAGATCCTGCGCCTGCTGCACGAGACGCTCGATGTACCGGAACTGGATGTGGTCGAGCGCTGGACCGGCAGCTATCCGTCGGCGCCCGATGCCGATTGCGTGATCGAAGCACCGGACGACGGCACGCGTGTCGTCGTCGTGACGAGCGGCGCCGGGATGAGCACGGGCTTCGGGATCGCGCAGGACGTGTTTGCCGCGTGGTGACGGCGTGGACGAGCCGGGGAGGCTCGCGCGGCTGAACCGGCCGGCGCCTGCCGATCGACAGCAGGCGCCGGCGCGATCATGCAGCCGTCACGCGTGACGGCGTGCGCCGCATTCGCCGCAGAACAGGTCGTCGGCGGCCATCGGCTTGTGACACTGCGCACACGCCGTGGCTTCGTCCGTGGCGGGCGGTGCCGTATCCGACGCCGGCAGCGAAGCCGTGCCGGCCGCGTGTGACGCGCGTGCTTTCGCGAGGTGATCGGCGGCGCGCTCGCGTGCCTGTTCGGCGTGGCGTTTCGCGTCCGCGACGTGCTGGCTCAGTTTCTCTTCGGTCGCGGAGAAATCGACACCGCTGACCGTCTGCAGATAGATGAGGCACGTGCCGTTGACGAACGTCAGGAACGGGATCACGAGGCCGATCGCGACCAGCAGGCCGTTGCCGAAGCCGTACGCGCCCAGATAGGCCATGCTGCGGTAGTCGAATCCGCCTTCCGCCGCATCCGCGCCGAGGCCGTACGCGCCGGCATGGCGGCCGAAGCCGCCCAGGCCGCCGAGCGTGCTCATCAGGCCGCCCAGCGGGCTGGTGCCGGTTGCCGCCGAGATCGACGAGGCGATCGCGGCGCCCGTGCCGAGAATGCCGAGTACGACCGCGGACAGGACGCCGACGAGCAGCAGCAGCCCGAACATCCTGACGATCACGCCGAGCAGCTGGCGGCGGCCGATCTGCAGCAGGCGCGCGGCGGTCTGCAGCGTCGAGTTGCCCTGCCAGATGGCGGGCGCGGCCAGCGGATAGCCGACGTACCACATGCCGGCGAAGATCGCGCCCGCGACGATCGCCGCGAGCGGATACGCGATCGCATAGAGCAGCGGGCCGAGGCCCGGGATCTTGCAGACCAGGAACACGATCAGCAGCGCGAGCAGGAACAGCACCCAGCCGACGGCGAGCAGCACGCCGACCCCGATCAGGCGGTGGACGGTGAACGTCGCCTGTAGCAGCGCGTCGACGAATCCGACCGGCTCGCCCTGGGCATCGCGCATCAGCACGATGCCGACCGCGGAATAGCCGATCAGCGAGATCGCGCAGGTCGCGATGACGAACAGCAGGCCGAGCACGGGGCTGTGACCGAGGACCTGGATCGTGAGCATGCCCATCAGCATGCTGGCGACGAGCGCGAAAGCGCACATCGCGAGTGCGCGCCAGTTCGTGACGGCCTCGGCGGCGCGCAGTAGTCCGAACTTCCCCGACACGGGGGCGTGATCGAGCGTTGACATCGTTGAATCTCCTTGCAGGTGCGGGCGGGTCAGTGTGCGGCGGGGGCGTCGAGCAGCGCGACGACGGTGACGCCGTCGACCTGCGCGAGCTGGATGCTCGACTGCCGGACCGAGCCCGGCTTGCCGTTCAGGTAGACCTGGCTTTTCAGCGTATACGTGCCTTGCGGTGCGCCCGACGGCAGTTTCAGCGTGAAGCTGTTGTCGAATTCGCCGCTGCCCGGCGTCGCATTGACGATCTTCTCGCCGCGCTTGAACTGTTCGCCCGACGGTGCATACACAGTCACGACTTCCTTGACCTCCTGGACGGGCTCGTTCGTGCCAGACACCGCGCGAATCTGCGAGGCCAGCCTGATCGGCTCGCCGGCCTTGACGGCGGAGCGCGGCGTCACGACCGTGTTGTACGCGTCGATCTTCGCGTAGGGCGGCAGGTTGTTGCGGTTGCTTGCGCGGTAATCGCGATCGACTTCGGCTGCCGTTTTCGTCTGCCGTGTCGCCACTTCGATCACGGCGCACGCGGCGAGCCCGGCCACCGCGCCGCCGATCGCGCCCTTGGTGCCGCCGATCAGCGCGCCGACCAGTGCGCCGCCGGCGCCGAGCGCCGTACAGCGCAGCACGGATTCGGACGAGATCCCGCCGGCGCCGTTCTGGGTGGCGCAGCCGCTGGCGAGCAAGGTGACCGAGCAGGCCGCGGCGAGGGTTTTCTGGATTGTCATGTCGGTGTTCTCCGGCGCTTCATTCAAGTGTGCTGTTGTTGCGCAGTGCATCCATCTGCCGCGCTTTCGCCTTGCCGATGAGCGTCTTCGCCGGACGGTTGCCGGGCTCGATCGCAAGGACGCTTTCCGCTGTCGCAATGGCCTTGTCGTACTGGCCGCGCGACAGGTCGCCCTGCGCGCGTTTCAGCAGGCCGTCGACGGCGGGCGATGCGGGGTTGGCCGCCGTGGACGGGTGCACGGGCGGTGCTGGGCGCGGTTTGTTGCGCGATGCTTCCGCAATGGCGGCGGGTGCGGCCGGTGCGGGTGCGTCGTCCTGCAGTTTCGCGAACGGCGACGTCTGTTGCGCGTTCGCCGATGCAGGCGGCGTGTTCGACGCAGGGGGCGTCGCGGGCACCGAAGCCGTCGCGACATTCGTGACGACGGCCGGGCCCGACGCGGGCGAGGTCGCGGCTGCGGCGGCGGTGGCCGTATCGATCGGCGCGGACGCCGGTGTGTCGGCCGGCGTCGTCGCAACGACCGCGCTGGCGATGACGGTACCCGCTCCGGTGATGTCCGACGCGGCGTTGGCCGGGGCGTCTGGCACCGTGGATGCGGCGATCGGCTCGGGCGTTGCAGGGGCGCTCGCCTGGCGGCCGTGCCACCAGAATGCGCCGCCCGCGCAGGCGACGGCGACCGCGACGCCGGCCGCAATGATCTTGAGTTTTGCCGACGTATCGTCGTTCGTCGGTGCGGGCTGTGCGATCGGCCGGGACACCACGCCGGATACCGGACGTATGGGTTCGGTATCCGGCGCCGGCGCGGTATCGGTGTCCGGTACGTCGCGAGGTTCGGCAACCGTTTCGACGGCGATCATGTCGTCGGCGGCGAGCGCCGCTTCGGTGCTTGCCGATGCGCTCGCAGGCCCGGACTGCCCATCGGTGACGACGGGCGAGACATACGACGCAGCGACCGTGTCGCCGCGATGGTCTGCCGCTGCGTTGGGCGTGACGGTTGCCGCGGCGTCATGCGATGGCAGCGGTGCGCTCGCGCGACCCGATTCCGCATCGGCGATGTTCGCGACGTGGGGGATATCTTTCGAGGCGGTGTTCGCCGCCGGTGATTCGACGCCGATGTCGTGCGCAGGCGCGTGAGCCGATTCCGCGGCTGCGTATGCGGGTTGCGGTGCGGACTCGACAGGTGGAGCAGGCACGTCGATTTCGATTGCGCCATTGTCATTCGCGGATGCGACGGGCGTTCCGCACTTGTTGCAGAAACGCTGGCCTGGCGTCAGAACGGCATGGCAGCTCCGGCATGGTGCGCCGGCCGCTTCGTTACGAGTGGCCGCCACCGGTGTTCCGCATTGCTTGCAGAATTTGAGCCCGACGGGCAGATCGGTGCCGCAGTGGGTACACGCAGTCATGATTCAGTAATCCTCTTCTTTTGATCGATCGACGTGAAGGCGCCGTGCGAGCAAGCGCACGTATGTCCGAATCGCGGGATGGCGGCGTATCGGCCGTGTGCTACGAAGGCACGCGACGCGGAACGGGCCGCTCGGCGCGGGATATCAGTCGAATTCGGGACGGCCGCGCGGGAAGTGGCGGCATAGAGAAGAAGAGATCCGGCCGACGTGGATCGGCACGTATGGCACGTACGGCACGTACGGCACGACGAATCCGGATGTTCCGGTATTGAATGGCGAGTTCAAGCTTTCCCCGTTTCAGTCGCCAGGTTGAATCCGGCGGACTGTTTTCATTATTTGGATTGGTAATACAAATGGTCTTCTGCGGCGGATATTACACTGAAATCAAGCGGTTTTGCCATCCGCCAATCGCGTGACGAAGTGTGTCGACGGAGAGTTGAATAGCACGGCAGCAAGCGCCTGGCGGCTTCGGAGCGGACGTCATGGCGCAGGAAGAATTCCGCTCGAAAATGCGCATCTGCCGTCACAGCAGACAGACGCGACGCAGCGTGACCGTGCGCAGATACACGGATTTATCGAGCCACGGCACAAACACGTACTCGTCGTATGCGTCGCAGCCGATCAGAATCCAGTGGGACAGAACGTTGGACATGATGGTCTCCTTGACCCGGCTCGTTTCTCTCTCTGACGTGGTGGGCGCCGACGTGCAGCTGTCGTCGTTCCGTCGTGCGCTCACACACGGTATACCCGGCGAGCACGGTACCTATTCCCGAAGCCGCGCGACGCATTCCGCGGCATGTCGCCCATCGCGGGAATAAACGGGCTGGTTTCCCGGTATGTCGATCACGCACTGGAGGCATCGAGAGGAGGCGCCAATGCACGACAGGGAGAGGCAGACCGGGGACACGCCGGGCCGGGCGCAGCGCGATCGCGAGGGCGCCTCGAACGCGAGCGGGGCGCAGCGGTCGTCGTGGTTGCGGGAGGGCGGCATGCGCCCGCCACGGAGCAATCGTGCCTTGCATCACGCACCGCTCACGCACGACCCCGACGACGGTCGACCGGTGTCGGCGCATGACCTGATGCGCAAGACCGCGCGGAGGCTGCAGCTCGGGTCCGGCATCCTGCTGTGGCTCTATATTTCGATTCACATGATCAATCACGCGCTCGGCATCTGGTCGATCGATATCGCCGAGCGCGGGCTGCACCTGGCGATCGGGCTCTGGCAAAGCCTGCCTGGAACGATCGTGCTGTACGGCGCGGCCGGCCTGCATTTCGCGCTGGCGATTCGCACCATTTACGGCCGCCGGCACTGGTCGCTGCCGCCCGCCGAATGGCTGCGTCTCTGGGCGGGACTCAGCCTGCCCATGCTGTTGATCCGCCATGTTGTCGGGACCCGCGTAGCAACCTCGTTTTACGGCTTCGAACCCAACTACGAGCGGGTCATCGTGTCGCTCCTCACGAGCGGCACGCAGGGGCTGCAGATCGCGCTGCTTGCACCGGGGTGGGTGCACGGCAGTCTCGGGTTGTGGTTTCATCTGCGCCGGCGTGCGTTGTTTCGTCGCGCAAGGTTCGTGCTGCTGGCCTTGCTCGTCCTGCTGCCCGTGCTGTCGGCGGCGGGCTTCGTGCAGATGACCCGTGCGATCGTGCCGGAAAGTCTTGCCGTACCGGCGCCCGATGCGGCGCTGGTCGCGCATCGCGCCGCGCTCGACAACTGGCGGCATCTGCTCGTCGCCGGTTATCTGTCGCTGATTGCGATTGCCTTCACCGGCGGTCAGTTGCGAAACCGGCTTTTCGGTGACGATCCATCCGCTGAGCCGCGGCGAGAACCGACGCGTGAATGAATACCGTGCTCTCGCTCGCGATTCGCGCATGCCGGCTGCACGCGCATCGGCGCAAGCCGGACAGCTAAAGTCTGCTGACAGAATCTGGCAGGGGCTTCGGCGATACTGTGCGTTTTCGCACCCGATGATCCGCGACGCGCGTCGGATCTCCACGTCATGACAACCACTCAAGTTCCCGTCCCGTTGAAGGAGTCGCTGGGGAAGCGGCAATTCCATGCGCTGTCCGACGCGCTGCATTCGATCGAGCCTGCCTTCGACCGGTCGGCATTTCTGGCCACGGTGCTCGAAGGCCTCGACGGCTTGACGTTGATGGAGCGCGTCAGGCGCGCCAGTCTCGCGATCGACACGGGCGCACGGCCGCTGCCGGGCGGGTACGATGCCGTGCTGGCGTTGTTGCAGGAGGCCGCGCCGCGATTGGGCCGGGGTTTCGTATCGCTCATCGCGCCCGATTACGTCGGGCAGTACGGACGTCACGCGTTCGACCGTTCGATGGACGCGCTGAAATACTTCACGCCGTTCGGCACGTCGGAATTCGCGGTGCGCGAATTCCTGCGCATCGACCTGGCGCGTGCACTCGCGACGATGGAAGCCTGGTCGCACGATGCGGACGATGCCGTGCGCCGGCTGGCGAGCGAGGGAAGTCGCCCGCGTCTGCCCTGGTCGTTCCGGCTCCGCGAGATCGAGGCCGACCCGTCGCTGGCCGCGCGGATTCTCGACAACCTTCGCTCCGACCCGAGCGCCTATGTGCGCCGCTCGGTCGCGAATCACCTGAACGACGTGGCGAAGACGCATCCGGTGTGGGTGCTCGATCGGGCCGAACGATGGGGCGGCGACCATCCGCATACGCGATGGATCGTCCGTCATGCGCTCCGCACCCTCGTGAAGCAGGGCAATGCGCGAGCGCTCGCGATCCTGGGTGCCGACAGCGCGCCGCGTCTGGAAATCGGCCCGTTCGGCGTGACGCCCGCGCAGGTGGCGCTCGGCGAGTCGATTACGCTCGCGTGCGAGCTGCAATCGACGGCCGAGACCGCGCAGCGGCTCGTCGTCGATTACCGTATCGCGTATGTGAAGCAGAATGGCGACGCGTCGCCGAAGGTGTTCAAGCTGAAGGGGCTGACGCTCGAACCCGGGCAGCGCGTCACGCTGCAGCATAGTCGTCCGATGCGTGATTTCACGACGCGCCGGCACTATGCGGGCCGGCACGAGGTGGAGCTGATCGTCAACGGTCAGGTCGTTGCGCGATCGTTTTTCGAGCTCGCCGTGTGAGTCAATTCAGTGCCTGCGCAAAGGCAGGCGGCTTGCGCTATTGCACCAGTACCGCCTTGACGCAAGCCGGACCCGGTGGCTCGCCGTTATCGGAGCGTGCGTCGATGGCGTAGACCGAGACATGCATGCGTTGACGCTCGAAAGCATCGAAGAGCCACCGGCCGTGTTCGCCATAGTGAGGGTGACGACTGAACCCCATGGACTCCAGTGCCTCCGTGAACCGGGCGAAGTCGGGCTCGCACGCCGGCAACGGGGAGGCCGGCGCGCCGGGAATCGGATCGAACATCAGATCCACACGCGTACCGGTATCACCGATCGTCAGCCGCTGGAGACTGAATGCCCAGTTGCCCGGCAGGCGTTGACCATAGCCGAACTGATCCTTGTCGATCGCTTTGGTCTGCACGCCAAAGATGCGGTGTACCGTTTCGGGCGTGATGTCGGTCACCTGGCTGCTGTCCTGAAGCAGCGCCAGCATGCGTTGTAGCGCCTGCGTCGTGCTCAGGTTCGCCGGCGCCCGGGATTCGACGGGCGATTCGCCTGCGCGGTCCGGCGCGGCCGAGTCCGCGAGCTGTCCGTATACGCAGTCAAAGGGCAAGCAAAAACTCAAGGCCGCCACGACAACCCCCGACGTGCGGAACAGGCTGCGGGCAATGGGCGGTTTGGCGGTCATGGCAATGTCCGGCGCGATGTTCGGGGCATGCGTCTAACGCACGCCAAGCGAATAGTCCTGGCCGTACACCGAGCGAAGTTCTCCCGGCTTGCCCAGGAGCCTGAGCGGGCGATACCTGGCATTGGACAGGATGCGCGTGGCGCGCGGGTAGAACCCCGGGTCGGAAGCCAGCCCCCTTACGTGCGCCATGTCGGCCGCGATGCGCGTGAGCGTGTAGCGCGTCAGGTCGCACTGGATCTGGCCGCCGGCGATCTCGCAGGCTTGCTTGTCGTAGTCCGCGTTGGGCGGGGTAGGGTACAGGCCGTCGATCACGATGGCTTCGCCCGGCGCTACGCTGAACGAAGCAAATTCGCGCTTGAGCCTGGTCGAGACTGCCAGCCCGTCGACGGATTTCTCGCGGGTGACGGTCTTCCATCCCGCAGGCTCGGTCATCTCCGACACCGTGCTCTTTTCCGTCGCCCAGAATGCGCAGCCGCCGCTCTGGACGAAGACCGACGAGCAGTACGTATTCGTGACCTCACGGTCACGATACTGCGCGTTGAACCATTCCTGCGACTGGATGAAGTCGGTGTTCTTCTTGGGCAGCAAGGCGATCAGCCCCAGCGACGAGCTGCCCGGCTTCTGCCGGGTGCCGAGTTGCGACATCGCCTCGGAGGTCGTTTCGTAGGTGTTGCCGGCGACGGTGTACGTGCCCGGATTGACGATGTAGACGAAGTACTGGGCGTTGCCCGCCACGAAGGTCGATACGTAGCCGTGCAGCCCCACTTCGGTGAAGGGTTCGTCCGGCCCCACGCGTATCACGTCATGGGCATCGGCCCTGTTTTGCCAGATGGTGGTGGCCGTCACGTCGGTACGGAACGCCCATTTCCTTGGGTCGATCGCCTCGTTGCTGGTGTATTTTTTGTCGAGGTTGATCGCGGGCACGATCACGAGCGACTTGCCGGCCACCACGGCGCGGTTGATCAGCCAGTCGATGCCGGTGTGCCAGCTTTCCAGCTTGCGCTCGCGGGGAAGCGCCGGGGGCGCTTTCGATTCGCCCGGTGGTGCTGCCGTCATGGCCGCGACGAGCGTGCAGATTTCCTTGCGCAGCGTTTCGTCGTCCATCTCCTGCTTCGGGTTGAGTCGTGCGACCACGGAGATCACGCCCAGCGCCTCCTCCAGCATGAAGCGGATCGGGAACGAGCGCTTCTCTCCCTGTTCCGGGAGCGGCTGGACGATCGTGACGTCGGTCAGCGTGCCGTATCGTTCGTTCGACGTCACGCTCAGCTTTGCCGCGGTGGCGGCTTGTGTCAGCCGCGAGGCCGCGTCGGCCGGGTTCAGCGCCTTGATCGGCAACCAGGTGGTGTAGTGGCGGCCCGTGACGCCATCCAGAGCGGGGCGGAAGTTATAGGTGCAGGTGGTAAAGGCGGGCGCGCCGAGAAACGCGTCGCTGGACGACGCGGGCGCCGTGGCGGCCACGCCTGAGCCCACTGCGTTGCGGCTCATGTCGACGCGGTCGAGCATGCCGCACATGCCGCCCCGGATGGCTTCGGGTGCTGCCTGCATGCCCGGGGGCAACGTCGTCGCCACGGAAATGGTTTTCGTGTCCTGATTGGCCGTCAGCGTAATGGCGAAGCCGCGTGCGCGGTCGCTTTGCTTTTGCTGGATGGTCAACTGGCCCGCCGGGCCGGTGTAATTTTCGTCGCCGATCACGAAGCCGTCGCTCGCGGCAATCTGCTTGAGTTGCGCGATGGCGTTGCGTGCGTCCAGTCCCGGCACCGTGGAGAAGGTCGAGAAGCGTGTGCCGGTGCCGGTGTCGGCTTCACGCCTGAAATTGGCCTCGCAACCGGCCGCAGCCGCGGCGTGGTGCCAGCCGAGACCCAGCATCAGCCCGGCGAAGGCCAGGCGCAGGCGTGCGGAACGCATGGTGCTGCGTTTCCCGTGTAGTGATGGCGTCACGTCGATGTCCTCCAGTCGATCAGCAGTTCAGGTGTGCGGTCGAGCGCTCGACGCCTCGCGGTTTCGGCTGCCGTTGCGGCCGCGGGCAGGTGTCGTCATGCTCGGCGCATGCGAGCGGCGCGATGTCGAGGCGCGCTGGCTCAGGCGTCGACGCGCTTGCACCGCATGCTCGTGATACGTTGGTCCGGCCTGTTGCGGTAGAACACGAAGGTGGTTGCCCCGGGGCCGTGATTGCCGCCATCTTCGTCGACGTAGGTTTCGGCAAACACCGGTACGGCCGCGTTGGCGATACTGACCCGGTAGAACACGTTCTTTTGCGTGTTGGGTGCGGTGGTGCCGTAGTCCCGCGCGCAGCTGCCGGCGATGCGCTTGACCGCGGCGCCTCTGCCGAACTGGCGCAGCAGAATGTCCTGCGTGTCGTCGTTCGGGTAGAACTTCCGCAGCACGATCGACAGGACGGCGGTCGCATTGCCGTTGAGTACGACGCCGACGTGGCCTTCGTTGTCTTTTTTGACGCCGGCGCTCTCGCCGACCTTGCCGTCCGGCATGTCCACCTCGCCAAAACCCGCGAGCAGCAGGCTGCCGCCACGGTAGCGCGTGGCCTCGCGGGCGTTCGTGTCCGGATTGACGAGCGGCCCGGCGTCGTCCCAGTGCACGCCGGTGACGCTGTCGAACGCTGGCCAGGTCGCCGGCTTCACCCCGCCGAACACGCCCAACAGCGCCTGCAGCGGCAAATCCGCGGCCATTGCCGGCTCATGGGGGGCAGGCCGGGATGCGGCGGACGCAGGTGCTGTCATCGGGCGGACGGACGGCGTCGCGCGCTCGCACGCGTTCAGGCCGACCAGCAGCGCGCAAGCGGACAGCGCACGCAAGACTTTGGCCGAGGTTCGCATGTGCAGACGTTGCATGAGGCGCTCCGCATTCATGGAGGGCGCGGCCGGGCAGCGCGGCGGGCGATGGGAGATCAGCGGCACTTGACGTCGTAGTCCGTGACGGACGGGAGGGCGCCTTCGCCTACGGTGGTCAAGGTCAACTTGCCGGCAGGGCCCGTGTAGCCGAAGTCGCAAAAGGCGAGCCCGGTGCCCGCGCAGGACTCGGTCTCGACAATGCCGCGCCTGACCAGGGCGGACTGCCGCGGCTCTCCGCTGGCGCCGCCTCGCACCGGATTCCACCCGTTGGCGATCAGTGCCTTGCGGGCCTTGTCGATCGGCATGTTGTAGACGTTGGGCACCTTCGCGCGGCCTTGGCATACGGCGTCTTCGTCGGCCACCCTGGACAGGCGCAGCGTGCCGTCGCGGTCGACGTGCAGGTCGCCGGCGGGCGAGGGGGCGATGTCGCCATCCCAGATGCGCACGGCGCCGCTCTCTAGCGGGGCCAGTCTGCCGATGGCGGTATCTTCCGCCGATTTCCCATAGGCCAGCGCGATCAGCCTGCCGTTCTCGAACACGGCCACGTTGCCTTGCGTGATGCTGCAGGTGCCGCTGGTCGCTGCCTCCATCTGGCCCGCGAAGCTGATCGCGCGGTAGGGTCCCAGCGGCATGTCCGACATGACGGCCCAGCCTTGCGCTGCCACCAGCCTGGCCGCTGCCGATTTCGGCTGGATGACCAGTTGCGAGCAGTCTCCGCGATCGTTGGCGCTACCAGCCATGGGTAGATTCGCGAGCGGCTTCATGCGGATGTCCTTCAACTCGGACACGACGCGTGGCGCGGATACGGTCGTTTGTGCGGCGGCCGGCACGGTGAGCGCAAGGCCGAGCATCAGGCCGGCGCCATACAGGCAGCTCGATGCGAACGATGCGGCGAAACGAGGCGGAAAGGAGGCGCGCGGCATGGCGGAGAAATCCGTAGAGGTCGTGGAAGCGGGCTACGAGGTACGGTGCGTTTGTGTTTGCCTGTTGCCGGCATCGCGAGAGGGAATGCGTCGCCGGGTAACGTTTTTATGAAGCGCTTCCGCTTCCCGAATATCAGGATCGGAAAATATATTCAAAGGCAATAAAGCGGAGACCGTTGCGCATGCACCGGCTGTTTCCGCTTCGACATTCGGGATTCTAGTCAAAGTAGATCGACTAGTATACATTCGTCATATCTTGCTTCCCGATCCGTAAAGACAGGCACCTGTTGCCCGGCAGGAGGCGACGCCGAATCCGGTACAGGCAGGATTTCACCATGACGCTGAAAGCCGGTATCGATGAAATCGCCCGGAGCCTCGACGGATTGCATCCGCCCTGGTTGCCCGCGTACGACCTGCGGGCCTATGCGGCGAAAGTGGATTCGGAATGCGGATATGGCTCCGACATGATGGTCGCCATCGACATCAATACGAGAATGTTCGAGGAGATTGTTGCATTCGTGCATGTGTGCGGCGCGTTTGCTTCGCTGCAACCGTCCACTGCGCGGCAGTACGCATGCGTGCGCAATGACAGCGCGGAAATCGACGACGTGCTCGCACTCAATGCTTCCCGGGCATGTCCGACATACACGGGGTTGCTGAAGTCGCTCGTCGATCGGGGCATCGTCGTGCGATGTGCGCTGGATTGATGTTCCCCCCCAATGAGGGCTTGGTGCCGATTCAATCTGTACTGCGACGCATCGCGTTCGCAGTTGCGATCGGCACCGGGCCAAAGATGACCAAGCCTTTCGGACGCCGTGCCATGCAGACAAGCGTATTCAGGAAACCCCCCGTTTTGTTCGCCTTGGTCAACCAGGCGCTCGCCCGCATCCCGCGTCGACGCCGGACGGCTCTTGGCGCGACAGTCGGGTTATTGCTGGCCGCCAGCGTGTTTTCGGGGTGTGCGCCCCTGTCGGCGTCTGCGCCGACGGATCCTCAGCAACGGCTTGCCGCAGAGCAGCGAAATGCGAATGCGTTGTATAGCCAGAAGGTGTTGGCTTACAAGCCGATGTTCGAGAATCCTGGCGGCTATGGGCGAGCGCAGATACTGGACGCGTACGAGGCGGTCCTCCAGCAGTACTCCGTCGCTGCAATCACGTATGTCCGTACCATCTATCCCGAGGCTCGACAGACGCTTCCGCCTGTCCTGCAGCCATTGCCGGCGCCGTCGGGGCCGGTCACGCTGGCGGTCGTCAATCGCGACTACGAGCATGTGCTTGGAATGGGCGCTGCGATGTGGGAGATGGATATGGCGGCGAACTTCGGCCGGCCGTCCCGGTTCCCGATACCGAAATACACCGGCCCGGTGCTCATCATGCCGCCTACGCCACCGTTTCCGCCCCTGCAGGATGTTCGCGATCCGAAGTTCGCACGGCTCGTGGCCATGACGAAGAAACTGGACGATGCGCAGAAGGCGGATCTGGCACGAGAGCATGCCGCGATCGAACAGCAGTATGCCGAGCAGGCCGCGTGGCGGGCTCGACACCCGACGGGTCAGTACGATCACATCGATCCGAGAACCGGACTACCGTATGCGGCCCCGCAACAGGAGACGCAGCGATGGTGCATGATGAACGGCGGCCGGGTGCCTTGCTGAGACTGCCGCGAGCAGGGGCATGGCGGCCACGTGTTTGACGCCCTGCAAGGCGTGGTCGTACCGGCAGCCTGCAACGCTTGCCCTGCAACCTGAAGAATCGGTGCTGACGGTGGTGCTAAGATGCCGCCCCGTAGTCAGGAGAAGCATGCATGCGCGCGAGCAAACGCCAGCAGGTGGTGGACAAGGCCGGTGAGTTGTTTTCCCGCCATGGCTTTCATCCGGTCGGTATCGACTGGATCATCGCCGAGGCGGACGTGGCTCGCATGACGCTCTACCATCACTTCGCGAGCAAGGACGATCTGATCAAGGCGGTGCTGGAGCAGCGCTACACCTTCATCATGGACAGCATTGCCGCCAAGCTCGAACCCATGGCGGATGCCACTGAGCGCCTGAAGGGGATCTTCGACTGGTACGGTGTCTGGTTTCGCAGCCCCGAATTTGCGGGCTGCCTGTTCGAGCGTGCGCTGGCCGAGTTCGGCGCGACCTGTCCCAAGGTGACCGACGTCGCGGTGCGCTACCGGGACGACCTGTTGGCCATCATGGAGCGATTGCTGTCCGAGATCATTCCGCGTCGCCGGGCACATCAGCTGGCGGGCGTGTATGTGATGTTGCTGAGCGGGGCGACAGCGGATGCGCGTGCGATCGGAGATCCACGTGCCGCCGCACGGGCGTGGGAGGCGGCGAAGGTATTGCTGAATGAGTCGACGGTCGCAACCGGGAGTACGCGTCAAACGCGTAGCCGTCCGGGTTAGGCGTTTGCTGTCGGCCCCCCGCCGCGCGTGCCGGTCGGCGGCACTGAATGTCGGAGGCGCCACTCACACAGCGTGCAGCGCGGATTCGGATCGGCAATCCGGGGCGCGCCGCCATCGCTCGACAGATCCGAGCCCGAGTGTCCAGCTTGCGTCCGGACGGAACGGCGCAGGTTCCGTTTCATGGGGCCGGATTGGAAAGCCACACCAGCATTGGCTCAAGGGGTGGACACGATGCAAAGATAAACGAAATGTGATCCCTCCCTCCCGCAAAATTTTGCACAATGGCGGCAGCGCGGCGCATTGCCGCGATTCGCTCCCCGGTAACCCGGCCAGCCGGCCCGGGCCCGGGGCCGGCCCGAACCGATACCCGACCTTGGCACCGACGTGCCGCCATCCGCCGCCATGGACCAACCGAAACGCATCCTGATCGTCGAGGACGACGCCGACATCGCCGACGTGCTCAGCCTGCACCTGCGCGACGAGCGCTACGAGGTCGTGCACAGCGCGGACGGCGCCGAAGGGCTGCGCCTGCTCGAGCAGGGCGGCTGGGATGCGCTGATCCTCGACCTGATGCTGCCGGGCGTCGACGGCCTGGAGATCTGCCGGCGCGCGCGGGCGATGACGCGCTATACGCCGATCATCATCACGAGCGCGCGCTCGAGCGAGGTGCACCGGATCCTCGGCCTCGAGCTCGGCGCCGACGACTATCTGGCCAAGCCGTTCTCGGTGCTCGAACTCGTCGCGCGTGTGAAGGCGCTGCTGCGCCGCGTCGATGCGCTCGCGCGCGATTCGCGGATCGATGCGGGTACGCTCGACGTCGCGGGGCTGGCGATCGACCCGATCGCGCGCGAAGCGAGCGTGGACGGCGCGCGCATCGACCTCACGCCGCGCGAATTCGACCTGCTGTATTTCTTCGCGCGGCACCCGGGCAAGGTGTTCTCGCGGATGGACCTGCTCAATGCCGTGTGGGGTTACCAGCACGAAGGCTACGAACACACGGTCAACACCCACATCAACCGGCTGCGCGCGAAGATCGAGGCCGATCCGGCGGAGCCCGTGCGGATCCTCACCGTGTGGGGCCGCGGCTACAAGCTCGCCGCGCCGGGCCAGCGGGACGGATGATGAAGCTCACCCTCACCCAGCGGCTGTCGCTCGTGTTCTCGGTGCTGCTGCTCGCGTGCTCGGGCGCATCGGCGTGGCTGCAGATCCGCGCGAACGACATGCGCGAACAGGAAGTCGTGCAGGGGCTGTCGCGTGACCTGGCCGCCAATATCGTCAACAGCGTGACCCACAGCGCGCCGCTGATGGACGCGAACGGGCTGCGCCCGGACGCCGTGCGCACGCTGTTCGGCCAGCTGATGGGCGTGAACCCGAGCGTCGAGGTCTATCTGCTCGACAACGCGGGGCGCATCAAGGGCGACGATGCGCCGCCCGGCCACGTGAAGCGCGACCGCGTCGATCTCGCCCCCGTGCAGCGCTTCATCGCGGGCGAGCCGCTGCCGATCCTCGGCGACGACCCGCGCAGCCCCGACGCACGCAAGGTCTTCAGCGCCGCGCCGCTGCAACGCGCGGGGCAGCCGCCGTCGGGCTACATCTACGTGGTGCTGCTCGGCGAGGCGCACGACCGGCTGGCCGCGCGCGTGGACGCCGGCAACGTGCTGCGCACGACGCTGTGGTCGATGGCGCTCGTCGCGCTGCTCGGCCTGCTCGCGGGCCTCACCGCGTTCAGCTTCATCACGCGCCCGCTGCGCCGGCTGACGGACGCGATGCGCCGCTTCGACGCGAACGGCACGCCCGACACGCAGCCGCCGGTGCCGCGCTCGCGGCCGGGCCGGCGCGGCGACGACATCGTCGTGCTCGAGTCCGCGTTCGCGCAGATGGCCGACCGGATCGGCGACCAGTGGCGCGCGCTGACGCACCAGGACCAGCAGCGGCGCGAGCTGATCACGAACATCTCGCACGACCTGCGCACGCCGCTCACGTCGCTGCACGGCTACCTGGAAACGCTGTCGCTGAAGGCCGACACGCTCGCCGACACCGAACGGCGTCGCTACCTGTCGATCGCACTCGCACAGAGCGCGAAGGTCGGGCGGCTCGCGCAGGCGCTGTTCGAGCTGGCACGCCTCGAATCGGGCGGCGTGCAGGCCGAGCGCGAGCCGTTTTCGCTCGTCGATCTCGTGCAGGACGTGTTCCAGAAGTTCGAGCTGACCGCGCAGGCGCGCGGCGTCGCGCTGCATGCGCGGATTCCGGCGCGGGTACCGGTCGTGTCGGCCGATCTCGGGATGATCGAGCGCGTGCTGACCAACCTGCTCGACAACGCGCTGCGGCATACGCCTGCGCATGGCGAGGTCGAGGTCGCGCTGGAGCCGCGCGGCGACCGCGTGCTCGTGACCGTGGCCGATACCGGGGAAGGGATTCCGGCGGCGCGGCGCGAAGGGTTGTTCCAGCGGCCGCAGCGGCCGATGAGCGGCGGCGCGGTGACGAGCGGCGGGCTCGGGCTGCTGATCGTGCACCGGATGCTGGCGCTCAACGGCAGCAGTATCCGGCTGGTCGACCGGCCCGGGCGGGGGGCGGTGTTCGAGTTCGCACTGGCGGTGGCCGCGCCCGCGACCGGCGACGGGCGCTGAGCGCGGTCACTGCTCGCGCTCAGCCGCCGCGCTTGTTGCGCCGCACGTCGCTCGGCGTCATGCCGGTCCAGCGCTTGAACGCATGGCGGAAACCCACCGCATCGCTGAAGCCGAGCGTCGATGCGATGTCCTCGGTGCTGAGCGTGGTCGTGCTGAGATAGTCGATCGCGAGCGCCTTGCGCACGCTCGCCAGCAGTTCGCTGTACGAGGTGCCTTCGGCTTCGAGCTTGCGGCGCAGCGTGCGCGACGTGATGCAGAGGATCGCCGCGATCGCATCGATATC
The DNA here is from genome assembly GCF_001411495.1 of Burkholderia cepacia ATCC 25416. Lineage (NCBI taxonomy): Bacteria > Pseudomonadati > Pseudomonadota > Betaproteobacteria > Burkholderiales > Burkholderiaceae > Burkholderia > Burkholderia cepacia. The sequence goes on along the minus strand of NZ_CP012983.1, from coordinate 29,363 downwards.
GGGGAATTGTCCCGGCGTGCGGGTGAGTTCCTGGTACACGCGCCGCGTGACGCCGGCCTGGCTGCGCAATTCGTCGAGCAGGCTCGCGCAGTGCGACGACACCTGCGCGGCAGTAATCGGATTCGCGAGCTGCGGCGCGCGCGCGAGCCACGCGGCCGGATAGCTGAGCACGTGATGCGGCTGGTCGAACGCGATCGGGCATTCGAGCGCATTGCCCAGCAGCGCCGCGTGCGCCGGCTGCGGCTGTGCGAACTGCGCGCGCGCCGGCACGCACCACGCACCCATCACGTCCTTGATGATCGTCACGTGCAGCGCGAACTGCATGTCGATCAGGAAACGGTACAGCGGCTCGTCGAGATCGGGCAGCGCGACTTCGTGCCGGTCGGGAAACAGCCACGACGCGGTATCGCCCTGTTCGACCCAGCGGATCGCGAGCATGCCGTTCGCGAGCCGGTGATATTTGACGGCCGATTCGAACGCGTGCGCGAGCGATTCCGAGCACAGCATCGCGTAGCCGTACATCCCGTAGCTCGACACGTGCAGCCGGTGGCCGACGCGCACGCCGAGATCGGAGCCGTCGTAGCGGCCGATGGCATTGCGCGCGGCCGTGAGGAACTGCAGCGGCGACGTGAGCGTGAACGGGTCCGCGACGGCGGCCGGCGTGAGGCCGGTACCGTCGAGCACCGCGACCGGGTCGATGCCGGCTTGTGCGGCCACGTCGAGCAGCACGGCCAGCTTGGCCGGCGTGAAGCGCTGCTGACGCAACGCGTGGGCCGGCTCGAGGTCCGGCAGGCGGGCTGCGCGGGCGGTCGTCGGGTTCAAGGGCACACTGCGCGGCATGGGAACATCCTGCGTCCGAATCGATATCGTTTACGGCACGCAATTCTGCTCGGGATCGGTCCCATGCGCCACAGGGTTCACCCTGACGATCACGCGACAGGATCTCGCGACAGTCGATGCGCGAGCGCGGTCAGCCCCGCTAGGGCCTGTTCACGCTAATAACGGGCTTGCGCTGGCCCCCAGAAGGGCCGAGCGCAAGGATTGCGACGAAGCGAATACTCGACGTATTCGCGAGGAGCATGACGCGGCGATCGGCCCTTCTGGGGGCCAGCCCCACGAACGAATTTTTCTAAACAGGGGAACGTGCCTTTCCGCCCACATTGCGGCGTCGTGCGTCGCTTGTTTGGCACGGCCAAACGGCGCTCCTTACTCCTTGCACTGCGAGCGGAAAGGCACGTTCGCAAGCCCGTTATTAGCGTGAACAGGCCCTAGTCCGCGCGCGTGCGCAGGATCGCGTCGGCGAACTCCACGAACCCGCTGCCGCCCGGGCCCTGCGTGATCCAGCGCGGCAACGCGGGCAACTGCTGCAGATACTCGACCACGGTGCTCATGCCGGCCGTGTGCGTGAAGTAGCCGAACATCGGCGCATCGTTGGTGGAGTCGCCGGAATAGGCGACACAATCGCGCGCCGCGCCGGCGCCCGCATCGACGCCGAACGTGTCCGACAGCACGCGCAGCGACATCGACAGCTTGTCGTACCCGCCGACCCACCCGATGATCCACAGGTTGTTGATGGTCGCGTCCGCGCCGGCCTCGACCAGCGCGTCGCGGACCCTGTCGTCGTGGTCGCCGCCGGTGCGGGCGTACGCGAGCGACGTCAGCCTGAAATCCTGGTCGTCCGCGGGGCGGGCGGCGGGGACGGCCGCCTCGACCTGCCGCGCGATGCGCCGGAGTGCGTCGCGCGCGCCGGCGAGCGCATCGTCCGCATGCCAGTAACGGCGTTCGACGCCGTGCCCGTCCGGGCCGCGCCGGATGAAAAGGCCGCCGTTCTCGGCAATCACGCCGTCGACCGGCCACATGCGCGCCATCTGGTCGCACCAGCCCGCCGGCGCGGCCGTCACCGGGATCACGCGGATGCCGCCCGCCTGCAGGCGTTCGAGCGCCGTGTAGGTGCGGGCGGACAGGCGGCCGTGATGGGTCAGGGTCTCGTCCATGTCGGTCAGCAGGAAGCGGACGGACGAGAAGGTGTCGGCGGGGGCCAGGGAAAGCGGCTGCATGGTTTCGACAGCGGAATGACAGGCGTCGATTATGAAGAAGGGCGCCCGGCCGTGCCATGCCGCTTGCTGCTTTGCAATTCGTGCCGGGGAATAAGCGGTTTCCTGCGCCGGCCGGCGAAGTTGTCTGGACAAGCGCGCCCGCCCGCGTGTCCGTTTCGATCATCTTTTCGGCCGCCCGGATCATTTTCAAAGCGGCCCGCACGGGCGATAGTCGCCGGTCAGGCGACGGCCCGCGCTTCTCCGGCGTGCAGGCCGTCGTGCGAACGGCGCGCGGCCGGCGCGCCGTCCCCCGTGGAGTGAGACATGACGAAGAGACACTGGACCGGGTCGTATGGCTCGATCCCCGCCGAGATCGATCCCGATCGCCATCCTTCCGTAAGCGCGCTGCTGGACGACGCGATGCACCGTTTCGCCGATCGTCCGGCGTTCCATTCGTACGGCCGCACGCTCACCTATGCCGACGTCGACCGCCTGTCGACGGCGCTGGCCGCTTATCTGCAGCAGGTCGTGGGCGTGCGCAAGGGCGATCGCGTGGCCGTGATGCTGCCCAACGTGCTCGCGTTTCCGGTCGCGTTCGTCGCGGTCGCGAAGATCGGCGCGATCCAGGTCAACGTGAACCCGCTCTACACGGCGCGCGAGCTCGAGCATCAGCTCAACGACGCAGGCGTCGAAGTCGCCTTGGTGTGCGGCGGGTCGATGGGCACGTTCGCCGAGGTGGTCGCCGGCACGCGCGTGCGTACCGTGCTGAGCGTCGGGCGCGGCGATCTCGGCGTCGTCGATGCGCCGGCCGGTGCATGCGACGCGCTGCCGCCCGGTTCGATCCCGCTCGCCGACGCCATCGCCGCCGGCGAATCGCTCGCGTTCGAGCCGGTGCCGCTCGGCGGCGCGGACCTGCTGCTGCTGCAGTACACGGGCGGCACGACCGGCCTGTCGAAGGGGGCCGCGTTGTCGCACCGCAACCTCGTCGCGAACATCGCGCAGTTCGGCGCGATCGTGCCGGCCGCGCGCGAGCCGGGCGAGGAGGTCGTCGTCACGGCGATCCCGATGTATCACATCTTCGCGCTGACGGTGAACTTCCTGTCCTACTTCGCGATCGGCGCGCAGAACTGGCTGGTCGCGAACCCGCGCGACATGGACGGCTTCATCGACGTGCTGAAGGCCGCGCGGCCGACGGTGTTCGTCGGCGTGAACACGCTGTATGCGGGGCTCGCCGGCCATCCGCGCCTGACGGAAGTCGACTGGTCGCGGCTGAAGCTGTCGGCCGGCGGCGGCGCGGCCGTGATCGACGTGATCTCGTCGCGCTGGAAGGCGGTGACGGGCAACTTCATCCGCGAGGGTTACGGGCTGTCGGAAACGTCGCCGGTCGTGTCGTTCAACCCGCAGTCGATCGACACGTTCACGGGCACCACGGGCCTGCCGCTGCCGTCGACCGACGTGAAGCTGCTCGACGACCAGGATCGCGAAGTCGCGATCGGCGAAGCCGGCGAAATCTGCGTGAAGGGGCCGCAGGTGATGAGCGGCTACTGGCAGAAACCGGAAGCGAATGCGGCCGCGTTCACGACCGACGGCTATTTCCGCACGGGTGACGTCGGCGTGTTCGACGAAGCCGGTTTCCTGCGGATCGTCGACCGCAAGAAGGACATGATCATCGTGTCGGGCTTCAACGTGTACCCGAACGAGGTGGAAGCCGTCGCGACCGCCATGCCGGGCGTTGCCGAATGCGCGTGCATCGGCGTGCCGGACGCGCGCACGGGCGAGGCCGTCAAGCTGTTCGTCGTGCTGGCGCAGGATGCGTACGCCTCGGAGGAACAACTCGTCGCGCATTGCCGCGCGAGCCTCGCGGCCTACAAGGTGCCGAAGCTGATCCGCTTCGTCGACCGCCTGCCGAAGTCGACCGTCGGCAAGATCCTGCGCCGGGAACTCAGCCGTACCGACTGATGGCGTCGGCGCGCCGCGCAAGGCCCGGCGCGCCCCGGGCCCGGAAGGCCCCGCCCGGGCCGCTCAAGTACAATGCGAGCGGTTCGACCGACGGGGACGCGATGACCGGTTCAGATGCACTTTCCGCCCAGCCCGGGCCCGGGCGGGCGCTGCCTTCGCCGAGTGCGACGGTGCCGATCTCGCTCGTCAACGGCTTCCTCGCGAGCGCGGGCGTGCAGCGCGACGTGGTCGAGCGCTACCTGCGCGGGGCCGGCATCCCGATCGAGCTGCTCGGCGAACCGCATGCGCGCGTGACGGAGGAGCAGTTCTCGACGCTGTACCGCACGCTCGCGATCGACCTCGACGACGAGATGCCCGGCATCTTCTCGCGCCCGCTGCGCGGCGGCACGCTGAAGTACCTGTGCCTGAGCCTGCTCGACGCGCGCAACCTCGAAACGGCGCAGCATCGTTTCGGGCAATTCTTCCATATCCTGCTCGACGATTTCTTCGTCGAATCGAAGCGCGACGGCCTCGTCGCGCAGGTGCTGCTGCGCCCGAACGACGCGATCGGCCCGATCGGCGCGCTCGGCCAGGAGCTGATGCTCAAGCTCGTGCACGGCGTGTGCTCCTGGCTGATCGGACAGAAGATCCCGCTGCTGCAGATCGAGTTCGCGTGCCCGCGGCCGCGCCATGCGGTCGACCACCTGTATTTCTTCACCGGCTCCGTGGCGTTCGACTGCGAGCGCACGCTGATGCGCTTCAGCGCGGACTACCTCGATGCGCCGATCCGGCAGAGCAAGCGCAACCTGCGCAAGTTCCTCGCGCGCGCGCCCGGCGACTGGATCTTCGAATCGTTCAGCGAACAGCTCGTGTGCCATCGCGTGCGGCAATACCTGTCGGCCGCGTTGCCCGACCTGCCGGTGATCGACCAGGCGGCCGAGCACCTGCACTGCTCGGTGCGCACGTTGAGCCGCCACCTGGCCGCCGAAGGGACGACGTTCCAGGTGCTCAAGGACGAACTGCGGCGCGACATCGCGATCCAGCGGCTGACCGACACGCCCGACACGATCGCGGCGATCGGCGCCGACATCGGCTTCGACGATCCGAGCGCGTTCCATCGCGCGTTCCGGCACTGGACGGGGAGCACGCCGGGCACTTACCGGCGGCGCGCATAGCGCATCGCTTCAAAGGTTCAAGGACCAACGTAGCCGGTTCCCATAACCGGCTCTCTTCGCGCGCTCCCATGGATGGCTCCCATCGGCGGGATGATTTACGAATCGGCGGGACAGGCGGGGCGCCCGCTGCCGAAGCTGCGCACGGTGCTCGCAATCCGGGCGGCGAACTGCCCGATCATGCGCTGCTGCACGCGCACCATGTCGGCATGACTTCCAGGGGCGGCCTCGTCGAGCCGCGTGCTGCACGAAATGCGCGGGCCCGGCATGTCCTGCTGCACGCCGACGACCCAGTCGGCTTCGAACTGGGCCCGGCTCCCGGGCCACGCATCGAAGCGGCGCACCTGCGTGCGGATGCTCATGACGGTCTGGTTTGACGGGCGCGGCAGGCCGGTGACGTTGCGCGCGCCCAGCTGCTCGACGAGCGCCGACGAAAGCGCCGCGCGCAGCTCGTCGCCGAGCGGGGCGATCCAGCGTTCGTTGTCGAGTATCACCGCGGTGCCCGCGCCGCTGCGAACGACCATCTGCTGCTGGTCGAGCTGGGTGGGGATGCCGACCGGCAACACGTTGATCGCGAGCGGCGCGGTGCCGCGCGCGGCCGTCGCCGTCGCGGACGTGGCCGGCGAGACGAGCGTGTAGTAATGCACCGGGTTCGACGCGCACGCGGTCAGCGCGATGACGGCACCGGCGCCCAGGGCGATCGTCCTGGCGCGAATCGGGAAGCTCATGGTTGTCGTGGCTCCTGCTGGACAGGCGGGGTTGAAGTGTCGGCCGGCGCGAGCGGTGCATGATCGGCCCCGGTTCCCCGGAGCAGCGATTCGGGACGGCGGCCCAGCATGTCCGTCAGCGTGCGCAGCGATCGCGCGGTACGCTGGACTTCGGTCAGCGTGTTCGCCAGGTTTTCCTGAAGCGGACCGTCCTCGGCGATACCCTGGCGCAACGCGCCGAACGTCTGGTTCGCCTGGTCGAGCGTGCGCGTCGTCGACGGCAGCAGCTGGCCGTTCACTTGCCTGAGCGTCGCGTCCAGGTTCGTCAGGCTCGAATCGACGTGCTTGCCGATCGATTCCAGCGGCATCTTGTTGATCTTCTCGACGATGTCGGCGATCTGCTCCGGCAGCTTGTCGAACGTGCTCGTGACGGTGGGAATGGTCAGCGGCGTCGCATTGGCATCGAACGGCACCTTCGGCGCGTTCTTCACGAAATCGAACGAGATGTAGAGCTGCCCGGTCAGCAGGTTGCCGGTACGCGTCTCCGCCCGGAGCCCGTGCTCGACCAGGCCCGCGAGAAACTGGGCCGCGCGCGGATTGCCGTTGCCGTCGGTCTTCTGCAGTTTCTCGACGACGGGCCCGAGCCGGTACGGATAGACCTTGACCATGACGATGGACTGGAAGCGCCGGGACGCACGGTCGAAGTCGAGCCGGGTCGAGACGACCGTGCCCATTTCGATGCCGGAGAATTCCACCGGCGCCCCGACCGCGAGTCCGCGCAGCGGCTGTTCGAAACGCAGCCGGATGAGCTGGGACGGGCCGTCCGGCGCGGCCATCGCGGCGGCTTCGTCGACGGCGAGCGTAAACAGCTTGCCGGCAGGGGCGGCCGTCGTGCCGCCGTCTTCCGGTGTCGCGAACGCGATGCCGCCGCCCACGATCGTCGCGACCGACTGGGTTTTCAGCTTCAGGCCGTTCGCGTCGAGCGAAAGATCCATGCCGCTCGCGTTCCAGAAGCGCGTATCGGTCGTCACCAGCCGGTCGTACGGCGCGTCGATGAACACCTGCAGGTTCATGTCGCGACTGTGCATGTCGAGCTTGTACGACGCGACGTGGCCCACCATCAGATGGCGGTAGTAGACCGGCGAGCCGATATCGAGCGAGCCGAGATCGGCGGCCCGCAACGCGAAGCTCGTCCCCGGCGTGCCGTTGATGACGGTCGGCGGCGTTTCGAGCCCGGTGTAGGCTTTGCGCGCCTTGTCGGAGCGGCCCGTGTCCATGCCGATGTACGCGCCGGAGAACAGCGTATCGATGCCCGATACGCCGCTCATGCCGACGCGGGGCCGCACGACCCAGAAGCGCGTGTCGTCGCGAATGAGGTTGCGCGCATTCTTCACGAACGAAACCGTCGCGACCACGTGTGAACTGTCGTCGCTCAGCGAAATGGCGGTCACGGTGCCGATCACGACGTCCTTGTACTTGACGGGCGTCTTGCCGGCCTCGAGGCCTTGCGCGGTGTTGAACGCGATCGTGATTTCCGGTCCGACGGACAACCACGCGTGGATCACCATCGACAGGCCGATCAGCGCCGCGACGAGCGGCGCGAGCCAGACGAGCGAAAGCCGCATGCGGTTGCGTGACACGGGCGGGTCGTGGGGTTCGAGGCCTTGCGGGCCGGATGCAGGATTCATGCTTCTTCGGCGTCCCAAATGAGGCGTGGGTCAAAACTCATCGCGGACAGCATCGTGAGGATGACGACCATGCCGAAAAACAAAATGCCGGCGCGCGGTTCGATCTCGGACAGCGGACCGAACTTCACCAGCGCACAGATGATCGCGACGACCAGCACGTCCAGCATCGACCAGTAGCCGACCAGCTCGACCGCGCGGTACAGCACGGCCCGCTCGCGCATGGCCGACACGCTGCGCCGGCCGGTCGTGACGAGTAGCATGGCGATCGCGAGGAGCTTCGTACACGGCACGACGACACTCGCGATGAAGATCACCGACGCGATGCCGTACGAGCCGGCTTTCCAGAACACCACGACGCCGCTGAGGATCGTCGATTCGCTGTGGCTGCCGAGCAGCGTGGTGCGCATCACCGGCAACAGGTTGGCCGGGATGTAGAAGATCAGGCTGGCGATCAGCAGCGCCCACGCACGCACGATGCTGTCCGGACGACGCGCGTGCAGCGCGGACCCGCACCGCGGGCAGCGTGCCGTTTCGGCGGCGTGCGGATGGGTGTCGGTTGTGGCGGATGCGTGCGCGCGGCAGACGAGGCCGCACGCATGGCACCCGACCATGCCCAGCTGACCGGCGCGTACGGGCAGGCTCACGGGCGGCCTCCGGCGGGTTCCACCGGCACGACCCGGTCCCATAGCTGGCGTGCGTCGTGCCCCGCGATCAGCGGGATCAGCACCATCAGCACGGCCGTGGCCCACAGGCCGGCGCCGGGAATGATCTGCATGAGGCTGGACAGCTTGATGATCGCGATGAGGATGCCGAGCAATCCGACCTCGATCATGCTCCATGGCCGCAGCGCGACGAGCAGCCGCATCAGCGGGCCGAACGCGGGCGCGCGACGCCCCACACGGGCAAAGGCCAGCAACCAGATCAGCGTCGCGATCTGCAGGAACGGCACCACGACGATGGCGAAGGCCGTCGGAATCGCGATCGGCGCGGCGAAGCCGTGGGCCAGCGCGAGCGCGGATTGCCACAGCGTGGCTTCGCTGTGCAGCCCCTGCACGCCGATCCGCATGATCGGGCAGAGGTTGGCGATCGTGAAGACCACGCCGGCCGCGACCGCCAGCGCGAGCCACCGGTCGATATCGAGCCAGCTCGATCGAAACAGCACCGCGGAACACCGTTCGCAACGCGCGACCTCGTGAGGCGCCAGCGCGCGGCGTCGGTAGACGCTGTCGCAATGCTCGCAGGCGATCAGGGTCGGAAACGTGTCCATGTGTTCGGGTGGCTCGCGCATGCGGATTCGATGACTTGCTTCGCAGTGTGTGTGGCGTCGATGGACGTTGTTGTGCGGTTCGATGGAGAAACGATGGAGCCGCTATCGAAACGCGCAGGCCGCCGCGCGGCCTTGCCGGGGCGGCTTTCCGCGCGCGTACGATCCGTTACGGCAACGGCGAGCCGGGGTTCGACGGGAGCGCCATCATTCGCCGGCCTTTCGACGAATCGAATGGGCAGCAGCGCCGGGCACGATGTCCGCCATCGAAGCGGGCGCGACGAACGACGCGAAGCCGTTGCCCCCGCATGCTCGTCGAGACGTGCATGACGCAACCCGATCTGCTGCGCGTAGCGGAGGTTCAGGCGAGGTCGTTTCACGAGGGCGGCGAATGCGGCGCGGCGGGTTACGAACGCGTCCTGCGCGCCAGCTTGACGAGGTCGACGACCGTCGCGACCAGCCCGGCCAGCAGCACGGCGGCGAGCACCGGATAGCTCGGCGTCTCCCGGATCACGAGCGCGATCGGGTTGTCGGTCGCGGGAGACGAAACGACGAGGATCAGGCCGTAGACGACGAACCATCCGGTCGCGACCGTCAGCACGACAGCAACCGTCAGGAGCCCGACGATTCGCGCGACACGCAGCCTCGATCGATGATGCGTGCTCACTGGCTGCTTCGCAGCCGATAGCCGACGCCGCGCATCACCTCCGGCATCCCGGACGCACCCGCGCATTCGAGCTTCTTGCGCAACCGGCTGATATGGCTGTCGACGGTGCGTTCCAGCGCATCGACGTCGGCGAGGCAGGCGTCGATCAGTTCGCTGCGCGTGAACACGCGGTTCGGCGAGCCGGCCAGGTGGGCAAGCAGCCGGAATTCGGTCAGCGTCAGCGCGATGCTGGTTTCCCCGCTGTCCGTGCGGACCGTGGTCAGATAGCTTTGCGTATCGATTTCGAGGTTGCCGACCTTGATGAAGCGTCCCGCGGCGGCGGTTTCCAGACGGCGCAGGATCGCCCGGATGCGCGCGACCACCTCGGCCGGGTTGAACGGCTTCGTGATGTAGTCGTCCGCGCCGAAGCGCAGGCCCTGCAAGCGATCGATTTCGCGGTCGAGCGCCGTGATGATGACGATCGGCGTGTCGCCGCGGCGGCGCAGTTCGACCAGGACTTCCCAGCCGTCCTTGTTCGGCATCCTGACGTCGAGCAGGATCAGGTCGGGTTTCAGCACGCGCTGCACGTCGAGCACGGCCTGGCCGTGACCGACGCGATAGGTGCGAAAGCCGTCGTGAGCCAGGTAGGCATCGAGTATGTCGGCGATCTCCGGATCGTCTTCGGCAATGAGTATCAGAGGGTTCATCGGTATCACTGAAAGTGAACGTGACCTGCAGGCGGGCCGGCGGCGCGGCACGTGCGCCGCCGGACTTCACCGTGCGTTCGGTCGTCGCGAACGGATCGGCGACGACGCGTTGCTCAGTTGTTCGCCACGTTGTTGGCGGGAGGCACATCGGTGTCGACCAGGCCGCCACCGAGCGCCTTGTAGAGCGCGACCGCGTTGCCCAGTTCGGCGTTGCGCAGATCCAGCAGGGCCTGGCGCGCGGCATACAGCTGGCGCTGCGAGTCGAGCAGTTCCAGCCGATCCTCGATGCCGGCGCGATAGCGCAGGTTCACGAGATCGGTACGGCGCTCGGCGCTCTTGACGACCCTGGCCTGCGCGTCGATCTGGCGGCTGAACGTCTCGCGCCCGGCGAGGCCGTCGGCCACTTCGCGGAACGCGGTCTGGATCGCGCGTTCGTATTCGACGACCGCGCTGGACTTGCGCACTTCCGCGAGATTCAGTTCGGAACGCAGCCGGCCGCCCTGGAAGATCGGCAACGTGACCTGCGGTGCGAAGCTCCACACGTTCTGGCCGCCGGCGAACAGGCTGCCCAGCCCCGGGCTCAGGAAACCGATCGACGACGTCAGCGACAGGCGCGGGAAGAACGCCGCGCGCGCCGCGCCGATGTCGGCGTTGGCGGCGACGAGGTTCTGCTCGGCCTGCTGGATGTCCGGCCGGCGGTACAGCAATTCCGACGGCAGGCCGGCCGGCAGTTGCGTCATCACCGGCTGGCGTTCCAGCGACAGCGGGTCGGGCAGGTTCTTCGGCAGGTCGGTGCCGACCAGCAGCCGCAGCGCGTTGCCTGCCTGCTCGACGGCGCGCGAGCGCGCTTCGAGATCGGCGCTGGCGCTCGCGACCTGGCCTTCGGCCTGCGCGATGTCGACGCCGCTCGCCTGATCCGCGAGCTTGAGCCGGCGTGCGAGGTCGAGCGACTGGCGCCAGTCGTTCAGCGTGCGCTCGGACAACGCGCGCTGTTCCTGCGCGAGACGCTCCGCGAAATACGCGTTGGCCACGGAGCCGACGAGCGCGATCTGCACCGCGCGGCGGCCGTGGTCGGTCGCGAGGTAACGCGCGAACGCCGCATCGGACAGCGACTTCACGCGACCGAACAGGTCGATCTCGAACGCGCTGACGCCGACGTTCACGCCGTACTGGTTCTGCGTCGTCTCGAAGATCGGCGGGTTCGATTGCGAGTCGGCCGGCGTGCGCTGGCGCGTGAAGCTCGCGCCAGCGCCGATCGACGGCAGGCGCGCGGAACGCTGGATGCCGTACTGCGCTTCGGCGGCCTGCACGTTCAGCGCGGCCAGGCGCAGGTCGCGGTTGTTGTCGAGCGCGAGCTCGATCAGGCGCTGCAGGCGGCGGTCGCCGAACATCGTGCGCCAGCCGAGATCGGCCGCGTTCGCGTGCTGGTCGGCCGCGGCAGCGGTCGTGTAGGCGGTCGGCACCGGCATCGCGGGCCTGACCAGCGTCGGGGCCATCGAGCATGCCGACAGCGCGAGGGCGGCGGACACGGCCGCGGTAAGAATGAGCAATCGCATGGCATCAACCTTCTTGTTCGTGGGTCACGGTGGCGGGCTTCTTGCCGGATGCGCGCCATGCCGAGATGCGTTCCTGGATGCTCATCACGAACACGAAGAAGACCGGAACGAAGAAAATGGCCAGCACGGTGGCGGTCACCATGCCGCCGAACACGCCGGTGCCGATCGCGTGCTGCGTCTCGGCGCTGGCGCCGGTCGCGATCATCAGTGGCACGACGCCGAGGCCGAACGCGAGCGAGGTCATCAGGATCGGGCGCAGCCGCAGCTTGGATGCCTGCACGGCCGACTCGATCAGCCCCATGCCTTCCTCGCGCAACTGCTTCGCGACTTCCACGATCAGGATCGCGTTCTTCGCCGACAGGCCGATCACGGTGATCATCCCGACCTTGAAGAACACGTCGTTCGGCATCCCGCGCAACATCACCGCGGCGAGCGCGCCGATCAGGCCGAGCGGCACCACCAGCATCACCGACAGCGGAATCGCCCAGCTCTCGTAGAGCGCCGCGAGCACCAGGAACACGACGACCATCGACAGCGCCATCAGCATCGGCGCCTGCGAAGCCGACTCACGCTCCTGCAGCGACTGGCCGGTCCACGCGACCGTGAAGCCCGGCGGCAACTGCGCGGCCAGATGCTCCATCTCGGCCATCGCCGCGCCGCTGGAGTAGCCGGGGGCCGAGCCGCCGGAGATCCGTGCGGACGGGTAACCCTGGAAGCGCACCAGCTGCAGCGGGGTTTCCGACCAGACCGGACGCACCACTTCGGACAGCGGCACCATGCCGCCGGTCGCGTTGCGCACGTAGAGCTTCATCACGTTCTCGATCTGCATGCGGGCCGGCGCATCCGCCTGGATGATCACCTGCTGCATGCGGCCCGCGTTCGGGAAGTCGTTCACGTAGGTCGAACCCATCGCGGCCGACAGCGTGTCGCTGATGGTCGTGAACGACACGCCGAGCGCTTCGGCCTTGTCGCGGTCGATGTCCAGCTTCACGCTCGTGCCGGCCGGCAGGCTGTCCGGATAGACGCCGGTCACCACCTTGCTTTGCGCGGCCAGTTCGAGCAGCTTGGCTTCAGCCGCCTTGAGTGCCGCGTAGCCCTGGTTCGCGCGATCCTGCAGGCGCATCGTGAAGCCCGAGCTGGTGCCCAGCCCGTCGATCGCCGGCGGCAACAGGCTCATGACCGTGCCTTCCGTCACGCCGCCCATCGCGGCCTGCGCGCGCATCGCTTCGTCCATTGCGTTTGCCCCGTCGCGCTTGTCCCAGTCCTTGAGCACCGCGTAGTTCAGCGCCGCGTTGGAGCCGAGGCCCGAGAAGCCGTAGCCGATGATGGAGATGCTCGACTCGATGCCCGGACGCGACGCGAGATGCTTCTCGAGGGTCTTGACCACGTCGCCCGTGCGCTCGACGGTCGAATCCGACGGGAGCAGGAAGCCGGTCATGAAGTAGCCCTGGTCTTCCTCGGGCAGGAACGACGACGGCAGCATGCGGAAGCCGAACACCAGCGCGGTGGAGATCGCGACGAACAGCAGCATCACGCGGCCCGTGCGGCCGACCAGCTTGCCGACGCGCGTTTCGTACCAGCTCGTCATGCGGTCGAAGCGGCGGTTGAACCAGCCGAAGAAGCCGCGCTTCTCGTGGTGGCCATGCTCGACCGGCTTGAGCATCGTCGCGCACAGGGCCGGCGTCAGCGTCAGCGCGAGCAGGGCCGAGAACATGATCGACACGGCCATCGACATCGTGAACTGCTGATAGATCACGCCGACCGAACCGCTCGACATCGCCATCGGCAGGAACACGGCCGTCAGCACCAGCGTGATGCCGATGATCGCGCCGGTGATTTCCTTCATCGCCTTGATCGTCGCGTCCTTCGGCGACAGGCCTTCTTCCACCATCAGGCGTTCGACGTTCTCCACGACGACGATCGCATCGTCGACGATGATGCCGATCGCGAGCACCATGCCGAACATCGTCAGCACGTTGATCGAGAAGCCCGTCATCAGCATGACCGTGAAGGTGCCGAGCATCGCCACCGGCGCGACGATCGCCGGGATCAGCGTGTAGCGCACGTTCTGCAGGAACAGGTACATCACCAGGAACACGAGCACCATCGCTTCGATCAGCGTGTGAATCACCTTCTCGATCGAGATCTTCACGAACGGCGCGGTATCGAACGGGATCGAGTAGGTCATGCCGGACGGCATCGTCTTGGCGATCATGTCCAGTTGCTCGCGCACGGCCTCGGCGGTCTTCACCGCGTTGGCGCCCGGCGCCAGCTGCACGCCGGCGAAGGTCGCGGGTTTGCCGTTCTCGCTGTTGACGAAGGTGAACGACTGCGGGCCGAGTTCGACCCGCGCGACGTCGCCGAGCACGACCTTCGAGCCGTTCGCGTTCGCGCGCAGCACGATCTTCGCGAACTGCTCGGGCGACGTGAGCTGGCCTTGCGCGGTGAGCGGTACCGTCACGCGCTGGCCCGGCAGCGCGGGTGCCGCACCGAGGCTGCCCGGGGCGATCTGCACGTTCTGCTGGGCGACGGCCGTCGTCAGGTCGTTCATCGACAGGCCGTAGGTGATCAGCTTCTGCGGATCGACCCAGATGCGCATCGCCTGTTCGGAGCCGAACAGCTGCACCTTGCCGACGCCTTCGACACGGCGCAGGTCCTCGACGACGTTGCGCGCCATGTAGTCGGCCAGCGCGTTTTCGTCGTAGCGGCCGCTGTCCGACTTCAGGCCGACGAACAACAGGAAGCCGGTGGAGGCAGACTCGACGATCACGCCGTTTTGCCGCACGACGGGCGGCAGGCGCGGCTCGACCGACTTGAGCTTGTTCTGCACCTCGACCTGCGCCATCGCCGAATCGGTGCCGGGCTTGAAGGTCGCGGTGATCTTCGCCTGGCCGGACGTATCCGACGCCGATTCGAAGTACAGCAGGTTGCGGACGCCGGACAGCTCGCGCTCGATGAGGCTCAGCACGCTGTCGGTCATCGTCTGCGGCGTGGCGCCCGGGTAGGTGGCGGTAATGGTGACGGTCGGCGGCGCGACCGACGGATAGCGCGCAACCGGCAGTTCGGGGATGGCGATCAGGCCCAGCAGGATGATGAAGAGGGCGATCACCCACGCGAAGACCGGGCGCCGGATGAAGAATTGGGACATGACTGGATGCTCCCCGTGACTCAGTGCGACGAAGCGGTCTTGACCGCTTCAGGCGCCTTCCAGGCGGTCGCCGTCACGGGCGCACCATCGCTCAGGCGCTCCATGCCTTCGATGGCGATCTTCTGGCCCGCCTGCAGCCCCGACTTGATCCGATAGCTGCGGTTCGTCAGCTCGCCCACCTCGACGGCCTTCAGGTGTGCCTGGTTCTTCGCGTCGATCACCCAGACCTGCGGTTTGCCGCCGGCGCGGACGATCGCCTGTTGCGGCACGGTCAGCGCGTCGGCGTAGTGCGCGCGCGGGATGCGGGCACGCACGTACATGCCCGGCAGCAGCTCGCGCTTCGGGTTGTCGACCAGCACGCGCAGCAGCACGTCACCGGTACCCGGATCGACGTTGACGCCCGAGAACAGCATGCGGCCCTTCACGTCGTAGCGCGAGTCGTCGTCGCGCAGCACGTCGACCGGCAGGCCGTTGCCCGCGGTGTCCGGCTGCCCGGCGAGCGCGCCGCGCAGCGAATCGAGCGACGCGGCCGGCTGGCGGACGTCCACATAAACCTGGTCGATCTGCTGGATGCGTGCCATCGGCTGGCTGTCGCTGCTCGCGACGAGTGCACCCTCGGTCACGAGAGCCTGGTCGATGCGGCCCGTGATCGGCGCCTCGACGGTCGCGAATTTCAGGTCGAGCTGGCGGCGCGCGAGCGTCGCGCGGGCCTGCGCGACGTCGGCGGCAGCCTGGTCGCGTTGCGACACCGAGTCGTCGTAGACCTGCCGGCTGATCGCGTCGGCTTCCACCAGCGGCTTGAGGCGGGTGGTCTGCACCTTGGCCCGTTCTAGCGCGGCTTGCGCACGTTGCAGGGCCGCTGCGGCCGTGTCCATGTCGGCCTTGAACGGCGCCGGGTTGATCTGGAACAGCGGCTCGCCCGCGCGCACTTCCGAGCCCTGTTCGAACAGCCGTCGCTGCACGATGCCGCTGACCTGCGGCCGGATCTCGGCGATCCGGTGCGCCGCGACGCGGCCGGGCAGGTCTTCGGTCAGGTCGAGGGGCGCGGCCGCGAGCGTCATTGCCGCAACCGGGATGGCCGGCGCGGCGGCCTGCTGTTCGGAGGGCCCGCAGCCCGCCAGCATCGCTGCCACCAGCGCGCACACGGCGCCGTAGCAGGCTCGTTTCTGATTCTTCATGTGGACTCCATGGGACGCAGGCACCCGATGGCCCGCATTTTCGGTTCGCAGTGTGCGTGTGCCCGATGGAGTTTTTTGTGCGGAAAGATGGAGGTTTGATGGAGGCGGCGAAAGAATCGCGGAACGGCGATGCGGCGGCGGTGTCGGCGCTTTACATCCGGAGCGCGTGCTCCCATAACCGGGAACCTTCGCGCGTTCCCATGAACGGCATCCCATCATCGATGCCGACAGCGGCCGGCGCGCAAGCATGCGCCGCGAGGATTGCTGCGCCGGTTTATCCGGTCTCGGCCGCGATGCAGGCCGCTGTGCCGCTCGACGTCGCGGCCCGCAGGTGGCGATCGCGGTCGGCCAGCCAGTCCTTGCGTTCGCCGCGCCAGCCCACCGCATGGATCTTGTCCATCTGGCGCGCGGCAACGGTTGCCGCGCAGACCAGGCCGGGGAGCGGGATGTCGAGCAGGCGCCAGCGGCCCGCATGCGGCGTATCGACCTCGCGGAAAGGTCCCGCAAACGGCGCCAGCGACGCGAGCGTCGCGCCGTGTCCGCTTCCGCATGCATTCGAGAGGCTGTCCAGCCGAAGCTGGTCGCGCGATGCCGGACCGGCGTACGTGCCGGCTTGCGCCATGCCCAGCCCGATCGGGCCACGGGCGATCGCGATCACGATCCAGATGCCGGCGTGGCCGACCACGATGTCGAGCCCGTCCAGCGAGTCGCAGCCCGCGATCGCGATATGGTCGGCCTCGCGCTCGATCAGCGTGAGCTCGTCGGCGGCGCGGCCGGCCAGCGTCCCCAGGATCGCGCGCAGCGCCGACCGGCCGATCGCGAAGCGGCGGCCGTGCGCGCGGTTCGGATGCATCCTGGCACGCCGCAGTTCCGTCTTCGACAGGCAGAGATGGCCTTGCTCGCTGGTGATGAGCTGCCATTCGCCGCGCAGTCGCCACAACAGGATCTCGCCCGGATCGGGCAGCCGCGACGGACATGACGCCAGCGTGTGCGAGCTCGTGATCGTCAGGGCGGGATAGCGCATGCCGGCCCTCGTGTCGGTGGCGGATTCGACGTGGCCCGGCGTGCCGGCCCCGTCATGCCTGTTGTCCGGTTTGCAGCGCGTCGTTGCCCGAATGCTGCCGCGTGAGCCGGGCGGCGAGCGAGACGGCCTGCCCGAACGACGCCACCGCGTGATGCGGAATCCCGAATGCCTTGACGGCGACCTCGCCCTGCGCGGCCACTTCCGCGCGCCGGTCGGGATCGGGTTCGACGCTGACGAGCGCCTTGCAGACGGCGCCCAGCTCGACCTTGTTCTGCTTGAGCCAGACCGCGCGATGCTTGCGGTCGTCGTGGCTCTCGTCGGTGTCGAGCTCGACGTAGACGATCACGAACGGTTCGCCGTGGCGCATCAGCGTGTCGATCTCGCCTTCCCAGCGCGGTGCGTAGCCCGGTGTCGCGTGTTCGGGGCGAAACACGCAGACCGGAAAGAGATGGATGTCGTGTAACGCGAAATCATTCGGATTGAGAGCGGACATCGAGGGTTCTCCGTTGGATGAGCGACGCCGAAGCGTCGGGTGGCCGTGCGTGGGCATTCAATGCGCGCTCGCTTGCGCCGCGGCGGCCTGCGCGACCGGCGGCGCGGCGCGCCAGCCGACGCCGAGCGACTTGTAGAGCGCGATCGCGCCCTGCACCTGGGCGAGCCGGCTGAGCGCGAGCGCATCGCGGGCGCGGTACGTCGCGCGCTGCGCCGTGAGCACCGACAGGTATTCGCCGAGGCCGTTGCGATACAGCCGCGTCGCGCGCGACTGCGCATCCTGGCTGCTGTCGACTGCCGCGGCGAGCATGGCTTGCTGGTCGCGCGCGGCGCCGATCGCCACCAGCGCGTCCTCGACATCGCGAAACGCGCCGCGGATGCGCTGCTCGTAGGCGAGCCGGGCCGCCTCGGCGGCCGCGCGCGCGGCGTCGACGCCGGCTTTCGCGCGGCCGCCGTCGTACAGCGTCTGCGTGCCGTCGAGCGCGACCGACCATGCGACGCTCGCGCCCGAGAACAGGTCCTGCACGAGGCTCGCCGTCGTGCCGAGGCTCAGCGGAATCGCGAAATGCGGAAACTGCTCGGCGCGCGCGACGCCGATCTGGGCGGTCGCGGCGGCCAGCCGCCGTTCGGCGGCGCGAATGTCGGGGCGCTCGCGGATCACGTCCGACGGCAGCGTGACGGGCAGCGCTGGCGCGACCGGCAGGGTCGCGCCGGGCGCGCTCAGCGAGTCGCGCAGCGTTTCCGGAAAACCGCCGACGAGCACGCCGATCGCGTGGGCGAGGCGCGCGACGTCCTGTTGCAGCGGCGGCACCGCCGCCTGCGCGAGCTGCAGTTCGGCACGCGCCTGCGCGACCGCGAACGACGTGCCGAGGCCGCGCCGGTTCGAGCGCTCGGTCAGCTGCCGCGTGGCGTCGAGGCTCGCGACGTTGTCCGTTGCGATCCGCAGCCGCTCCTGGGTCGCGCGCAGTTCCGCGTAATCGGATGCAAGCTCGGCCAGCAGGCTCACGAGGATCGCGTGGCGATCGTCGTCGAGCGCGTCGATCTGCGCATCGGCGGATTCGACCGCGCGTCGCGTGCCGCCGAACAGGTCGAGTTCCCACGACGCATCGAAGCCGAGCCGGTAGGTGCGCGACTGGCCGATCCCGGGCGGCCATTCGAGCGCGCGCGACGAGCGCAGCGCATCGGCGTTCCCGCCCGCGGTGACGGTCGGGCCGAGTCGGCTCGCGATCTGGTCGCGTTCGGCGCGCGCCTGCAGCAAGCGCTGGCGCGCGATCGCGAGATCCTGGTTGTGCGCGATCGCCTGCTCGACCAGCGCATCGAGCTGCGCATCGCCGAACGCGCGCCACCAGTCCTGCAACTGCGCGGGGTCGGCCGTCACCGTGTCGCGCGGCGCGCTCCAGCCGGGCGGGTGCGCGGGCTGCGGCGCCACGTAATCGGGGCCGACCGTCGTGCACGCGGCGAGCGCGCACGCGCAGGCCGCGACGAAGGCGCGCACGCGGCACGTCGCGCGCACCGGAGGGAACGGGCATCGCATCGTCGCCTCCGTCACATCCACGCGTGCAGCCACGACGCGAGCCGGCCGCGCGGCGTGCGCTCGCGCCCGCGTTCGCCGACTTCGACGCTGCACGTCATGCCGGCCGCCAGCAGCACGCCGGCCGGCACCCGGTCGATCTCGATGCGCACCGGAATGCGCTGCGCGAGCCGCACCCAGCTGAAGGTCGGGTTGACGGCCGGCAGGCCGAGTTCGTCGAGCGTGCCGTTTTCGTCGGCGATGCCGCGGCCGATGCTCGTCACGTGCCCGCTCAGCAGCGGATCGAAGCCCATCAGCCGGATCGTCGCGGGTGCACCCGTCGCGACGCGGCGCAGCTTGGTCTCCTCGAAATAGCCGGTGATCCAGAAGCTGTGCGCGTCGAGCACCGAGATGCCGGGCTTGCCTTCGACCGCGTAGTCGCCGTGACGCAGGCGCAGCTGCGTCACGTAACCGTCGACCGGCGAGCGCAGCGTCGTGCGTTCGAGGTCGAGCTTCGCGACGTCGAGCGCGGCCAGCGCCTTGCGGTGCTCGGCCTGCGCGATCGCCACCGCGCGGCTCGAGCGCTGGATGTCCTCCCGCGGCACGAGATCGTCGAGGCCGGTGCGCCGCTGCGCTTCGTCGCGCTTCTGGCGCATCGACTCGGCGGTCGCGGCGACCTGCGCCTCGGCCTGTTCCACCGCCAGCGCGAAGCGCTGCGGATCGATCCGGTACAGCACGTCGCCTTTCGCGACGCGCTGGTTGTCGACCACCGCGACTTCGACGACGGTGCCCGACACTTCGGGCGCGATCCGCACGACGTGCGCGCTGACACGCGCGTCGCGCGTCCACGGCGCGAGGACGTATGCATGCCAGAGCGCGGCGACCAGCACGATCGCCACGGCCACGGTGGCGAGCGTCAGCAGGGAGCGGGTGAGGGGTTTGAGCGACATGACGCGATACGTTCCGACGGGAGGCTAGAAATAGAGGATCAGCGTGGCGACCAGCACGAGCGAAATCGCGAACTCGAACAGCGCCGGATGCCACACGCGGCGCAGCACGCCGAGCCTTGCGAGCAGCGCGCGCACGGCCAGATAGAGCGGCACGGTCGCGCACGCATAGACGAAAAAGGGCGGCAGGTAGATGCCGGCCAGCGGGAATTCACTGAGCATCGCGGGCGCGCTCCGGAACGGCGGTGAAATAGGCGGCGTACGTGTGCAGCAGCACGTAGACGTCGGCGAACGCGGCCATCAGCCACTTCAGTTCGGTGGTGCCCGGCTGCGCGGCGGCGAGGCCGGCCAGCGCGTGCGCGGCGCGCCGTGCATGCCGGGCCGCGCGCGGCGGGGCGGCCGCGTGCCGCGCGAGGCCCGCGAGCCCCGCCCGCACGCATCGTCGCGCGGGGTCGGGCAAGCCGTCGCGCGCGGCGCCGCGGCGGATCCGCAGCAGCTCCTTGCCGACGTGCAGCGCCGCGAGCGCCTCGATGCTCGCCTGCGTCATCGCGACCGGCTGGCCGGCGAGCAGCGCGCCGAGCTGCGCGATGCGGTGCTGCTGGCGCTGCTGCCAGCCCGCCGCCGTGACGCGCCGGCCGGCCACGAGCGCGAGCGTGTCGTCGCGGATCGTGCGGCGCAGCCGCGTGGCGTCGGTGGCCAGGTTGCCCGGCAGGATCAACCGGAACGTGAGCAGCGTGAGGAACGTGGCGAGCACCCACGCGACCGACTGGTTCAGGAACAGCGCGACGTCGGGGCGGAACGGATTGGTCGCGCCGGTCAGCGTGTTGAACGCGACGAGATAGGCGAGCCCCGCGAGCGCGGTCTTCGGCACGCTCGTCGCGTAGATGCCGGGCATCCAGAACAGCGCGAGCGCGACGACGAGCAGCGGAAAGCCTTCGATGCGCGGCAGGATGCCGAACGCGCACACGAACGCGGCCGGCACGGCGAGCACCGTGCCCTTGATGAACGCCTGCGCGCCGGCGGCCGGGTTGCCGGCGGTCGCGAGCAGCGCGCAGTACGGCGCGACGACGAGCAGCATCATGTCGCCCTGGTTCCAGCCGGTCGCGAGCCAGAATGCGCCCGAGATCACGATCGCGCACGCGGCGCGCACGCCGTTGCGCAGGGCCGCGCCCGTGTCGCGGTGAAAGCGCACCCGCGCGGGCCGGTAGCCCGGGCGCGGGCGCTGCAATTCGACGAGCCCGTCGAGCGCCGCGCGGTAGTCGTCGATCTGTTCGATCAGCCGCTCGCCGGCGATCAGCAACGCCGCATCGTCGCGCGGATCGCCGAGCGCGATGCCGTCGAGGGCGTCGCGCAGGCGTTCGCGCGCGTCGCCGAGCAGCGCATGCGCGTGCGTCGCGCCGCCGGGGCCGTCGCCCAATGCGTCGGCGGCGGCCTGCCACGCGGCCGCGAGACGCGGCTGAAGCGATGCGACCGCGCGCGCGCCGGGGCTGTCGGCCGGCAGCGGCGGCATGCCGCCCGCGAGCGCGCCGAACAGCGATGCCATCCCGTGCCGCACGGCGGCCGCGCGTTGCGCGAGATCCTCCGATTCGGCCTTGCCGAGCGCGAGCAGATCGTCGATGCCGTAGATGCCGGCGAACAGCGCGTGCCGCTTGTCGTCGGCCGGTGCCGCCGCGAGGCCGTTGCGCTGCGCGGCGATGACCCGCGCGACGTCGGCGGTGACGCGCGTCACCAGCGCGTCGAGTTTCGCGTGCACGTCGCGCGTGCCGAGCAGCATCGACACGAGGCTCAGGCACAGCACGCCGATCGCGACCGTCGAGCCGCGCCCGATCACGTGTTCGAAGGTCAGCTCGGGATGTTGCATCGCGCCGTAGGTCGCCAGGCCGATCGTGTAGCCGGCCACGACGGTGCCCGACGCGCGGAAGTGCCGCAGCAGCGTCATGCCCGCGACGCAGACGCCGAGCCAGAACGCGAAGCCGAGGATGAACAGCAGCGGCTGCTGCGCGAAGCAGCCCATCAGCACGAACGCGACGACCATCCCCGCGATCGTGCCGACCACGCGCCACACGCCCTTGCCGATCACCGCGCCCTGGACGGGATTGATCACGAGCAGCACCGTCGACGCGGCCGAATACGGCGTTTCCAGTTCGAGCAGGTACGCGACGCCGAGCGCGAGCGCGGCGGCGATGACCGAGCGCGCGACATACGCGCCGCGCGGCGTGAAGATGTCGATGCGCGCGATCAGCGCCGCGGCCGCGCGAGTCAGGCGGCGGGGCGGCGCCGCGACGGCGCGCGTCTGATCTGCTGCGTCATGCACTGCAGTCGCTCCATGAGAAAGGACGAAGCCAGTCTACGGTCGCGCCATGCATGCCGAACAGTGACGTCTTTGCACTCGACGAGTGCGTGCAACGCATCCGTCATGCATGCGCCGCACGCAGCGCCGGCTGGCCGGTGCACAGCCCGCGCACGACACGCCGCAACCACTGGTGCGCAGGGTCGCTCTGGAAGCGCGGATGCCACGCCTGCGTGATCAGCACGGTTTCGAGCGGCACCGGCAGTTCGAACGTGCGCACGCCGAGCCCGGCCCGCACCGCGCCGCGCGCGAGATGCTCGGGCAGCGGCAGGATCAGGTCCGACGCCTGCAGCGCGAAGATCGCCGCATACGGCGTCGGCACGACGAGCAGCACGTGGCGCGCGAGCCCGCGTGCGGCGAGCGCGTCGTCGATCGGCCCCGCCGACTTGCCGCGCCGCGAGACGCCGATATGCGGCCAGCGCGCGAAGCGCTCGGGCGTGATGTCGTCGTCGAAGATCGGGTGGTCGTGGCGAGCGAGGCCGACGAAGGTCGTCGTGAACAGCGGCTGCACGCGAATCTCCGGCCCCAGGCGGCGCGACGCGCTGATGAAGAGGTCGATGCGGCCGCTGCGCAATGCGTCGTCGTCGATGTCGTCTTCCTCGGGCATGAAGCGCAGCATCGCGCGCGGCATCCCGCGCGCCATCTCCTCGAGCAGCCGGCTGCTGTGCAGGCCGACGAAGACGTCGTTCGCACGCACGTTGAACTGCTTGTCGAGGGTGCCGAGATCGATTTCCGCGGACGGCGCGAGCAACTGCGATGCGCGCTCCACGGTTTCGCGGACGACGCCGCGCAGTTCGAGCGCACGCGGCGTCGGCACCATCTTGCGGCCGGCCTGCACGAAGATCGGGTCGCCGACCGTTTCGCGGATGCGCGCGAGCGTGCGGCTCATCGCGGGCGGGCTGAGGTTCATGCGGCGTGCGGCGCCGACGACGCTGCCCTCTTCGAGCAGCGCATCGAGCGAAATCAGCAGGTTCAGGTCGGGTGCCATCGGCTTCTCCGTTTCATCGCGTGCATGCGGCGCAATGGTAGTGCGTGATGTGCGCGCGCAGCGTGACTGCAGCGCACGCAACGATTGCGTGCGGCATCACGCGTGACGCACGCATCGGTGGGGGGCGTGTTGCCTCGAGCAAACGGGCCCGGTGCGAACCCCGCGAACGAATGCTCGAAACAACGGCACGTGCGCCCGTTACCCGCCGCCGGCATCGGACGGCAGCGAGCGGACGGCGGCGAACGCGCCGTTCACGTACATCAGCGGGTTCACGTCGGCGGACATCGCGACGCGCGTGACCCGCCCGACCAGAATCGAATGCGAGCCGACCTCGACCTGTTCGAGCGTGTCGCAGAAGAACGATGTCTGCGCGTTCTCGAGATAGGGCAGACCTGTTGCCGCGTCGGTACGCCATGCGTCGTGCGCGAAACGCGCGTCGGAGCCCGTCGTGCTGCACGCGAGCGCGAGCGGCACGTGGCAGCTTCGCAGCGCGTTCACGCAGAAGCGCCGGCGGCCGGTGATCGACGCGTGAATGCTCGCGCGCCGGTTGATGCACACCAGCACGGTCGGCGGATCGAGCGCGACCGACGTGAACGAGCTGGCGGTCAGCGCGCACGGTGCGGCGGCGGCGCCGTCGCCGCCGGTCGTCACGATCGTGACGGTGGCGGCCACGCCGCGCATCGCCTGTTTCAGTTGCTGCGCAATGTCCACGGTGTTCGTCATGATGCGGTCCTGTCGCGAGGAGCCCCGGTGCCGCGCGGGTCGCGCCGCGCGGCACCGGGGCGGGCGTCAAAGCTGGTACGCGTCGGCCCAGGTCCAGTGATAGGACTTGAAGTCGGCGCGGCGCGACTTGAGCTCGGCGTCGCGCGCCTGCTGTTCGGGGCCGTCGGGCAGGTGGAACACGCCGCCGTTGCCGGCCGATGCAAGCTGGATCCGCGCGCTGCGGTCGATCCGCAGGCGCTGGTATTCGACCAGCGCGGCGCCGAGCGCGTCCTTCGACGCGAGCCCGGTCACGCACCGGCCGAGCACGACCGCGTCCTCGAGCGCCTGCGCGGCGCCTTGCGACTGGTACGGCAGCATCGGGTGGCATGCGTCGCCGAGCAGGCACACGCTGTCCCACACCCAGCGCGTGAGCGGCTGCCGGTCGTGCAGCGACCAGCGGCTCAGGTCCGACGCGCAGCGGATCAGCCCGACGAGGCGCGGATCCCAGCCGGCGAGCTCGGCCTCGAGCGTCGCGCGGTCGCCCTTGCTGCTCCACGATTCGCGCGTGCTGCCGTCGCCCGGCACGATCACGACGAGGTTCAGCAGCCGGCGGTCGCGCACCCAGTAATGGATCGCGTGCCGGCCGGGCCCGAGCCAGATCGTCACCTGCGGTTCCCGGACGATCTCGAACACGGGCGAGCGCGGGTCGATCGCATCGGCGTCGATCAGTGCGCGATACGCGTCGTCGCCGCTGTAGTGCGGCGCGTCGTCGCCGAGCAGCGCGTGGCGCAGCGTCGAATGAATGCCGTCGGCCGCGACGACGAGATCCGCGCGCCAGCGCGTGCCCGCCGCATCGACGAGCGTCGCGCCGTCCGGCCCGTATGCGTCGAGGCCGCGCACCGCGATGCCGCCGAGGACGGGGACCGGCGGGCCGGCCGTGTACGGGTCGCGCACGGCATCGAGCAGCGCGGCATGCAGGTCGGCGCGATGCGCGTTCCAGTACGGCGCGTTGAACTCGGCTTCGACATCGTCGCCGAGCGGGAAGGAACCGAGCAGGCTGCCGTCCTGCCAGCGGCGGCGGATCGTCGCGATCGGGGCGACGGCGGCCAGCCGCTGCCGGTCGAGCACGCCGAGCGTACGCAGCGCGCGCGTCGCGTTCGGCACGACCTGCAGCCCGGCGCCGACTTCCCGAAACGCCCGGCTCTGCTCGAGGACGGTGACCCGATGGCCGGCGCGCCGCAGCGCGAGCGCGGCGGCGAGGCCGCCGATGCCGGCGCCGACGACGATCGTGTCGAGTGACAGGGACGGTGTCATGGGCGAGCCCGTGGTGGATCCGGAAGGAATCGGCATGGCGTCATAGTCCCGGCAGCACGTCGCGGGCGAACACCTCCAGGTTGTTGCTCATCAGTTCGTACGGCTGCGCGCCGTAGTCGATGTGCCACAGGATCGCGTCGAGGCCGAGGTCGGCCTCGAGCGCGCGAATGCGCTGGCGCACGGTGTCGGGCGTGCCGAGCACGGCGGTTGCGTCGAGGTCGGCCGTGTCCATGCCGCCCATCTTGTTCTTCATCGCTTCGTTGTAGCCCTGGTAGGCCGGCGACTGCACCTGCTCCCACGACTTCGCCGCTTCCGCGAAATTGCGCCAGTGATGGCGCAGGCGCGGCTCCGCGAGTGCCAGCGCATGCGCGTCCGACGTGCCGATCATCAGCGGGATGCTGATCGCGACCTGCGGCTTGCGGCCGGTGTGGCCGTGATGGCGCTCGAACGTGTCGCGATAGAGCGCCACCATCTCCTGTGTCTTCGCGAGCGCGGCCTTGCGCGGCGGCGCGGCCATCAGCAGGTTGAAGCCGCGTTCGCCGATCCACTCGAAGCTGGACGGCGTGAGCAGCGCCGCGACCCACACCGGCGGGCGCGGCTGCTGCGTCGGGCGCGGCAGCGATTGCGCGTCGCGGTAGCGGAAGAACGGGGTGTCCTCGCTGGCCGATTCCTCGGCGAGAAGCCGCACCGTCGCGTCGATCGTCTGCTGGAAGCGCGTCTTGCTCGAGTCGAGATCGATGCCGAATGCATCGAATTCGTACGGCAGGAAGGCGCGCGCGAAGCCCAGCTCGAGCCGCCCGTTCGAGATCGCGTCGAGCTGCGCGGCTTCGGCCGCGAGCTGGATCGGATGATGGAACGACGCCTGGATGCCGCCCGTCATCAGGCGGATCGACTTCGTCTGCGCGGCCACGGCCGCGAGGAACATCAGCGGCGACGGGCTGTAGCCGCCGTACGGCTTCAGGTAGTGCTCGGTCATCTTTACGTACGTGTAGCCGAGCCGCTCGGACAGCGCGCTGAGCTTCAGCGCCTGGGCGTAATAGTCGGCCGCCGGGCGGTCGGCCGGGCCGGTATCGGGCAGGAAGGACACGCCGAACTTCATAGACACCTCACAGGTTGATGTGCTGCCGTTGTCTGCAAAGGGGAAGCGATGCCGCGACGAATGCGTCCCCCGGTCGGGAAACGGGATCGCTCGCAAGGCACTTGCAAGGATGATCCAATCATAGGATGATTGGGTCTATGCAAGTCTTACACGTCGCAAGATTTGCTGCAAGCGTTGCTCGGTTGTCGCTCCAGTTCCGCCCGCAAGCGGGCACCCCGGGGGCAGGCTGAAGTCGAACGGGCCGGCCTTTCCATTTCTGGCGAGGAATCACGGATGAACGCTCTTCTATCGGTTTCTGGCAAGGCGCTCAGGATGCGGCGGGTGGTGCGTGCCGCGTCGGGCAAGTGTCTGATGGTGCCGCTCGATCATTCGCTCGCGGACGGGCCGATCGCCCATCCGCAGCAGTTGCGGCAACTGGTTGGCGACATCGCCGCGCACGGCGGCGACGCGATCGTCGTGCATCGGGGCCGCGCGCGCTTCCTGGCGCCCGACGTGCTGAGCGATCTCGCGCTCGTCGTGCACCTGAACGGTTGCACGCGCTACGCGGAGGACGCGAACGCGAAGACGCTGTTCGCGAGCGTCGAGGACGCGCTGGCGAGCGGCGCGGACGCGGTCAGCGTGCACGTGAATCTCGGCTCGAAAACGGAATCCCAGCAGCTGCTCGACCTGAGCCGCATCGCGACCGAATGCGCGCGCTGGTCGCTGCCGCTGCTCGCGATGATCTATCCGCGCGGCCCCGGCCTCGGCGATCGTCCGCAGGCCGAACTGATCGCCCATGCGGCGAACGTCGCGGCGGATCTCGGCGCCGACATCGTCAAGCTGCCGTACAGCGGCGACGCCGCGAGCATGGCCGACATCATCGCCGGTTCGTCGCTGCCGGTGCTGGTCGCGGGCGGCGCGAAGCTGCCCGAAGACGAGTTCGTCGCGTTCACGTCGCGGGTGATGAACGCGGGCGCGCTCGGCATCGCGGCCGGCCGCAACGTGTTCGCCGCGCCGAAGGCCGCCCCGCTGATCCGCCGCCTGTCGGACGCGGTGCACGGCGTCGAGCGGCGCGCCGCGCACCTGGCCGCCTGATTCGCTGCGCCGGGCCGTCGTACCCGGTCTTTTTCGACCATCGAGGGTTTCCATGCATCGCTATCCGTGGATCGACCTGCGCGCGCTCGGCGCGCAGGCAGGCGCCGTCGCGGCCGACGCGGCGAGGGCCGGCGCGCGCCGCGTCGTGGTGGCCGAGGCCGGTCGCGATACGTGCGCGGCCGGCGCGGCGGCGCTATTGACCGTTTCGACGGCGGGCGTCGCGACGCTGGTCGACGATGCGCATGCGCCGCTCGCGGGCGTTCACGTGAGGATCGACGGCGCGGCCGATTTCGATGCCGCGCGCGCCGCGATCGCGCGGCACGCGCTCGTCCTGCTCGACTACGCGCTCGCGACCACGATGCCGCTCGAGCGCCTGCTCGAGGGTGTCCGCGACGCCGCGTGCCGCATCGTCGTGTCGCTCGCCGATCCGCACGGCGCGGCTTACCTCGCGCGCAAGCATGCGCAGTCGCCGGTCGACATCGCGTTCGCACCGCGCGATGCGGCCGCGTTGCGCGGCGTGCTGGCCGCGTGCGGCGAGCTGCGCTCGCGCGAGCCGCTGAAGCTGAAGGCATTCGAGGTGCAGCGCGTCGAGCCGCTCGGCGTCGGGCTGCATGCGGTGATCGACGGCTGTTCGCAGCTCGACGGCGAAGAGTGCGTGCTGGCCGGCGCGAGCGCGACCAGCATGCTGCTCGTCGTCGCGGCCGGCGCCGCGCACCCGCCGGGCCGGCCGCTCGTGTTCGGCATCGACGCGGGCTCGGCCGAATCGTTCGTGTTCTGCGGCGGCGACCGCGCGCGCCAGCTTTCGCTGCTGCGTTCGGGCGAGCGGATCCTGACGGTCGGCGCGGCGGGCGACACGCGCGCGATCGTGGTCGGCCGCGTGCGGATCGAATCCGCGCCGCTCGTCGCGTTGCACACGCGCAGCGCATCCGGCACGAGCACGCGTGTCGTGCTGCGCGGCGACCGCGCGGTGCGGTTCCGGACCGACGGCGGCACGGCCGTCGGGCTCGCCGATGTCGCGCCCGGCGTCCGGCTGGCCGGCTACGAGCCGGGTGCCGGCTGGGTGGATTGCCGGATGCGGGCCGCCGCGTCGCGTTCGGCCGTTGCCGTCAGTCGCTAGTTTCACCCTGTCATTCACCTGCTTTATCCCCTTCGAAGGAGATTGGCCTTGAAGAAGCTTTCCTGGATTGACCTGCGCAACATCGGCGAGCTCGCGGACGAGATCACCGAGGAAGCGCTGCATGTCGGCGTGTCCGCATTCGTCGTGAAGGATGCGGAGCAGGCCGGCGGCTGCCGCCGAGCGCCGTGCAAGGTCGCAGTCGTCGATCGGCATCCGGCCGATGCCGCGCTGCTCGAGCAGGTGCAGATCGTCCTCGTGAAGGACGGACTGCCGGTCGATTTCGCGGTGCCGGACGGCGTCGAGCTCGGCGTGTTCATCGAAGTGACGGGCGAGGCGACGCTCACGCGCGCGTGCGAGCTGTCGGTGTCCACGCCGTGGCTGCTCGTCGAATTTCCTGCAGGACCCGAGCAAGATCCCGCTCGAGATCCTGCTGGCGGCCGCCGATCGCGCGGCGGGCGAGCTGATCACCGTCGTCGCCGACCTGGAGGATGCCGAAGTGACGCTGAACGTGCTGCAGCGCGGCCCCGAAGGCGTGCTGCTCACGCCGACGCAGGTCGGGCAGGCCACGCAGCTCGTGTCGATCTGCAGCGACACGGTCGAGGATCTGCAGCTCGAGGAAATCGAGATCGTCGGGCTCACGCACCTGGGGCCGGGCGAGCGCGTATGCGTCGACACCTGCTCGCGCTTCGAGCAGGACGAGGGCATC